>JAFXTD010000003.1 GCA_017535925.1 Selenomonadaceae bacterium | reverse complement strand
TGCTTCGGAAGTTTGGAGGCATTGTATTTCGTTCAGGGGGGATTATTCTATGAGAAAGACAGAGTGCTTGGCAATGATATTGGCCGGCGGGCAGGGCAGCCGCCTCAAGGCCTTGACGAAAACCGTTGCGAAGCCGGCAGTTCCGTTCGGCGGAAAGTATCGCATTATCGACTTCCCGCTTTCTAACTGTGCAAATTCGGGTATCGAAAAAGTTGGCGTGCTTACTCAATATAAGCCGCTCGAACTCCATAACTATCTCGGCAGCGGCAGCTCGTGGGATCTCGACCGCACGGGCGGCGGCGTTTTTATTCTTCCTCCTTATGCTCGCGAAAAAGGCGCGGATTGGTATCGCGGCACGGCAGACGCCATTTATCAGAACCTTAACTTCATCGACCTCGCCGACCCCGACTACGTACTGATTCTTTCCGGCGACCATATCTACACGATGGATTATTCTTGGATGCTCAAAGCTCACAAAGACAACAACGCTGATGTTACAATCGGCGTCTTTGAAGTTTCTTGGGAAGAGGCTCCGCGCTTCGGCATTATGGTCACCGACAAAGAGACCGGTCGCATTACCGAATTCCAAGAAAAACCGAAAGAACCCAAATCCAACCTCGCTTCAATGGGTATCTACATTTTCTCGAAACCTTTCCTTAAAAAGTATCTCGAAGAAGACGGCGTGAAAGAAGATTCGACTCACGACTTCGGCAACGACTTGATTCCGAAAATGCTCGCCGATAACGCCCGCATGTTCTCCTATGCTTTCGACGGCTATTGGAAAGATGTCGGAACGATTGAGAGCCTCTGGCAGGCAAATATGGACTTGCTCCAAGACCAGCCGCCCTTCGACCTCAAAGGCGATCAAAAAGTTTATTCTTCCAATCCGTCACTTCCGCCGCATTTCGTCGGACCTTATGCTTCCGTCAAGCAGGCAATGATTAACGAAGGCGCGAAGATTGAAGGCGAAGTCGAAAAGTGCGTTATCTTCCAAGGCGTGCGCGTCGGCAAAGGTGCGAAAGTCACCAACTCGGTTGTTCTTCCGTCGGCGGTTATCGAAGAAGGCGCGGTCGTCAACTATGCGATTATCGCTCAAGACGCCGTCATTAAAGCCGGTGCAAAAGTCGAAGGCAAAGAGGGCGAGATTTTCGTCGTCCCCGAAGGCTCCGTCGTCAACGCTTGAAGCAATTAGGAATTAGGAATTATGAATTAGGAATGGTGCCGAATTTAATTCCTCATTCCCAATTCCACATTCCTCATTAAATCGGAGGTGCTTTGAATTGAAACAAGTAGTGGGGATTATAAATCTTCAGGAAGGCAACAGTCTGATTAGAGAATTGGCGGCAACTCGTGCAGTCGAGGCTCTGCCGTTCGCGGGGCGCTATCGTCTCGTAGACTTCGCAATTTCCAACATGGTAAATTCCGGCATGAGCGTCGTCGGTCTTCTTCTGCCCGATTTCTCCCGCGCAGTGCTCGACCATATCCGCTCCGGTAAAGATTGGGATTTGGCTCGTCGTCGTGACGGCTTGACCTACTTGCCCGCAGCGCTGCCCGATAACGATTCGCGCAAAGGCGACCTCAAAGATATTTATGCCAACCTCGACTTCGCCGAACTCAGCGGCAGACAATACGTCCTTTTGACGAACGCCAGCTACATTTATAACATCGATTTTAAAGACGTGCTCAAGTTCCACAAGGACAGCGGCGCGGATATTACAATGGTTTATTCCAAAGCTCAAGTCGACCGCGAGGGCAAGAGCGTTGTTATCGAAACCAGCACCAACGGCATTGTCACAGACCTCGCCGAAGTTCCCGCAATCAAAGAGGGACAAAAGGACGTTATGGGCGCATACCTCATGCCGGTTCCTACGTTCGCTTATCTCGTTCGTTCGACTTATGAACGCGGCGGTCAAGACTTCCTCCTCGACGCTTTGATTCGTCATGCTCACGAATTCAAAATCAGTGCTTATCAACACAAAGGCTACGTTGCGCACATCAATTCCACTATGGAATATTATGCGGCGAACCGCGATTGCCTCAAGCCCGAAGTTTGGGAAGAACTCTTCATGAACAACGACCGTCCGATTTTCACGAAGGTTAAAGACGAAGTTCCCGTTCAATACAAAGAGACTGCCAATGTTAAAAATTCGCTTATCGCCAACGGTTGCGAAATTCGCGGCACGGTCGAAAACAGCATAATCTTCCGCGGCGTTATCGTCGGCAAAGGCGCAGTCGTCAAAGATTCTATCCTCATGCAACGTTGTGACGTTCAAGAGGGTGCTCGCGTCGAAAACGTCATCTGCGATAAAGAAGTTATCATAACCAAAAATCGTTGGCTCAAAGGCGCGGAGAATTATCCTTACATCGTTAAGAAAAAAGCAAGAATTTAAAATCGTCAAGCTTTAACCAATGAACATTGTCGGCGGATTTTTACCTGAGGGTTGCCTTGGCGTAAAAATTCGCCTTTCCTCTGATTATGATTCGATAATCAATGTTGCCAAGTTTTTTTCTGTTTGATAAAATGGCATGCATAAAAGATGCCACAGCATTTAAAATAACGCAACCAAAGGAGGAATACACTTGGCAAAGGATACAAACAAAACTTTACACAGCAAAGAGTACGAAAAGCTCAAAGAAACTCTCAAGGCACGCTTTATCAGCTCGGCGCATATCATGTTCGGACGCGATATTCACGAACTGCCCATGAACGAAATTTACAAGACGGTCGCGGCAGTCGCCAAACAGGTCATTTCCGAAAACTGGATAAAGACCAATCGCGCCTACATGGACAGACAGGAAAAGCAGGTTTACTATTTCTCGATTGAATTTTTGATGGGAAGACTCCTCAAAGCGAATCTTATCAATCTCGGCATTGACGAGGCGTTCCGCGAAGTCCTCGAAGACCTCAATTTAAATCTTGACGATATTTACGAGGAAGAGCCGGATGCAGGTTTGGGCAACGGCGGTCTCGGACGGCTCGCGGCGTGCTTTATCGATTCGCTTGCGGCACATCGTCTGCCCGGTCACGGTTGCAGCATTCGCTATCAATACGGTCTTTTTGAACAGAAAATTATTCGCGGGCAACAAGTTGAAATTCCCGACAACTGGTTGCGCGACGGCTTCGCGTGGGAATATCGCAAGCCCGACAAATCCATTAACGTCAAATTTAACGGCAACGCTTACATGAAAGAGCAACCCGACGGCTCGTTGAAACTTGTGCACGAAAACGCAATGACCGTTATGGCTGTCCCCTACGACGTGCCGATTGTCGGCTACCACAACAAGACCGTAAACACCTTGAGACTTTGGAACGCCGAAGTCAATCGCGACTTTTCCGATTACGGCATGTTGACGCATGACCAACTGAAAGCGAAAAATGATTATCGCAACTTCGTCGAAAGCATCACCGAATACCTCTACCCCGACGACAGCTCCTCCGAAGGTAAGCGCATGCGTCTGATTCAAGAGTACTTCCTCGTTTCGGCAGGCACTCAAAGTATCGTTCGTCATTTCGTTCGTTCGGGCGGAAACATTCGCGAACTCGACAAGAAAATTGCGATTCACATCAACGACACGCACCCCGCTCTTTGCGTTGCCGAACTTATGAGGATTTTGGTTGACGATTATGAGCTTGAGTGGAGCGAAGCTTGGACGATTACCCGCGCAGTTGTTGCTTACACGAATCATACGATTATGCCGGAAGCTTTGGAAAAATGGCCGGTCGATATGTTCAAAACACTTCTGCCGCGAATCTACATGGTCATTGACGAAGTTAATCGTCGTCACCTCGAATACGTCAAGGCACGCTATCCGAATAACGTCGAAAAGCTCCGCGCAATGTCGATTATCGAGGGCGGCGAAGTCCACATGGCACGCCTCGCGATTGTCGGCTCGCATTCGGTCAACGGCGTCGCAAGAATTCACAGCGATATCCTCAAATCCACGACGCTCCATGACTTCTACGAATATTGGCCGCGCATGTTCAACAACAAGACCAACGGCATAACTCACCGCCGCTGGCTCATGGGCAACAATCCCGAACTCGCCGACCTTATCGACAGGACAATCAGAAGCCGCGTCTGGCACCGTCACCCCGAACAGCTTGACCTCTTCAACGAATCCGTCGACGACAGAAAAGTTTTAAAGGAACTCGACGAAATAAAATTGATTCGCAAGACTGCGCTCGCCGACTTCATCAAGAAACATCAAGGCATTGAGCTCGACCCGAATACAATTTTCGATATTCAAGTCAAGCGCATTCACTCTTACAAACGCCAACTCATGAACGCGCTCCATATCATTTGGCAATACGATAAAATTAAAAACGATCCGAGCTACAAGCCCCTCCCGACGACGTATCTTTTCGGCGGCAAGGCGGCAGCGGGTTATTACATTGCCAAAGAAACGATTCGTCTTATCAATGCCATTGCCGACAAAATCAACAACGATAAATCGATTGACAATCGCTTGAAGGTCGTCTTCATTGAAAACTTCGGCGTGTCTATCGGTGAAATTGTCTATCCTGCGGCGGATGTCAGCGAACAAATTTCTACGGCGTCAAAGGAAGCTTCAGGCACCGGCAATATGAAATTCATGATGAACGGCGCGATAACCTTGGGCACTCTCGATGGCGCAAACGTTGAAATTCGTGAGGCAGTCGGTGACGATAATATCGTTATCTTCGGGCTCAAGGCGGGCGAAGTTTTGGCTTACTACGAAAACGGAACTTACTCCGCTTGGAACGAATACACCGGCAATCCGAACGTGCGCCTCGTTGTCGACAAACTTATCGACGGCACTTACGGCAACTTCCAATCTATCCGCGATTATCTGATTCAAGGCGGCGACGAATTCTTTATCTTGAAGGACTTCAACGCCTACATCGACGCGCACAGCGAAATTTATGCACGCTATGCCGACAAACAGGGCTGGCTCCGTTCGGCGGCAATGAATATCGCAAATTCCGGCAGATTTTCTTCCGACAGAACCATTGACGAATACGCTGCCGAAATTTGGAACATCAAGCCGTGCAAAATTCAATGAGGAATGCGAAATGCGCAATGCGTAATGAAAAAATAATTGCGCATTACTCATTACGAATTACGCATTAAAAAAGGAGGGCGGTAAATGAAAACTTCCAACCTCAACGAATATGGGCTTTATCTTTTCCATCAAGGCACGAATTATCACGCTTACGAAATGCTCGGCGCGCACTTTATCGAACGCGACGGCAAGAAGGGTGTACGCTTCGCGGTGTGGGCTCCTCATGCCAAATCGGTCAGCATCGTCGGCGACTTCAACAACTGGGACACGCGTGTTAATGTCATGATTCGCCTCGAAGACGGCGAGACTTGGGAAACTTTTATCGAGGGGCTCAAGCAGGGCGACCTTTACAAATACGCAATTCTGCCTCAACACGGCACGGCTCATATTCTCAAGGACGACCCTTACGGTTTCTATGCCGAGAAGCGTCCGAATACCGCCTCCAAACTCTACAACCTCGAAGATTACGCTTGGCAAGATGACGAGTGGCAAAAGCTCAAGAAAAGGCAGTCGTCCTATTCGCGCCCGATGTTGATTTATGAAGTTCATGCGGGGTCTTGGAAACGCAACGGCAAAGATTATTTGACTTACCGCGAGCTTGCCGACCGCTTGATTAAATACGTCAAGGAAATGAATTACACGCACATTGAGTTCATGCCTTTGACGGAACACCCGCTTGACAATTCTTGGGGCTATCAAACGACGGGCTATTTTGCGGTGACAAGTCGTTACGGCGAGCCGAATGATTTTCGTTACCTCGTCGAGACCGCGCACAAAAACGGAATCGGCGTCATAATGGATTGGGTGCCCGGTCACTTCTGCAGAGACGATCAAGGCTTGCGCGAATTTGACGGCGTCAATCTCTACGAATCGGACAATCCTCAACTTTCGGAAAATCGCGGCTGGGGCACGATTAATTTCGACTACGGACGCACCGAAGTTCAAAGCTTTTTAATTTCAAACGCGCTTTTCTGGTTCGAAGAGTTTCATATTGACGGATTGAGGATTGACGGCGTGGCAAATATGTTGTATCTTAACTTCGGACGCGAGGAGGGCGAGTGGACTCCAAATCGCTACGGCGACACCGGCAATCTTGAGGCGGTCGAATTTCTGAAAAAGCTCAACGAGACCGTTTTCAAATATCATCCTCAAGCGTTGATGATGGCGGAAGAATCAACTTCATGGCCTCTCATTTCCAAACCCGTTTACATGGGCGGCATGGGCTTCAACTACAAATGGAACATGGGCTGGATGAACGACATGCTTGACTACGTGAGCCTCGACCCGATTTACCGCAAGTGGAATCACGACAAAGTTACCTTCTCGTTCATGTACGCCTTCGCGGAAAATTTTATCTTGCCGCTAAGTCACGACGAAGTTGTTCACGGCAAACGCTCTTTGATTGAAAAAATGCCCGGCGATTATTGGCAAAAGTTTGCGGGCTTGAGAGGTTTCTTCGGCTATTGGATGGCGCATCCCGGCAAAAAGCTTCTTTTCATGGGCGGCGAGTTCGCGCAGTTCATTGAGTGGAACGAAGACGCCGAATTGGATTGGCACCTCGTCGAGCAATACGAAATGCATAAGCACATGCAGGAATATTCGCGGGCATTGAATAAATTCTATCTGGATAACAAATCGCTTTGGCAAGTCGATTTCGATTGGAACGGCTTCCGTTGGATTGATTGCAACGACAACGACAACAGCATAGTTTCCTTTATTCGCAAGGCGGAGGACAGCGACGACTATTTGATAGTTGTCTGCAACTTCACGCCGAACGTTCGCGAGAATTATCGAATCGGCGTTCCGACTCAAGGAAATTATGTCGAAGTCTTCAATTCGGATGCGGAAGAATTTGGCGGCAAGGGCATAAAAAATTCGGGCAGCTTGTCGGCGGAAGATTTTCCGTATCACAATCGCAGTCACTCAATTACTTTGACAATCCCGCCGCTTGCAACGATTTTTCTTAAGCACGCGGCGGAATGATAGGAAAAATTCTCCAAAATAACAGATAAACAGGAGGGAGTTCTTGATATGAAAGTTCTTTATGTGGCGTCGGAAGCAGTTCCATTTATAAAAACCGGCGGCTTGGCTGATGTGGCAGGTTCACTTCCCAAAGCTCTCAAAGAGCAGGGCGTTGACGTTCGCGTTATCCTCCCGAAGTTCAGCAAAATCGGCGAGAAGTTCCGCGAAGGCATGGAGCACGTTTATGACGGGACAATTCCCGTTTCTTGGCGCACGAAGTATGTCGGTATCGACAAGTACGAACTTGACGGCGTGACTTATTATTTCGTTGACAACGAAGAATATTTTGCTCGCGAAGGACTTTACGGCTATGACGACGACGCCGAACGTTATTCGTTTTTCTGCCGCGCAGTCTTGAATTGCCTGCCCGCGATTGACTTTTTCCCCGACGTTATCAACGCCAACGACTGGCATGCCGCGCTTGTTCCCGTTCTTTTGAAACTTGAACATCAAGGCGACGAACGCTACGAAAAAATTAAAACCGTCTACACGATTCACAATTTGAAGTATCAGGGCGTCTTCCCCAAAGACATTATGGGCGACGTGCTCGGTCTTGATTGGAAATATTTCAACAACGGCGACCTCGAATTCTACGATGCCGTAAACTTCATGAAGGGCGGCATTATCTACGCCGATTACGTCTCGACCGTCAGCAAAACCTACGCGCAGGAAATTCAATACGAATATTTCGGCGAACACCTCGACGGGCTCCTCCGCAGCCGCAAAGATGATTTGTACGGCATTGTCAACGGCATTGATTATGACGTTTATAACCCCGCGACCGACAAACATCTTTTCGTGAACTATGACAACTCCGACGCTTATGCCGCCTTCGACAAAAAATGCGAAAACAAAATTAAGCTTCAAGAGTTGCTCGGTCTTCCGCAAGGCAGAAAAATTCCGATTGTCTCAATGGTCACTCGTCTCGTTGCGGCGAAAGGTCTCGACCTCGTTGTCCGCATGATGGATGAACTTTTGCAACATGAAGATTTCCAATTCGTTCTTTTGGGCACCGGCGATAAAGTTTACGAGGATTGGTTCAAAGGTTTGGCTTGGCGTTATCCGCAAAAAGTTTCCTCGAATATTTATTTCTCCTACGAACTCGCGCAGAGAATTTACGCCTCCAGCGATATTTTCCTCATGCCGTCGAATTACGAGCCCTGCGGTATCGGTCAGCTTATCGCCATGCGTTACGGCGCGGCTCCCGTCGTTCGCGAAACGGGCGGCTTGAAAGATACCGTTCAGCAATACGACAAGTACACCAAGCAAGGCAACGGCTTTGTCTTCTCGAATTACAACGCGCATGAAATGATGTACGCTCTCAAACGCGCGCTCTCGACTTACGCTCAATTTGAAGTTTGGTTGCAGATTTCCTCGAACGCCATGAACAGCGACTACAGCTGGAAGAATGCTGCGAAAGAGTACATTGAACTCTACACCAAACTCATCAACAGCTGAACTTAAACGATTGACCACAAATCCGGCGGGCTTAACCTCGTCGGATTTTTTTATTGACATATCGGCGAATTTTAGTAAACTAAAAGACGTTGATAAAAGCAGGAACTTCACAAAACCCGGTCAAATATAATGACGCAACGATTTTAAAATGGAAAATTCTTCGACCAACCAAAATTCCTCCGTCGAGGTCGGCGCGGAAATTTTAAAACGAAATTACAAAATCTTACTCAATAAATTCGTTCGTTACTTATTCCCCACAATGATAACGACGATTGCCTTGTCGCTCAATGAATTTGTCGACAGCATGTTGGTTGCAAATTTGCTCGGCAGCGAGGCTATGGGCATAGTAAATCTGGGTTTCCCCGTCATGTTGCTGATGGTCGCCGTTTACACGCTTCTCGGCACTGGCGGAGCAACTTTGTACGCAATTTGCTTGGGTGAACGCCAATCGGTGAAAGCCGGCAAAATATTATTTCTGTCTTTGGCGGCGGCACTGTTTTGCGGATTGATTATATTTGCGGTCGGAAAAATTTATTCCGAACCGTTCATTTCGCTCTTGTGTCACGAAAAGACTTTGGCAACGGACTTTGTTCCTTACTTTCATGCACTGATATTTTCGGCTCCGTTTTTGGTTTTCGTGCTGACGTTGGTGTCCTTCCTGCCTCCAAGCGGCGCACCTGCATTGGCGACTGCCGTGAATTTGGTTGCCAATGTCGTCAATCTGATTATGGACTATGTCTATACCACTTATCTTGGCTTTGGCGTCGAGGGCGCGGCTTGGGCTACGTTAACAGGCTATCTTGCAGGAATACTCCTCTTGCCGATAATATTTTTACGCGGCTCGGTGAAGTTGCATTTTCACAAAGCAGGTCTTCAAGATTTACACCTTTTGAAAGAGACTGCAACCACAGGAGCGGCGGCGGCACTTTCCCAACTGGGCTTTGCAATAAAATTCGCCTTTTGCAACGTATTGGCTGCGACTTACGGCGGAGCTGTCGGAGTCGTGGCGTTCGCGTTTTGCTTACAGATAATGTCGTTTGTGTCCGTGTTTTACGCCGGAATTATAGGAGCGGTCATGCCGATTTTAGGCGTGTTGCACGGCGAGCGCGATTTTTCCGGGCGACATCACCTCTTGAAAGTTTCCTTGCTGTGCGAATTGGCAATCGTTTCGGCATTGGTCGTTTGGTTTGAAATTGCACCTCAACAAGCGACAGAAATTTACAACATAACAGACCCGTCCGCAATGTCGTTGGCTGAAAGCGGCTTGAGAATTTTCGCACTGTCTTTTATCCTGCGGAGTCTGTGCATCACGTTCATGTATTACCTGCAGATTTTGCAGAAAAAATATTACGCAATGATAATCAGCCTGTTCGACGGATTTGTCGGAATCGTTCCCCTTGCTTGGGTCATGTGCCGATTAATGGGCTTGGACGGTCTTTGGTGGACTTATCTTTTGAACAGCGCAATCCTCTTTGTCGGCATGTTGCTTTGGAATTATCATCTTGTCCGAAAAAATTCTTACACGGGAATTTTACTTTCCGAACGCGACGAGCATGCAGAGCAAGTTTGGGATTTTACCGTGACAAGCAATGTGCAGGATATTTCTTTTGTTTCCGAGCAGCTTTGTGCGTTGGGCGAAAAAGGCGGTTTGAATCACAAGCAGGCAATGAAGTTCGGACTTGCCGTCGAAGAAATGACCGTGTACACGAGCAATCATATAAACAAGCAATTCCCTATCGACATTTTGGTAAGATTGTATGATGACCGCCTTGAAATAAATTTTCGCAGTTCGGGAAGTTCTTTCAGCCCGTTGAGTGAAACCGACAACGACGACACGTTAAATTTGCAGTTGCTTAGAGCTTTGGCTGTTTCTTTGGAATATGATTACATAATGGGAATGAACTGCACGAGAATTATATTGGCGCGAAAATAACAAGGAGGATAGTTGGCATGAAGGGAAAAATTCTGCTGGTGGAATGCATGTCTACGGGCGCAAATTATGTTGAAGATATAATCAAGCGAGGCTATGAGCCGGTAATTGTGGAAGCCTCCGATCATGCCGGCACAGAGGCAGATGTTGCTTTGCTTAAACAAATACGTGACGTAACGCAAAAGAAATTGCCGCCTGACATAAAGATAATCAGAGAGAATCCCGATTACAACGAAATTTTGAGGCAAGTGCGCGAGGTTAATCCTTTGCATGTAATCGCGGGCAGCGAATTCGGCGTGGGGCTTACCGTTCGTTTGGCGCATGACTTGGGACTGCCCGGCAATCCGATAGAAAATTTACCGGCAATGACACAAAAAGACGCCATGCACGAGGCATTGAAAACGCATGGTCTGCGTTATATTCGCGGGAAAATCGTTACTTCTGTGCAGGAGGCGGCAGATTTTTATGATGAAATCGGAGCGGAAGGTATCGTCGTGAAACGCACGCGAGGTGCCGCCACTCAAGGACTTCACCTTTGCGATAACCGCGAAGACATGCTCCAAGCGGTGGAAACGGAACTTAACAAGCATATGAATGCAACTGCGGAAAAAAGCGATGTTCTGATTCAGGAGCGAATCAACGGTCGGGAATTTATCGTGAACACGGTATCCTCGAACGGGGAACACCGCCTCGTGTCTGTTTGGGAATATGACAAAGTGAAAATGCCCAACGGCACGAATGCTTACAATTACTTTGAAACAGTCAACGAACTGAAAATCGGACATTCGCGGCTTATTCGTTATGCGTTCGAAGTCGCCGACACAATCGGTATCAAGTACGGTCCGATTCACGGCGAATATATGATAGACGAAAAAGGCCCCGTGCTGATTGAAGTTAATTGCCGTCCTATGGGTGGTTCCATGCCGCGACAATTTGTGGATATGGCATTCGGTCAACACGAAACGGACAGTGCCCTTGACGCTTATCTTGACCCGAAAAGATTCGCTCTCAAAAAGCAGGAGCTGTATCGCCCCTTGCGCAAGGCAGCAGTAAAATATTTTATCTTGCCTGACGATACGCCTGCGGATACCGCGCCCGTAATTTCAATCAGCCGCCGATTGAAAAGTTATTATAAAGGCAGCTTTGACCGCGTGGGACGAGAAACTGTTTTGGCGCGAACGAGTGATGTGGAAACGGCGGGCGGCACATTGTATCTGATTCACGACGATGAAAAAGTTGTTAAGCGCGAGCTTGAGTTGTTGCATACTTTGGAAATGAAGTATCCGCGCATTTTGTTTCATGACTTGCAACCCGAAAGGCAAAAGCCTGCCGAAGATTTCGACTTGCCAAAAATTATGGAGAGGACCGCCTGTCACGGCGCAACGCTTTTATTTTCCGACAAGCTGACTCAAGCGGAAGGCGTGATTGTCGTAAACACGGACGAATTGCCCGATGTGTATGACGGCTTCGATCAAGGAATTCTCGACTTGCGGGAAGAGGCAAGCTTCATAGATACCGAAAGCCTGTTGCACAAGATATTTACGTTTTTCCGTAAAGTGAGGCAGGGCGGACGTGTCATAGTGCCGGAGTCAACATATTGTCGATTGCCCTACGGAGCGGACGGCATGGACATATTGGCAAAGCTTGGCGGTCTGCAAATAGAGGTTCCTTCTTCGGGCAAGTCCTCGCTTTTAATCGCCACAGTTTTGTAAATATATTTTTCCCAACCAATACAAATTATTGATGTTCCCGCAGAGGAGGTAAAGGAGATTGCAATGATAAGAAGAGGATCTTCAGACAGCAGAGCCCGCATGAGCGGAGGACGACCTTGCGCCGGCTGCGGGCGACCGATAAAAGGCGGACTTTATTGCGAGTCTTGTCTTGAAAAATTTCGTGAACGGGCAAAAGTTCAAGGCGAACGCATGGAAGCCTTAAAGAGCAATGCTTTGAAAAAAGTTGCCGAAGACCGCGGCGAAGTCGTTATCTTGATTGTCAACAGCGACGAACGAAACCTAAGCATAACAAAAATCGTTTTGGAGCGAGGCTTGACGGATTATAAAATTATCACGGCGAACAATCCCTTGACAATGATTAATACGCTCTTGAGCCGCGAAATTAATCTTGTCGTCTTGGACGCCGATTACAACGGGCTGGATATGTTGCGGCGAATTCGCGAAGACAATCGTTTTAAATCTTTGCCCGTGATGATGATGTCGGGTTCGACGCGCCGTGAAATTGTTTCGGATGTTTTTTCGTTGGGCGTGCAAGATTATGTTTCAAAGCCTTGTTCCCCCAAAGACCTCGTCGGGCGTGTCAACAAATTGATAACGGGCAAGGAAGAACCCGCACTTTCGACCGCCAAACCCGCCAAGCCTGCCGCAACCGTTGAAACTTCGTCGAAGAGTTCCTTCCGCATTTTGCTGATTGACGATGATATTTTCGACCTTAGGCAAGAGAGGGAATCTCTTCAAAATCGTCTGCCTTGCGAAATAACTTCGGCTCAAAGCGCGGCGGAAGGCATGAGGCTTTTGGAAAATAACGGCGCGGACTTGGTGCTTGTCAGCTTGGATATGCCGTTCATTAACGGGCTGAAATTTTTGTCGCTGGTCAACAACAATCCTAAACTGCGAAGCATTCCCGTGATAATCATGACGGAGACGCGTGACTTTGCGGTTGTCAGTGAAATCAATAAATCTTCTGCGGCGGGGCATGTCAAAAAACCGAACTTCACGGAAAACGGATTGGGATTCATTGAGTCGGTTCTTCGCAAGCGGAGATAATTGGAGTGAAATTTTTTGGCAGTCGATAAAAATTTGTTTCTCTATCATTTGGCAATTACGGCGATTTTAAAAAATGAAGGACATTACCTTAAAGAGTGGCTCGACTATCACCTGTTGGCGGGCGTCGACCACTTTTATCTTTATGACAACGGCTCAACCGATAATTACAACGAAATCATCGCGCCGTATGCCGAGGCAAATTTGGTAACGAGCAAATTTCTGCCGGGCGAATCCATGCAATTTGCGGTCTATGATGAAGCCGTTCAAGAACATTGTTTCGAATGTCAATACATGGCGTTCATTGACTTGGACGAATTTATTTTCCCGAAAAGCAATCGGAGTGTCGTTGAGGTCGTCGACGAAATTTTATTGCAAGATTCGAATGCTGCGGGCTTGGCGATTAATTGGCAATGCTTCGGCTCAAGCGGACTGGAGACAGCGGATTATTCTCGCGGCGTCTTGGAAAGATTTACTCGGCGCGCTCAAAGCGATTGGATTGTGCCTCTGCCCGGTCGAACGATTTCCGGAGGCAATGCTCAAGTCAAGACCGTTGCAAATCCTCGCAAGATAAATTTTTTCACCAGTGCCCATTTCCCGATTTTCTTTGAAGGTAATTATTCGATAAACGAAGTCGGCGGGCGCGTCGATTCTTATTGCAACGAGCCTGTCACGGCTGAAAAAATTGTTCTCAATCATTACAACGTGAAGAGCCGCGAGGAACATTGCAAAAAAATTTCTAAAGGTCGAACAAGCAAAAAAAGCAATTACCTTGATTCGTCATGGTTTGACATGTACGACCGCAACGAGGTTTTAGACGACAGCATTTTGAAATATCGTGACGCCCGCGCAGAAAATTTTTCCCTTGCCGATAACGAGCAAAGACTCAACCGAGTAACGCAGGCTTTGATAAAAACTTTGTCGCAATTTGCCGCCGACGAAATTTCTGACTTGGAAACGGCTTTGACTTGCCGAGCCTTGAGTCATTATCTGCTTGAAAAATTTTCCGACGACCGCTTTAAAATTTTTGAAGAAGCCTCCCTTGCCGCGATTTTGAAATCGATTGACGGAATAAAAATTTATGAAGTGCAACTCTTGTTGAGTGAACTTCCGAATCTTTTAAGCTTGCCTTATCCCGCCGTCAAAGAATTGAAATACGCGGTGATTCAAATCATTTCGCAGACGATGGACTTCATGCGTCAAAACGAATTTTGGAGAGACTTCAAAGAAATGGATAACTTACGCCGCCTCTTGAAAAACATTTAAGGAGGAGATTTCTTTGGCTGTCGACAAAAATTTATTCCTTCATAATTTGGCGGTTGTTGCCATTCTCAAAAACGAAGGTCATTACCTCAAAGAGTGGCTTGATTATCATTTGCTTGCAGGTGCCGACCATTTTTATCTCTACGACAACGACTCAACCGACAATCAAGCCGAAGTCGCCAAGCCCTATGTCGAGGCGGGTCTTGTCGATTATTTTCCTTTTTCCGGCAAGGCAATGCAATATGTTGCTTACAACGATGCCGTCAAAAGATTTAAATTTCAATGCCGATACATGGCGTTCATTGACGGTGACGAATTTATTTTCCCGAAAAGCAATCGGAGTATCATTGAGGTCGTCGACGAAATTTTATTGCAAGATTCGAATGCAGAGGGCTTATCGATTAATTGGCAAATCTTCGGCTCGAACGGTCAAGATAAGGCAGATTATTCAAAAGGTGTGCTTGAGCAATTCACGCGCCGCGCACCTCACGATTGGAATTTTACTTTATATTCGCAACCTGTCGGAGGCAATCCTCACGTTAAAACCATCATCAATCCGCGCATGGCAACTGTAATAGCCAATGCCCACAATTCATTTTTTTTTGAGGGGAAATATTCCATTAACGAAGACGGAAAGAAAGTTCCTTTATTTTTCAGCACCCCTGTATCCGTTGAAAAAATTGCAGTCAATCATTATTACACAAAGTCTTTTGAAGAATTTAAAAGTAAAAAAATGGAACGCGGCAGAGCAGATGCTCCAAGCAAATCTTATTCTGAAGGTACTTTTAAACGATACGACCGCAACGACGAATTCGACGACGGCATTTTAAATTATCGTGACGCCCGCGCAGAAAATTTTTCCCTTGCCGATAACGAGCAAAGACTCAACCGAGTGACGCAGGCTTTGATAAAAACTTTGTCGCAATTTGCCGCCGACGAAATTTCTGCCTTGGAAACGGCTTTGACTTGCCGAGCCTTGAGTCATTATCTGCTTGAAAAATTTTCCGACGACCGCTTTAAAATTTTTGAAGAAGCCTCCCTTGCCGCGATTTTGAAATCGATTGACGGAATAAAAATTTATGAAGTGCA
>JAFXTD010000002.1 GCA_017535925.1 Selenomonadaceae bacterium | reverse complement strand
TCCGTCTTCAGTTACACTTGAAGTGAAACCGTCTTGAGTGCCCGTGATTGTCACGCCGTCGGGAACTTTCTTTGTAAGCTCAAAGACTTTGCCTTCGACCGTGACCGCGCCTGCTTCAGTCAAAACAATTGATTCGCCGTCTTCAAAATCCAAATCCATTACGTTGCCGCCGTCAACCACAGTGATTGATTCGTTGCCGACTTTAAAAATAACGTCGTCGCCGTCTTTCACGAATGTATAATCGCCCGAAATTGAAATTCTCGTTGAGTCGTTGTAGCCGTAAATCGTATCGTTGCCGCTGCCCGACTCGTATTGAATCACATTGTTTTTCGCGTCGCTCGTCAAAGAAATTTGGTCGTCGCCGTCGCCGCTGACTATGCTGACATTGCTCCTGCCGATTTGAGCCGCGTCGTCGCCGGGCAACAAGTAAAGCACTTTGTCTGTAACTTCAATCGTTTTGCCGTTTATGTTGAGGCTGTCGTTCATGTAGAAGGCATTTTTCAAAAGCGCAAAGTCGTTGCCGACGGAAACGATAATATCTTTTCCGCCGTAGAGAGTTTCGTAATCGTCGGAGGAAAGTGAGAGCGTCGAATTTTCACTGAAGCCGTAAATGGTATCGAGCCCGCCGTTCATGCTGATAAAGACATTGTCGCCCGTGTTTTCAATTAAATTGTTGCCGCTGCCTCCGTTTATCGAGACAAAGTCGCCGCTGTTTGAAATCGTGTCATTGCCGTAGCCGCCGCTGATTAAAACCTCGTCGCCGTTGTTTGTAAGTTTATCGTTGCCGTATTCGCCCAGCAGTGTGGAATTGTTGCCGCTGTTTTCAAGAATATCATCGCCTGCGCCGCCGTTCAAGGAACCTTCAGAGCCGCTTGAGACAATCGAATCGTTGCCTGCCATAGCTTTGATTGTGACTTCTTCGCCTGCGTTATTGATTGTATCGGCAAGCTCCGTGCCCGTGATTAGAGTGTTGTCGACGGTGTTGGCGGTGTTAAGGGCTTTTGTTTCTTCGTTGGTTATGTTGACAGTCGATAAGCCTGCGCCGTCCGCGATTGTGATTTTATTCGACCCGACATTAACAATCACGTCTTCGCCGCTGACGACCGTCGAATATTCCGTGCCTGCCGTTATGCTCAACTTGGAAGTTTCATTGAAGCCGAAGATTGTATCGTTACCTTCGCCGACTTCATATTTAATGACATTGTTTTCCAAAGACGCGCCGTGCAGACTGATAATATCGTTACCCGCGCCGCCGTTGAGTGTTGAGTCGTCGCCTTCGTTAATGATTGTGTCGTTGCCTTCGCCGCCGAAGATTGACGCCGAATCGCTGAAGACAGGATTAATGTAATCGTCGCCGTTGCCGCCGTCAATGTTTGCATAGCCGCCCATTGCCCAAGTAGAGGATTCGCTGTCCACAGTTTCGCCCAAAATGGTGTCGTTGCCTGCGCCGCCGTAAATGGTCGTGTGGTCGCCGCGTCTGACGATAATTTTGTCATTGCCGTTGCCGCCGTCGAGAGTGACGTTGTAGGCGTGCTCGTTGATAATGGTATCTAAGCCTTTGCCTGCGCTGATTGAAACATTATCAGCTTGCGAATTGGAAATGGAGTCGGAGCCGTCGCCTGCGTCGATTATCGAATTGGCAGCTTCATTGTAAATCGTATCCATGCCGCCTTTGGCTTGAATCGTCGAGTTGGTGCCGTAGTTGATTATCGAATCGTTGCCGGTGGTGCCGCTGACCAAAGAGTTATCGTTGTAGTTTATGAAAGTGGAGCCGTCCTCGCCGATAATGTCCAAATTGTCCAAAGAGCTTGTGCCCGTCAAAACAACGGTATTATCGCCCACTGTGACAATGACATCATCGCCGCTTTGTTGCGTGGAATAAGCACTGCCGATTGAAAGCACGGAATCCTCTTTGAAGCCGTCGATTGTATCGTCGCCGCCGCTCCAAATGAACACGACATTATCGCTGTTGTTGCTGATTGAATCGTTGCCGTCGCCTGCGTCGATAGTGATATTGTCGGCGTGATTGTAAATCGTATCGTTGCCTGCGCCCGCGTCGATTGAAACATTATCGGCAATGTTGGAAATATAATCGTCGCCGTCGCCTGTGTCGATTGTGACGTTTTCGCCGCCGTTTGATATCGTGTCATTGTATTTGGTGCCGCGCAGAGAAATATTGTCGAAAATGTTTTCGGTTTCCCAACCTTCACCGTTTGCTTCGGCAATGAATCTGAACACGGCGTTGCTGTACCCGACGGAGTCATTCAAGCCGGCTTGTGCGTGACCTGCGCCTTCGACGATAAATTTTTCTTTGACATCTGCACCCGACTTGTCGTAAAGTTCGCCGAGCATAGTGACCGGGACAACACCGTCGTCGTCACCCGAAATAAACATCGTCGGCATTTTTGCGGAAGAAATTGAATCAATCGGGGCGGCGTTGTGCAAATAATAGCCCGTCATGCCGTAGCCCACAGGATCCAAATCCTTAACTTCTTGAGGCGTTGCTCCAATGCCGTAAGCTTCGTTGAGCAGGGCAAAAAGTTCCATAACGGAGCTGTAGCCGCAATCTTCAATAAGTGAAGTTACATTTACGGTGTCCGAACGGGCAGCTGCCAGCATTACGGTTGCCGAACCCATTGAAACGCCGTGCAAAGTTATCTTGGCATTTGGATATCTTTCGGCAATTTCCTGCGTCCAAAGGGCAACGTCTTGACTTTCGGCGGCACCCATCGTCAACCAAGTACCTTCGGATTCACCTGCGGCGCGTTGGTCAATCATCAAAACGTTATAATTATTGGCGAGATAAAAAGCCGCGAAAGGATACATAGCCTGAAGCCTTTGCCCGTAGCCGTGAACCAGCACAACCCATTTGTCACTTGAATTTTCGGGCGTGTAGCAGACGCCGTGCAGTTCCAAATCGTCAGCAGACTTAATGCTCCAATTATCTTTTGCGGCGTAATTGGTCGGCTCGTCGAAAGTTGCCTCAGGGAAGAGTGCTCCCGCTATTACGGGATAACCTGCCGCCGTGCGTTTCAAAAGATTTTCAACCAGCCTCACAACAGAATTGGTCGAGGCGATGTTCGGGTTATCCAATTTTGCGCCGTCAACCAAAGTGAGTTTGCTTTCGCCGATTGTGATAATCAAATCGTTGCCGCTCACTTGCGTTGAATATATGTTGTCGCCGATTGAAAGTGTCGCTTTTGAATCGAAACCATAAATCGAATCGTTGCCGTCGCCTTCCGCGTAATTGATAAGAGCCGCGCTGCCGCTCAAAGAAATTAAATCGTCGCCGCCCGCCGCGTTGATAGTGGTTTCGCCCGTGCCGCTGATAATCGTATCGCTTTTTTCCGAGCCGGTGATTGTGGTCAGTCCGTCGCCGCCGCGTATCGAATACACGTTGTTAATCCAAGTGGATTCATCGTTCGCCTCGTCAGCGGTATCAAGCGTAGCGTTGATTGAACGAGTGATGCCGCTGAAGTCTATACCGTGATTTTTACTTGCCGTCGCGCCGATGTAATATTGAGCCTCGCCGTCCGTGACCTTGTACCATTCGTTGTCAGCAATGTAAACTTGTTTATCGGTTGTGCCGTTCGCCGCGTAGTATGTAGTGATTTGCGCGGTGGAGGTGATATCTTTAAACGTCAAAGAATTTGTATCGTCGTAGAAAGTCAAGACGCCGTTTTTGTAATCGACACCGGGATATTCTTCGGGGATATAAATTGTGTCCGCGCCTTCGCCGAAGCCCGTCTTGAATCCTTCGACTGTCGTTTGTCCGTTGAAAACAATTACGTCGTTACTGTCGTCTGAAAGTTTTATTTGATTGGAGCCTTCGCGTGCGTCGATTGTGGTTGAGCCGGTGCCTGCCAAAATCGTGTCGTCCTTTTTCGAGCCGATAATCGTCGTGTTGCCCGCGCCGCCCTTTATCGAGTAGACGCCATTAACCCAAAATGGAGTTCCTTCTACATATTCTTCGCTGTCAATGTAAGCGGTATCCATAGTTACGTTGAGATCTGCAGTTATGCCGCTGAAGTCTACGCCTGCTTTGGGGTCGGCGGCGGTGCCTACGAAATAAACTTCCTCGCCGCTGTTGACGGATAAGTCGGAGCTCTCGACGCTGTACCATTCACCTGCGGCGATGAATACGCCCTTATTCAACATGTCTCTGTTCTCGTGGAAGAGGTTTACTTTGGCAGTGTTTTTCACGTCGCTAAGTGTCAAGCTTGCAGTGGAGTTGCCGAAAGTCAAGCCGCCCTCTAAGAATTCGACGCCTGCAGGGTCGTTTTCGGGTTTGATATAAATCGTGTCGGAGCCGTCGCCAAAACCTGTGTTGAATCCTTCGACAGAGGTTCGACCTTTGAGAAGAATTACTTCGTTTTTGCCGGAAATTTTAATTTGATTGGAGCCTGCGCCCGCGTTCACTGAAGCGTTATCGCCGTTAACTTCAATGCTGTCATTGCCTTTGCCGGCGTCAATGGAGGCAGAGTCGCCGTCAGAGACAATCGTATCTTTGCCCGCGCCGCCGGTAATCGTGACGAGAGAACCTTCCGCGGCAATATAATCATTGCCCGTGCCGCCGGTGATTGAAACATTATCGGGACTTGATATAACTTTGCCCGTTTCCGAATCGACTCGTGCGACGTTGAAAATGAAATCGTTACCTGTGCCCGCGTTCACTGTAACGCCGGCGGTGCCGTAATTCATAACAGTATCGCTGCCGCCGAGCGCGTTTATCGTGACGTTTGTGCCGTGATTGGCAAGGTAATCGTTAAACTCGGTGCCGGTTACGACTGTGTCGTTGTTCATGGCTAAAAGGTAAGCGACATTTTCGCCGCCACCGGCAATATAATCTCCCGCGTTGGCATTAATCGTCGTGCCGTTGACAATGTAAGTATCTGTAGCCGAAACGCTCAAAAGTGAGCTGTCATCAAGCCCTGAAACTTCAAAGCCGTTTTCGTCCGCCGCGATTGAAATCAAAGTATCGTCGATAGGTTGCACACCCAATGCGGAGCCGTTGACAGAAACTTGAGAGGCAGTGAAATCGCCGCTGACCGTGCCGCTCAATTCGTTGAAAGCCAAGACAGAAGCTTGACCGTTTTCAAAGCGCGACTTTATCTCTACTTCAGAGTCGCCGCTGATTGAGTAAGTTTTTCCGGCAATATTGAAGGTGCCTTCTTCATCCGTGACAATATCGAATATAGAATAAGTTTTTTCGCCGTCGAAAATGGCATCGGCATTGACGGTGGAAGGAGCCGATACGCCGATAATTTTTTGCAAGCCGAGCAAGTCAGTTTGAATGCGGTAGCTGTCGTCATTGGTGAGGTAAAATTCTTCAGTGAAGACTTTGCCGATTTCGGGCGGCTCCACACCGAGACGCGCTTCACTTTCAGCGGTGGTCGTGCGGCTGAAAATGAAACCGTCTTGCGCGCCTTTGACGCTGATACCCGTCGGGACATCTTCTGTCAGTTCAAAAATCTTGGCGTCTGCAGTAACGTTGCCTGCCTCAGCCAAGATAAACGTTTTATCTTTTTCAAAGCCGGAAGCCTCGACGCCCGCACCCAAAACTACACCGTCGTTTGTGAGTGAAACATTGCCTGCGCCCGCGAAAGTCATACCGTCATATTTAACAACGTCGTCGCTCGTCTTGAAGGTCATGTAATCATCTGTCGCCGTCAATGCCAAATTCGCAGTGGAAGTTGTGATTTTTTGACCGTTGATTGTGTAAGTGCCCGCCTTTTGAGTCGTGAAGTTGAGCGCGGGGACAAAATCTTTCAAGTCTGTGGCAAGGTCGGTGCCTTCAGCGATTTTGAAAGTGTTGCTGCCGATAAATACGGAGCCGCTGTTGACAGTGAAAGTGCTTTCCTCGCCGCTTGAGGATGTTAAGATGACTTTTAGCGCGCCTGTACCCGCGGCGTAAGTCATGCCTGTCGCACCGAAAGTAAGAGAACCGTCGCCGCCTTGTGCTTCCAACGTGACATCAACAGCTTGACCGTTGATTGAGCCCGTGCCCGTGAGGGAGGTGCCTTCCTCAATTATGACGGAGCCCGCGTTATAGTAAATGGTGCCTTGAATACTTGAAACCGTCGTTGAGTAGCCCGTTGCAGTCGTCAAGTCAATGGTAAGGTTTTCGTCTTCGGAAGTGATTTTGATTCCCTTATCGTCCATGCCGATTGAGCCGGTCGAGCCTTTGGATGTCAATTTAAGCTTTGTCCCGTCGTCTTCCCAAGTGAAATTGACAACGGTGTCTTTTTCGAGAGAAATTTTGCCGCCTTCGCCGAAGTCAATCGCGCCCGTCACGTCGATGTTTGCTTTGCGGTTAGCGGAAACGAAATTCAATTCAAGTGCGCCGTCATTTTCATTCGGAGCAAATCTCAAGCCGCCGTCAACTATATTCAACTTGCCGCCCGCGTCAGCAAGTGCAGTAATTTCTATCGAGTTATTGCCCTGCGTGAGTGTCAAGACGGTGTCTTTTGTCAAGGAAAGTTCATGCTTAGCAGTGTCGAAGCCGACCGTGCCGTTGACAGCTACATTATTTGCAAAAACCTCTTCTCCGTCTTTGCTGACGGTGAATTTCATCGCTTGTTTATTTTCGTTCGGGAAGTTGACTTCAAATTTGCCGTCGCTGAATGTCGGGACAAAAACAACGGTCGTGTCGTTCGTCTCCGCCTTGAAAGTGTAAGTGCCGGTTGGTCCTTCCGTCGTGAATTGCAAGGAAGTATTGTTGCCGTCGCCGTGTGAAGAGTTCGCGCCCGTCAAGCCGTAAGTGCCCGTTTCGGGTCGATAGCTGAACACGCCGTCGATTACCATTTCGCCCGCCAAAATCGTTTTATCGTCTTGAGCAATGGTAACATCGGCGGTCGCCTCATCAAGCGTAAGATAATAAATATCATCTTCGATTTTTGACGATACAGATATATCTTTATCGGCAGTGAACGTAGCAACCCTATCGTTCGTCGTCATTGAAATCGTCGTACCTTTAGCAATGGCAGCTTGTCCGTCGCCGAAAGTTATAGAGCCGCTGCTTACTCCGAAGTCGCCGCTGTCAGTCGGGGTTATGGTAATCGTGCCGTCGTCGCCAATTTTAAATCGGAAGCCTTTATCCTCTGTCGCTGAAACTGTTATGCCTGCGTCCGCCGCAAATTGAACGGTATCATAATCGCCGCCAAGCACGACTTTGGTATTGTCTTCGCTCGTGGTGACGTCAATGCCGTTAAGCGTATAGTCGCCCGCCTTCTCAAGCGTGAAAACAAATTCCTCGTCGTTGGCTTTGAAGGTCGAGCCTACGGACACAAGTTCTATTGCGTCTGAAGTTTCGGTTGCGTAAATATCGGTAAACGAGCCGTTCTGAATTTCCAGCGTCGTGTCGTCGAGATAATCCAATACAAAAGTCGCGCCGTCGTTTGCGGTGTAAATTGTTCTGTCGTCAGTAAATTGAATGGAGGAAGTGCCGCCGCTCGTGCTTAACTTAGTGTCCCAAGTGTCATAAACGCGCAGATTAGCTGAAGTGCCTTTGCCAGCCGTGACAATGCCGTTACTGTAAGTGATTGAGCCGTCAATCGACGTGAACTTTGCAACTTCCAAATCGCCGGTCGTCAAGGTGGCTGTCAGCGCGTCGGCTGTCTTCGGGTTAATCGTCAAGCCTGTTTGAGGATTAAAGAGGATTGAGCCGCTTGCGTCGGTGTTGGCGGTTATCGTCAAAATATTTCCGTCGTCAAAAACATTTTTAACAACGGTGCCTTTGGTCAAAGAAATGGTGCCGTCGAGTTTGTAAGTGACAGAGCCTGTAACGTCGAGTGAGGCAGTGCGCGTATCGTCGCCACGTTTGACTGTGAGCTGCAAGCCGCCGTCTTCTTCATCGGAGTTGGGCGCGAAAGTTATCCCGTCAGTGCCGATAGAAATTACGCCGCCCGCCTTGTCAGTCGCCTTGAAATTGACAATGTAATCATTTCCGAAATCGATTTGCAATTCGGTGCCTTTCGTGACGGTTAAAGCCCCGTCCGTGCCGAAGAGGAAGCCGCCGCTCAAAATTTCAATGTCGGCAGACAAGGAGCCGCTTGAAGTGCCGGTAAGTGTGAGTTTCAATTTGCCTTTGTCGGTCGTGTCGGGCGTGATAGAAATTCCGTCCGATGTCAAAGAAATTGTACTTGCAGCGTCGCCGTCGGCAGTGGCAGTGAGTGTGTAATCGTTGAACGTGACAGAAACTGTCGTGCCGTCCTTTAAGGTGAGCAATTGCGTTGCGGGATTGAAAATCATCGGGCCGTTGACGCTTAAATTATTTTGGAAAATGGTTTCGTCGTTTTGTTTGAGAGTAACGTCAATGGAGCCGTCGTTTTCGTCGGGCGTGATTGTAAAGTTGCCGCTTCCGTCCGCCTCGACTTTAAAGCTTGCGTCTTTGTCGGCAATTTCAAAATCAATTTCCTGTGAACCGCCACCCATCGTGAGAGCAATCTTTGTGCCTTGGGTGAAGGAAAACTTTTGCTCGGCGGGGTCGAAAGAAATTGAGCCGTTAGTGATATTCAATTCGCCGTCGAAAACGGTTTCGTCGCTTTTGGTTAAGGAAATATTTAAACCGCCGTCATTGCTGCCGGGCGTGAATAAAATTTTTCCGTCACTTGTCAATTCGACATTGGTAGTTGCTTTGTCGTTCGTGGATACAGTGAAAACATAATTGTTGTTCCAAGTGAAATCGAAGGTCGTATCTTTCGCGAAGGTGACGGCGTGGTCATAGCCGAGAGTTATTGAACCGCTCGAACATTCCAAAACGCCCGAAATAATTTCGGTGTCGCCGCGCGTGAGTGCCACGTTAAGCGTGCCGTCGCCTTGATTCGGAACAAGCGTTATGCCGTCTTTGCCAAGAGAGATATTCAAGCCTGCGTCGTCGTCGGCAGCGGTGGCGGTCAAAGTATAGCTGCCTATCGTTAAAACCTCGCTTGAACCTTGTGCAAGAGTAAAGCCGCGTTCGGCGAAGTTGTTAATAACCTTGCCAAGCTGTTTCAAGTTCAATTCTCTGGTAACGGTGCCGTCGGTCAAGATAAATTTGCCGGTGACCTGTTTGCTGTCGGAAGTCATGGAGGAGTCTGTAAAAATGTACCGGGAATCATATTCAAAATGATTTTCATTGCGCAAACTGTAATTTTCATTTTGATTGACAATGGCGAGGTCGGAACCTTTACTTATATCAATGATGTTTCCTTTGTAAGTAAAGGAGCCGCCGATAAATTCAATCGGGAAAAGTTGCTTGACAGTTAGGACAGAGCCGTCGCCGGTTGCAGTGAAATCAATCGCGCCGTCGGAGGTATCAAAAGTGACAGTCGGAGAATTTTCCGCACCCGCCACGACCGCTTGAACGGAGCCGCTTGCAACGCCCGAAACCTTGTTATCAGAGTCGAGATTAAGAACAGCGTCTTCAACTGCGGTGTAAGTCACGCCGTCAATCGTAGTAGAGTTGTCCTTTTTGATTTCAGTTGTCGCGAACCTTTGCAGGTCGAAAATAAAATCATTCATGGAAACATCTCCTTAAAATTTATTTGAATATTTCATCGCCGCGGAGTACACTTTAGTAAAAATTTTTTATTCTGTCAATGAATTTAGCTGTTAGAATTTTAACCGCTAACCACTAACAGCTGACAGCTGACAAGGAGGAATTTTCATGGCGAAGTATGTGCCTCGCGTGTTGGTTTGCGGCGATGTCGAGGCGTTCCGAAAAAAAATCGACAGACCCGCCGAAGTTGTCGGGCAGATTGATTTTAAAGAAAAAAATTTTACGGCAGAGGACATAAAAAATCTGCTTGAAAACACGGCGGAGTATTTGATTTTCACCGACGACGCGGAGCTTTACGATTACCTTAAAAAATTTCCGAAGCATTGGCAGAGTATGTCCGTCGAAGGCTTTGCCAAAATAAATCGTGACGGCTTTTTTTCTTGCGATATTTTAGAATTCATTATCGCCTTGCTCAACCGCGAAAAATTTTCGAAGCGCGTGCTCGACTTCGATTGTTTCTTCGGCAAGAGTAATTTTCGCACAAAATGTTATTTGAAAGTTGAGCTTGATTGCATTGCCGAAAATCTTTATCCGATTTATGAAAATGTTTACGGAAAAATTTATCGCGCCTTCGAAGAATGCAAGTTTCATCACTTCGACGCGCTTATCTTAAGCAACGAACGAACGCCCGAAGAATTTATCGACGTGCTGATTGAAACGGACGCTTCGACCGAAAAAATTTTTGCCTTCGTCAGAAAAAATTCCGCGCTTGAAAGTTGGCTCGCGGCTAATCAAAATATTTTCGCGCAGGTTAAAGTTTTCAAGACGGCGAACGGCGCATGGTGTTTGATTGAAAAAATTATGCCGCCCGCAGATGTCGGAGTTTACGTTGTCACTCACAAGGACGCAAAACTTTCCGCCCTGCCCGAAGGTTACAAATTTATTCACGCGGGGCACGCTCTTGCAAAAAAAGATTTCGGCTACGCGGGCGACGATACCGGAGAAAATATCAGCCGGCTCAATCCTTTTCTCGACGAGGTCACCGCGCTCTACTGGATTTGGAAAAACACTTCGCACACGCACACGGGCTTTTGTCATTACCGCCGCTTCTTCACGAGCAACATGACGCAAAAAAATTTCGACGCGGAAAAAATTTTAAGCGCGGAAGAAATTTTATCTCTCCTTCGCGATTATGATATTATCGTTCAAAATGAAGGATTCACAGACCGCACGCAACTTGAAACAATGATTTTGTCGACGGGACAGCCCGATTTGGTTCGTGTTGCCGAAAGAATTGTTCGCTCTCATTTGATTCGAACTCAACCCGATTATCTCGACGCCTTCGACGACGTGATTAACGGCTTTATAATTTTTCCTGCCGCCGTTCACGTGACACGCCGAAATATTTTCAACGCTTACTGCGAATGGCTCTTTTCATTTATAATCGAAGCAACGGAAGAAATGCGTGACAAGATAGAAGCCAACGGAAAATCTCTCGGCGAAATGGGTCATGATTATTCGCGAGTTGCGGGATTTTTTTGCGAAAGATTATTTACGGTTTGGCTCATGAAAAATCATTTGCGAATCAAAGAGTTGCCGATAATGCACCGCGAGGACGTTTGATAAATGTTGCAAGATATAACACTCGGACAATTTTTTCCCGGTCAATCAATTTTACACAGGCTCGACCCGCGCACAAAAATAATTTCGTTGTTCGTGCTGATAATTTTGATTTTCGCGGCGCAAGGTTGGGCGGCTTACTTCGCGTTGATGATTTTGACGGCGGGATTAATTTTTTTGTCGAAAGTTCCTCCTCTGACCGTCTTAAAATCCGTCAAACCGCTCGCTTGGATAATTTTGTTCACGCTGCTGATTCACTTCGTAAGCCACGACGGAGAAGTCCTCGCGAAAATTTACGTCTTCAAAGTGACGACGGAGGGAATCATTTACGGAATAAGAATAAGTTTGCGATTGGTCTTGCTGATTGTCCTGTCAAGTTTGCTGACGTTCACGACCTCGCCGCTCAAGCTCACCGACGCAACGGAAAAACTTTTGTCGCCGCTGAAAAAAATCGGAGTGCCCTCTCACGAATTGGCAATGATGATGACGATAGCAATTCGATTCGTGCCGACACTGCTTGAAGAGACGGATAAAATTATCAAGGCGCAAAAATCTCGCGGGCTTGACTTCGAATCGGGCGGCTTCATGAAAAAATTGCAGGCAATGGTTCCGATATTGGTTCCGCTCTTCCTTTCAAGTTTTCGGCGGGCGGAAGATTTGGCAATGGCAATGGAGGCTCGTTGCTATCGCGGCGGCGAAGGACGAACTCACATGAAACAGTTGCGCTTAAAAAATTCGGATTATTTCGCGGCGGCGTTCGTGATTTTAATTTGTGCAGCGATAGGAGGATTGAGTTATGCGTTCGGAACACAAAGCTGAATTGAAACTTCGGCGGCGGAACATCGCGTTGACGGTCGCTTATGACGGAACGAATTACAACGGCTTTCAATGGCAAAGCCCTCCGCGAATCGCCGTGCAAAATATTTTGGAAGAGCGGCTTGAAAAAATTTTCGGCGACAAAATAGAATTGGCGGCGGCGGGTCGAACGGACGCGGGCGTTCATGCTTTCGGGCAAGTCGTAAATTTTTTCACCGACGGAAGAATTGACGTTGAAAAAATTCCTCTTGCTGCCGGCACGGTTTTGCCGAATGATATTGTCGTTCGCGAGGCGCGGGAAGTCGACAAAAATTTCAGCGCATTGCACGGCGCGAAGAGCAAAATTTATTTCTATCGGATTCTGCGCGGCGCGGCGACCAATCCTTTTGTTAATCGATTCGCTTGGCACATTTTCCGCCCGCTTGACGTTGAGGCAATGCGCGAGGCTTTGAAAGTTTTAATCGGCACGCATGATTTTACGACTTTCAAAGCGGTAAGCAATGTGCAAAGAAATCCTGTCCGAACGATTTTTGCGGCGGAAATTTTTGAGGAAAAACTTTTCGGCGGAGACTGCTTGACGATAAAAATTCACGCCGACGGATTTTTGTATCACATGGCGCGAAATATCGTTGCGTTGACGGTTGCTGTCGGCAGAAAAAAAATAAGCCTCCACGACTTCAAAAAAATTTTCGACGCCCGCGACAGAAGCCTCGTTCCCGCGACTGCTCCCGCTCAAGGTTTGTGTTTGCAGGAAGTTTTCTATTGATTTCAAACGACTTGAATAAGGAGGACTTTTTATGAAATTTTTACGTTGGGGAATTCGTGCGATAATCGCGATTGCGGCGGTTCACGTAATTTTTTTTCTGTTCATGTTGATTAATTTAGTGGTTAGTGGTTAGAAAGTTGAAACCTGAAAATGGAGGGCTTGAATTGTCAAAAAATTTTTGATTGATTGTTGCAACTTTGCCCGCCGATATGTTAAAATACAAACGTTGTTTAGGAGGGGTGCAAGCCCCGCGAATATATGTGAATAAATTTTTAGGAGGTATGCTAAATGCCGTTAATCACAACCAAAGCTATGTTCAAGAAGGCTCACGAGGGTCAATTCGCAATCGGCGCGTTCAACGTCAACAACATGGAAATCGTTCAGGGCATCACCAGTGCCGCTGCCGAACTCCAATCGCCCGTCATTCTTCAATGCTCCGCCGGCGCACGTAAATATGCAAACCATCAATATCTTGTTCACCTCGTCCGCGCAGCTCTCGAAGTCAACGACATTCCGATTGCTCTGCATCTCGATCACGGTCCGGATTTCGCAACTTGTAAGTCCTGCATCGACGGCGGCTTCACCTCCGTCATGTTCGACGGCTCGCACTATCCCTTCGAGGAAAACATTGAGAAGACCAAAGAAGTTGTCGAATACGCACATGCTCACGGCGTAATGGTTGAGGCGGAACTTGGTCAGCTCGCAGGCGTCGAGGATGATGTCAGCGTTGACGCCGACAAAGCTCACTACACCAAACCCGAAGAAGTCGTCGAATTCGTCTCCAAGACAGGTTGCGATTCTCTCGCCATCGCTATCGGCACCAGCCACGGCGCATTCAAATTCACACCCGAACAATGCACCCGCAATCCCGAAACCGGCGTTCTTGAGCCGCCCGAACTTCGCTTTGACATCCTCGCCGAGATCGAAAAACAAATCCCGGGCTTCCCGATTGTTCTTCACGGCGCATCTTCGGTCATTCCGAAATACGTCAAGATTATCAACGAGCACGGCGGCAAACTTAAAGACGCAGTCGGCATCCCCGAAGACCAACTCCGCAAAGCAGCAAAATCCGCTGTTTGCAAAATCAACATCGACTCCGACCTCCGTCTTGCAATGACTGCAGGTATCCGCGAACACTTCGACCAATTCCCCGAACACTTTGACCCGCGTCAATACCTCACTCCCGCTCGCAACTACATCAAAGAACTCGTCGCCCACAAGATTAAAAACGTTCTCGGCTCCGAAGGCTCTGCGGCAGCCATCATGGCAATTGCATAAGCAAAAAATTTTTAACTTAATTTCGACCGAAAAAAACCGCTCTCAAATTTTGGGGGCGGTTTAGTTTTGAAGTTATCTGAAGGAGGATTTCGTTTGATACGGTTTGAGGATTTGCAGGGTGTCGGTAAAGCATTAATGACACCCGTAGCGATTTTGCCGGTGGCGGCACTGCTCTTGCGTTTCGGCTCGCCCGACTTGCTTGACATCCCGCTAATCGCAAAGGCAGGCGGAGTGGCCTTCGATAACTTGCCGACAATTTTTGCAATAGGTATCGCCTTCGGGCTCACAAAAGACACGCATAATAACGGCGTGGCGGGCTTGGCGGGTTTTATCGCTTGCACAATTTTGAACGAGTCATTAAAGGTAATTGACCCCGAACTTGACATGGGATTTCTTGCCGGCATTGTCAGCGGTTTGACGGCGGGATTTTTATACAATCGCTTCTATAAAATCCGTCTGCCAGAATTTCTTGCTTTCTTCGGCGGCAGGCGTTTTGTCCCGATTGTAACTTCCTTCGCGGCGATTGGTCTTGCGATTGTCTTCGGATTCATTTGGCCGCCGATTCAACACGCGATTAATTCTTTCGGCGAATTGCTCATAAGCTTGGGCGGCTTCGGAACTTTTGTTTACGGCGTATGCAATCGCGCGCTGATACCTTTGGGGCTCCACCACATTTTGAACGACTTGATTTGGTTTGTCTTCGGCTCGTACACGGTTCCCGAAACGGGCGTTGTCGTGACGGGTGACTTGAACAGATTTTTTGCGGGAGACCCGAAGGCGGGAATTTTTATGTCCGGCGGCTTCCCGATAATGATGTTCGGATTGCCGGCGGTCGCGCTTGCAATGTATCGCACTGCCAAACCCGAAAATCGAAAAAAAGTTGCGGGCGCGTTAATGTCTATGGCGTTGACTTCATTTTTGACGGGCATAACCGAGCCGATTGAATTTTCCTTCCTCTTCCTCGCGCCGGTGCTTTACGTCTTCCATGCCTTTTTGTTCGGCGTGTCAATGTGGTTTTGTTGCGAATCGGGAATTCTGATAGGCTTCGGTTTTTCGCCGAGCTTTATCGATATGATTTTGTCTTGGGGAATTTCCACACGCCCCGCACTGATTATCCCGATGGGTTTGGTCTTCGGAACATTTTATTATTTGGTGTTCAGCTGGGTGATTGAGACTTTTGACTTGCCGACGCTCGGTCGCTACGACGAAGGAGTTTCCGGCTTTGATAATCTTGACACGGAAGAATTCGCCGCACAAATTGTCAAAGGCTTGGGCGGCAAGGAAAATCTTTCGGCGGTCGACAACTGCGCGACGCGATTGCGAGTGACCGTCAAAGATTCCGCCAAAGTTGACGAAAAAATTTTGCAGGCGTCGGGAGTCAAAGGCATCTTCCGAAGCGGCAATGCAATTCAAGTTGTTATCGGCACGCAAGTTGAATTTGTTGCCGACGAAATTAATTCTTTCCGCCGCAGTTAGAAGCTGTTGATAAATTCGAAAAGCAGCTGTTAGGGTGTGTTGGTAAATTGAAACGGCGGCTCCGATTAAGCGTTTCAATGATTTTTGTTTATTGAACCTACTTTTTCTTTGTTAGCGTCAAAGAAAAAGTAGCAAAAAGAAAGACGCTTTATTTCGCCAACCGTTGCTTTTGAATTTACCAACAGCCCCTAGTGGTTAGCTGATAGAAATTTTTCTGACCACTGACCACTTTAAAAGCAATTTACCAACACAGCAAAAAAAAATCCCCCGCAACGAAAGCAGGGGATTTTATTTTTTATCGGTAAGATTATTTTTTGCGAACCATGTCGAGTTTGTCTTTGCCGGTCTTGTAAGTCACTTTATCGACGTGACGCTTGTAAATTCGCGCCGCCTTCTGTCGTTCCTCAAGCTCTTTGCGTTCTTCCTTAGTCATATTTTTCTTGGCGGTCGTGTCGAATTGCTTGAAGAATTCTTCCGCTGCTTTGCCGTAGTCTTTTGCGCTCTTGTCGAGGACGTTGCTCTGAATGCTGTAGGTGTACATGAGCTTGGAATCGGCGGCGTTGTAGACGTAGAAGAAAAGCCACGGGCGTTTTGAGTTGTTGGTGACGGTCGTTATAATGTAAGAATCGGCATAGCGGCTCACGTATTGATTGTAAACTTTTTCGGCTTCGGTCACGTCCAAAGAGTAGATGTCAATGCCGGTATCGCGGCGAATGGCGGCGGCAACGTCTTCATAAGAAATAATTTCGCGGCTGGAAGTGAATCTGCCCGCGTTGTAAATATCCTTTGTGAAGTCGTAAATTTCGGGCTCGGCTTCTTCGGTCTTGTAGTAGTTGGGATAGGCGACCGCCATTTTTTTCACGGCAACGAGGTCTGCATCTTCCTCAATGGTTTCCTCGAACGCCGCAAATGCAATCGAGGAAGTCACGAACACCGCCAGCATTATCAATGCGGAAAAAAATTTTTTCATGAGCGTTTCTCCTTTATCAAAGTTTTGGCTTCGTCGGGTTCAATGCGCACGGCTTTTCCCTCTTCAAGCAGGCGATAAAAAGTCTTCGTGAAAATTCGCCTGCGCCGATATTCGCCGTCCAAAAAATAGGCAAGCCCGCCCGCTTCTCCCTCGTAAAAGGCGTAGACGAGATATTTGCCTTCGTCATTTCTGGCGGCACCGTATTCTTCAAACTTGAGCATGTCTTTTTCGTACTTGGTCATTTCAATAACCCGTGAGCTTTCAGCGCAGTTTTGATTTGTTCGAGATGTTTTGGTTCGGGTTCGCAAAGCGGCATGCGCAATTTGCCGACGTTCCAACCCAAAAGACGCATTGCGACTTTGACGGGAATGGGATTGACTTCGCAAAAGAGCGCGTCGATTAAATCGCAATAGTCAATCTGCATACGCGAGGCTTCCTCAAATTTTCCGTCGAAATAGTTTTGGCAAATCATGTGAGTGTCATAGGGCGCAACGTTCGAGAGAACGGAAATGACTCCGCTGCCGCCGAGTGACAAAATCGGAATGATTTGGTCGTCGTTGCCGGAATAAATTGCCAAGTCGTCTCCGCAAAGCTTGCGCGTCCTCAAAATCGAAGTCAAATCGCCGTTAGCTTCTTTGGCAGCGACAATGCGCGGGTGCTTTGAAAGTTTGGCGTAAGTTTCCGGCTTGATGTCCACGCCCGTGCGCCCCGGCACATTGTAAAGAATCACGGAGGTATTTATGCTGTCAGCGATTTTCAGATAGTGAGCGGCAAGCCCGGCTTGAGTGCATTTGTTGTAGTAAGGCGTGACGAGCAAGACGGCATCGACGCCAACTTTTTCCGCGTATTGAGAGAGTTCGATTGCGTAGGCGGTGTCGTTGGAACCGGTGCCGGCAATTACGGGAACGCGCCCCGCCACGTGTTCGACGGTGAATTTAATCGCGGCTTTGTGTTCGTCGTCGTTCATTGTTGCCGCCTCGCCGGTTGTGCCCGTGATACAAATTGCATCCGTGTGATTTTTAATCTGGTCGTCAATTATGCGTCCGAGTTCGGAAAAGTTCACGCCCGTTTCGTCGAAAGGTGTAACTATCGCGACGCACGAGCCCTTAAACGGAATTTGTTTCATGTAAAGCCCTCCTAAAAGCAATGCATAATTCGTAATGCGAAATGCGTAATGATTTTGGTTTTAATTGCGCATTGCGCATTACGCATTACTAATTGCATTTTTAATTTCGCCGAAAATTTCTGCGTGTTGCTTGAGAATTTCCTCGTTGCCGAAGACGCAAAGATTATTTTGATTCATGCAGTCCTCAACCGTTTTCGATAGGGCGCGAATATCTTCCTGCCGCGCCGAGAGAATTTCATCGCGGGATTTTTGGCGGTCGGCGTAGGTGATATTCCTCAAGCAAAAATCGGCGGCAAGCTGTCCTTTAATCGACGGCGTCAACGGCTTGTCAATCTTGCTCAACGTGCCGATTATGTACTTGTCCATTTCGCGGTCGCTCACGTCAAAATTTTTTAGAAAGTCAGCTGTCCCGCCGAAAGTCTCAAGCGTCTTGACGAGGTTGGGGTCGCGATACGAGCCGAAGAACAATGCACCGTTGCGATTGAAACTTGCAAAGGCACCGTATGCTCCGCCCTGCACGCGAATTTTTGTCCAGAAGTATTCGTAGCGCAGAATCGTTTCCAAAATATTCAACGCGCCGTTGTATTCGTGACCGAGTTCGATAAAGTTCGCGCCCTTGCCGACGTATTGCACGCGGCTTTGAGAATAAAGCCCTTCGTTTTTCGGCTTGCACGGGAAAGAATAATGCTCGCGGGTAAATTCGTCAACGGTAATGCTTTTAATCAACTTGTAAAGATGCGGCGTGAACTCTCTGTAAAGTTCGTCGTTTGAAGTCACGCTGACAATCAAGCCGTTGCGATTGACGAGGCGATTTAACACGTCTTTTAAGTCGTCAACCAGATTATCGAAGTTCGCGTCGAAGTCGGCAAGCAAATTTTTCAGGAACTTGTTGTACGGCAGAAGAGCGGCGGCGTTGTAAGCACCGGTTTTCGTTTGGTAAGAGGCAAGTTGCGAGGAAATTATCGTCGTTGCCATGCTCTGCAAGTTGAGTTCGAAAGCCAATTGGTCTTGCTCAATCAATTCGCGCAGGCGTTTCTTGTTCGTGAAGACGGTTTCGTTAAAAATTTCGGCAAGAAGTTCACTCATCTCAACGAACTTTGACTTGAGAGCTTTGACGTAGACTTTCAGGCGCGGCGCAAAAGAATTCGGCTTGCCGTTTTCCGAATCTGCGCGAAGGTTTGCACCAAAGCCTCCGACGTTCAAATTTGTGAGGATTGCCAGCTCCTCGTAGGAATGTTTTTTCGTGTCGACGTTGCCCAAAAGATTTGTGAGAAGGTAAGCGTGGAAAAGTTTATCCTGCGGAACTTTCAGCGCGTCGAAATAAAACGTCAAGTAAATTATGCCGTGCGTCTCGATGTTGCTGAAAAGAATCCTCGTGCCGCTCAAGTCACGGAATTGCAGCGGAAGACGTTCAGCCTCTTTGCGCAGGTCTTCGCGTTTCAAAATCGGAATTGTCTTCAAAGCTTCGGGCGAATCGGGAGCCTGTTGACGGAGTTTTAATTTGGCGGTCGTCGAAATGATTTCCTCAATCTGCGCGGGCGTCAAAGTCGATTTAATTTCGGCAAGCTTTGCGGCTTGAGCGGCGTCGCGTTTCTTTGCAAAAGTTTTGTCGGGTGCAAGAGTCATCAAAACTTTGTGCGGGTTGTCGAGGAAATATTTCTTGATAATGCCCTCGAAATAATTTTCGTCAAGTCCGCGCTTAATTGCCGCCAAATCCTCCTCGTAGCGCAGATAAGCATTGGGGTCGCCGCCGTAAAGCCACGTCTTCAAAAGCCGCAAGCCGTAAATCAAACCTTTGGGCGCAAGTCCGAAGTCAGCCTCGCGAAGTTTGAATTCCGCCAAATTAATCGACGCCTGCAAAAGAGTTTTATCAATGCCGCCCTCGACGAGCTTTTGAAGTTCTTCGGTCAAGAGCGTGTAAAATTTTTCGACGCGGTCAATTTCGGAGCCGGTCAGCGTGATTGTAAAAGTCGGTTGGCGGAGGTCGTCTTCCATGCCGGCTTCAACGTCCTTGCCCAAGCCCGAATCAATCAAAGCTTTGCGAATCGGAGCGGCAGGACTTGAGAAAAGTGCGTGCGTCAAAATTTCCAAAGCAAAATTCGTGCGCGTGTCGAGGGTGTCGCCGACAACCAAATTCAACGACAGAAAACTTTTTCCTGAAGAATCTTCTTCCTCGCCAATCGGATAGACTTCGGCAACGCGTTTCATTTCGGTAAACGCCGGGTGGAAGTCAATCGCCGAATCGACTTCAATCTTATCGTACTTGGAAAGATATTCGCGGTCAAGATAAGCAAGCTGCTCGGCAATGTCCAAGTCGCCGTAAAGATAAATGTAGCTGTTCGAGGGATGATAAAATTTTTGATGGAAGGCGATAAAATTTTCCTGCGTGAGGCTCGGAATTGCTTCGGGGTCGCCGCCCGATTGAAAGCCGTAACAATTTTGCGGGAAGGTCGCTCGCAAAAGTTTATCGTCCAAAATATCTTCCGCCGAAGAAAGCGCGCCTTTCATTTCATTGTAGACAACGCCGCTGAACTGCAATGTGAAATTGGGAATGGGGAATGGGGAATTATTTTGGTTGTCGTCATTCCCAATTCCCAATTCCTCATTCCCAATTGTTTCATAGTGCCAACCTTCTTGCATGAGAATTTCGGGCGTGGTGAGCATTGCGGGATTGAAGACGGCGTCGAGGTAAACGTCTTGCAGGTTGCGAAAGTCTTTTGCATTGCGGCTGGCGACGGGATAAACGGTTTTGTCGGGATAAGTCATTGCGTTGAGGAAAGTATTCAACGAGCCCTTGACCAATTCGACGAACGGCTCCTTGAGCGGATATTTTTTCGAGCCGCAAAGAACGGAATGTTCGACGATGTGCGCAACGCCCGTATCGTCTTTGGGCGGCGTGCGGAAACCGATATAAAAAACTTTGTTGTCGTCGTCGGTTGCCACGTAAAAAAGTTTCGCGCCCGTTTTGCTGTGTTCGAACTCGTAAGTCTTCGCGCCGAGTTCTTCAACCTCCGAAATATTTTTCAAGCAAAAGCCGTTGAGTACTTCGCCGATATTTAAGTTCATACAATCGCTCCTTCAAAATGAAATTCACAAGAAAAATTATAGCACACTTTGTTTGACTTTGCGGAAAAAATTTTTATGCCTCCGTAAATTCTTTACATTGCACGGCAGATTCGCTATCATGTCAGCTGATTATAATTCTAACAGCTAACAGCTAACAGCTAAATCGACCGAAGGGAGATTTTCATGGCGAAGACCTTTACATACACGGGCGGCAACAAAACCGTAAGCGACTACAACGGCGGCGACATCATTAAAATTTCTGCGGCGGCTGTCGACGGCTACTCTTTCAGCGGCAACGATTTGATTTTCAAAATCGGCAAAGGCACCTTGACGCTCAAAGACATGAAGGGGCGCGCCATAACCGTTAAGAATTCTTCGGGCAAGACGACCACAAAAATTTACGGCACAGGTTATTCCGCGCAAGACGTGATAAAAAATTTGGTCAAAGCTTGGAGTAAATCTTTGCTCACCGAAACCGCGAAGCTCGACGAATCAATTAAAATGTGCACGCCGTTTGAAAGCATTCAAGACGTTATCGACAAAATGATTTCCGATTGCAAGAAGGCGGGCGACGCCGATACCTTCCTGAAAAAATATTGCGGGATAATTCTCGGCAACGACGACACGGGCGCGATAACCGGCTGGGACGCGGGCGGCTTGAAAGTCAAGACAACTTCAAACGTCATACCCGACCCCTCGACCGTCAAGACGATTAAAGATTACACAAAAGCCTCCTTCGTTGCAAATAACGTGACGATTAACATTGCCGAAAAACTTTCAAGCCTCACTGCCGTCGGCAAAAAAATTTTGAACGGACTTTACAGCCGGTGGGCTGAAGAATCTTTGAGCTTGATTGAGGAAAGTTACGGCGTCGAATTTTCGGAAGGCAACACGATAAATTTTTCTCTCGTTAAGGGTGCAAGCTACTGGGGCAGGACGACCGACAACTCCGTCAAGATAAATGTAAGCGACACGAAATTTAATTCCGCCGACGATTACAACGGCAACGGCGTCGACCGCGCGATTGCTCACGAGTTCACTCACATTGCTCAAAATCTTTTCATGGGAAATTTGCCTCGTTTTCTTGCGGAAGGTTTGGCGGAGCTGACATGCGGAGCCGACCACAGACGAGCCTCCTACATAAAGTCTTTGGCGGGCAACGCGACCGCTTTGAAAAAATATCTTGACGTGACAAACTACAGCACGGGCGACAAAAATACTTACGCGGCGGGCTACATGTTCCTGCGCTATCTTGCCAAGCAAACCGCTGACTCTTTCAACAAAAAAAATTCTTACGCTTGGACTGATAAAGCTTCAATCGTCGGCACAAGCAAAGCCGATTTCCTCACCGGCAGCGGAAAAAATTTTTCGATACTCGGAGGCGCGGGCAACGATTCTCTTTCGGCTCAAGGCGACGGGATGAAAATTTTCGGCGAGGCAGGCAACGACCTCCTCTTGACCAACGCAAATGCTATCACGGCTTCGGGCGGCAACGGCAATGACAAAATAAAAAATCGCGGCGACAATTCTTCTTTGTCGGGCGCGGCGGGCAACGATTTCATTATCAACGGCGGCTATCGCGACTATGAACTCGGAGGCTCTTCCGTCTCAATCAGCGGCGGCAAAGGCAACGACACAATTACAAGTCACGGAGAAAAATCCCGGCTCGACGGCGGCGACGGCAACGATTTGATTTACAACGGCTATCGCTACTACGAGGCTTGGGATTATTTTTACAATCGCAACGATGAAAACTTCAGCGGAAAAAAATCTTCGATACTCGGCGGCAAAGGCAATGACTCGATAAACAATCTGGGCGACTTCGTGACAATCGACGGCGGCGCGGGCAACAACGTAATTTCAAACGGCAGCGACTATTGCGTCGGCGGCAACAAAGTTTCAATCGCGGGCGGCGCGGCGGCGGAAAGCCTCACAAATTACGGCGGCTCTTACGTCACGATTAAAGCGGGCGCAGGCAACGACACCATTAAAAATATTCACACCGTCAACTACGCCGATTACAATCAAACGACAAAAAAATACGATACGATTGAAACGATTTATCCCTCGAACGTCACGCTTGAAGGAGGCAAGGGCAACGATTACCTCGAAAACGACGGAGCAAATGTTTTGTTCAAATACAATTCGGGCGACGGCAACGATTCAATTCAAGGCTTCAATGACACCTCGACTTTGCAAATCGGAGGCACTTACTCAACTCAAACGAGCGGCAAGGATATTATCTTCACGGTCGGCGGCGGGAAAGTGACGCTCAAAAATGCAAAGGGCAAGTTGCTTTACGACGACGGCAAAAATATTTTCGCGGTCAATCGGACGTTCGCAAACAAGACGGCGACTTACACTCACAAGAAAAAAACTTTGGTCACAGTCAGCGGCGTCAAGAGCCTCGACGGGCTAAGCTTAAATAAAAAAATCGTCACGGTGTCTAAAGCCTCACTCGGCACGGACAAAGTGACGGTCACAGACGGCTACACCCTTGCGCTCGGCAAGAACGTAACCAAATCTTCGACTTCAAAAGCTTGGAGCCTCAATAAATCAACCGCCGCGCTCAAGCAAACGACTTCGGCGGGCTACACTCTTGCAAACAACGCCGTAACTTATTCGAAAGCGGCTACCAAAACTTTGGCGACGATTGCGGGCGTCAAATCACTCGACGGCATTTCTTTGAAAGGAAAAATCGTCACGCTCAAGGCCGGCTCACTCAACAAGAAAGTCACGGTCAGCGGCAGCGGTTACGAATTCGATTTTGCCTCCGATTTTAACAAGGCGTCGATAAGCGGCGGCACCGGCGACGATTCAATAAAAATTTTCGGCTCGGCAATGACTGTTTCGGGCGGCAAGGGCAACGACTCACTTTGGGGCAGCGCGAATGCCGATACGTTCCTCTACACTTCGGGCGACGGTAACGATATTATTTACGGCTTCGACGACAACGACACGCTCACCTTCGACGCGCTCGACTTCAAAGCCTCCTGTAAAAACGATTCGATAATTTTCAAAGTCGATGGCGGCTCGGTCACGCTGAAAAATTTTTCGGCGACGACTTTCAACGTCAACGGCACGGCTTACAAAATCAGCGGCTCAAAGCTTAAAGCTTAAAGCTAAAAATTTTTCAAAGATAGTCGTAGAGAATTGACGCCGCCGTTATCAAAATCAAATCGAACACTATCATGACGACAAGCGAATTTGCCTCGAACGCCGCGCCCGTCAAAGATATTTCCGTCAAAGCAATCGCCGGCAGAAAAATCGGAAGGGTTATCGGGAAAAGCAAAATCGGGAAGAGCCCGCCCTTGACCGTCGCCGAAGTCGTCAGTGCCGCAGTCAAAGTTCCTGCCGCCGCAATTCCAATCAGTCCGAGCAAAATCGTTGCAAGCAACAAAAAAATTTTTTTGACGGTGACATCGAACAGGATAAAAAATATCGGCAAGATAAAAATCGTCAGCGCGGTCAGCGACAAGAAAACGTAAATCATTTTCCCGAAGAGGATTGCTTGAGCGTCGGCGTAGAGTTTGAGCGTCGGGAGCGTTCCGGCTTGAGCCTCGTCGTCGAAGGTGCCCGATATGCCCGCGCCTGCCGCGAAGAATATCACGACCCAAAGCAACGCCGCCAAAAATTTCGGCTCGACAAAAATTCCGCCCGTCGACAAAGACAAAGATGCCACCGCCGTCAACGCGAACATCATCATTGCCGCGAAGGTCGCCCGCCGCCGCAAGCCGATTAAAAAATCTTTTCGGACAATCGCCAATGTAGCTGTTAGAAAAAACTTTTTAATTCCTAATTCCTCATTCCTAATTCCTAATTGTTAAGCGGGAGTCGAATAATTTCATCGCAAATTTTTTCCTCTGCCTTGTCGTTCGTGGCAAGCAAAATAATTTTATCGGACTTGGCAACTTGAATCTCATTGAAAAAATTTTCGCGACCGTCGTCGTCGAGGTTGGCAGTCGGTTCGTCGAGGAGCCAAATGTCTGCTTCGACGCTCAAGAGAATCGCGAACTTCAGACGTTGCCGCATGCCCGTCGAAAAATTTTCTGCGCGGACTTTGGCGAAAGTTTTCAAGTCAAGCCCGACACGCAAGCCGAGCTCAAAAATTTTTTCCGCCGATAAAGTTTTGCCTCTAAGCTTGCCGAAAAAAAATAAATTCTCATCTGCCGTCAAGCCGTCGTAGATTTTCATTTCGGGGCTGACGGCGGCTATTTTTTTTTCAACGGGAAAGTTCACCGAGCCGCTGTCGGGTCGAATAATTTTTCCCGCGAGCTTGAGGAAAGTCGACTTGCCCGCGCCGTTTTTGCCGGTGATTCCGATAACTTGTCCGCCGCGCAGCTTGAGCGAAATATTTTTGAAAAGTTCATGCCGCCCGAAACTCAAGGTCACGTCGTCGAAGATAATCACTGCAATTTGTCCTTGTTGAGGCGCATCCACCGGTCGCCGCATTCGACAAGCCCTTCCGCCTGCATTTGAGAAATTTCCCGCGTCAAAGCCGAACGATTGCACTCCAACTCTTTGGCAAGCTGAACACGCCCCGGCACTTTCACGCGCTCCGAATTTTGACGACGTTCCCTTTGCAACAAATATAAAATCACTCGTTCGCGCAGTGTCTTTTGGCTTAAGAGTTCGACCTTTTGCATCATCAAAACGTTTTTTCGGCTGAAGGTCTCCAAAAGATTTTTCATAACGATTCCGTGCGTGCGTCCGAGCTTGGGACCTGCGACGAGCAGCGAACGATAAGGCAACCACATAATCGTTGCGTCGGTCGTGAGCTGAACACTTGTTGCGATTAAATCTTCGCCGAGAATAGCCGAGACCGTCCCGAACATTGCGCCGCTTTCGAGGGAATGACCGACCGATTCATTGCCGAGCCTGTCGAGCGAGAGGATTTGAGCTTCGCCGCTGACAATCACACCGATATTTGCATTGGGCGCGAACGCCTCCAAAACTCTTTCGCCGCGAGGATAACTCTTAATCGTCGTCCCCGTGAACTTCATGAATTGTTCTATCTCTTCCGGCAACAAATCTTTAAAGAGCGGCACGCTTCTCAAGTCTGAACCCTTCAAAGCCGCTCACCTCCCGATAAAAATTTTTCCGATTATAACATTTCGGATTTTATCATACTGTTGCATTTGTCACAACGCCCGCTTGAAATTTTCGGCGGCGTCGAATAAACTTCAAACATTTGGAGGAGGAGACAGCATGAAAAAAATTTCGATTATCGGAGCCGGCGTCGTTGATGTTTTGGCGGGCGCGGTCGACGAAAAAATTTTTAACTTCGACAGCACGGAAATGGATTACGTGAAACTTTCTTTCGGAGGCGACGCGCTTAATCAGTCGATTGTCCTTTCGAGGCTCGGCAAAAGTGTCAAGTGGATAAGCAAGCTCGGCGACGACGACGCGGGGCAACAGATTTTAAATTACGCGAAGAAAAACGGCGTGGATATTTCCGGCGTGAAAGTTCAATCGAATTTGGCGACGGGTGTCACGGTTGTTTTGGTCGACACAAAAGGCGAACGGCGTTTCCTCACGAATCCTCACAGCAGCTTGAGGAAATTATCGGAGGAAGATATTTTGCCGCATATCGACGACATGGCTGATATTGTTTCTTTCGCGAGCTTGTTTATATCGTCAATGCTGGACGTGCCGGCGATGGAGCGACTCTTCCGCCGAATCAAAACAAGCAAACGGACTTTGGCACTTGACATGAAATATCCTGCACGAGGCGAGCGATTGGAGGAGTTGTCGGGCGTGTTGTCAAATGCGGATTATTTTTTCCCGAACGAATCGGAGCTTGCGGCTTTGGCGAACGAGGAGGACATTGACAAAAATATTTCGGCGTTGTTGAGTTACGGCTTGAAATGCGCGGTCGTCAAACGCGGCGGCAAAGGTTGCATTATCGCCACGAAAAACGAGCGTCATGAAATTCCCGCTTATCCCGTCGAAAAAGTTGTCGACACGACCGGCGCGGGCGATTCATTTGCGGCGGGTTTCTTGTGGGCTTTGTCGGAAGGTTGGCAGCTTGAAGATTGCGGAAAATTTGCCTGCGCGGTTGCGAGTTGTTCGGTCGAGGAGGTCGGAGCGGTTGCAGGCGTGACTTCTTTGGAAAAAGCCATGCAACGTTACGAGGCTGTTCGATGAAAAAATTTTTTGCACTGATTTTTTTGACGGCGATTTTAATTTGCGGCTGTCAAAACGAGGGCAAGCAAATAAATTCATTCGACGACTTGAAACATGCGCGAATCGGCGTGTGGCCGGGCGGCTTATATGAAAAGTTGGCACGTAATCATTTTCCAAATGCGCAATACATTTCGTTGGAAGGCACGGGAGATTTTATCGAAGGTCTCAAGCAACATAAAATCGACGCCTTTGTTATCGGCAAAGCTTACGCGGATAATTTCAAAAGCATGGGTATCGACGTGAAATATCTTCCGCAATCTTTGGGCGATGCTCCGTTGTCATACATTTTCCCAAAAACCGAACGCGGACAAAATCTTTGCAATCAAATGAATGAGTTTCTTGCGAAGGTCGAGGCGAGCGGCGAGCTTGACGCCTTGAAAAAGAAATGGTTCTCAAACAAGGAAAGCGACAAAATTTTTACGAGGACTCCTTCGACGGGCACGCTCGGCAAAATAACAATCGCCACCAACGCAGACGGTGCGCCTTTTAATTATATTCACAATCAACAGGTTGTCGGCTACGAGGCTGAACTTATCGACAAATTCTGCGCGGCTTACGGCTACGACTACGAAATTAAAGTTGAATTCTTTCCTGCCATGTTGGCTGACGTGACGGAGGAAAAAGTCAATGTCGGAATGAATGCCGTTGAGATTATGCCCGAACGTGAGCAGAATGTATACTACGCCAAACCGAATTACATTGAGCAAGCAGTTGTTGTCATCGAAGCCGAATATGCCGGCGGAGAAAATTTTTTTGCGGCAATCACGAAAAGAATTCAAATTTCCCTGCTCGACGAAAACCGCTGGATTTTGCTGGCGAAAGGCGCGGAGCAAACAATTTACATAACGTTGGCGTCGATAATCTTTGGAACGCTTTTGGGCTTGGCAATGTACATGCTCTATCGCGAGGGCAACCGCCTTGCAAAAAAAATCATCGACGGAATTTATCGGACGTTGCAGGGCGTGCCGATATTGGTCATGCTGATGTTTTTTTACTATGTGATTTTCGGCAGCGTCAACGTGCCCGCGAGTTTCGTTGCCGTAATAGTTTTTTCAATCGTGCTCAGCGTTTCGGTTTTCATCATAATCAAGGACGGCGCAAAAAGTATTTCAATCGGACAAACGGAGGCGGCTCTGTCTTTGGGCTATTCAGGTCGGCGGGCGTTCATGAAATTCATTTTGCCGCAGATAGTCAGAAATTCTTTCCGTCAATATCAACTCGCGCTGAATATCACACTGATGGAGACGGCGATTGTCGGTTACATTTCGGTGCAAGATTTGACGAAAATGGCGGACTTGATTCGCGCCCGAACTTACGACGCCTTCGTCCCGCTAATCGCAATCGCAATCGTCTACGGCATTTTGTCACGGTTGCTGATGTTCGTGACTGACCGAATAGAGCACAAAATCAATCCGAAGAATCGGAGCCGCGAAAAAATTTTGGAGGGCGTGAAGTTGTGAGCGAAATTATTTTGCGTGTGGAAAATCTGCGGAAAGAATACGGCGAGGTCGTTCCGCTGAAAAATATTTCCCTCGAAGTCAAGCGCGGCGAAATCATTTCGATAATCGGCGGTTCGGGCACGGGCAAGACAACTTTTTTGCGCATGATAAATCTTTTGGAGCGACCGACGGCGGGAAAAATTTTCTTTGCGGGCGAGGAAATCACGGCGAAAAATTTTTCGGCAGAAAAAGTTCGTCAACGAATCGGAATGATTTTCCAATCGTTCAATCTCTTTGCGGGCTTGACGATGATTGAAAACGCAATCGCCGCGCCCGTCGAGTTGAAAAGAATTTCAAAGCAGGCGGCTTACGACAAGGCGAAGAAACTTTTTGAGGCGGTCGGGCTTGACGAAAAAATTTTCAATTACCCTGACGAATTGAGCGGCGGACAACAACAGCGGGCGGCAATCGTTCGGGCGTTGATGATGGAGCCGGAAATTTTACTCTTCGACGAACCGACAAGCGCGCTCGACCCGACGATGGTCGGCGAAGTCCTCGCGGTCATTCGCATGCTCGCCAAACAGAATTTGACAATGATAATCGTCACGCACGAAATGAACTTTGCCCGCGAAGTCGCCACGAGGATTTTGTTTTTCGCCGACGGAGAAATTTACGAGCAAGGCACGCCCGCAGAAATTTTCGACGCGCCCAAACGCCCGAAGACAATCGCCTTTATTCGACGCGAAAAATATTTCCACTACGAAATTTTTTCGAGGAGCTTTGACTTGCCGAACATGCAGGGGAAAATTTTGATCTTCGCGGAAAAATACGGGCTGGGCGAAAAATATTTGCAACGCCTGCAACTTTGCTGTGAAGAAATTATTTTTGAGATGCTTGGCGGCTGTTTCGAGGCGGGCGATAAAATTTCCGTGACGCTTGACATAATTTATATCGAGGCGGAAAAAACTTTGGAGCTGACTTTGATTTGCGGCGGCAAAAATTACAATCCGTTCGAGAAAAAAATTTCCGAAGCCGAAGAAAATTTGAGCCTCATGATTTTGAAAGGCTGCGCGAAAAATTTTACTCACACCTTCGACGCGGGCACGAATAAAATTTGCATGACGATAACTCCGCCTTAAAGCTTTTTGACAAAGACAAGCCGCCTGCATATAATTAGGAATTAGGAATTAGGAAGTAGGAAGTAGGAATTAGGAATGAGGAATTAGGAATGAAAAAATAATTCCCAATTACCAATTCCCAATTCCCAATTGACAAAAGGGGTGGTGGCAATGGATTTCGGTATTGAATCAAAAGGCGAATCGTGCGGCGTGTTCGGCATGTATGATTTGGACGGCGGCGACGTGGCAACGACAATTTACTACGGGCTTTACGCTCTGCAACATCGCGGGCAAGAAAGCGCGGGAATCGCAGTAACAGACACGGCAACCAGACGCGACAAAGTTTTTTGTCACAAGGACTTGGGGCGCGTCAACAAAGTTTTCAACGCAGAAAATATTTCAACGCTCGACGGCAATCTCGGCGTAGGTCATGTGCGCTATTCGACGGCGGGAGCTTCCACTCGTGAAAATTCTCAACCGCTCGTCCTCGCCTATATCAAAGGCACGCTCATGCTTGCTCACAACGGAAACCTCGTCAATGCCCCTCGTTTGCGTCGGGAATTGGCAGCGGGCGGCGCGATTTTCCAAACGACAACCGACTCCGAAACCATTGCTTATCACATCGCCCGCGAACGTGTCAAATCTCGTTCCGTGCAAGAGGCGACCGTCCGCGCCTTAAAAAAAGTTCAAGGCTCGTATTCGCTCGTCGTTGCCAGTCCTCAAAAATTAATCGGAGCCCGTGACCCTTGGGGCTTCAGACCGCTGGTTATCGGCAGGCTCGGCAACGCTTATATCATTACCTCGGAGACATGTGCGCTTGAGACAATCGACGCGGAATTTATTCGCGACGTGGAGCCCGGCGAAGTCGTCACGATTTTTCAGAACGGCAGGATTGAGTCCAACATGGAACTTGCCTTGCCCAAAGAAAAAACTGCGCGCTGTGTCTTCGAGTATATTTATTTTTGCAGACCCGATACGACCTTCGACGGCATGAGCGTCACGAAGTCGAGGATTATCGCGGGCAAGCTCTTGGCGAGGATTCATCCTACCGAGGCTGATTTGGTCGTCGGCGTTCCCGAATCGGGCAACATGGCGGCGGTCGGCTACTCAATGGAGTCGGGCATACCTTACGGCATTGCCTTCACGAAAAATACTTACGTCGGCAGAACTTTTATCAAGCCGCAACAATCCAGCCGCATGCGGAGCGTCAAAGTCAAGCTCAATGTCCTGCGCGAGGTCGTCAAAGATAAACGCATTGTCATGATTGATGATTCGATTGTTCGAGGCACGACGAGCCGACAGATTATCGCAATGCTCAAGGAGGCAGGCGCGGCGGAAGTTCACATGCGCGTTTCAAGTCCGCCGTTTTGTCACCCGTGTTATTTCGGCATTGACATTCCGAACGAGGACATGCTTATCGCTCACAATCGCAACGTCGAGGAAATTTGTAAGTTGCTCGGCGCGGATTCGTTGGGTTATCTGCCGATTGGTTGCCTCGATGAAATGACGGGCGGGCGTCAAATTTGCACGGCGTGTTTCAGCGGAGACTATCCCATTCCGCCACCGACGGAAGACATTCGCGGCGACTATCTGCGCTAACGATAAAGCAGATGACAGGAACCGGCAGCCAATTCAAAATTGTAAAAAAAAATTTCCCCCTCCGAAATGGAAGGGGATTTTTTTGTTGAGAAAATTTTTAATTCAGAGCTCTCGCGGCAATGTCTTTCCGATAGTGCATGTCTTCGAAGTGAATGACCTCGACGCAACGATAAACTTTTTCGACAGCCTCGCGCAAGGTCGGAGCAATCGTCGTGACGCCCAACACTCGCCCGCCGCTCGTGACAAGGCAATTAGGAACTAGGAACAAGGAACTGGGAACTAGTTTTTCATTCCTAATTCCTAATTCCTCATTCCTAATTAATTTCGTGCCCGCATGAAAAATAATCGCGCCCAAACTTTCAGCTTTAATCACGCCGTCAATCGGCAAATTTTTTTTGTAAGCCTTCGGGTAGCCGCCGCTCGCCAAAATCACGCAGACCGCAGAATTTTTGCTCCAAGAAATTTTTTTGTCTGACAAGTCGCCCGCCGCGCAGTCGTTCATGAGCTCCAACAAATCGCTTTCCATGAGCGGCAAAACAACTTGAGTTTCGGGATCGCCGAATCGACAATTAAACTCGACAACCTTAGCCTCGCCGTTTTGAATCATCAAGCCGGCATAGAGGCAACCGCGATAAATAATTCCTTCGGCTTTGAGCGCGGCAATCGTCGGCTTGAGGATTTTCTCTTCGACTTGCGCGGAAATTTTTTCGTCGACAATCGGGGCGGGCGCATAAGCTCCCATGCCTCCCGTATTCAAACCTTTATCGCCGTCAAAAACTCTCTTGTGGTCTTGCGCGGCAATCAGCGGCAAAATTTTTTCGCCGTCGGTCAAGGCAAGCACGGAAGCTTCCTCGCCGTCCATGAATTCCTCAACGACGATTTTATTTCCCGCCGAACCGAAAGTTTTCATTTCGTCGACGGCGTTCAAAGCCTCGTCCAAAGTCTGCGCAACGATAACTCCCTTGCCCGCCGCAAGACCGTCAGCTTTAATGACAATCGGCGCACCTTTCGAATGAATATAATTTTTCGCGGCGTCGGGGTCGTCGAAGACTTCAAATTCGGCAGTCGGGATGTTGTATTTCTTCATGAGCCGCTTGGCAAAAATTTTTGAGCCTTCAAGGAGCGCGGCGGCTTTGTTCGGTCCGAAAGCTTTAATCCCGATTTCATTGAGCGCGTCGGTCAAGCCGTTGACAAGCGGAGCTTCGGGTCCGATAACGACCAAATCAATCGCGTTGACTTTTGCGAACTCAACAAGCGCGGCGTTGTCGTCGATTGAAATATTCGAGACACATTCGGCGAAGTCGGCAATGCCGGGACTGCCGGGTATCGCGAAAAATTTTTCAAGCAAAGGGCTTTGAGAAATTTTCCGAGCCAAAGCGTGTTCGCGACCGCCGCTGCCTATCAGCAAAACATTCATAGGGAAACCTCACTTAACTTCCAAAATCTCAAACTCAAGAACACCAACCGGCGCATGAACTTGAACGGTAACACCCGCAGTCTTGTTGAGAAGAGCAGTGCCCAACGGAGACTCGTCAGAAATTTTATTGTTATCGGGGTCGGCTTCGGTTGAACCGACTATCATGTAAGTTTCTTCCTCGTCAAGTTCAATGTCACGAACTCTGACGGTGCTGCCGATTGTAACCTTGCCTGTGCCGGCCGCCGCTTGAATGATGTCGCTGTTGCGAAGTTTCGCCTCCAGTTCGCTGATTTCACTTTCAAGCCTGCCCTGTTCGTTTTTGGCGTCGTCGTATTCCGAATTCTCGCTAAGGTCGCCCAAAGCTATCGCTGCCTTGAGGCGTTCGGAAATTTCAATGCGCCGCACGCTCTTCATGTAATCCAACTTCTCAACCAGCTTGTCGTAGCCGTCTTGAGTCAGCAGGATTTTTTTGTCAGCCATCAATTAATCCTCCAAAAATTTTTTTCCGTCAAAGATTCTTTTTTCGCCGGGTTCAAGCGGTGCCCAGTAAGGCAAATTCCGCCTCGCCGCCAAAAATTCTCGTGAAGGTTCCCAACGTGGAAATTCGACGCGATGCATTGCCACGAAACTTTTTACGTCAGTCCGCGCCACAAATTCAATCGCTCCTTTTTCCTGATTGTCGCCGAGCCGACCGTCGACCGGGAAAAATGCAATGTCAGCCGCCATGCCTTCGAGACGTTTCATTTGCCGCCTGAAACTTTTTTCCGCAAGCTCCAAATTTTCCGGCGTGTCGTCTTCCCAAAGCCACCAGTTGAAGTCGCCCGCATGATAAATCCTGCTGCCGGAAGAAGTTTCGATTAAGAAAGAAATTCCGACGTCAGTCGAATCGTAGCTCCGAACTTTAATCGCGTCGTCCTGCCATTGAGTGTAGCGTTTCATATAAGTGATTTTGTCCTTCGGAAAAATCTTGACGCGTTTGGTACGTCTTATGTCGCTGCTGAAAATGTAGCGCGTGACTTTTGGCGTGTAAGAGCGAATGTGCGTGCCGAAGTGGTCGAAGTGCGCGTGCGTAACAAAGATATACAAATTGTCGAAATCGCCTTTATCATACGCGGCGTCGACAATGCCTGCGGGGTCTTCGTAATCATCAAACACCAGCAAAGTTCTTTCGTCTCGAATCATAAAACCGCTGTTTAACAAGTAAGTTACTTCCATAAAATCATTCGTCCTTCCCAGACCGACAACAAAATTTTTTGAAGCCGGTCGTTTAAATTTTAAATCCGTTTAAAAGCTTTTGCCTCCTCTGCAAAAAAATTTTTTATTTCATTCGTCAGTGCGACGATTTTAATTCAATACGTTTTTCAGTGGTCAGTGGTCAGTGATTAGAATTCTAACAGCTAACCACTAACAGCTAACAGCTTTTTCAATCATCACCGCGATTGGCAAGCGCGTCTTGGATTTTCTGTTCGACTTCGGGATTAATCTTTTGGTCGTGACGATAAGCAACATTTTGCCGCGCAGCTCGTGTGAAGCCTCGCCCTTGAACCTCGCTTGCCGCCAATATCAACATGAAAGCATTTTTGTCGACAGTCCTCACGACGATTTTTAATTTGGCAATTTGCGTCATGCTCACGACGACCATAACAATTTTTTTCGGGTCGCCGGTGTAAGCACCCTCGCCGTTGAGAAAAGTCACGCCGCGCCCGATATCCGTAATAATTCCGTCGGCAATGTCTTTTGAATGTTCGGAGATAATCAAAACTGCCTTGCGCTGATTGAAGCCGTCGATAACCTTGTTGGTCATTTGCGAGGTAACGTACATGCAAATCAGCGTGAACATGGCAGAGGTTATGTTGAAGAGCACGCCCGCCACGACGACAATCAGGCAGTTGAAGCCGAAAATAACGGAGCCGATTTCCATTGAATAATATTTTTTGAAAATCGCGCCGAGAATGTCGAAGCCACCGGTCGAGCCGTTCATGCGGAAAACAATGCCGTAACCTATGCCGTTGAAAATGCCGCCGTAAATCGAGGCAAGCATGACTTCCTCCAGCGGCAACATCCCGTTCAAAAATTTTGTGGCGTCCAGTGCCAACGAAAACATTACCGTCCCGATAATCACATCGATTGTATATTTCTTTCCGAGAAGTTTATACGACGCGATTAAAAGCGGCACGTTGTAGGCAAGGGTCTGCGCGCCGATTGGCAAGCCCGTCAAAAAATAAAAAATAATCGCAATACCGGTTACGCCACCCGTCAAAAGGCTGCTCGGCACTACGAAAAGATTGATTGAACTTGCGGCAATCAAACATCCTGCCATAATCCCCAGATACTTCAACGGGTTCCACTCGGTAAGCATTGAGGTCAGTCTCATTTAAAAATTTTTCCTCCCTTCGATATGCGGAGGATTATAGCACAAAATTACTTTTGCGGCACAGTATATTTCAAAAAATTTTTATACGTCTAATGATTTGCCTTGCGATAGATTTCCAAAACCAATTCTCTGTCAAGCGGCAGGAACGTCGCAACTTTTTTTGTTCCGTTCGAAGTCACCATGTCCGCCAAAAATTTCAACTCGTCGTCGCTTTGAATGCCTATGCCCAATTCGGAAAAATTCGTCGGCGTCCCAAGCTCGCGGAAATAATTTTCCATCGCGTCGATACCTGCATTGGCGCGTTCGTCAAGCGTGCCGTCGACTGTGCCAAAAATTTTTTCGGCGAAGTTCGCAAAACGTTCGGGCTTGACGGTGCAGACAGTCCTCGCCCAAGATGCCCAAACCGTCGTCAAGCTTGCGCCGTGAATCACGTCGTAACGTCCGCTAAGTTCATGACCAAGTTTGTGAGCGGAAAAATCTCTGTCGCGTCCGAGACCCGTGAAGCCCGTATGCGATACCGAACCGCACCACATTATTTCGCTCATGGCGTGCAAGTCTTGAGGATTTTTCAAGAGGGCTTTCGATTGCACCATGACATTTTTAATCAGCGATTCGGCGACCATGTCCGTGAAGTCGTTGCCTTCAATGAAACTGAAATATCTTTCGAGGGTGTGCATGATAATATCGGCGATACCGCAAATCATCGGGTAATGCGGAACCGTCAATGCAAGTTCGGAATTCATAATCGCAAAGACCGGGCGAGGAGTGATTGCGCCGCGCTTGAGACCGCTTGCCTCGTCAGTCAAAACTGCCGAATCGGAAGTTTCACTGCCCGCCGCAGCTATCGTCAAGACCGTTCCGACCGGCAAAGATTTTTCAAGCTTAACCTTGCCTGTCCAATGATTCCAAATATCGGTTTGAGGATTCGCCGCGCCGAGTGCCACAGCCTTAGCCGTGTCGATAACACTGCCGCCGCCGACCGCCAACACGAAATTTATTTTTGAGTCAATCGCCTCACGGATTGCCTCACGGGCAAAACTCAAACGGGGATTCGGTTTGACGCCGCCCAAAATTTTCAATTCAAAGCCTTCCGTCGAAAGAAGCCGTTCAATCTTCGGGACAAGACCGCTCCTAACTGCAGAGCCGCCGCCGTAAAGAAGCAACACTCGTGAGCCGCCGTGCTTGCGAATTTTTTCGACGACTTTATTTTCCGCGCCTTGACCGAAAATTATTTCCGTCGGGCAACAATATTCAAAGCTGTGCATGATATGACCTCCTTAAAAATTTTTATGATAAAATTTTATATCATCGCGGCGATTCATGCAACATTCGCAACAAAAAAGAGCCGCTTTGCAAAAAAAAATCGGCACAGAGCTCGCAAGCTCTTGCACCGATTTTCATTTTTTATTCTGTTAAATTGTTCATGCGTTCGAGCGGCGTGCTCAAATCCATGTGTCCCGATAAAGTTTCAATTTCTTTGCCGTCAACCAAAAATTTCACGCGCTTGACTTCGGGGAAATTGGTAAGCGTGTTGACGATTGAGCCGATTAAAAATTCTTCGCCCGTCGAGCCTCCGACAAAGCCTTTCAAAATGCTGCCGTCAAAGTCGACCGTCGCCAAGCCGTCCCGAACCGTTACTTTTCTGACAGCCGCTTTCTTCGGGAAAATCGTCGTCAAGTTCTCCGCGTCGGGCTCCTCTTTCAAAGTTTCGACAGCCGCAGTGTATTTGTCAATCGAATCGTCAACAACTATTTCGCGTTCGACTTCGACGAGTTTCATGCCCGAATCGTCGGGATAATAAATTTTCACGTTCAGCGATTGTTCCGTTCGTTCGTTGTCGGCGGGATGATTCTCTTTGTCTTTAATCGACTTGTCGGGCGCGGGGTCAAGCGGTTTCTGTTCGGGCTTATCGGGTTTTGATTCGATTTCGGTTTGTGCGGGCTTGGACGGCTGCGCGGGCGGGTTTTCATTCGGCGGCTTATCGCAACCTGCAGTGAACAGAAGGAGCGCGAGCATTGCCGGCACTAAAATTTTTTTCACGATTAATCAAATCCTCCTTGATTGAAATAGCGATTGACGGCATTTGTGATTGCCTGCGCAAGCTTCTGCTGATAATCTTCGCTTGCCAATAATTTTTCTTCACGCGGATTGGTGATAAAGCCCAACTCAATCAGCGAGGCGGGACATTGCGAATGCGTCATGACATAAAATCTTGCCGCTTTGACACCGCGATTTGAAAGTCCGCCGAGCCGAGCAAGTTCCTCGTTTAGAAGGCGGGCAAGTCTGGAACCTTTGACGGCGTTGGGCGCGTGATAAGTTTCCATGCCGTTAGCTTTGCCGGTTGAAAAAGCGTTGCAGTGGACGCTGATAAACAGTGCGGCGTTCGGCGGGGCTTTGTTGACGCGGGCTTGAAGTTCGACGGCATCCGAAACGCCCGGCGCGGCAACGTCAATATCGGTCGTGCGAGTCATGACGACTTGATAGCCCGAATCCTCCAAAAGTCTTTGAGCTTTGAGCGAGACGGCTAAGGAAACAGATTTTTCCGTGACGCCCGTCGGACCGATTGCGCCGGCATCCGAGCCGCCGTGTCCCGGGTCAAGCACGATAATTTGTCCGTCGCCGTCGAAGTATTGATTCAAGCTGTTGTCCGCAAAATTTTTTTTCATATCGACAACGACACGGGCATCTTTTTTATCGGAACGGTCGGCGGGCTCCAAGAAAAATTTCACGCTGCCTTCCGTCGCCGAATTGAACTGCACTTGAATGCTCGTGTGATTCGTTCGCGTCTTGTTGGTTAAAATTCTTTCGACGAAATTTTTTGTGTCCGAATCAATTTGTGTGCCCGAAACGCGGCTCACTCTTCCGGGCAAAGTGTTATCAAGTTCGACGCGAAGAATTCCCGAAGATAAATCGGTTGAAACGTCGCCCGCCTCGATTTTTCCGCCGCGATAAGAAATTTCAATCCGCAAAGTCTCGTCGTCCAAGTCGAAGGCGTTTATCCTCGTGAGTTCGGCGGATTTGGCTTGAGCCGTCGCCGCGAAAACCAAGACGAGCAGCAGACTGAAACATGTCAAAAATTTTTTCAACAAATTAATTCCTCATTCCTCCAATTTTTTCAGTAACGCCCGTGCCGCGTCAAGAGCGTCTTTTGTCTTTTCCTCGTCACGAGAAATTTGCAACGTGAGGTATTCGCCCTCGTTTGTACCTTCGGGTAAAAAATCTGCCGGCAAAACAAATTCGCGGAACTCGTCCTTCTCTTCCTCCAATACGAAAATCGCCTCTGCCGAGCCGTCTTCGTCTTCTTCGATTCGGTCAAGGAACACGCTGATTTTTTTTACATTGTCCATGATACATCACTCTTCCTTTTCCTTTTCCTCTTGCTCAAGAGCTTTAAGCAGCTTTTTATTTTTTTTCTCCTCCCTCTTCACGGCAATCCATTTTTTCACCCAATCCTCTTCTACTTCGGGTTTAACGGAAAAACTTTTGCCGTCGCTCGTTATTGTAATGGTTTTGTTCCAGCGCGTGCAGAAAATATTTTTTGTTTCGACGCCGCAACTCAGATAAGTATTGAGCACTCCTACATTTGGATGTACATAAGGAGTGTAAGGATCCGCATCTTCGTCACCGGAACTGATGACTACACAACTCGGATTAATAGCCGCAACAAATTCTTTCGAAGAAGAGGTGTAACTGCCGTGATGCCCGGATTTCAACACGTCGCATTTTAAATTATTGAATTTGTTATAGGATAAAATTTTTGCTTCCGATTCTTTTCTGCAATCGCCCGTAAACATCATGGAAAAATTTTTGTAAGTGAGTTTGCCGACAATGCTACTGTTATTAACGGAGTAAGCCGTGTCTTCTTTGTCAAATTGCCCGCTGTTTATAGTATCAATCAATTCGGACGTAGGGAACAGGACTTGGAACGTGGCACCGTCTCCGAAGTTCAGCGTATCGCCGATTTTCAAATGCCGATAAGGAATACCTTTTGCTTGAATTGCCTTGAGATAACCTTTATAACTTTTGCTGCCGTAAATAACGCCGTTGTCGTAAACTTCCGCGACGGAAATTTTTTCAAGGTAAGGGAGTTCTTCAAGGTTAGCTTTATTTGGATTGATTATGATTCTTGCGCCGCCGATATGGTCAAGGTGCGGGTGCGTCAAGATGAGTTTGTCAATCTTCGTGACGGATAATTTTTCCAGTTCATTGACGAATCGTGCTTTATTCTTGATATTGGCCGCATCGATTAAAATCGTCTGCTCCTTTGTTTGAATCAAAATTGCGTCGCCGTGTCCGATGCAGAGCATGGAAATTTTTAAATCACCGCCGACGGAAGTTCCATTATTAATTGCAGCTTTTGTGTCGCAACCGCTGAAGATAAACGTCACCAGCAACAGCATTGCAAAAAAAATTTTTTTCACAGAATCATCCTCTCGTCAATTATTTTTTCTTTTCTTTCTGCTTCTTGGTTATCCACTTGTCAACCCAGTCCTCATTGTCTTCGGGCTGAACAGAAAAATTTTTCCCGTCGCTCGTGATTGTAATGGTTTTGTTCCAGCGTGTGCAGAAAATATTTTTCTCGTTGATGCCCTGCGCCAAATAATTTTCAAGCGGCTCAAGGTGCGGGTGCCCGTAAGTGTTGCGGCGTTCCTCGTCGGGTCCGCAAGAAATTAAGACGACGCTCGGATTGACTGCCGCGATAAATTCTTTCGTCGACGCCGTGTAGCTGCCGTGATGTCCTGCCTTCAACACGTCACATTTTAAAGCTTTAGTCTTATTGTTTGATAAGAGAGCCGCCTCGACTTGTTTTTCAGCGTCGCCCGTGAACATCATGGAAAATTTTTTGTAAGTGAGTTTGCCGACAACGGATTCATTATTCGGGTCAGATTTCCAACCGCCTTCGTTGACGGCATTGACAAGTTCAGAGGTCGGGTATAGGATATTGAACTTGACGGAATTTCCGAAGTCCAAAGCGTCGCCGGCTTTCAAACTTTTGTGAACAATGCCTTTTGCGCCGACGGCTTTCATGTAACTTTTATAAAGCGGGGAAGTCGAAGCAATGCCGTTGTCGTAAACTTCGGCGACGGAAATTTTTTCCAGATAAGGATTCGCGTTGAGTTCCTTCTTGCTCGGATTGATTAAAACTTTCGCGTTGCCGATGTGGTCGGCGTGCGGGTGAGTCAAAATTAATTTGTCAATCTTCGTGACGGAAAGTTTTTCAAGCTCCTTAACCAAGAGCTCGCGCTCGTCGGTGTCGGAAGTGTCGATTAAAATTGTCTGCTTGCCTGTTTGAATCAAAATCGCGTCGCCCTGACCGACATTGAGCATAGAAATTTTTAAATCGCCTTTGACGTTTCCGGCGGGCGCGGCTTCGGCTTGAGTTTCTTCTTTGGATTCGGTTTGAGGTTCGTCTTTAGCTTCTTCCTTATCTTGACCTCCGCAACCGCTCAAAACAAACGTCATCAGCAAGAGCACCGTTAAAAAAATTTTTTTCATTGAATCATCCTTTCTCGTTCTTGTAAATAATGTAAAGCCGAATAAGTTTCGTAACCGTCCAGAATGCAAACGACGCCATATAAATTTTGTCGAGCATTGAGAGGTTATCGTAATCGAAATGAATGAAGAGGAATATCGCCGCCAAAATTATCAGCGCGTCGAATTTGTCAAATGCTTTCTTCAAAATATCTATCATAAAATCTCCTCCTTCCCGCGCAGATTATACATGTTTATTTCATGTTTGACAAAGACTTTTTGAGGCAAATAAAAAAATATCGGGCGAAGAATTTTTAATTGCATGCCGTTGTTCGTCGGGAAGCAATTATGTTTTCAAATAACGGTTGCACCGATTTTTAATTTTACCCTAATGACAAAGGAGTAAAAACTTTGTAGAATTGCAACGAGGTAAATTCGAGGGAGGGATTCGCATGCCGCTGATTTTGGCTATGATAGGAATCGTTCTTGATGTTCCTCGTGAAGTGGTCGGCGGCTTGCTGGCAATTTTTCTTATAAGAGAATTGGTGTAAGGACGGAGGCATAAAGATGAAACTTGCCGCAAAAATTTTGGCAATGTTGGCGATTATGATTCTCTGTTCAAGCGCGGTTGAAGCGGCAGATTCGGAAAAAGTTTTCGTCGCAAGAAAGCACCTCGTTCCGCCGAGAATGCGTCGCCCGTTTTTGCCGGCACCAAAACCTCCGCGAAAAGAATATTTCCCGCGCCAACCCTTCCGACCGAAACCGCATTACTTACCGCAAGTACCCAAACCCACTTACGACAACCGCGGCGGCAAAAGAAAAAAATTCGGACCGCCACAGGCACCGCACAGATAAATCTCGCCAAGGAATGAATCCGCAATGAGAAGGTTAGCGAAAAATTTAATATTGACGGCGGCGGCAGTCAGCGCAATATTTCTCGTTGACCTTTCGACCGCCGAAGCAATCACGCAAAAAAAAATATGCCCGTTCACGACGGACATAAGACAACAAATAGATTTTTGGGGGAAGTTCCGCGATACGGTCATGCCAAAACCCGACGAGCCTCAAAATAATAACCCGCCCAAAGAAATGAAAAGACCGCGACCGAAATCACCGCCTCCGCAAAATAAACCAAAGCCTGCCAATTAATTTTGAATCACGAAATTTCGTCGAACGTGCCCGAACCCGTTTTCGACGTGCAAATAATAGAACGCTTTTTTCCGATAATCGGCGACGGGATCGTTGCCGGTTTTTTCTTGGTACTTGAGAGTGTTTTCGGCGTGAGCGGATGTGAAGCCGAACAGAATTTTCAGCGGCAGAAGTTTTCCTTGACGCGGGATAATCGAATCGTCCACGATGTTAAGCGGATAATAAACCTCGTCGACTTGAACCAAAAGCATGGGTGCGACCTTCCCTACGAAAGTTCCTCCGGGCGGCATGGCAAGCGGATAATCTCCGTCGGGCAGCGCGACAAGTTCCCCGTCTTTTATGTAGCTTAGTGCCTTCGACGGAAAAATTTCTTCGTGCCAACTGGGCGGCGTTTGCGATTTCGGGAAGAGCACGACCGCGAAAGCCGACAACATGAACACGGCGGCGGCTATGAAATAAAATTTCCGCGTGAATCTCCTGAAGCCGATTGTTTCCTCGTCGATAAGTTTTTGAAGTTCTTTAAGCTCGTTCATGTCGGCAATTGTATCGGGAAGACGGGGCGATTCGAATGCTCGGTTATGTCTTTGATAACGTCCTTATCGGGCTTGCCCAAAACCCAACCCAGAATTTTTATTTCGGCATGAACGGCAACTTTCTGCTCGCGAACGTCGCCCGACGTGAAACAAATTTTTTTATAGTTGTCAAGTGTCTGTCGATAGCGGGCGTTAATCTCCTGCACCGAACGCAATTTGTTGGGCGGGTTATTGTAACGCTCAATCGTCTGTTTAATATCCTCCGGTAATTCAGCCATGTTTGAACCTCCTCAAAAAATTTTATGCAAGGGGTAAAAGCCAATGAAAATTGTAAGAGCTGCCAAAGTTGATTTAAGTGAAATTCTTTCCTTGCAGTATTCGGCTTATCAAAGCGAAGCGGAACTCCTCAACAATTACAATCTTCCTCCGCTGAAGCAAACTTTGTCCGACTTGCAAGCAGAATTCGACAAGCAAATTTTTCTCAAGGCGATTGACGACGCCGGCTCGCTTGTCGGCTCTGTCCGTTATCTTTCGGAGGGCGACACCGTTTATATCGGCAAGTTGATTGTTAATCCTCTCTTTCAACGACGCGGCATCGGCACGAAGTTGTTGCTTGCGGTCGAGGAGCTTTGTCCGAACGAAAGATACGAGCTGTTCACGAGCAACAAAAGCTTTAAAAATATTTCTCTGTATGAGCGATTGGGTTATAAAATTTTCGCCGAGAAATCCGTCGAGGAAGATTTGACCTTCGTTTACCTCGAAAAAATTAATCGCCGCGTTTCCGCCTCCGACTCAACCAAATAAAAATTCCTGCGGCAATCACAAACGCAATGACGCTCGTGACCTGCGCGGACTTCAAAAAGCCGACGACTTGGCTTGTGTAATCGCCGCGAAGAAATTCAAGGGCGAACCTCGCAGCGGCGTAAAGCATGACGTACAGCGTGAAGCATTGACCTTTAACGTAATCGGTGCAACGAAAAATCAACAGCAAGGCGAAAATCACAACGTCGAGTTGGCATTCCCAGACTTCGGCGGGGAAAAGCGGTTGAGCTCCGTAAGTTCGATAAGCAAGAGTTGTATCGGGATAAATTATTCCGTAATTGCCGCCGGTCGGAGCCCCGAAAGCATCGCCGTTGAGAAGATTTGCACAACGCCCCAAAGCTTGACCGAGAACGATAGCCGGAGCCATTAAGTCAGCGAGGTGAATTACGTCGAGCCCGATTTTTTTTGCGTAAAGCGCGCCTGCCGTCACACCGAAAATAATTCCGCCTTGAACAGCCATGCCGCCCTGCCACACGTTGAGAATTTCGCTAAGGTGATTTTGATAGTAGCTCCAATCGAAAAAGAAAACGTCCCAAAGCCTCGCGCCCAACAAGCCGAAGAAGCCGCCGATTAATCCGATGTCGACGATGTGTTTTTCGTAGCCGCGCCCGTCGACCTTCGCCATGAAATATCCGACACCCGTTGCCAAAAAAATCGACAAGGAAAGAATCACTCCGTAAGAACGAATCGGAAAATCGCCGACGTAGAATAAAAATTGATGCACAGAACCCTCCAAGATTTTTTGATAATTATAACAGGCGGCGAAGATTTTTAAAAGGAATTTTAATCACTGCGTCGAAGTCAAAGGCGCAAGCAAGCTGATTATGAAAAAATTTCGTGGAGGGATGAGTTTGGCATTTTTTTTGATAGTGCCGAGCGTCATGATAGTCAGCGTCTTGTTGATACATGCGTTGGCGAAGCGGCTTGGGTTGCGAATCTATTACACGACATTAATCGCGGTGGCTGTAGTCTCTGTCATGGTAAACTTGGCTGCGGCAACGATAACGCCTGCCGTCGGTCGCGAATACCTTTTGCGTTTGGGATTAATGATTTTTGCATCGGCAACTTGCCTCACTTGGGCGAATCGGTTTTTGCTGATTAAGGAGCTGGCTGAAGAGAAAAAATTTCAAGAGGAAGTTCGTGCGGCATACGAGGCGGAGAAGCAGAAAGATTTCGAGCTTGCCGAAAGTCCGATTGACAAATTCAAATGGGACGACGAGGATATTTCTTTCGACAAGCCGTCAGCCTACAACGAGCCTTCAAACGAAATCGAATCACCTGCCGAAAACGCGGAGCCTTCAACCGAAATCGAATCGCCTGCCGAAAACGCGGAGCCTTCAACCGAAATCGAATCGCCTTCCGAAAACGCGGAGCCTTCAACCGAAATTGAATCGCCTTCCGAAAACGCGGAGCCTTCAACCGAAATTGAATCGCCTGCCGAAAACGCGGAGCCTTCAACCGAAATCGAATCGCCTTCCGAAAACGCGGAGCCTTCAAACGAAATTGAATCGCCTGCCGAAGACGCGGAGCCTTCAACCGAAATTGAATCGCCTTCCGAAGATGCGGAACCTTCAAACGAAATTGAATCGCCTGCCGAAAATGCGGAGCCTTCAAACAAAATTGAATCGCCTTCCGAAGATGCGGAACCTTCAAACGAAATCGAATCGCCTTCCGAAAACGCAGAGCCTTCAAACAAAATCGAATCGCCTTCCGAAAACGCGGAGCCTTCAAACGAAATCGAACCGCCGCTTGACGATACGGAATCTTCAATCGAGGCGGATAACTTCCCGCTTGAAAAAGTTTTTGAGCCGTTGCCGGAAATCAAGCCGGAAGAGGCGGACAAACCAATCAAGCTTGAAGAAAAGCCTGCGGAAAAATCTGATGAAGAAAATTTCCCGCTGGAAGAAGTTTTCGAACCTTTATCCGACGTGAAGCCCGAAGAGGTCAAGCACTTCGACACGCCGCCCGAAAAAAAATCGGAACATACGGAACTTTTCCCGTTGCAAGAAGTTTTTCGCCCGTTGTCGACTTTGAACCTCAACAAAATCGAAGAAATCACGCGGGAAGAAAAATCTTTGCCGCACGAGGAAGAAACCAATCCCGAAGAAAAAATCGATACCCTCGACGACCTTTTGGACAAGGCATATGACGAGCGCGACAAAGGAAACATTTGGCAGGCGATAGACACTTACAAGAAAGCACTGGAACGCTACCGCAACGACGAATACGCGCCTTTCGTGGCGATTGACTTGGGCAATCTTTACAAAGACAGAGCAATGTATTCGAAGGCGATAAAAATTTATGAGGAAGCGTTGACGTTGCCGGCGGTTGAAAGAAATCCTTCAATCAAAAAAGAATTCGTAGACAAGCTGGAGTATCTGCGAATTCTTCACGAGGTCTTGATTCGGCATCATGCTCTGTCGACGCCGTTTAATCTTCTTTCAAGAGAAATCCTGCAGGAGATTGACAACGAATTCAAACAGGTGCAAGTCAATTCCCCGCAGTAAAAATAATTAACAGAAAAAATTTTGGAGGTATCAGAATGAAAAAGAGTGTTGAAATTCTGGGCTTGCCGATTATCAGCATAACCGAAGGACGCGAGCTGGGCGTCAGCAAAACGCTTGTAATCGACGCCAAAAACGGTGCAGTTGCAGCGATAACGATAGAGGATGACGATTGGTATCGCGGAGTCAAGCTCATACCCTACGAGGCGATTATTGCAATCGGAGAAGACGCCGTGACTATTACCAACAGCGAAAACATTTTGAACTTGGACGAGGCGGGCGATTATGAACGCCTGCTGGTTGAAAACATTCGCGTAATCGGCACGAAGGCGATAACCAAAAGCGGCTACATTGAAGGCAAAGTCACTGAAGTTTTTGTCGGTGCCGGCGGCAAGATTGAGAAATGCGAAATCACGACGCCCGCCGAATCGATTGAAGAAGTCACTGCCGACCAAATTTCAATCTTCGGCAAGCAAGTCACGGTCATAGACGTTGACAGGGAAAAAAAAAATAATTTAAACGAGCAACCCGCCTTCGAGCCGGTCTTTGAAGCTTTTTCACAAGAAAACGAATCACAAACTTGGACGCCTCCGCTTGAAACTTCTGACGCGAATACTTTTTCGGCGACGGAAGAATTTCAATCGATACCCGAATTGACTTTGCCGCCGAAGGAAGAACCCGAAACGACGGAAGAAACTCAAGCGGAACTTGAACAAGTCATGACGCCCGACCCCGTTGAACAACCTGCGGAGGAACCCGTCGAAGAAACACCTGCGGAACAGCCCGTTGAGGAAACACCTGCGGAACAGCCCGTTGAAGAAACACCTGCGGAACAACCTGTCGAAGAAACACCTGCAGAGCAACCTGTCGAAGAGGAAAAAATTTCGGAGGAAGACAAAAAAATTGCGGCGATGACTCAACAGGCGGAGGATTTGAAAGCGGCTTTGCAGAAGGCTCGGAAAAATCAGCATACGCCGCCCGAACAAAAACCTATGCTCTCGCAGAAAAAGCAAGTCGAAAAAGCGGTTGACGAACGCCGCCGCAGAGTATTGCTCGGCAAGCACGCAACGAAAACCATCACCGCCGAAAGCGGCACGGTCGTCGTTGAAGCAGGTGCGGAAGTCACGGAAGAAGTCCTTCAACGGGCGCGCCTCTCAAACAAATTTATCGAACTGTCAATGAACGTCCAATAACAAAAAAAATTCCCACTCGGTCACATGCCGGGCGGGATTTTTTTTAGCGTTTGATTACAAAGTGGAAAAGATTCTGTCGCCCGCGTCGCCGAGACCCGGAACGATACGGCAGCTGTCGTTCAAACCCTCGTCAATCACCGCCGTGTAAATTTCAACGTCGGGATGGTCGTTCGAAAGTTTTCTCAAGCCTTGCGGAGCGGAAATGATACACAGGAAGAAAATTTTTTTTGCGCCGCTGTCTTTGAGGAGTTTAAGCGCGGCAGAGGCACTTCCGCCGGTGGCAAGCATCGGGTCGACGACGAGCAAAATTTTTTCGTCAATGTGCGGAGGCATTTTGAAATAGTATTCGACAGGCTCAAAAGTTTTTTCATCGCGATAAAGACCGATGTGACCTGTTGAAGCGTTCGGAAAAATTTTCAACACGCCGTCCGCCATTGCCAAGCCCGCACGAAGAATCGGAACGACTACAAAATTTTTCTCGTCCAAAATTTCTGCGCGGCAAGTTTTAATCGGCGTGTCAAATTCAATCGTTCGCGTCTCAAAATTTTTTCCGACCTCGTAAGTCAACAGTGCGGCAATCTCCTCGACAAGAGAGCGAAAATCTTTCGGCAAAGTCTCCTTGTTTCTGAGTTGCGCCATCTTGTGATTGATAACTGCATTTTTAATTTCGTGAATCATTGCTTGTCTCCTCGAAATTTATTCCCGCCTCTTGTGCCAATTTCTTCAAACGATAAACGGGCAAGCCGACGACGTTAGACCAGTCGCCGTGAATTTTTTCTATGAACTTCGTCGCGCCGCCCTGCAAGGCATATGAGCCGGACTTGTCGAGCGGTTCGCCGGTGGCAACGTATTGGCGAATTTCCTCTGCCGTCATGGTGCCGAAGAAAACTTCCGTGACTTCCGCTGCCGTGAAAATTTTTCCGCCCGCGCAGATTGCCAAGCCCGTGATGACTTCATGACGCCTGCCCGAAAGACGAGCCAACATTTCTTCCGCGCCTTTGACGCCGTCGGGTTTGCCGAAAATTTCACCGTCAAGCACGACGATTGTATCCGCGCCGATAACGATTGCGTCGGGGTGTTTTGCGGCGATTGAGCCGGCTTTGAGTTTTGCATTTTCTACTGCCAAAATTTTCGGGTCGGCGGCACTTTGAACTTCTTGCGCGTCACTGACTTCCACGACGAAATTTTTACAGAGCTTGCGAAGAAGTTCATGCCTGCGCGGCGAGCCCGATGCCAAAATTATCATTGAGTCTCCTCCAAATTATCAGCCGACAATTTTTTTCTTGAAACGTTCGGGAAATTCTTTCATATAAATTTCTTTGGTTATGCGGCGCGTATTGTATTTGCGCATGAGATACAGAGTTTCCGCTGATTGTTCTTCTGTAGTGGGCGGGCAATCCTCGTCAAAGACAATCGGGCGACCTTTAAGCGCGGCAATTTCAGCTTTCTCCTCCGCCGTCAAAGGTTCGCCAACTCTCATCGTGTAAAATTCCAAATCCTCCGTAGACATAATAATCATTCCTTTCATCATTCAGGCGTGAGGAATTAAAAGCGTAATCATTCCTAATTCCTAATTCCTCATTCCTAATTAAATTCATTCTTCCGCTTTAAAATTGTAGACGGGCTTCATGACTTCGACAATGTCAACGGTGTCGTCGATAACGTCAATAATGTCGTCGAGGGATTTGTAAGCTTGCGGGCTTTCGTCGAGGGTGCCTTCGCTGATTGAGGTCGTGTAAATGCCCGCCATCGATTCTTTGTATTCTTCCATGTCAATCAAAGCTTTGGCTTCGGTGCGCGAAAGGATTCTGCCGGCTCCGTGCGGCGCGGAAAAATTCCATTCGGCATTGCCTTTGCCGACCGCCAAAACAGAACCGTCGCGCATGTTTATCGGGATAAGAACTTTTTCGCCTTTGTGAGCGGCAATGGCTCCCTTGCGAATAATCAGCTCCTCAACGTCAATGTAATTGTGAACGGTGTGGAAAGCCTCGCCGCCGGTGATTCCCGCCTTGCCCAATAAAATTTTCGCTATGAGTTCACGATTGCGCCGAGCGAAAGTTTGGCAAAGCTCCATGTCGTGCAAATACCGATGAAAATATTTTCCGTAGACGAAACACAAATCTTCGGGCATATCGGCTTGCTTGCCGCGATATTCCTTTTCCAATTCCTTCAACTTCGACTGAATTTCTTTTTTGCGACCGAGCGACTTGTAAACGGCAATAATTTCTTCTTTCTGCGCGAAAAATTTATCCTTACCTTTCGCGAGGTCTATTGCAAGCCGCTGATAGATTTCCGCAACCTGCTTGCCCAAATTCCTGCTGCCCGTGTGAATTACCAAATAAAACGTGCCGTCAGCCGCCTTGTCGATTTCGATAAAGTGATTGCCGCCGCCGAGCGTGCCCAAACTTTTTTCAATCCAACGAGTCTCCTTGAGTTCACGATAACAATTAAGCTCCGTCAAGTCAAATTTCTCTTGCCGAAAGTCCCAAACATTTCTCCGCGAGGGAATGTAATGAGCCGCCTCGTCGATTTTTTCAAAGTCAAGCGAATCCGTCTCAAGCTTGACGGTGTACATTCCGCAACCTATGTCGACGCCGACGATATTCGGGACTGCCTTGTCGGTGACGGTCATTGTCGTGCCGATTGTACAACCTTTGCCCGCGTGCACGTCCGGCATGATTCGGATTTTGCTTTCGCGAGTGAATTCGTAATTGCACATGCGCCGAATCTGTTCGCGAGCGGAGTCCTCAATGACTTTCGCGAAAGAAATTGCCGTGTTGAATTTGCCTCTGATTTCTTCCATTATGATTCTCCTTCCGAAAATTTTTCGTGCAGCCGCGTTGACGAAAATAATAAAATAATCCGCCGAATTTGGCAAGGCTTTATTAGTGATTAGTGATTAGTGGTTAGTGGTTAGAAAAAATTTTGACAGCTAACCGTCGCTTTTGAATTTACCGACAACCCCTGGATATTCGTTGATAACATAATTGGCGGAGGCAATGAGACATGTGGCGATAAAACCTTCAAAGATACTCGCGGCAAAATTTTCAAGAACAAGATTTTCTTTCGGCAAGAGAGCCGCGCAAATAATCCCGGGTACAATATAGTGACTTCATAAAATAAATCAAGCCGACTGCCTTTAAAGCAATCGGCTCGAAAAATTTTCTCTTGCAAATTTAAATTCCTTCCAAGAAGGCGGAGTAACCTTTTTTGACCTCGTAGATATCGATTTTGGAAGTCACTTCCCAAGGCGCGTGCATACTCAAAACCGCAACGCCGCTGTCGATAACTTCCATGCCGTATTCCGCCATTATGTAAGCGATTGTTCCGCCGCCGCCCAAGTCGACCTTGCCCAGTTCGCTGAACTGATAGTGAACGTTGTGCCTGTCGAGAATGTTGCGAAGTTTGGCAACGTATTCGGCGTTGGCATCGCTGGAACCGCTTTTGCCGCGCGCGCCGGTGAACTTGTTGAAGACCATGCCTTTGCCCAAGTAAGCGACGTTGTTTTTGTCGAAGGCGTTGGCGTAGAGGAAGTCGTATCCGCTGGACACGTCGGAGCTTAGCATGAAAGAATTTTTCAAGGCGCGGCGCAGAGCAAGTTCGCTGTATTGCCCGCAAGCATTGAGGACTTCGGCAAGCGTGTTTTCAAAAAATCTGGACTTCATGCCGGTTGCGCCGAAGCTGCCGATTTCTTCCTTGTCGACGAGCAGACAACAGGCAGTCTTATCCAAAGGCTTATCCGCCATTTCCAACATGGCAACAAGCGAGGTGTAGGAACAAACTCTGTCGTCTTGCCCGTAGCCGAGAATCATGCTCCTGTCGAAGCCGAGTTCACGAGCTTTGCCCGCCGGTACAAGCGCAACTTCCGCCGAGAGAAAATCTTTTTCGCCGATGTTATATTTTTCTTTGATAAGTTTGAGGACAGCTTTCTTGACGGATTCTTTGTTGCCCTCTTTGAAAGGATAGTTGCCGACGAGAATATCCAACTTATCGCCCTCGATGACTTTATCGGCGGTCTTTTTTAATTGTTCCTGTGACAAGTGAATCAGCAAATCGGTCACGCAGAAGACGGGGTCGCTTTCATCCTCGCCAATGACAACTTCAACGACGCGCCCGCCTCTTTTGACAACGACGCCGTGCATTGCAAGAGGCAAAGTCACCCACTGATATTTTTTTATGCCGCCGTAGTAATGCGTGTCCATGTAGGCAAGTCCGCTTTCTTCGTAGAGCGGATTTTGTTTGAGGTCGAGACGACAAGTATCGATGTGTGCGCCGAGAATTTTCAAACCCTTTTCAAGCGGCTCCGTTCCGATTTGAAATAAGGCGATGGTTTTTTTCATGCAGACGCAATAAACTTTATCGCCCGCTTGAAGCTGACTTCCTTTTTTAATCACGTCGTCGAGGTTTTTGTAGCCGACAGCCTCCGCCTGCTTTATCGCCTCAATGACACTCTCGCGTTCGGTCTTGCAGCGGCTTATGAAATCGATGTAGCCCGTCGCCAAATTTTCCATAGCCGCTTTGTCCTCGTCTTTATATTCGTTCCAAACAGAAAATTTTTTAGCCAATTCCTTGTCCTCCTCATCTTCCTCAAGTATTTGATTTTTTTCGTCTTGAATTTTTTTCCACTCACGCAATTTCTCTCGCAGTTCCGAAATTTGCGTGTTCAAAGTTTTCTCATCCATGTATGACCTCGCTAATCTTTAAAAAGTCTTCGGCACTTTCGGCACGATTAAATAAATTTCTAAGCAGCGCGCCGCCCGTCAAGCCTTTGGTGTACCACGCGGCATGAGTTCGCATTTCACGGACACCGACACGTTCACCCTTGTAAAAAATAATTTTCTCCAAGTGACGGCGCATGACGGAGGCGCGTTCGTCCAAAGTCGGCGGAGGAATTTTTTCGCCCGTCAAAAAATATTTCAGCAAGCGATTGATAATCCACGGGTTGCCTTGTGCGGCTCTGCCAATCATGACACCGTCGGCTTGTGTCGTCGAAAAAATTTTATCCAAGCTGTCGAAGTCGCGAACGTCGCCGTTTGCAATGACGGGAATTTTCACGGCGGCTTTGACTTTGGCAATTTCATTCCAATTCGCCGAGCCCGAATAAAATTGTTCGCGTGTCCTTCCGTGAACGGCAATAAAATCGACGCCGGCACTTTCCGCGCGCTTGGCAACCTCGACGGCATTAATCGTATCGCAACCGAGCCGAATCTTGACGCTCACGGGAAGCTTGACGGATTTTTTTACGGCGGACAAAATTTTTTCAAGGAGCGCGGGATTTTTCATGAGCGCGGAACCTTCGCCGTTCTTGACGATTTTTGGTGCGGGGCAACCCGAATTAAAATCAATGACGGCAGCCGAGCCGAGTTCTTCAACGTAAGCCGCCGCCTCCGCGCAGATTGCCGGGTCAGAGCCGAAAATTTGAATCGCCGTCGGTCGTTCCGCTTCGACAGTCTCAAGCATTGCCAAAGTTTTTTCGTTTCGATAGTGCACACCCGCCGCGCTTACCATTTCCGAAAACATCAGCAGATTTTTTTTTGCGAAGTCGTCTTCAAGCAGCTCGCGCACCAAAATTCTGAACGCGGTATCCGTGACGCCTGCCATCGGCGCGAGGAAAATCGGTGTTTTGAAAATTTCTTTAACCGTCATCGTGAATTTCTTTCATGCAAGGCACGCAAGCCCGACAGCGTGAGGAAGTGGTCGATTTTGTCAATCGTCTTTGATTCGCGCTGAATCATTGTCGCAAGCCCGCCCGTCGCGATAACTTTTGCATTCCAATCGTTGCCCATTTCCGCCCGTATCTTTTCGACAATCGCATCAATCTGCCCGACGTAGCCGTAAATTATTCCCGCCTGCATGCAAGTTATCGTGTTGTGACCGATTACGCTTTTCGGCGGGACAAGTTCAATACGCGGAAGTTTTGCCGTCGAATTGAAGAGCGATTCGGCACTCGCCATAATGCCCGGCGCAATCACTCCGCCCAGAAAATCTCCCGTATCCGAAACAACATCAAAGGTCGTCGCGGTTCCAATGTCAATCACAATCAGCGGTCCGCCGTAATGTTCGAACGCCCCAACGACGTTTACAATTCTGTCCGCACCGATTGCTCGCGGGTTTTCGTAGTTGAGCTTGATTCCCGTCTTGATGCCCGGCCCGACGACAAGCGGCTTGATTTTAAAATAACGCTCGCACATTTTTGTTATCGGCACGACCAGCGGCGGCACGACGGAGGAAATAATTATGTCCTTCACGTCGGAAATTTTCACGCCCTGATAGTGGAAGAGATCGTTAATCAACATGCCGTATTCGTCGCCGGTTTTTTGTCTGTCGGTCGAAATGCGCCAATGCTTCCGCAAAATTTTTCCGCTGTAGGTGCCCATAACGATATTGCTGTTGCCAATGTCAATCACTAAAAGCAAATAATCACTCCTCAAAAATTCATTGCGGTTTCCAAGTTTGCAAGAGCCGTCGCAAGTATTCCAGCTCGGAATAATCTTTTAAGCGTTCGTTCAAGTGCATGACGTTCATCATTTGCGGGATAATGTTCAAGCAGGCAATGCGAACATCATTGACGACGGGATACGGCAAATTCAAAATAGCAGGCAGTTCACTGAGCAAAAGCCTCGCGTCCGTCAAACTCATGCCGTTGAGCGATTTAAGAATCGCCTTGAGTGATGCCTCTTCAAAAAATTTTGCGGGCGCGTCATCCGTGAGTTTCTTCTTGAGATAAGAACTGACGGCACGACATGTGAGGAACGTTTCCATTTTTCCCGCGTAGAATTGCGGCGGCGTGGTCGGCAAAAGCGTCGGTGACAAGTTGTTTGCAAGCGCGTTGAATAATCTTTCGTCGGCGTGTGCCATATCGGGCGGCTGATAAGTTTTTGCCCGCACGTCACGATACTTCACAATCCCGTCGTCAAACTCGTCGTTACAATCATGACCTTTAAATTGTTCGTCACTGTAAAACTTTGCATTATTGTAATCGACGCTCGTAAATCTGTCTGCTCTTCCGCGCTGACGTTTTAAAATATATTCTTCAAGCGATTTCGTATGATAATGGTGGACAACGATTTTGTCTGTAAGCGGCGGAGTCATATGCCCCGGAGTCCTTTTAATTTCGTTATTTGAATTGACAGCATAGGATTCTTCAAAGTAACTTGCACAATGCGCCGTCATAACATTGACTCTGCGCGGGTTGAGAACGGATTTACAAAGCGGATTTGAATTTTGATTATTCAATGCACGCCGCGTAAATCTTTCCAAGACGCCGCGAGAATAATCAGCCTTCTCTTGTCCGTTCGAGCCGAAGATTTGCCAACTGATTTCTAAGCCGCCTGCTCTTGGATCCCGTGAAAAAATTTTGTCGATAACTTCAATAATATCCCCCCCCCCAGTCAACTTCGGATAAATGAATTCGTCACCGTCAATGAACGCCATGTAGCGGCAATGAAATTTAAAGCGTTTGACAGCCTCAGTATAAACGATGTGTTGCATGGATTTGCCGGGCGCGGGAAAATAATCGACAAGACCCTCCTCGACATAGGGCTTGGCGACTTCGGCTTGATTATCGGGGCTTTCGTTGTCGTAAAGATAAAAATGATCGACGCCGGCAAGCAAATGATAATCCAGCCACTCTTTGAGGTAATGACCTTCGTTTTTGAGAATGGCAACGACCGCCAAGTCGTGAAGGAATAAATTTTTGTCGACAGCCAAAGAAATCTCCTCCTTAAATATTTTTCAAGAGACGCTGAAGATATTCCAGTTCAACGTAATTTTTCCAAAGGTTATTCATGCGCATGAAGTCCATCGTTTGCGAAATGATTTGAATCATCGCGTATTTCAATTCTTTGACGGCGGGATAAGGCAAGCTTAAAAGATTCGGAAGTTCACTCAACAAGAGTTGCACTTCATAAATTTTTATTCCGTCAATCGATTTCAAAATCGCGGCAAGGGAGGCTTCTTCAAAAATTTT
>JAFXTD010000016.1 GCA_017535925.1 Selenomonadaceae bacterium | reverse complement strand
TCGTGGTCGTTGTTAAGCAAGCTTGATAAAAATCTTTTCGAGACGTATTTTTATTCCAATGTCAAAAAGCCCGATAATGTCACCGATTATTTGCGGAAGTGTGCCGACGTTTGGCGGGACATTCAAGATTTAGAGGACGAGGCGGCGGCGAAACTCATCCGCGATGATGAAATTGATATTCTGTTCGATTTGTCGGGTCACACGATAGGGGAACGGTTGGCAGTTGCGGCGTATTGTCCCGCCTCCGTGCAGATGTCGGGTGTCGGCTACATGAACTCAACCGGGCTTGACTGCTTCGATTATTTTTTGTCGGATGTTTATTGCGCCGGCGACGAAAAGTATTTCACAGAAAAACTTATCAAGCTCCCGCACAGCCACATTTGCTACGAGCCTCCGACAACATTTACTTTCGCCGATTTTCCTCCGTGCCTCAAAAATAATTTCGTGACTTTCGGCAGCTTCAGTCAATTCGGCAAAGTGACCGATTCGATTTTAATCACGTGGAAAAAAATTCTCGACGCCGTGCCCAAGTCCAAGTTGATTCTCAAGCATAAAATCTTCGACACGGAAGACGGAAAAAATTTTGTCGGCGAACGATTGAAAAGGCTCGGTCTCGACCTCACACGAATTGAAATGCGTCCTTATTCACAGAATTGGATTTTAGAATACAACGATGTTGACATTGTGCTTGACACTTTTCCTTACACGGGCGGAGTGACGACTTGCGAGGCATTGTATATGGGAGTGCCTGTTGTGAGTCGTTACGGCGAAAGACACGGTTCGCGCTTCGGCTTGAGCATTTTGAGTAATATCGGGCTTGAAGAGTTGGCGGTTGCCTCTTACGACGAATATATTAATCGGGCAGTTGCGTTGGCAAGTGATTGGGAACTGCTTGCGATACTCAAAAAAAATTTGCGGACGATGATGAAAAAATCGCCGCTCATGGATTCGAAAAATTATCTGCGTGAAATACAAGAAGCCTTTATCAAAATTTTAAATGACGAGCGTCAAAAATCGTAGCGAACGCCCGCGAACAATCCGCTTGAAATGAAACTGCCGTGCCGAACTTTGAAATCCGTTCGACGCCAGCCCGCGCTTATCGAAAAATTTTTTTGCGGGAAATATTTAATGCCGTATTCGTAATCTTCGAAGTGCCCGTGCCCGCCGAGTGGCAAGCCGGAAATCTGCGCGTAAATATCCAAGCGAGGACGAATCCTCATGTAAAAATTTATTCCGATACTCGGCGAAAGATAAAAATTATTTCGGGCGTCAATCGAATTCAAGGCGACGCTCCATTCGAGACCCGTGCCCATCAGCGAAAAAATTTCTCTGTCAGCCTTCAGCTTGAGGAAATTAAAATCATTGCGCGAACGAATATAATCCAGCGAAAAATTTTTATACTTCAAAATAAATTCGGGAGACGAGTCGAAAGTCCTCGCCTCCGCGCTGAAATCAAATTTTGTTTGCTTGATGCTTTCAATGCCTCTGTCGACTTCGGGCGAAATTTCTTGAGCCGCCGCATTGCCCGTGAGAAGAAGCAGACTTGCCGCCGCAAAAAATTTTTTCACTTAGAAAAGTTTACCTCCGCCGAGCTTGTCGATTGAAAAATTTTTCGGAAGAAATTCTTTGTCGCTCTTGCCTTTGATGATAACTTTGTCGACGTATTTGTTCACGCGCTTTGAAATTTTTTTCGCCGCGTCTTCGACCGACTCCATGTAAGCTTGCGTCCAAGCGTCGTCGTAATCTTTATCAGGCTTGCGGTGTTTCACTGCCTGCCCCGTGAAATTTTGTTCCCAAACAATTTCGCCGGTTTCCACGCTGATAAATTTCATGTTGACGACGGTATTGAGCGCGGTGCGTTTCGTTTGAATAAAGCCGCCGAGCCCGATACCCATTCCGATTCTGCGGAGGGTTTTATCGTGTTTGCCGGAGCCGGAACCGATCAGCGAAGTGATTCCGCCCGCCGCGCCGAAAATCGTCGACAAAGTTTTATCTTCGACTTTGGTCGCGCCCAGTGCCAAGACTTCGCAACGAACGACATAATCCGCGCCGAAATTTTTATAAAAAGTTTGGTTGAAGTCTTCGGGGACGGTGCCGGGTTGAGGCAATTCCACCGCGTCGAAAATTAACAGCTCGCCGATATTTTGGGCGGGCGATTTTTTTTCGGCAGTAACTTCCTCGTCAAGAATCAAATCGCTTTGAGAAAATTTTTCCTCGTCGAAAATTTTTGTATCGATCACGCTCACGAGGTTTTTCTCAATGAGTTTATCATTCAAAAAAAGTTCAAGATTTTGCGCCGTGCCGAGTTCCTTGTGCCGTGTGCCGTCAGTCACTTCGATTGCAAGTTGGATTCGTTCTTCCTCCGGCAAGCCTTTATTTTTTTTTGCAGACGCCGCGCCTTGCATGACGAGCAACACCGCCAAGCAAAGCACGAAAAATCTTTTGACCATGACTTCGCCCTCCGTTTTTGCCGAAATTATACAACAGACCGCCGCAAAAAAAAATCCCTCAACGTTTTGCAGAGGGGAAATTTTTTTGTTCGTCGCCGAGGATTTTAATCAAGGCTTCCTGTATTTCGTGAAGATAATTTTCCGAATCCATGAGCGGCGATTTTTTCATCATCGTTCGCAAATTTTTTCTCAAAAGTGTTAAAAGTTCCCAATCGTTCGCTAACATGACCGCCCGATTAATATATTCGTCGTAAGAGGCAACCGCCAATTCCTCAAGCCCGATATTACTCAAAATGCTCAAGCCGAAGCGCGAACCGTGTCTTTCACCGTAACGACTGACAACCGGAACGCCCATATACAACGCCTCGCAAGTCGTCACTCCGCCCGTGTAAGGAAAAGTATCAAGCGCAATGTCAACGTCGCCGTATTCGGCAAGATGATTTTCAGCCGAGAAGCCGCGCATTTCAATTCGGGCGAGGTCGAAGCCGAAACTTTTCAAGCGTTCGCCGACAAAATTTTTTCCGTCGATTGTGTCGAAGATTTTATGCTTGAGAATCAACTTGGACTTGGGCACGGCGTCGAGAATTTTTTTCCAAGCAATCAAAATCGAATCGGTCATTTTTCCGAACTGATTAAAGCTGCCGAAGGTTATGAAATTATTTTTGAGGCACGGAGGAAAATCGGCGGGCTTGAGCTTTGTCGTTGGCTCGTAGCAAATGTGGCTGTGAGGAAGCTTGATAACTTTTTCCGTGAAAAAATTTTCGTCGCCCGCGCAAAAAATATCCGACAAAAAATAATCGAAGCAGTCAAGCCCGGTTGAGTTCATGTAGCCGATACCCGAAACTTGCACGGAGGCGGGTCGATACGCCGCAACGCGCAGGCGATTATCTTCCGTGTGACCGTCCAAGTCAAATAGAATGTCAATTTCATCTTCGCGAATAATTTCAGCCGCCCGCTCGTCAGCCAAGTCGCGAATGTCTCGCCAAACGTCGACGACGGCTTGAAAATGTTCGGTAACGTCATCCGCCGCCTTGACATTTGAATAACAATGAAGCTTGAAAAAATTTTTGTCGAGCCCGTTCAACAAATGCCAGCTCCAAGCCATGACGACACTCCATTGAAAATGCGCAGACAAAAACCCGACACGAATTTTATCATGGCGATAAAATCTGCGCGGGTAAGGTTTAATGTCAGTCAAATATTTTTTGTATTCGTCGTAAAGCTGTTGGAAGTCTGCGATTGAAAAATTTTCGAAAGTGTTCGCTGCGAAGAGCGCATTGCTGATTTCCGTGCAGGCACTTTTATTATCGTTTGACAAGCTTGCCGAAAAACAAAAAGCACGCACAGAATCCTCCGCGCGTCCGAGAAACCTGTTGACGGAACCGAAACAATTAAACGCGTCCGCCGCCAAATTTTTTTCTTCGGGCAGTGAAAAATTTAATCGCGGCAAAAGTTTCTCCAGCAAAAAAAATTCTTTGAGCGCTTCTCCGCGGTCGCGTTGAATAAAAATTTCCAGCAAGAAAACTTTGTTCCAATGAGGCGCGGCTGCCTCAATTTTTTTTACGAGTTTCAATGCCGCGTCAAATTTTTTTGTCCGATACAAGTTTAAAGCTTCAGCGTAATTTTTTAAAATGTCCATGTCGAAATTTACCAAGCGTAATCGTCGTATCTTCTGCGGTCGTGTTTTCCGCGAACGTTATTATCGCTCTTCTTGACGAGTTCTATTTGAATTGCCTCCATCCTCAAAGAGCGTCCTTCGGTTCCGGCAACTTCGCCGTTCATGACCCAATCTTGCCAGCCGATATTGTGAACGTAAGCCCGATAGCAAATGTCGTATCTTTCAGCAAGCCTGCCTCTCAAGCGAATTCTTATTGCCTCCATGCGCAGAGCCTCGCCGACTGTGCCGGCAACAACGCCCGAACGTGTCCAACCTTGCCAACCGATATTTTCGACGTGAGCATTGTACTCAATGTCGTCGCTGTCAAGATTTATGACAATCGCCTCAAGCCGCCTATTCTTGCCTATCGAACCCGTGACTTCACCGTTGCCGACGGCGGGCAGCCAGCCTTTGTCTTGAACGTGCACTTGATAAGTCAGGTTATGCGCGGCGAAAACATTTTGCGCGAAGAAAAGCATTGCCGTCAAAATCACGGCGGAAAAAATTTTTTTAATCACTTCAATCGCTCCTTCAATGCCCGTTCGACGTCGCGTTGAGCAGATTTTTCGTGGAGAGCCGCTCGTTTGTCGTAATTGTGTTTGCCGCTCGCCAAGGCAAGTTCCAATTTCGCCCGACCCTTTTTGAAATAAATCTTCAGCGGCACCAAAGTAAAACCTTTCTCGCGTGTCTTGCCGAAGAGTTTCAAAATTTCGCGCTTGTGCAAAAGGAGGCGGCGTCGACGAAGCGGCTCGTGATTAAAAATATTTCCCTGTTCATAGGGGCTGATATGCAAGTGCTCGATAAAAACTTCGCCGTCTTTGACTTCGGCATAGCTGTCGCGCAGATTCGCTTTGCCGGCTCGCAAGCTCTTGACCTCCGTGCCGCGAAGTTCAATGCCCGCCTCATAAGTCTCGTGAATAAAATAATCGTGGCGCGCCTTCCGATTTTCGCAAGCAATTTTTATTTCTTCCTTAACCATACAAATCACCTCGCCGCAATGATAACAAATGCAAATTAAAAATTGCTTATCCCGATCGATGAATTTTTCGGATTTGCATTAAATACGCCTCGACAAGCAAGCGCAAGTTCGCGTTTGAATTTAATCGCTTGTGAAATTCCGCGCCCGCCTCTATCATCAAAAAAATTTTTCGTTCGGAAATTTTTATTTGGCTCAAGCGAGGCGCGAGGTCGAAATTGTGAGGCTCCGACACTTCAAGAAAACAAATGTCCCGCAAAATTTTTTGTAAGTGCGTCAAAAACTCCGCGAACTTTTCACGAGACCAATCGGACATTTCCGCGCCGGCTTTGAAAATATCTTCGTTCGAAAATTCTTTGCGGGAAATTTTTTCCAGCGTGTCAAGTGCCGCCTCGCGAAGTTGTGCTCCGCCCGAATCTTTTAACTTCAACGCCCGCCCGAAACTTCCGTCTGCAATTATCGCCAAACGTTGTGCCTCTTGCTCCTCGACGCCTTGAGCTGTCAGCGCGTCACGAATTTGTTCGTTCGAAAGTTTGTCGAAATTTATCGTCCTGCACCGCGAACGAATCGTCATGAGCAGGCTTGCCCGGCTTGCCGTCAGCAAAATAAAAATCGTTTGGCTCGGCGGTTCTTCAATCGTCTTGAGCAGGCAATTCGCCGCTGCTTTGTTCATGAGTTCCGCGCCGTCGATTATTATCACGCGCCGGTCGGAATTAATCGGGCGCAACGCTGCCTCCGATTGCATGTTGCGTATCTGCCCGATTTTGATGTTTCGTGAGGTCTTTGTCTCTTCCGCCTCGACGATATAAAAATCGGGATGGCTCCTCGCCGAAACCAAATGACAACTTTCACACACGCCGCAAGGATTGCCGTCAATCGGGTTTTCGCAAAGAAGAGCCGCCGCGCAGATTTCCGCCGCCAATCTTTTGCCGACACCTTCCTCGCCCGAAAATATCACGGCATGAGGAAATTTTTCTTCGACGATATTTTTTTTCAGATAAGCTTTCGTTGCGGCGTGCCCGAATAAATTTTCCCAAGTCAACATCACATGTAAAGGTCGACAAGCATTCCGCGTATGGCGTCGTGCGCGGCGATAACGTCAAGTTGATCCGATTGACCGAGCCGAATTCGTTCCGCCATGTCTTCAAGCTTGCGGTCGATTTTGCGGACGGTCGTGTAAACGCGCTGACGACCCATCCTGTCCCAGCCGGCAGAAGTGTGAACTTCATACATGTTGCTGACCGCCGCTCCGACAAAATTTTTTATCAGCGTCCGATATTCTTTGAGTTCGTCATAAGTCGGCGTTCGGCTCAAGCGCGCTGCCTGCTCGTCAATCTTTTTGAGCATTGCCTCCATTTCTTCGTGAGAGACGCCTTCCGATTGCTGCTCCATGAGTTCCGTTTCGAAACTTATTTCTTTGTCGTGCGGATGTTCACCCGTGCCCCGCAAAAGTTCAAAAGGCGATGCGGGCATTGCCGCTCTGTTTATTTTCACTGCCATTTTCTGTTCACCTCGCGAATCAGTTTAACATTTTCCCGCCAAAATGCAAGAAGAGACTGCCGATTATTAATCAGCAATCTCTTCTGAAAAAGGTTTCCGAAATGCCGGTTCCTCCGAATGTCTAAACCTGCGCATTTGCAGGTGGGTTCCCTAAGCTCGGTCTCTGTTACTTATCTTATAAAATAATTCTCCATCTTCCGAAGTCAATTCAGGTTCCCTTATTTTAATGTAGGTTAGACATTATTTGAGTCCTCGAACACCCCAGATTGTTTCCTTCTTCACGCAAATAATATCACGAAAAATTTTTTATTACAAGTCTTGACAAGCCGCCGCCGAAAAATTTTGCGTTTGATAAATTCGCACGCTCGTTGTAAAATTTGCTTGTCGTTGTCCGACCCCACTTGCAGTATTCATGGGCTAAAGGGGGTGACATCATGGATGACGTGCTCGGATTCTTAAAGATAATCGCAACAAACGTAGCTTCACTTCTTATCTGCGATTGGCTTAAAAAGTTCTTCAAGGACGACGATTAAGCCTTAACTGCGTTGAATATAACGCAATCCCCCAAAAGGTTTGAACGGAACCTTCCGGGGGATTTTTTTGCGCTGTGACATCATGGATGACTTTCGTTACTTATAACGCAATCGCATTATATCAGCCGCCGAAAAATTTTGCAAGTCACTCAACGATAGGAGCGTTTGTAAATGTTGAGCATGTCCTCGTCGCTCAAGGCAACGGGGTCGAATTGCAGGAGGAAGCCCATCGCGTCACGAGTATTTTGCACCATCTTCGGGAACTCTTCGGGCTTAATGCCGTAGTCGCTCATCTTGAGGTTGTCGACGCCGCAAGCCGCCTGCATTTCTTTGAGCGCGTCGATAAAATCTTCAGCCTTGTCCGCATTGACTTTGCCCATTGCCCGCGCCATGTCGATAAATTTTTCGTCGCAAGCATGTTTCTCAACGAAGTGTGAAAAGTAAGCAATCGAAATCATAATCAAGCCCGCGCCGTGAGGCAATTCGGGATGATAAGCACTCAAGGCGTGTTCGAGGGAATGTTCCGCCGTGCAAACGCAAACATCCATTGACATGCCGCCGAGAGTATTGGCGAAGGCAACTTCCGTGCGCGCCTCAAGATTTTTTCCGTCGTTTACGGCTATCGGCAAATACTTCGCAAGCTTTGCAATCGCCGTGAGTTCAATCATCGCCGAGGCCTCGTTGCAAGCGTTTGAAATGTAACCTTCCGCGTTATGGAAGAAAGCGTCGAAGCCTTGATAAGCCGTGAAATGTTTCGGGACAGTCAACATATAAATCGGGTCGACAATCGCCAAGACAGGGTAGCATCCGAAAAAGGCGGTCTTTTCATTCGTGGCGGGATTGGTTATGACTGCGCCCGCGTCAACTTCGGAGCCGGTGCCTGCGCTGGTCGTTATCGCGACGTAAGGCAAAGCTTTTTCGGTCAAAGGTTTCTTGCCGCCCGTGCCGAAGAGAATGTAATCCCAAACGCGCCCGCCGTCTTTTTGCGGAATAACGGAAGCGATAGCTTTTGCTGCGTCGAGGACAGAGCCGCCGCCGAGTCCGATAACGAAATCGCAATTATTTTCGCGCCCGAAGTCGACACCCTCTTGAACAGCCGGTTCGGTCGGGTTCGCGCCGATTTTGTTGAAGACGACGAATTCAGCCCCCCAAGCTTTAAGCTCCTCTTGAAGTTTATCGAGACTGCCGTTGGTTTTCGTCGAGCGACCGTTCGAGATAACTATCAAAGCCTTCTTGCCGAGCGGTGCCTCTTTGTGCAGTTCGCCGAGCTTGCCCGCGCCGAATAAAATTTTCGTCGGGATGTTCCAAGTAAAAGCCATTTAAATCACTCTCCAAAAATTTTTTTCATTATAGCGCGTCGAGTCAACTTTAAGTCAAGAAAGTTTGGAATACTGCACGTCGTCGACAGGCTCAAGCCATTCGTTGGAAGAATCTTCGGCGGGTATCTCAACTGCCAAATGCGAAAACCAACTGTCGATCGCCGCGCCGTGCCAATGTTTGACTTCGGGCGCAATGTTCACCACGTCGCCGGGCTTGAGAGCTTGAGGAGCCTTGCCCCACTCTTGATACCAGCCGCGTCCGCCGGTCACGAGCAAAATCTGTCCGCCCTTGTGATGAATGTGCCAATTATTCCTGCAGCCCGGCGAAAACGTCACGTTGGCAATCGCGCCGCCCGTCTTTGTCAGCGGATTCAAATACGCCTGCCCGATAAAATATTTGCTGAATTGTTCGGGCAACGGCTTGCCGATTTCAAACACACTCGGATTTTCCATTTTAAGTTTCCTCCTCGCAGTCATAAAAATTTTCTGCAACTGTCGATACATATACAACAATTCCTTTTGCGTTGTCAACTTCAAACTTTTCAAACGCGCCGATTAGGGCATGTTGGTAAATTAAAAAGTAGCGGTTGGCGAGTGCCCGACCGTCACGGATGACGACCGCCGGCGATATGAACAGGATGTTCATCCGCCGGTTTAAGCGTCTTTCTTTTTGCTACTTTTTCTTTGACGCCGACAAAGAAAAAGTAGATTTAAAAAATAAAATTCATTGAAAAACTTAATCAGAGCCGCCGATTTAATTTACCAACACACCCTAAAAATTTTTCCGCTTGACACAAGTCAACTCCTATGCTGTATAATACATAAAAATTATTTTTGGGAGGGAAAATTTATGGCAAGCAAGCCGAAGAAGATTTGGCAGGACAGCTATCAACTCTACATTGACGGCAAGTGGCGCGATGCGGAAGGCGGAAAAACTTTCGACGTTTACAATCCCGCCAACGGCGATTATCTTTGCAAAGTTGCAGCCGCAAGCAAGCAGGATGTTGACGATGCCGTCAAAGCCGCGTGGAAAGCATTCCCTGCGTGGAAGAAAACTTCAATCACCGAACGCTCCGCAATTCTCCTCAAAATCGCAGACATAATCGACGCGAACAAAGAGCACCTCGCCATGATTGAGACAATTGACAACGGCAAACCGATTCGCGAAACCATGAACATCGATATTCCAATGGGCTCGGATCATTTCCGTTACTTCGCGGGTGTCATTCGTTCCGAAGAAGGCTCGGCGATTATGATTGACGAAACGACAATGAGCCTTATCCTCAACGAACCGATTGGCGTCGTCGGACAAATCGTTCCTTGGAATTTCCCGTACCTCATGGCGGCTTGGAAGTTGGCACCGGCTTTGGCGGCAGGTGATTGCATTGTCTTCAAACCGTCAAGCACGACAAGCTTAAGCGTCCTCGAACTCATGAAGCTGATTGAAAACGAACTTCCTGCAGGCGTCTTGAATATCGTGACGGGTTCAGGCTCCAAGACGGGGCAATTTGTCCTTGACCACCCCGATATCAGCAAGCTTGCGTTCACGGGCTCGACGGAGGTCGGCTACTCGGTTGCAGACGCGGCAGCGAAAAAATTAATTCCCGCGACGTTGGAACTCGGCGGCAAGTCTGCAAACATTTACTTCGACGATTGCAACTTTGAAAAAGCGATTGACGGCGCGTGCCTCGGTATTCTCTTCAATCAAGGGCAAGTCTGCTGCGCGGGCTCAAGAATTTTTGTGCAGGATACGATTTACGACAAATTCCTCGCCGCGCTCAAAGAAAAATTCGAAAGCGTCAAAGTCGGTCTGCCTTGGGAAGCCGACACACAGATGGGCAGTCAGATTGACAATCGCCAACTCGAAAAGATTTTGAACTATGTGGAAATCGGCAAGGCTGAAGGCGCACAAGTCATCACGGGCGGCAAAAAGGCAGTTGTCGAAGGCGGAGAAAACGGCGCGTTTATGAAGCCCACTTTGCTTGCCGACGTCAGAAATAATATGAGAATCGCTTGCGAAGAAATTTTCGGACCCGTTGCCGTTGTCGTCAAGTTCCACGACGAAGACGAAGTTGTCAAGATGGCGAACGACAGCGAATACGGCTTGGGCGGTGCAGTTTGGACACAAGATATCAACCGCGCCTTGCGTGTGGCTCGTGCAATCGAAACCGGACGCATGTGGATTAACACTTATAACGAACTCCCGGCGGGCACACCTTTCGGCGGCTACAAAAAATCCGGCATCGGTCGCGAAACTCACAAGCTCATCATGAACGCTTACACGCAAAAGAAAAATATTTTTATAAGTCTCAACGAGGCTCCCAGCGGTCTCTATTAAAATTTTTCTGCAGTGAATAAAAATCCCTTCCCGTGTGCTATAATCGGCGCGGGAGGGGATTTTTTATGGCAACGAGACCTGTCTTTGAAGTCACGGCTGACGAAAAACTTTTTGCCCGTCGCGAAGTTCAATTCAAATGGTTCGGCGGGCGCGCTTTGGAACAAATCAGAAATAATATTCGCGGGCTTCACGGAAATTATTCGGCGGCTTATCCCGATAAAAAACTTTTGGAAATTTCCACAAAGAGCACGGACGAACTCGGCGTGAAATTGAGCGCGTTCAATCTTCAGATTCGTGAGGGCGTTTCGCTTGAATCGGCTTTTCAAGGCAGCAAAGTTTTCAAGCTCGGCGGCCCCTATACCGACATAATCGGCAAGCCTTCCGTCTACGCAAAAAGCGACGGGCGTTTGAAAAGCAGCGGCGCGCTTATCGGGTTCAGCTTCGAAGGAAAAAATTTTCCGATTAATCCGCCGACGTATTTTTATAATTGGTTTTACGTCACGACTTTGGCGGCGAATAAAATTTTGGCGGACGAGTTGCTTGAAAGAAAATTCGACGCCTTCACCGATATTGCGTTCAATCCCGACAAAGGCAAAGTGAATTGTCAGGCAGAGGCGGCGGCGATTTTCGTTTCGTTGAGTCGACAAAATTTATTGAGCGACGCGCTTGCCGACGAAAAAAATTTTTTAAGGATTGTCTATCATGAAAGATAACGACTTCAAAACTTATTACGAGGAGCAACGCGAGCTTCTGCGCGAGGCGTTCGCCGAAATCGGACAAAAATCTCAACTTATCTTGACAGTCGGGCAGTTGCTCATGGAAAACGGAGCCGATACCGCGCAAATCGTTCGCGACATGAAAAGGGTTGCCGCGTACATGGGCATTGAAGCCGAAAAATTTCACTTGCACATCATGTACACGACCTTAATGCTCAACATCAGCGACGAACATCATTCTCACACCTCGTTTCGCAAATGCGTCAAGCACGCAGTCAACATGCGAATCATTTCCGCAATCAGTCGTTTGACATGGCGCGCTTTGAAAGAACATTACACTCTCGACGAATTCAAAGGCGAACTTCAAGCCATTGCCACTCGTCCGCGCAGCTATCCTCATTGGATGACGATTTTATCTGCGGGCACGGGTTGCGGAGCTTTTTGCACGCTGTTCGGTTGCGACATAAACGCGGCGATTTACACGACGGCAGCGGCGGTTATCGGAAAGGTCGTCCAACTTCAATGCGCCGAACGTTTCGGAATAAATCCCTACGTCTCAATGACTTTTGCGGCTTTCTCGGCGACGATTATCGCTTACCTCACGCACTTTTTGCCGACGGCTACACCTTGGCACCCGCTGATAGCTGCCTCGTTGTTCTTGGTACCGGGCATTCCGATGATAAACGGCATGAGCGACATGCTCAACACTTACGTGGTCAGCGGCTCGGCGCGAATAATTCACACGCTGATAATAATCGGCGCAATGACTTTCGGGATTGTCTTTGCAATCGGCATGGCGGATTTCGACTCCTTCACGAATTTGGCAATGCGACCCGACAGCGATTACCTCCTTTTCATGACGGCGGCGGCAGTCGGCGCGGCAAGCTTTTCGATTTTGTTCAATGTTCCTCCGCGGCTTTTATCTGCTACGGCTTGCGGCGGAGCAATTTGTGTTTGCACGAGAAATTTCTTTGTCTTCGAATTGGGCTTCGGTTCGGAAATCGGAACTTTGGCGGGCGCGGCTCTGGTCAGCATAATCGCTATCCGAGCAATTCACTGGTTGCATGCGCCGTCAATGGTTTTGGTCGTGCCGGCAGTCATTCCGCTTGTGCCCGGCGTTCTGATTTATCGATTGCTCTTCGCGATAATAAATATCCGCAGCCTCACGGTCGACCAACTTTTGACAGCGGTTCAATCGGGCGTCGATGCCTTGCTGATAATTTTGGCAATAGCAATCGGCGCGGCAATGCCCAACATTTTTGCAAAGCGTTCCTTCGAACGACAGAGCAAAGACAAGCAGGAAAAACTTCTCAACGAAATTTACGAAACGAAAGAATGAATCTGCCGACACTTTTGCCGCAAGCTGAAAATGCCTCTTGTATTTTAAAAATCAGTCGTTTATAATGCGCCCTGAAAGGAGATGTTGAAAATGGTAGGCTATACGTTACGTCAAGAACGGGAACGACAAAATTTATCCATAAGCGACATCGAACAGGGCACAAGCATACGCGCTCTTTACATAGAGGCTATCGAGAACGGCGAATACGACAAATTGCCGGGCGCGATTTACACCAAAGGTTTCATTAAAAACTACGCAAAATTTTTGGACATGGACGCCGAAGCCGCCGCCAAAGAATTCGCAGCCGACATGGCAGAACTTTCGGCAGAGGCTCAAGCGTCTGATACGGCGGAAACTGCAACGGAAAATGTTGTCGAGCCGGAAAAGAAATTTGAGCCCAAGCCCGAAAAAAAATCTATCGGCTATTCAATTCAAGACAGCGGCAACAATCGCTCAAACTTTTTAATCGTCGCGGCAGTCATTTTAATCGCGGCAATCGCGGGCGGCGTGTGGTCTTGGTTTTCAAGTTCGGAAAGTGACGTTGCGGCAGTCAATCCTCCCACGCAACAAACTCAACCCGTAAATCCCGAACCTGTTCCCGCCGATAATCCGACACCCGTCGCCAAAGCCGAACCTGCTCCTCCGCCAAGTGACAAAGTGGAAGTTCAAGCTCGTTTCAATGATCGTTGCTGGGCTCTCGTCACGGTCGACGGCACTGTCGTTCAAGAAGGCGTGATCGAAGGCGGACAAACTCTTTCTTGGGAAGGCAAAGAAAATATCACTTTCCGTCTCGGAAATGCCGGCGCGGTCGAATTCTTTCAAGGCGGCAAGAGTCTCGGCGTTCAAGGCGCAGTCGGTGACGTTATCGACAAAACTTTTTCTCGTCAATAAAAAAAAATCCTCGTCAACAAACGGCGAGGGTTTTTTTAATTAGGAATTGGGAATGAGGAATTGGGAATTGTTTTTCTAACCACTAACCACTAGCCACTAAATTGGGAATGGAGATAACGGCAAAGCAACTTCACTTGTCGATTGAGTTCAAAACTTTCAAGACGTTCAGCACGCTTGAGAGAAGATTTTTTTTCGTCTTGACCGTGAGGAAAATTCGTTGCGAACTTTCAATGAATTTAAAATCGCGGCGGAAAATTTTACTCAAGTCGATAATGCCCTGCGCGGAAATTTTTTTTATGTCGGAAAAAATTATCTCGACACGCAAATCTTTTTCCTTAATCGAAAGCACGCCCAATTTTTTTGCGGCAAGTCTTATCAACGCAACCTGCAAAAGATTTTCGACGGGCTCCGTGATTTTTCCGAAACGATCGGTCAATTCCTCTCGCAAGTCTTTTACTTCAGCCGCCGCCTTCACGACCGCAAGCCGCCGATAAATTTCTATCTTGTCGCCCGCGTTCGAAATGTAATTTCTGTCAATGAATGCCTCAATCGGCAAGCTGATTATCGGGGCGGGCTCGTCGTCTTGTTCAATCGTTTTGTTTTGAAGTTTCTTGACCGCCTCTTCCAAAAGTTGACAGTACATTTCAAAGCCGACGCTCGCAATGTGTCCGTGTTGTTGTGCTCCCAATAAATTTCCCGCGCCACGAATCTGCAAGTCCCTCATGGCGATTTTAAAGCCCGCTCCCAACTGCGCGAACTCCCTCATGGCTTGCAATCTTTTTTCGGCAGTCTCGCCCAAAATTTTATCGGCGCGGTGAACGAAATAAGCAAACGCCATCCGACTCGAACGCCCGACTCGCCCGCGCATTTGATAAAGTTGAGCCAAGCCGAAATTGTCCGCGTCGTAAATTATTATCGTGTTCGCGTTGGCAACGTCAAGCCCGCTCTCAATTATCGAAGTCGACAGCAACACATTGAACGCGCCCTCGTAAAAATCCATCATGATGTTTTCGAGGAAATCGTTTGACATTTGCCCGTGCGCCGTTTGAATTTTTGCTTCGGGCACAAGCCTCGTCAATCGGTCGCGCATCATGTCAATCGTCTCTATCCGATTGTAAACGAAATAAACTTGACCGCCTCGCCGAATCTCTCGTCGAAGAGCCTCCGCAATTATTTCATCGTTGTCCTCGATTATGTAAGTTTGTACCGGAAATCTTTCAGCCGGCGCAGTTTCAATCAAGCTCATGTCGCGCGCTCCGACCAAAGACATATGCAACGTTCGAGGTATCGGCGTCGCGCTCAAAGTCAACACGTCGACTCCCATGCTCATTGCCCGAATTCGTTCTTTCTGCTTGACACCGAATCTTTGTTCCTCGTCGATTATCAGCAAGCCCAAATCTTTGAACTTTATTCGGCTTGACAAAATCGCGTGCGTTCCTATTAACACGTCTACTTGACCTGCGCGAACTTTTTGCAAAGTCGTGCGTTGTTCCTTCGGCGTGCGGAAGCGGCAGATAACATCGACCGTCGGAAGAAAACCCGCGAATCTTTCCGAAAACGTTTGATAATGTTGTTGAGCGAGGACAGTCGTCGGAACAAGCACCGCGCATTGCTTGCCGTTCATTGCCGCCTTGTAAGCCGCCCGAATTGCAATTTCGGTTTTGCCGAAGCCGACATCTCCGCAAACAAGCCTGTCCATCGGTCGCGGGCGTTCCATATCTTTTTTTATTTCGGCAACGGCACGGACTTGGTCGGGCGTCTCTTCGTAGGGGAAGGCGTCCTCGAATTCGCGTTGAGTGGCGTCGTCCTCGTCAAAGGCAAAACCCGAAGACTTTTCGCGCATGGCGTAGAGTTCCAAAAGTTTTTCGGCAATGTCCTCGACGGCTGCGGAAGCTCTCGATTTTGCTCGTGACCAATCGCCCGAACCCAAGCGCGACAATTTCGGAGCAGAGTCGTCGTCGGAAATATATTTCTGCAGATAATTGACTTGCTCGACGGGAATGTAAAGCTTGTCCTCGCCGCCGTATTGAATGTGCAGAAAATCTTTGCGTTGACCGTTAAACTCCAGAGTCTCGACGCCCAGATACTTGCCGATACCGTTTTCGACGTGAACAACGTAATCGCCGGGCTTTATGTCGCTGAAATGTTTAATCCTGTCGCCCGCCTCGGGATAAATTTTTTTCCGCCGCACGATTTGTCCGCCGAAAATATTTTTTTCAGTCAAGACAGTGAGCTTTGCATTGGGCAACGTGAAGCCGTCGTTCAATGTGCCGAGCTGAAATTTTATGCCGCGAAAATTATTTTCTTCCAAAAGTTTTTCCATGCCGAGCATTTTTGATTGGCTTGTGAAGAGAAGATAAATTTTTTGTCCGAACTCAAGCAGGCGTGAAATTTCTTCCAAAAAAAATTTCGTCTGCCCGCGAAAGGTCGTGACATTGGCGGCGGTGATTCCGATTGTCTCTTGCGGCTCGACGGCGCGAATTTTTTTCAACATCAGCTCAAGATAAATCAGACTGCCGGCGCGTGAACTTTGAATCAGTTCGGCGAAGGTAAAAATTTTTTTCTTGAGTTCGGGGTCTTCGGTCGTGAGCTTGTGAATCGCCTCGTAAATTCTTGCGGGCTCGTCGAAAATAATCGTGCCGCCCTCGCCCGCGCAGCTCAAAAACGGTTCGCTCGTCTTGCCGAAATTTTTTATCGGGAGAATCGTCAGACTTTGCAACTTTTTCACGGAGCGGAACGTCTCAAAATCAATCGCACGCAGTGAATCAACTTCATCGCCGAAAAATTCAATTCGACAAGGCGACGCCTCGTTAATCGGAAAAATATCGACAATGCCGCCGTGCACGCTGAACTTCCCGATTGCGTCAACCTCGTCCGCCCGCTCGTAGCCGAATTCGTTCAGCTTGAGCAAAAATTTTTCAAGCGATAAATTTTGTCCGACCTCGACGCGAAATTGAAACTTCAAAAAATCTTGTCGCGAAAAATCTTTTTTGACTGCCGCCGCCGCCGTTGCCAAGACGATTAATTTTTCGCCGCGCAAAAGTCTCGCCAAAATCTCCAAACGTTTTGCCTGCCGCTCCACGCCGATTGTTGAGGCGTTCACGTCGATTAAATCCAATTCGGGCAACTCGACGACTTCGACGCCCGATAACAGCTCGGCAAGGTCGTCATGCCACTCCGAAATTCTTTCGTGCTCGCTGACCAAAATAATTGTCGGGCGCGGATTGAGTTCGTAAGCCGCAGCCGCCGGCAAAATTTTTTGCGTGCCCGTCACTCCGTAAATCAAAAACTCCCCGCGCTTGGAAAATTTCTTCGACGCCTCGCGAATCATTTCGTCGCGCAGTGCCTCTTCCAAAATTTTGTGCATTGCCTCTACCTCATGAAAACTTTTTGAGGCGATTATATTTGCTTGAAATAATTTTTTCAACATTTGCGCCGCGCTTGATTCGGTTGTATAATGCGGGGGAATTTAGCTGTTAGCTGTTAGTGGTTAGGAAAAAGATTTTTCTAACAGCTAAAAGCTAAAAGCCGGTAGCTAATAAAGGAGGGTGCAAGTTGCTGTCAAAAGTTGCAAAAGTTTACGGCGAAACGGCTCTGATAAAGTTAATCGCCGTCGGTCTGGTGATTGGAATTTTACTGGCGTTGTTCGTGCCGGTAATCGTTCCGGTCATCGCGGTTTTCGGCAAATTATTCGTGAGTGCGTTGAAGGGCGTCGCGCCGATTTTGGTTTTCGTTTTGGTCATGAACGCCATGAGTCAAAAATCCGAATCGAACGCAACCATGAAGCCGATAATTCAACTCTACGTCATCGGAACATTTTTGGCGTCGCTGGTCGCGGTCACTGCCTCATTTTTATTCCCGACGACTTTAAAACTCCAAATCGACGCTGACACGACAATCACTCCGCCGGGCGGAATCATCGAAGTTTTGCAGAACGTCATAATGAACGTCGTCGACAATCCGATACACGCGCTGACGACGGCAAATTATATCGGCATATTGGCTTGGGGCGTTATCATGGGTTTGGCGTTCCGTCATGCGGGCGACGAATTGCATACGGTCTTGGGCGATTTGGCTAAGGCGGTAACAAAAGTCGTGCAGTGGGTGATTCGCTTTGCTCCGTTTGGTATCATGGGCTTGGTTGCCGATGCGATTGTAACCAGCGGTGTCGACGCTCTGCTCGGCTACGCAAAACTCTTGGCGGTACTTCTCGGCGCGTTCTTCAGCGTGGCACTTATCATGAATCCGATAATTGTCTTTTTCAAAATAGGAATGAATCCTTATCCGCTTGTCTTGGCGACGCTCAAAGAAAGCGGCATTTACGCATTCTTCACGCGGTCGAGTGCGGCAAATATCCCCGTCAACATGAGCCTGTGCAAACGTTTGGGCTTGAACGAGGATTTGTATTCGATTTCAATTCCTTTGGGCGCGACGATTAACATGGCGGGCGCGTCGATTACAATCGCCGTCTTGTCTTTGGCTGCAGCTCACACGTTGGGAATTTCCGTCGACATGCCTACTGCTCTTCTGCTTTGCATAATTTCAACCGTCGGTGCCTGCGGTGCTTCGGGCGTTGCGGGCGGCTCTCTGCTTTTGATTCCCGTTGCCTGTTCGAGTTTCGGTATCGATAACGATATTGCAATGCAGGTCGTCGGCGTCGGATTTATTATCGGCGTCCTTCAAGACTCTTGCGAAACGGCTTTGAATTCCTCAAGCGATGCGCTCTTCACTGCGACTGCCGAATTTGCCGAACGTAAGAAGCTTGGAAAATTAAAAGCCTCTGACTTGACGCCGCGAGCCGAAGAATGAAGTAGGAACTAGTAAATAGGAACAAGGAACCAGTAGGGACTAGAGATAAGAAACTAGTTCCTAGCTCCTAGTTCCCAGTTCCCAGTTCCTACCAGCTCAAAGCAAAAAAAGACCCGGACGATTTGTTCCGAGTCTTTTTTGTTATGAGGGAGGTCTTTCAGCAGATGAATTTGCCGTTCTTGTAGTTGTTAATTGCGATATTCATGGCTTCGTTTTCGGTGAGGGAGCGGATTTTTTCGCCATTGTTGTTCAAGAGGAAGTACTCGTTGTCGCTGAAGCCGCCGTGGTCTTTAATCTTGACGCCGCTGCGGAAGAGGATGTCGCGGAACTGTTCACGCTGTTGGCTGTCGTTGCCGTGAAATTGAAAACCTGTTTCGCGCGTGAATCTGTTCATGTCGGCTGCGGTTTGAGCGAGGGTGCCGCCTGCCACGTTATCGAGTTGCTCATCGCTGAGGATTTCGTCTTCCAAAATTTCTTTTGCCATTTTTATTTTCTCCTTTGTGCTTGTAATTTTCTTTCTGCCTCTTATACGTTGCATTTCGGATTTTGTTACACGCCTCAAAAAATTTTTTTCGCCGAGCCGATAACGCCGTCTTTGAAAAGTTTTTCGACGTTGACTTTCACGACCGAGCCGAGCGGAATATTTTCGTCGAAAGTATAAACGCGAACATAATTTTTTGTCAAGCCGTCGACCAAACCGCCTTCCGAAGTCTCCGCGATAATTTCAACTTCCCTGCCGATTAGTCGTTCGGAAAAATTTTTTGCCTTAGCTCGTGAAATTTCCAACGCCTGACTTGCGCGGGCTTTTTTTATTTGAGGAGGGATTTGATTCGGGAAGGTCGCCGCCAAAGTTCCTGCCCTTGCCGAATACGGGAAGACGTGTATTTTGCTGAAAGGTTGCGTCCGAATAAATTCCAGCGTCTCTGAAAAATTTTCTTCCGTCTCGCCGGGGAAGCCCGCGATTAAATCCGTGCCGATTGAAATTTCCGGGACTTCCTCAATCAGCCGCGCAGTCAGTTCCGAAAAATTTTTCGTCGTGTACGGGCGGCGCATCGCCTTTAAAATTTCGTCGCTGCCGGCTTGCAAAGGAAGGTGCACGTGATTGCAAATGCGCCCGTCATTTTTTATCAAGTCAATCAGCTCGTCGGTCATTTCGGCGGATTCAATCGAACCCAATCGAAGTCGCAGTGGATTCGCCGCGTCGAGGACAGTCTTTATCGCGTCGACAATAGAAATTTTTTCGCGGAAGTCACGACCATACGCTCCGATATGAATTCCCGTCAAGACAATTTCCTTGAAGCCCGCCGCTTTGAGTTCAAGACACTCGGCGCGAATGTTTTCAAGGCTCCTCGACCTCACGCGCCCGCGAACGTAGGGAATTATGCAGTAGGAACAAAAATTATTGCAACCGTCCTCAATCTTCAGAAAGGCTCGCGTCCTGTGAGGCGTGTGAGGCAATTCCTCAAAGTTTTTGATGTCCTCGACGCTGCCGACTTGCAAAATTTTTTCGCCGCGATTTTTAAAAGCGTCCTCGACAAGCTCGACGATACGAACTCTGTCCTTCGTGCCGATTATCACGTCGACGCCTTCAATCTGTGAAATTTCTTCGGGCTCGCTTTGAGCGTAGCAGCCGACGACGACCAGTAAACAATTTTTCTTTGCCGCACGCCGAATCATCTGCCGCGATTTTTGCGAACTGACCGCCGTCACAGTGCAGGTGTTCACGACGACGACCTCCGCCTCCGAAATTTCTTCCGTGATTTCACAGCCCGCCGCCTCGAAAAGTTTTTGCATTGCCTCCGTTTCGTATTGATTGACTTTGCAACCCAGCGTTTGAAAAAAAATTTTACATGCGTTCATAATTTATCATCGCCAAGACGGAAACAGCCGCCGTGTCCGTCTTCAAAATTCTTTTGCCCAAAGTGACACTCACGCCGCCCGCCGATTTTATTTTTGAAACTTCGCGCTCGGAAAAGCCGCCTTCGGGGCCGATAAGCACGATAATATTTTTGTCGACGTTGAGGCGCAAGACCTCTCGGACGGTCGTCGCCTGCTCAAGCTCCCAACAAAACAAAAAGAGCGTGTCCTCGTCCGGCGGAGTGATTTCCTTTAACCAGTCGTCAAGCTCGCGAACGTTTTCGATTTCGGGAATTGTGTCGCGGGCGCATTGCTCGGCAGCCTCTTTTGCGATTCGTTGCCAACGTTCAAGTTTGTTGCCTCGCGGACGGGCGATTGTCCTTTCGGAAATGAGCGGCTGAATTTTTTCGACACCCAACTCGGTCGCCTTCTCGATTATGTTATCGAAGCGATTTTGTTTGGGCAAGCAGTCGGCAAGAATAATTTTTTTCTCGACGACGATCTTTTGAAGTTCGCCGATACGCTTTGCTTTAATCGTCTCTCTGTCGAAATTTATCAATTCAAGAACCGCGCAGTTGCCGGTGCCGTCGACCGCCGTAATTTTATCGCCTCGCTTGGCTCTCAATGACCGCGCCAAATGATTTGCATCGCTGCCGCTTATCGTGACCTCGTCGGTTATCTTCTTCAAAAAAATTCTCTTCATGCTTTCACCTCGCGCAGATTATATCATAAAAAAATCCCGCCACATTGACGGGAAAAAATTTTTTATACGTTCAAAGATTTTTGCAGATAATTTCGGTGGCTTGCGCGGTGCCGATTTTCTTGAAGCCTTCGGTGAAAATATCCGCCGTGCGCCAGCCGTCAGCCAAAGTTTTATCGATAGCCGCCTCGATTGTTTGAGCCGCCGCTTCTTCTTTGAGACTGTAGCGAAGGAGCATCGCCGCGCTGAGAATCGTGCCCATCGGGTTTGCAATGTCTTTGCCGGCAATGTCGGGCGCGGAGCCGTGAATCGGTTCGTAAAGGCTGGTGAGTTCGCCGATAGACGCGCTGGGCATCAAGCCGATTGACCCTCCGATAACTGCCGCCTCGTCGCTCAAGATGTCGCCGAAAATATTGTTCGTGACGATAACGTCGAATTGCTTCGGGTTGAGGACAAGTTGCATTGCCGCGTTGTCAACGTAAAGATGATTCAATTCGACTTCGGGAAAATCTTTGGCAACGTCGACGACAACTTTTCTCCAAAGACGACTTGCCGCGAGGACGTTCGCCTTGTCGACGGAAGTGACTTTGCCGCGACGAAGTTTGGCTGTCTCGAAGGCAAGCTTTGTGATTCGTTCGATTTCGGGCACGGAATAAATTTCTGTATCCCAAGCCTGCTCATCGCCTTGCGCATTGATTTCCGATTCGCAACGTTTACCAAAGTAAATGCCGCCGACCAATTCGCGGACGATAAGCAAATCACTGCCGCCGACGAGTTCGGGCTTGAGCGGCGAAGAATTAATCAGTTCGGGATAAACTTTCGTGGGGCGCAAATTTGCAAAAAGCCCCAAGCCTTTGCGCAAACCGAAGATAGCTTTTTCGGGGCGAAGGTGCACGGGCAAGCTGTCCCACTTCTTGCCGCCGACCGCGCCGAATAAAACGCCGTCAGCTTTCTTGCAAGCGTCAAGTGCCTCGTCAGTTAAAGGCGTCCCGAATTTTTCATAGGAAGTGCCGCCCGCGTCGCGTGTCTCAAATTCCAAGCCGATATTAAATTTTTCGTCGACCTTCTTCAAAACTTCGACAGCGGATTTTGTAATTTCCTGCCCGATTCCGTCGCCGGGTATGACAATAATTTTTTTCATAGCTTAAACCTTTCCTGCCAAAATTTTATAACCGTTAATGCGATCTTCTGCGTCGTGTTGAGTCTTCTCAAAGAGAGCCTGCGCGGCGTCGGGGAAGTTTCTTTTCAAAGACGAGTAACGAACTTCGCCCATCAAAAATTCTTGGAACTTGCTGAAGTCGGGTTCTTTGCTGTCGAGCATGAAAGGATTTTTGCCGGTGCCGACGAGTTGAGGATTGTAACGCCAATTCGCCCAATAGCCGCACTGAACCGCGAGCTTGCCTTCCAACTGACTGGAGCCCATGCCTTTTCTGATTCCGTGATTTATGCAAGGCGAATAGGCAACAATCAACGACGGTCCGGGATAAGCCTCCGCCTCCGTTATCGCCTTGAGCAATTGATTTTGGTCGGCACCCATTGAAACTTGCGCAACGTAAACGTAACCGTAGCTCATTGCCATCTTGCCCAAATCTTTTTTCTTGGTCTTCTTGCCGGTCGCCGCGAATTGAGCGATAGCCGCAGCAGGTGTCGCCTTTGAAGCTTGACCGCCCGTGTTGGAATAAACTTCCGTGTCGAAGACGAAAACGTTAATATCTTCGCCACTTGCCAAAACGTGATCGAGTCCGCCGTAGCCGATATCATAAGCCCAGCCGTCGCCGCCGAGTATCCATTGCGAACGCTTAACAAAGAAATCGCGGTTGTCATAAATTTTATTGAGCAGAGCGTTATCGCCCTTTTGAGCCTCAAGCAGAGCCGTCAACTTATCGGCGCGTTCGCGAGTGTTTTCGCTGACGTTGCGATTTTCTTTCCAATCAGTCAAAGCGGCTTTGAGTTCGTCGGAAATATTTTCGGCAAGAACTTTTTCAACATCGCTTGCAAGTGATTCACGAATCGCCTTGACGCCGAGGAACATGCCCAAGCCGTATTCGGCGTTGTCCTCGAAAAGGGAATTGCCCCAAGCCGGACCGTGACCGTTGAAATTTTTTGTATAAGGCATGGCGGGAGCAGACGCGCCCCAAATCGACGAACAACCCGTTGCGTTTGCAATCATCATGCGGTCGCCGAAAAGTTGCGTCAAAAGTTTTGCATAAGGAGTTTCGCCGCAACCCGCGCAGGCACCGCTGAATTCAAAGAGCGGTTGTTCGAATTGGCTGCCGATAACGGTTGTCTTTTTCGTCGGATTTTCTTTCGGCGGAAGTTTAACACCGTAGTCGAAAATTTTTTGACGAGCCTTCGCCGCATCGTTGAAGGGCACCATTGTCAAAGCTTGCTTCGGACAAACTTGAGCGCAGTTGCCGCAACCCAAGCAGTCGTAAGTTGAAACGGAGATTGTCAAATTATATTTGCCGCGAGAAATTTTCGAGGGGATTGATTCCATGCCTTCGGGAGCATTTTTAAGTTCGTCTTCTGTCGTGAGAATCGGTCGAATCGCCGCGTGAGGACACACGAACGAACATTGATTGCAACCGATACATTTTGATTTATCCCAAGCCGGAACTTTGATAGCCGTGCCGCGTTTTTCGTAAGCAGTTCCGCCGACGGGGAAGGTGCCGTCCGCAAGCTCAACGAATTTGCTGACGGAAAGTTCATCGCCCTCTTGACGGTTCATGACGTTTTGAACTTCGCTGATAAATTCGGGCGGGTCGACTTGCCGCGATTTGTGATTCATGCTCGTATCTTCAACGTCCCAAGTGCTCGTGTCGACTTTGTGCAGAGCCTCGATACCTTTATCAATCGCGCCCCAGTTCATGTCGACGACGTTTTGTCCCTTTGAGCCGTAAGATTTTTCGACGGCGTCTTTGAGGTATTTAACGGCCTCGTCAATCGGAATGATATTCGCCAGCTTGAAGAAGGCGGCTTGCATGACCATGTTGAAGCGTCCGCCGAGTCCGAGTTCGCCCGCGATTTTCACGGCGTTGACGGTGTAAACTTGAATATCGTTTTCGGCAATGTAGCGTTTCATTGCGGGCTTGAGTTTATGACCGAGCTTTTCGTCGCTCCAATCGGTATTCAAAAGGAAAATGCCGCCGCGTTTCATGCCCGCGATTAAATTGTAATGATGAACGTAGCTTTTCTGCGAACAGGAAACGAAATCGGGCTTGGTGATAAGATAAGGCGAGGTTATCGGCTTTTCACCGAAACGCAAATGGCTCATGGTAATGCCGCCGGATTTTTTTGAGTCGTAAGCGAAATAAGCCTGCGCATAAAGTTTCGTGTTGTCTCCGATAATTTTAATGGCGGATTTGTTCGCGCCGACGGTGCCGTCCGAGCCGAGCCCCCAGAATTTGCAAGCGGTCGTTCCTTCGGGCGTGAGGTCAACGTCATGATGAGAGGTCGCGAGAGATTTATTTGAAACGTCGTCGTTGATACCGATTGTAAAACCGTTCATGGGCGAATCTTTTTTGAGCTCCTCGAAGACGGCAAGCAACTGGTCGGGCGTGGTGTCTTTGCCGCCGAGACCAAAACGTCCGCCGACGATAACGGGTTTAATTTCCGAATCATAAAACGCGCTCTTCACGTCAAGATAAAGAGGTTCGCCGACGGAGCCGCTTTCCTTTGTGCGGTCGAGGACTGCGATTTTCTTGACGGTTTTCGGAATTGCGTTAAGGAAATGTTTGACGCTGAACGGGCGATACAAATGCACGCTGACGACGCCGACTTTTTCTCCTTGAGCGTTGAGGTAAGCCGCCGCCTCGTTTGCAGTTTGACAGCCGGAACCGATAGCGATAATGACGCGTTCGGCATCGGGTGCGCCGCTGTAGTCGAAAACGTGATGAACGCGCCCGGTAACCTTGGCCACTTCCGCCATAATCTCTTCGACGAGGTCGGGCAAGCGGTCATAGTTGTTGTTGACGGTCTCACGAATCTGGAAGTAAACGTCGGGATTGGTTGCCGTGCCGCGCATGACAGGATGATCGGGATTGAGTGCGTTGCGGCGGAATTTATTCACGGCGTCGAAGTCCAAAAGTTTTGCGAGGTCTGCATAATCAATCAACTCAATCTTTTGAATCTCATGCGAGGTGCGGAAGCCGTCAAAGAAATTTATAAACGGAATGCGTCCTTTGATAGCCGCGAGGTGCGCCACTGCCGATAAGTCCATAACCTCTTGCACGCTTGACTCCGCGAACATTGCACAACCCGTTTGACGAGCCGCCATTACGTCTTGGTGATCGCCGAAGATTGAAAGCGTCGAAGTTGCAAGTGCCCGCGCAGATACATGGAAGACGCCGGGAAGTTGTTCGCCCGCGATTTTGTAAAGATTCGGAATCATGAGCAGGAAGCCTTGCGACGCCGTGTAAGTCGTCGTGAGTGCGCCCGCCTGCAACGAGCCGTGAACCGTTCCTGCCGCGCCGCCTTCCGACTGCAACTCGACCAAACGAACTTTCTGTCCGAAAATATTTTTGACGCCCTTTGCTGCCATAACGTCTACATCTTCAGCCATAGGCGACGACGGCGTTATCGGATAAATCGCAGCGACATCCGTAAATGCATAGGATACATACGCCGCCGCTTGGTTGCCGTCCATCGTCTTCATTTTTTTTGCCATAAGCTTTCAAAGCTCTCCTCTCAACATTGGAAAATAAATTTGCGAGGAATTATAGCATGCCGCTATGAAAAAGTAAACCGCGCCGCATATGTTGAAAATTTTCTTGCAACCGCCCGACTTAAATTTTATAATGGCGAAAAATTTTTGGAGATGATGCTTGTTGGATGCAAAAAAATTTTGGTTACATGATTTCATCGCGGAGAAGAGGACGTTCGTTATTCCCGTCTATCAAAGAAATTACGATTGGAAAATTGCAAATTGCGAACAGCTCTTTGAGGACATAGTCCGCATTATCGAAACCGGCAAGTCTCATTTTATCGGCACGTTCGTTTATTTGGAGAACGCCGGCGCAGATATTTTTCGCGAACTTGTAATTATCGACGGACAACAACGAATCACAAGCATTATTTTATTTGCCAAAGCCCTTTACGATTTGACCGGCGACGAAGACTTAAAGGACGATATTCATTCGACTTTTATCAAGCATTCCAAAGGTGAACGTAAAAATAAATGCAAGTTGCGCCCGACGGAATATGACCGCGATGTTTTCGAAAAGCTTATGGGTAACGTACCCTTCGACGAAAATAATTTTACCGCGCAGGAAAAATCTTCCGCCATGTACAGAAACTTTGTCTTCTTCCGCGAAAAAATTAAAGAATCGAATTACACGCCGAAAGAATTTTACAACGCAACGGGAAAATTGACCGTCGTAAGTATTATGCTTGAAGAAGAGAACCCTCAAGAAATTTTCGAATCGCTCAACTCGACCGGTCTTGACTTAACGAAGGCGGATTTAATCAGAAACTTTTTGCTCATGCCGCTGGATTATCATTTGCAAGAGGAACTTTATAAAAATTACTGGCTGAAGATTGAAGAATTTCTGCGCCCTTCGGACAACGTGGAAAATTTTTTGGTGCAGTATCTGATAACCAAGCGCAAATCCGACTCCGTCATGGAAACAAAAAAGCAACGCTTGAGCAATCGCAACCTTTATATCTTTTTCAAGGAATATTTTTTGGAAAATTATCATGACACGGAACCCTGCTTGAAAGATTTATATCGCTACGCAAAATTTTTCCGCCGCTTCATTTTCAACGACGAAACAAAGTTTGCAAATCTCTCCGCGCTTGACAAAAAATTTTATGAATTGACCTTTCTGCTCAAATCCGATAACGCGCCGATTATTTTAATGTACTTGCTTGACCGTTATGAAAAAAATCATTTCGACGAGGCAACCTTTATAAAATTTGTCGACGCTTTAATTTCTCTTGCCTTCCGCGCCAAAGTTTGCGGCAATACCGGAATAACTTCGCAATTCGCCGGCAACGTCCTCGCTCGCCTCGACAAAGAAAATTCTTTGGACGAAAATTCTTTTTGGCAAGTCATAACCTTCGGCAAAGGACGCTACTCTTTCCCCGGCAACAAAGATTTTCAAGCCGCCCTCGTCAACAACAACTTGTATGAGACGATAAAAAGTCACGGCTGCCGATATATGCTGTACTCTTTGGAACGTGCGGCACATGCCAAAGAGTTACCCGCCTATTCGGAGGCGACCGTCGAACACATCATGCCGCAAAAACTTAGCGGAAGTTGGAAAGATTATTTGACGACTCGCAACGACTTGCAAACTCACGAACGCTGGCTCCATACTTTGGGAAATTTGACTTTGACGGCTTACAATTCCGAGCTTGGCAATTCGGATTTCGAGACGAAGAAAAAAACTTATGCGGATTCAAATTTTTCTTACACACGAGCGTTAAAAGATTATTCCGAATGGAATTCCAGACAAATTCAATCGCGGGCAAAAAAATTGGCGGCGGAGGCTGTTAATATTTGGCAACTGCCCGAAGAGTTCAATTCAAAATCTGTGAACATCGGCGACACGTTCAATCTTGATTCGGATTTCAGGTTGTTGAAAGGCGCGAAGCCCGCGAGCTTTTACTTTGCCGAAACGGAAATAAAATTGCCGCATTGGAATCGTATCTTGCGCGAGGTTGTGCGGCAACTTTATGTTCTTGACAGAGACACTTTCCGTAAAGCGACGCAGATGGAAAACGTTCGGAAAAGTTTATTCCCGACCGAGCCGACCGCTTTCCAAATCGACGACGGCTTTTACATGGAAACGGGTTTCAGCACGGAAGACTGCTTGACGATAATGAAAGTCCTCGTGGAAAATTTTGACAAGTTAGGCGGAACAAATTTCAAGGAAGATATTTACTTCACGCTTCAGCAAGAATAAAATCGGCAAAAAAATTAAAGCCTCTCCCGTTTTGGAAGAGGCTTTTTGATTTGAAATTTTTCAGTTGAGTTTTTTGTCCTTGTAAATTTTTGTGCCCTTGAGTTCCGCCTCAAGCGCGAGTCCTTTGGTTGTCATTTGAAGAACCCAGACGCCCGGCGCAGCATATTCCGCACCTTCAATCGAACCGCCGTTCACACTGTCATTGGCGGAAGCATCGGCAGAGGCACCGAAACGAATTTTGCCTATAATAAAATTATCCCAAGCTTCGCGATTATCGATAAGGAAAATCAAATTGTATTCCTTTGCGCCGATACCCAAGCCCACCGATTGTTCCTCCATGTGCAGATAAACGCGTTCGCCGGTGACGTTGTTGACGGCAACGCCGCGCCCGTGTGCACTGCCGAAGAGACCGAGTTTCAAGCCCGTATTCGACAGCGTCGCCCAAGCATAGCAATTGTTGATGACGCGTTGAGCATGAGGATATTTGGCATAAAGCATGTCGAGAGTCTTTTCGGAAAGTTGGTCGATTTGTCGACGCTGTTCGGCGGCAGAATCATTTCCGTGTGCCAAAGCCGGCAGAGCAATCAGCATGCACAGCAAAAGCGTCGTGAGTGAGAGAAACTTTTTCATGCAATCACTCCAATCAATCAAGAGTAATCGTTTTATATCTGCCGAGATTAAAGAAATGAATGTGCTCAAAATCATCCTTCATCAACATAACGGTCGTGGTGCCGCTGCAACGAGCCGCAACTAAGGAATTGCACATTGTCAAAAGAATCATTTGCGTCAAATATTCTTTGCCTTGCAGATAATGATCGTTCGGTCTGTCAATGCGGCAAACGCTTACTACTCTGTCTTTGAGGGAATTGAAGTCGACATACGCACGGTCGAGAATAAGGCAACGATCTCCGAAGTTATTTTTAAAAGGCTCCAGAATTTTTTTGTCTTCCGTAGCCAAGAAAAATTTGCTGCATTTCCACTCTTTGAGTTTGGCGTTGACGGTACTCTCTGCAAATTCGACGGGCGGCGGAATCGGACGTCCTTTAATTTTTCTGACAAGATAATCTGTTCCGCGCAAAACGACACCGAGTATGCGCTCTTCGGGCGGGAATAAATTTTCCCGAACCTGTGAAATTTCTTCCATGAGTTCCGGCTTTATCTTCATTAAGCCCAGTTTGATAAGTGCCCGCCACTCCGTCAAACTGTCGTTCTTTTTTTCGAGGAATTTCAATGAATGCCCGGGATAAGGGTCCACACTGTCGCCGTTGCTCAAAACGACATTTTCGCCGTTGTAAGCCTCTTCAAGTCCGATACGCAGAGGTTGCTCAAAATAATATTCCCAAGAATTTTCCGCGCCGAGCTTTTCGGGATCCAAGTAGGGATTGGGATAATTTTGCATGTCGACGACAGGCAACCAGCCTTTGGACAGAGCATAGCGCACATGACCCATAACCATTCTGTAACGGGCAAGGAGCCCCGTCGTGTCGGGCAGGCGACGAATTACATAATAAGTCGGTTTGTCGGGGTTACCTTTTTTAATATAATGTTCTTCAGGATTGCTATCAAACAAAAAAATTTCCTCCTCTTAATCGCCTAAATTAATCATTCCGTAAACACCGAGATTGAAAAAATACGTATTCGCAAACTTCGACGCCATTAACATCGCATTTGTTGCATCGCCGCATCTTTCCGCAACCAAACAATCACATAAAGACAAGAGCATAATTGGTGTCAAATATTTCTTGCCGGTCAAAAAAGATTGATTTTCCGGCACAGGGCTTTCCGATTCACCCGATATGTCGGAATCATAACATTCAAAATCTACTTGGTCAAGAAGTACACATTTGTCCTCGAATTTATTCTTGAAAATTTCCAAAACGGCAGAATCTTTTGTCACCAAGAAAATTTTATGGCACTTCCACTCTTTAAATCTGGCAGCTGTCACGGTCGCCGCGAATTCGGCGGAAGGTGAGACGGGTTGTCCCGCATTTTTTTCATCGGAATAATTTTTTCCGCGAAGAAGAACACCCAGCACTCGTTCTTTCGGCAAAAACAAATCTTCGCGAATCCCGTTGATTTCCTCTGCCAAGACGGGTTTTATTTTAAGGAAGCCCCATTTGACAAGCATTCGCCATTCTGCAAGCGTGTCGTCTTTTTTTTCAAGCAAGTTTTTTGAGTAATCGGGGAAACGTTCCGCCTTGAAGCCGTCACTCAAAACGACATTTTCGCCGCTGTAAGCTTGTTCCAAAGTGATACGAAGCGGCTGTTCAAAATAATATTCCCAAGAATTTTCCGCACCGAGTTTTTCCGGCGGAAGATACAAATTGGAATAATTTTTCATGTCGACGACGGGCAACCAACTTTTGGACAACGCGTACCAAATGTGCCCCGCAGTCATCCTGTATATTTCGGACAGCTCCGCTGCCTCGTTCATGTGGCGAATTATGTAGTAAGTCGGCTTGTTGGGGTCGCCCTGCTTGAGATAATGTTCTTCAGGGTTGTTGTCGAACAAAATTTTTTCCTCCTTACAAAAAACGGGCGAGGCAATTTAATTGGGAATCAGGAATGAGGAATGTAAAAACAATTCCTAATTCCCAATTCCACATTCCTAATTAAAATTGCCGCCGCCCAAAAGATTTTTTGTCGAATTTTATTTCATGGTGACAAGCGGCTTGCCCGTCATTTCGGCAGGAATTTCCATGCCCGCAAGAGTGAGGAGAGTAGGAGCAACGTCGCAGAGTGCACCGTCTTTGACTTCGGCAACTCTGTCGGACACGACGATAATCGGAACGGGATTTGTCGTGTGAGCGGTGAACGGCTCCTTGAGGTCGTAGTCGTACATTTTATCTGCGTTGCCGTGGTCTGCGATAATGATAACTTCGCCGCCGACTTTCTTCATGCACTCGATGAAAATGCCGACGCAAACGTCAACGGTCTCGACAGCTTGAACCGCCGCTTTCATGACGCCCGTATGACCGACCATGTCACCGTTTGCATAGTTGAGGATAATGAAGTCGTATTTTTCGGAAAGGATCGCTTCGGCAACTTTCAACGTGACAGTAGGCGCGCTCATTTCGGGCTTGAGGTCGTAAGTGGCAACCTTCGGGCTCGGAACCAAAATTCTGTCTTCGCCCTTGTAAGGCTCTTCAACGCCGCCATTAAAGAAGAAAGTAACGTGAGCATATTTTTCCGTTTCGGCGATACGGAGTTGCGCCAAGCCTGCCTTGCTTATCGTTTCGCCCAAGCCGTTCTTGACACTTTCGGGAGGATAGGCAACGTCGACGTTCAAACCTTCCTCGTATTGAGTCATTGTCGCGAACGGAATGCCTACAATTTCTTCGACACGCTGGAAGCCGTCAAAAGCTTTGTCAGTGAAAGCGTGAGTCAATTCGCGGGCGCGGTCGGGGCGGAAGTTGAAGAAAATAATTCCGTCGTCTTTGCCGATACCGGGATAATCGCCGATAACAACGGGATTGACAAATTCGTCGGTGACTTTCGCGCCGTAGGATTCTTTAATCGCAACGTCGGAAGAAGCTTTTTTGGGAGCGTCGGCTTTGGCGATTGCGTCGTAAGCTTTTTGAACTCTGTCCCAACGTTTATCTCTGTCCATTGCGTAGTAACGACCGCTGATTGTTGCAACTTGTCCCGCGCCGATTTCTTTAATCTTTTGCTCAAGTTCGGCAAGATATTCTGCAGCAGAGCTGGGAGGAACGTCACGCCCGTCGAGGAAAGCATGAACGTAAACTTTCGCGACGCCTTTTTTCTTTGCAAGTTGAAGCAAGCCGTAAAGATGTTCGGTGTGGCTGTGGACGCCGCCGGGTGAAACGAGTCCCATTAAGTGCAACGCGCCGCCCGAAGCCGAAGCTTTATCGATAACGCCGACGAGTGCTTTGTTTTCGAAGAAGTCGCCGTCACGAATCGCCTTGGTAATTTTCGTCAGCGGCTGATAGATGATTCTGCCCGCGCCGATATTCATGTGCCCGACTTCGGAATTGCCCATTTGCCCGTCGGGAAGTCCGACATATTCGCCGGAAGCTTGAAGTTTGGCATTGGGATATTTTTTAACAAGGTCATCGAGGACGGGCGTGTTGCCGACTTGAATCGCGTTGAATTTGTCTGTTTCGTTGCCGATACCCCAGCCGTCCATGATAATCAAGCAAATAGGTGCGTGTTTGATTGTTGCCATTCGTTACACTCTCCTTTATGAAGAAAAGCCGCCAACCTAACAACCAGCAACCGGTTACTAGCCACTAAATTGGCGGTTTAACTTTTATTTTATCCTGTTGAATTTCTTGCGAACTATTTCAAAAGAACAGTAATAACTATCGTGGCGACTCCGATTATCGTGACGATAGACATATTGCGAATATGCTTGCCCATGCCGTCGATTTTAGCGTCCATACTTGCCTGCATGTTTTTCATGTCTTGACGCATTTCCCGAATATCGGCTTCATGCTTTTGGCGTGCCTCCCGCATATCGGCGTCTTGTCTTGCACGAGCTGTACGGCTTTCCGTAATGAACATATCAAGCTTTGTCATGACGTTGCTCACTTGCTGTTCAAGCGTAGTAACTCTCGTCTCAAGTTTTTCAACTTTGGTTTCAATGTCTGCCACAATAATCACCGCCTTTCTTTTCGTTCGGAAGGCGTTTCACTTAGTCAAAACTTAGAAATTGACAATCGCGCTGAAGTCTTGAGCTTTGAGGCTCGCGCCGCCGACCAATGCGCCGTCGACGTTGGGTTGCTTCATGAGGTCTTTAATCGTGGCAGGTTTAACGGAGCCGCCGTATTGAATGCGAATCGCGTCAGCCGCCTCTTGACCGAACATAGCTGCAACTTTTTCGCGGATAGCTTTGCAGACTTCCTCTGCCTGTTCAAAGGTCGCGGTCTTGCCGGTGCCGATAGCCCAAATGGGTTCGTAAGCAATGACGAGTTTCTTGACTTCTGCAGGTTTGAAGCCATCGAGGTCTTTTTCAATCTGTCCGGTGACGAATTCAATATAAGTGTTAGCTTCACGAATCTCAAGGGACTCGCCGCAGCAGATAATCGGAGTGATGCCCGCGTTGAACGCAGCCTTTGCTCTCTTGTTGACGCCTTCGTCGGTTTCGCCGAAATAGTCGCGGCGTTCGCTGTGTCCGAGCACGACGTAATCAACATTAATTTCGTTGAGCATGCCGGTTGAAATTTCGCCGGTGTACGCGCCTTTGGGTTCCCAGTGAACGTTCTGCGCGGCAACGTGAATGTTGGTGGATTTGACAGCCGCCGCAACAGCAGCAAGAGCAGTGGCAGTCGGAGCAACAACAACGCGGCACTCTGCATTCTTGACGAGCGGAATCAATTCTTCGACGAGTTTGACGCCTTCTTTAATGGTGTTGTTCATTTTCCAGTTGCCCGCGATAATCGGAGTGCGTCCCACGCCGTCAATCGCGTCAATGCCGGGCAGAACTTTGCCTTCGAGGTATTCGAGGGTTGCGCCGCCGCCGGTGGAGATGTGCGAAATTTTCTTGTCGAGACCGGTCTTCTTCAAAGCTGCAATGGAATCGCCGCCGCCGACGATTGAAATTGCGCCCTTATCGGTAGCATCTGCAACAGCCTTTGCAACGGCGAGCGTGCCTTTTGCGAAGTTGTCAAATTCAAAGACGCCCATAGGTCCGTTCCAAATAATTGTTTTTGCGCCTTCGAGAGCTTTGACGTATTCTTCGGAAGTCTTTTCGCCGCTGTCGAGACCCATCCAATCGGGCGGGCATTGGTCAACGGGAACGGTCTTAAACTCTGCGTCAGCCGCGAATTTATTTGCGACAACGAGGTCGACGGGCAGGACAACTTTAACGCCTTTAGCCGCAGCTTTTTCGAGGAGTTGTTTTGCGAGTTCAACTTTATCCGCTTCGAGGAGCGAGGTGCCGACTTCGTAGCCTTTTGCTTTGTCGAAGGTGTGAGCCATGCCGCCGCCGATAATAATCGTGTCGACTTTGTCAATCATGTTGCTGATAACGCCGATTTTGTCAGAGACTTTCGCGCCGCCGATAATGCCGACGAACGGGCGTTGCGGAGCTTGGAGAGTCTTGCCGATATAGTTAATTTCTTTTTCCATGAGGAAGCCGGAAGCGGTCTCAAGGAAATGAGTAATGCCGACGTTGGAAGCATGAGCGCGGTGAGCCATGCCGAAAGCGTCATTGACGGCGATGTCTGCGAGTGCGGCGAGTTGTTTCGCGAATTTGGGATTATTCTTCTTTTCTTCTTTGTGATAGCGAAGGTTTTCAAGCAAGAGGATTTCGCCCGGTTGAAGAGCTGCGGCGGCTTTTTCTGCGGGTTCGCCGATGCAGTCTTCCGCCCATTTGACTTCCTTGCCGAGAATTTCGCCGAGCTTTTTGGCAATGGGTTTGGTGGAGAATTTGGGTTCGCGAGCTTCAGTGGGTCTGCCGAGGTGGCAACCGATAATGACAGCCGCGCCCTGTTCAAGCAGATAATTGAGAGTCGGGAGCGTTGCGTCAATGCGTTTGGTGTTGGTGATATTCTGGTTTTCGTCCATAGGAACGTTGTAATCGACGCGAAGGAAAACCTTTTTGCCTTTCAAATCGATGTCGCGAATGTTTTTCTTGTTCATCAGATAACCTCCCCAAAATAAGTGATTAGTGATTAGTGGTTAGTGATTAGAAAAAATCATTCCTAATTCCTAATTCCTAATTCCTAATTGAAACAGCCCGGCTCAACATTGACGAAGAGCCGAGCCGTCACATTTTCTAACCGTGTTCAGTTGCCGAAAATCTTACTTCAATTCAGCAAAGTACTTAATGGTGCGAACCATCTGGCTGGTGTAGCTGTTTTCGTTGTCATACCAAGAAACAACCTGAACGAGAGTGTTGCCGTCGCCAATGGGGCTGACCATGGTTTGGGTCGCGTCGAAGAGTGAGCCGAAGCGCATGCCGATAATATCGCTGGAGACGATTTGTTCGTCGCAATAGCCGAAGGACTCGTTGGCAGCTGCTTTCATAGCCGCGTTGATTTGGTCGACAGTGACTTCGCCCTTAACAACCGCAAAGAGGAGAGTGGTGGAGCCGGTCGGAGTCGGGACGCGTTGTGCTGCGCCGATAAGTTTGCCTTTCAATTCGGGGATAACGAGACCGATAGCTTTTGCTGCGCCGGTTGAGTTCGGAACAATGTTGCATGCGCCTGCGCGGGAACGACGGAGGTCGCCTTTACGCTGCGGGCCATCGAGGATCATTTGGTCGCCGGTGTAAGCGTGAATGGTAGCCATAATGCCGCTCTGAATGGGAGCAAGTTTGTGGAGAGCTGCGGTCATGGGAGCCAAGCAGTTGGTGGTGCAGGATGCCGCCGAGAGGACTTTCACGTCGGGAGTAAGGGTCTTGTGGTTGACGTTGTAAACGATTGTCGGGAGGTCATTGCCGGCAGGAGCCGAAATAACGACTTTCTTCGCGCCTGCTTCCAAGTGAGCAGAGGCTTTTTCTTTGCTGGTATAGAAGCCGGTGCACTCAAGGACGACGTCAACTTCATGTTTGCCCCAGGGGATTTCTTTTGCGTCTTTGATGGCGTAGATGATAATCTCTTTGCCGTCGACGACGATGGAGTTCTCTTTAGCTTCAACTTGGTGTTTGCCTTCGCCGATTTTGCCGCAGAAACCGCCCTGTGCGGTATCATACTTCAAAAGGTGAGCGAGCATCTTCGGGCTGGTGAGGTCGTTGATAGCGACAACTTCATAGCCCTCTGCGTCGAACATTTGACGGAAAGCGAGACGACCGATACGACCGAAACCATTGATAGCAACTTTAACAGCCATTAAAAATACCTCCCTATACACTTAGAAAACTCTTAAAAAATAAGTATTAACTTGCTTGCTATGTTACACCAAAATTTTTTGAGTGTCAACAAATTTTCGGAACATTTTTATTTCAGTTTCGTTTCATGCAGGGCTTATTGACATAAAAATTTTGCCGCCTTAAAATCAAATTTGTAATAAGGAGTTAGGGGCTGTTGGTAAATTCAATCGACGGCTGCGATGAGCGGTTCAATGACTTTTATTTTTTAAATCTACTTTTCTTTTGTGCGACCGTCATCCATGACGGCCGGGCTTTCGCCAACCGCTGCTTTTGAATTTACCAACAATCCCTAGGAACCGGTTCCCGGTTCTTACAAGTCATCCGTGACGGCTCCTATGTTTCGTTTCGTTTTTAATTTGAGAGGAAGTTTTTATGCAAGCTAAAGACAACGGCGCGGTCAAGGATTTAACCGTCGGAGAGCCGGCGCGATTAATTTTTTATTTCACGTTGCCTCTTTTGGCGGGCAATGTCTTTCAGCAATTGTTCGGGTTTGTCGATACGCTGATTGTCGGAAGATTTTTGGGCGTCGAGGCTTTGGCGGCAGTCGGTTGCACGGGTCCTTTGATGTTTTTAATGTTGGGTTTTTGTTTCGGCATGACAAGCGGCTTTTCCATTTGCACCGGACAAAAATTCGGCGCGAAAGATTTTGACGGCGTGAGGAAGAGCGCGGCTATTTGCATCTTGTTGAGTTTGACGGCGTCGGTTGTGTTGGCAATTATCGGCGTGATTTTCTGTCGCGAACTGCTGATTGCAATGGACACCCCGCCCGAAATTTTAGACGGCGCATATTCGTTTATCTCAATCATCTACGGCGGCGTTGTGATGTTCATAGTTCAACAAATGCTGACGAATTTAATTCGCGCGCTCGGCGACAGCAAAATGCCCACCGTTATTCAAGCGACGACTCTTTGCATAAATATTTTGCTCCTGCCGATTGCGATTATCGGTTTGAATTTGGGAATACCCGGTTCGGCGGAAGCGACGATTGTTGCTTTGACGCTCGGAAATATTTTATGCATTGCTTACATAAAAAAGCGCGTGCCTTATCTTCATGTCCGCCGCGAAGATTTTTCCTTCGACAGAGAATTTTTGATTGAGCATTTGAAAATCGGATTGCCCATGGGCTTTCAATCCTCAATCATCGCGATAGGCGCGGTCGTCTTGCAAATTGCACTCAACGGACTCGGAAGCGTGGCGGTTGCGGCATTTGCGGCGGCGCATCGTGTCGACGGGATTGCCGTCATGCCCATGATGTCCTTCGGCGTGGCAATGGCTGCTTACACCGCTCAAAATTTCGGCGCGAAAAAATTTGAACGTATCGTCGACGGCGTCAAGAAATGTATTTTCATGTCGTGTTCGTTCAGCATATTGGTTGCAGTCTTCAACATTTATCTCGGCGCGGAAATAATTGAATTGTTCGTCGGCTCGGAGGCTAGACAAGTCATCGAATACGGTCGGCTGTTCCTAATCATAACGGGCTTGAGCTATTGGGCGTTGGCTCTTTTATTTATATTCCGCTTCGCGTTGCAGGGTCTCGGAAAAAGTTTCGTGCCGACGCTTGCGGGCATTGTCGAATTAGTCATGAGAATAGCCGCCGCGATTTTCTTGGTCGATTGGCTGGGATTTTTGGGCGCGTGCTTGGCGGCACCGATGGCTTGGATTGGCGGGCTTTTGCCTCTGTTGATTGCCTTCTTCTTGACGAAACGAGAATTGCTGAAATAAAAATTATCACCCGCAATTAGTAGCTGTTGGTAAATTAAATCGGCGGCCTCGATTGAACGTTTTAATGGCTTTTATTTTTTTATCTGCTTTTTCTTTTTACCAACATGCCCTAAGTAAGCGTGACGAATAAATACTCGTGCTTCGTATGAAGAATCATCTTAATTAAATCCTCGAATGCCAACGAAATTGTTGCGGTATTTGTATTCGGGTGGAGCAATAAATTTTTTCCTTGAAGTTCGGCATCAATGATGAGTCGAACTTTTTTGTTTGTATCGTTGATTATTCCGAGCGGTGTGACGGCTCCCGTATGCAAGCCCAAAATTTTTTCAAGCTCTTCTTCCGACGCAAAGGACAATCGCGGCAAGTTTAAAAGTTTCGCGACGAGTTTCAAATCTGCGCGTTTATCGGCGGGCAAAGTCAGCAAAAAAAATTCGCCGCGCTTATTTCGCAAGAAAAGATTTTTACACGCCTGCCCGTTGAGTTTCTCAAAGATTTTCAGCCGCCGAGATTCCTCGACCGTGTAAACCGCCTCATGCTCCAGCAACTCAAATTTTATTCCGAGTTCGTTCAAAAGTTCAAAGATATTCATGACATGACCTCCTCAAAAAAAGCCCGCATTCACTCCTATTACTTTCTATTAATAATTCGACAAGCAACCATAAAAATATATTTGATTGACATTCGCGGCGCAAGTGTTACAATCACAAAAGCCGATAATGTATTATGTATACATTAATCGAGAGGTTCAATGCTATTTATAAAAGGAGATGGTTATATGTTTTGGGCTGAACTGATGGTTGTGCTGATAATGTTGATTATCGGCGCACGCTACGGCGGAATTTTTCTCGGCATGTCGAGCGGTTTCGCCATAGCCATTCTCGTATTCGGCTTCGGGCTCGCGCCGGGCAATCCCGCCATTGACGTTATTATGATTATTATGACGGTTGTTGTTATCGCGGCGACTTTGCAGGCGTCGGGCGGTATGGACTACTTGATTCAAATTGCCGTCAAGCTCCTGCGAAAGAACCCCAACCGCATCAGCTATTATGCCCCGATTATCAGTTGGGTCTTTACGTTCATGTGCGGCACGGGAAATATTTCGTTCGGTATCTTGCCGGTTATCGCGGAAGTTGCACGCGAGGCGGGTGTCCGTCCCGAACGACCAATTTCAATGTCGGTTATCGCCTCTCAACAAGCCATAACCGCCTGCCCGATTTCTGCGGCAACAGTTGCGCTCGTCGGGCTTTTGTCTCCGCAAGGCGTCACGTTGATTGATATTCTTGTGGTCTGTATTCCGTCAACTTTAATCGGTGTCGTGTGCGGTTCGCTTTGGGCGGCTCGTATGGGCAAAGACTTGGAAGTTGACGAAGAATATCTCGAACGTGTCAAACGCGGCGAATCGGCTCCCATTAACGAAAAAGCTCAAATCGCCGAAGCCAGAGATTTTTCCGCAGCTACCAAACGCGCCGTCTGGATTTATCTTCTTGCAACGGTTATCGTCGTTATCTTCGGTATCTTCCCCGAACTTCGTCCTTCAGCTGAAATGGGCGGCAAGATGGTTTCCTTCACAATGACCATGTGTATCGAAATGGTTATGATGGCTATGGCGGGCGTTATGATTATCGCTTGCGGCGTGAAGGTCTCCTCGATTATCGAACAATCCGTTTTCCGCAACGGCTTGATGGGCGTCTATTGTATCTTCGGCTTGACATGGGCGGGCGACACCTTGACGCGCAACAACATCGATTTTATCAAGTCGGGTGCGGCTGATTTAATTCAGCAATATCCTTGGGTCTTCGCGATAATTTTATTCCTGCTCTCCGCCGTCATCTTGAGTCAGGCGGGAACAATCGGCGCGTTGGCTCCACTCGGTATCACGCTCGGAATTACTCCGCCGGCTATGGTCGGTATGTTCCCTGCAGTCAACGGCTACTTCCTCGTTCCGATTTACGCGACGATTTTGGCAGGTATCGCCTTCGACAGAACGGGCACGACGCATATCGGTAAATTCGTCTTTAACCACAGTTTCCAAATCCCCGGCTTGATTACGTGTATCGTCAGCGTTGCGGTCGGCATGGCTTTGGCAAACATGATAATGTGACAAAAAATTTTTCCAAATAAATTTAAGAGAGGTGTAGTGAAATGAAGGGAAGATTTTTTGCAACGATTCTTGCCGTCGTCGCCGTTCTTTTTTCGGTGACCGGCATAAGCTCGGCTCAATCAAAGCCGAATGTGGTAATTCTCGCCACGGGCGGAACTATCGCGGGCAGTGCCGATTCGGCTTCCGCAACGACGGGTTACAAAGCCGGTGCTCTCGGAATTGACGTGCTGTTGAATGCCGTGCCGCAAGTCAAGGAATATGCCAATGTCAGCGGCGAACAAATTTGCAGTATCGACAGCAAAGACATGACCGACGAAATTTGGCTCAAGCTCGCCAACAGAATCAACGAACTTTTCGCACGCGGTGACGTTGACGGTATCGTCATAACTCACGGCACGGACACTCTTGAGGAAACAGCTTATTTCTTGAACTTGACCGTTCACAGCGATAAACCCGTTGTCCTCGTCGGAGCAATGCGTCCCGCAACGGCTATCAGCGCGGACGGCCCCATGAATCTTTTAAATGCTGTCAGAGTTGCGGCAAGCCCGAATTCCGTCGGCAAAGGCGTTTTGGTTGCTTTGAATGACGAAATTAACGCAGCTCGCGAAGTCACCAAAACCAACACGATTACCGTCAGCACGTTCAAAAGCCCCGAACTCGGTTTCCTCGGCTACGTCAACGAAGGCACTCCCGAATTCTATCGCACTTCGACACGTCGCCACACCAGCGATTCCGAATTCAGCGTCACGGGCAGAACAAGCTTGCCTTATGTCAAAGTCATCTACGGCACGGCAAATGACGACGAACTTTTTGTTGACGCGGCGATTAAAGCCGGCGTGAAAGGCATCATTTACGCGGGCACCGGCAACGGCTCCGTTCACATGAATGCAGAAAAAGCTTTGGCGAAGGCAACGGCAAAAGGTATCGTCGTTGTTCGTTCGTCTCGCGTCGGCAACGGCACCGTTATTCCCGCCGAACAATCTTACATCAATTATCACTTCCTTGACGGTGACAGCTTAAGCCCGCAGAAGGCAAGAATTTTACTTCAACTCGCCCTCACCAAGACGAATGACCTTGCACAGATTCAAAGAATGTTCAAACAATATTGAGGCAGTAAAAAATTTCTATAGAAGGTGCTAACATGAGGAAGGAACACGATTTTTTGGGAGAAATTGAAGTCCCCGACGAGGCGTATTACGGCGTACAAACCATGCGCGCCATCGAAAACTTCACAATCACCGGACGCAGGCTCGACGAGGATTTTATCAAGTCGCTTGCCAAAGTTAAGAAGGCTGCCGCTCAAGCCAACATGGAAACGGGACGCCTCGACCGCAAAATCGGCAACGCACTCGTTCAGGCGGCTGAAGAAATTATCGACGGACAATTCATTGAGCAATTCCCCGTTGATCCGATTCAAGGCGGTGCAGGCACTTCAATCAACATGAACATGAACGAAGTCCTCTGCAACCGCGCACTTGAGATTATCGGCGAAGCTAAAGGACGCTACGATATCATTTCGCCGAACAATCACGCGAACATGGCGCAATCGACAAACGACTCCTTGCCGACCGCAATCAAAGTTTGTTTGACTTACAAGAGCCACAACGTAACCTCCGCGCTTGATTATCTTGCAACCGCCCTTGAACAAAAAGCGGAAGAATACAAAGATATTCTCAAGATGGGTCGCACGCACTTGCAAGACGCCGTGCCCATTACGCTCGGTCAAGAGATGGGCTCCTACGCTTCGGCGATTCGTCGCAGTATCAAACGCATTGAGTGGGCGATTGACAGTATCCGCTTGATTAACATGGGCGGCACCGCTGTCGGCACAGGTCTCAACGCCGAACCCGCTTATATCAAAATCGTCGCACGCAAGCTCCGCGAAATCACCGGCGAAAATTTTGAAACTTCGACGAACATTATCGACGCCACGAACAACACCGACGGCTTTGTCGATGTAAGCTCCGCCTTGAAGAACACCGCGCTTGTCCTTATCAAAATGGCGAACGACTTCAGGCTTATGGCTTCGGGTCCTCGTTGCGGTCTCAATGAATTGTTCCTGCCCAAACGTCAACCCGGCTCGTCGATTATGCCCGGCAAAGTCAATCCCGTTATCGCCGAAGTCATGGATCAAGCTTGCTATCAAGTTATCGGCAACGACCTCGCGGTCACGCTCGGCGTCGAGAACGGACAATTTGAGTTGAACGTCATGGAACCGATTATGGCTTACAACCTCTGCAGCTCAATGAATTATCTTGCAAATGCCTCGCGGACTTTCGTCGACAAACTCTTGACGGGTCTTGAGCCGAATCGCGAACAATGTCAAAAATGGTTGGACAGCTCCGTCGGTGTCGTGACAGCTCTCCTGCCGCATTTGGGCTACGAACAATGCTCAATGCTCGCGAAGGAAGCTTACGCCACTCGCCGCCCGATTCGCGAAATCATTTTGGAAAAGGGTTTGCTCACCGAAGAAGAGTTGAAAGTTTACATGTCGCCCGAAAAGATGACGCGCCCCGGTATCACGAAATAAAATTCATTCGGTTAAAAAAAATTTAACCTCCGCGATTTTTTCACGGAGGATTTTTTTTTATTTCGCAAAGAGAATTGCTTCCGAATAGAATTCGACGCCTTCAAACGGTTAAAAAAATTTAACCTTTTCGATTTTTTCACGGAGAATTTTTTATTTCGCAAAGAGAATTGCTTCCGAATAGAGCTCGACGCCTTCAAAAGCGTTCGGATGAATGAAATCAACCAAATATTTTTTGCGAGGAAAAATTTTCAATCGGGCATCGATATACGGATTGGCGTTGACGAAAATTTCTCCTTGCGCGGCGCCCCAATTTTTCAAAGCGGCAGAATAATTTTCGTTGAGTTTAATCTTCTCGTCGAAAGGCAACGCGCTGATAAAATCTCCGTCGGTCGAAGTCCACGGCGCGATAAAAATAAATTTCGCGGCGGGAATTTTTTCGCGGATGCCGTCACGAATTTTTTGCAAACAGGCAACGTATTCTTCGGGCGTCATTGAACAAATTTTTTCGTCACGATAGCGCACGTCATTTGCTCCGACTGCAACAACGAATAAATCCGCATCGGTCTTAATCATTTCGTCGAGGCGTTCGAGTAAAATTTTTGTCGTCGCGCCGCCTTGAGAGACGTTAAAAATTTTTCCGCGAATCAAATTTTCAAGCGGCTCAAAATACGGAACACCTCCGTTGCGCGTGCCTTCGGTCAAGCTGTCGCCGATAAAGCAAACATTTTCCGCCGCCGTCAAAGCCTTGTAAAAATCTCCGCGCATTTCATCGGAAATTTTCAACGGCTGAACTTTACGCCTCATAAAACCGCCTCCGTCAAAAAAATATTTCTGCTGATTCAAATCGGTTTCGACGCCGAGCATAATTTTCGTGACGTGCTTTAAAATTTCTTCGACGCGCTCAAGGTCACGGGTGCTCAATTCGCCGCGCAATTTTTCATTCGTGAAAATTTCGTAAGTCGGCAAAGCGCGATAGTTGCCGTTGAGTTTCGATTCAGTCCAAAGCGGGATAATCGCCCCGCCGATAATTTTTTTCGTCGTGCGGTCAACATAAACTTCAACCAATGCGCTTGCGTCGCCGTTGTGTTCGCGGTAAATGTTGGCGAAGTTGCCGGGACAAAACGCCGTAAAATTTTTCCCGTCGAATTCAATCGGCTGAACGCAATGAGTATGGTCGCCGAAAATTATATCCGCGCCGCAATCCAAAAAAATTTTCTGCCACGTCCTCTGAAAGTCGTCGGGCTTGTCGGAAAATTGCGTGCCCCAATGAGGCAAGACGATTATCAAATCGGGCGCAAAACTTTTCGCCAAAGAAAAATCTTCTTCGACTTGAGCTTTGACTTTTGAAAAATTCGGGCTGCCCTCGTCGACAAGGAACGAACTCACGAAAGAATCCGCGTCAATCAATTCGTCGGTGTCGTAATTGTTCGTGCCGTAAGTGTAAGCCAAAATCGCAAGCTTAAAGCCGTCGCGCTCCAAAATTTTCACGCGGCGATTTTTTTTGTCGTCGAGGCTTGAATACGAGCCGATGAAGTCAATTTGCTTTTCGTTCAAAATTTTAATCGTGCGAAATGCTCCGTCAAAGCCCGTGTCGAGCAAGTGATTGTTCGCGGTCGTCACGAGGTCGAAGCCGGCATTTTTCACGGCGTCTGCAAATTCGTCGGGAAAGTTCAGATAAAGTTTCTTGCCGTCGTCAAAGTTGCTCTGCGAAAAATTTTTATCGGTGCCTCCGAGCGGACCTTCAAAGACGCCGATTGCCAAATCCGCTTGAGAAATGTAGGGCGTCGCGTATTCGAAAACCTCCGCGAAGTCGTAGCCCTTGCCGTCGAAGCCGCGTTTGACTTGGTCTTCAAGCAAAATCAAATCGCCGCAAAATAAAATCTTGAACGAGTTATCAAAATGATTCGCCGTCGCCGAGTCCATGACGCGGAAAATTTTATCGGCTTGCTTTTGAGCAGAGAAGTGAGCGATTATCGGCAGGCACATGATAAATCCTACGAAGACAAAAAAAATTATCCTGAACGCCGCCCCGCGAATCGTCGTCATGGATTCGACAATGCCGTTTAAAAATTTTTTCAGCAAGCCGCCGAATTTATTCGAGCCGAAAATTAAAGTTATCAAAAAAGTTGCGACAACCGCCGCGAAAATTTGGAAGTCCGATTTTGAAAAAACTTCCGAGAACCAAAGCGTCAGCGGTCTGTGCAAAAGATAAATCGCCAGAGAATTTCTGCCCGCCTTCGTCAAGAGCGGAATATTTTTTTCGACAGAGGCCGTCAACAAAAATACAATCGCCGAGCCCGCGACAATCATTAAAGAAATTCTTCCGAACAATCCGTTGAATGCGGCGTAGCTGTTCGGCAAAAGGTCTCTGTCAGTCAAGTTGAAGGTCTCATGCGAAACGACGCCCAAGCAGATTGTCATGATTAACAGAGCCGCGCCGAGCGGGAAAAATTTTTTGCGTTGAAGTTCCTCTGCCGCCTCACGCGAAAACAAAAAGCCCGCCATGAAATACGGGTAGAAGACGACGATTTTCACCGCCGCGAACGTTGAGTTTATATCCGCCCAAAAACCCGCGACGAGCGAAAAAAAAATCAGTTGCGGCAAAATATTTCGCACGCGTTCGAGGAACGGCACCGTCAATCGCCAAACAATCAGCGCGAGAAGATACCACGCCGAAAAATACGGATTGACTGCCGAAGGAAAAACGCCGTTTGAAAATATTTCGCGCAACATGAAAAATCCGTTCAGCAGGACGAACGCGACGAATAAATTTGCAAGCGGGAAGAACGAGCGCGAGTGATCGCTCTTGCTGAAAAAGCCCGACACGAATACAAACGCCGGCATATGGAACATGTAAATTGCGTCGACCAAAAAATTATTGAGCGACGAATTTTGCAGGGCGAACAGACAATGCGCGAATACGACGAGGATTATCAGAAAGCCCTTGAGGTTGTCCCAATATGCCGAGCGTGAATTATAATTCATTCCCAATTCCCAATTCCCAATTGAATTCAGCCGGGTGGCCAAGTCATTTTTCTGCCGCCGAGCAAATGAACATGCAAATGATTGACGGTTTGTCCTCCGTCGTCACCGGTGTTCAAGACGATTCGGAAACCGCCTTCGACGACTCCGAGTTCGGCGGCGAGCTTTGGCACCACGTCAACGAAAATGTGCGCGGCAAGTTCCTTATCTTCCGCCTGAAATTTCGCGACGCTTTGAATATGTTTTTTCGGAACAATCAAAACGTGAACGGGAGCCTTCGGGGACAAGTCCTTGAAGGCGATAACGGTATCATCCTCGAAAACTTTTTGCGAGGAAATTTCACCCGCCGCAATCTTGCAGAAAATACAATCAGTCATAATAAAAATCTCCCTTCGGTCGATTTTAGCTGTTAGCGGTTAGCTGTTAGCTGTTAGGATTTTTCTAATCACTAACCACTAGGGGCTGTTGGTAAATTAAAAGTGAATAACAGAAGCAGCGAGTAAAACGAAATTCTCAAAACAAAAAGCCAATTTGTCATAACGAGTAGAGATGTGACGGTAATTCTTGATTCGCTGAAAAAATCTCTCGACAATGT
>JAFXTD010000067.1 GCA_017535925.1 Selenomonadaceae bacterium | reverse complement strand
GCCGTTCGCTTCATATTCGGTAATGAAGTGTTTCGGGTGTGCCGCGACGTAACTGCTGAGTGCTTTAATCGCTCTTGTGTCTTCCGACATTTCTTTGACGGTCGGCATCTCCTTCAAGATTTCTTGAACGTCGTTATCGAGTTCCGCATCATCAAACGCCGCTTGCTTGCCGATACACACTGCGAAGAATTGATAGGCGACTGCGGCGGCAACGATTGATTTTACAAGAGTCTTCTCGTAGGTGTCGGATTGTGTGAAGGCGACGGCAAAAAGTTTGTACTGGTCGCGGATTTCCTCAAGGTGCTTTATTACGAATTGAATCCACGTCCGTCCAAAATGTCCGTAATGGTTTTCGCTGACAAGGTGCAATTCGGCGGCTAATTTGTCGGGCAATAAGTTCGAACATGACAGTTGAGGCAAGCGTTTAAAGCAACCTCTTGGGTCGTGCTTCTTCAAAATCGCGTGTTCGCCTGTGCTCAACCGTGCGCCGTAAAATTTAACAAGTGGGCGGGAATCGCCATTCTGTCGTTGAGCTTGATTCTGGTTACCCAACGAAAACGCATAAATCGATTGGCTTAATGCTTCCTCCGCTTTCTTTCCGCTGATTGTTCCCAATTCGTCAAGAAATGTCGGCAGGTCACGATACGCGGCGGCAACGGCTTGACGATTTTTCGTCGTCGCCTCAAATGTACGAATCATTTCTTTTGGGTTGCCGAAAATAGACGCGTTCAGTTTTTCAAGCGCGGTCTTTCCTGCGCCGCTCTCGGCGTGCAAGTGGCATTGAAGGTTCGCAATATTGAACGGGCGAATCAACGGCGCGGCAAGTGCGAATCCGGAATAAACACGTGCAATGGCTCCGCCTTTGGTCATTGCGTCGACGAAATATTTTTTCCATGTGGCGGCATCGCCTCTGGTTCCCAATTCCTTATCGAAGTCAAAGCCATTTCGCCGAACAATATAATCAGCGTCGGGTGACGGATAAATAAACTCGGTAAAATTTTCGTCCGTCCAGCCCGTTTGGTTGTGCATCGTGACGGATTGAATCTTCCGCGCATTAGTCGGCGAATTGATAAGGTCGTCGAAATAATCTGCAAGCAGTTTATGATTCTGTGCAGAAATGCCCGCCTTCTTGAGCATCGCGAATTGTCTTGCGTCTCCGATTATCGCGGCGTCGAAGATTTTGCGAATCCAGTTGTTTTCGTAAACGGTTTTAAAGGCAAGCTCGTATTCGACGCTGATTGATTTCTTTTCGACGAATCTTTTTGTCACGATAATGGGCGTGCGTGACACAACAATTTCTGAAAATCCGTCGCCGTTCTTTTTGGGTATGAGCTTTTTTATTCCGTGACGCGAAAACGAAAAACCAAACGGGATTTCTAAATCAAGCGGGCAGTCGGGGATAAAAGTTTGTGTCGTGTACTGCTTCGGTCGTTGGGGTTCAAAAATTTTTTTGTCATATGGGATATTGAATTCATCGGCAACGCTTTTGAGCGTGTCGAAAAATTCTTTGCCTCTCGTTGGCAAATTTTTGACGTGCGCAAGGAAAGTGATAACGCTTCCGCCTCCGCCGCATTTGCCGCAACCGAAATGCGGTTCGCCATCGTCGGTAATGAACTTGAGCGCGCCCGTTTTGTGTTCGCCGTCGCCACTTCCACACCACGGGCAACAATAACCGTCGGGTCGTGCGCTTCCGCGTTCTGAGTGCCTCAAGTAGCCGTGCGCCTCAAGGTCTGCGGGCGTGATTGTTGTATTGATTTCGCGGATAAGGTCTTCGATTTCAAGCGAATAATTTTCGCGGCGTTGTTTATCGTTGGTCGTCGTCTTCATAGTCGCAACCTGCTTGATTCGCTCTTCGATTGCGGGAAAATCTTCGCGTGCTGATTCTATAATCTTCGCGGTCAACTCGTTCAAAACTTGCTTGCCGCATTTCTGTAAGATTTCGTTTGCGTCGATTTTGGCTCCGACGATTTGTTTCTGGTCGTCGGTCATGAAGTCGTCGAAGTATTTCACTGTGGCGACAACGCCGATTTCGGATAACTCTTTGAGTAAATCGGTTGCGCCTTTTTGTCCAGGCTTCTTTTCACCGGGTTTGGTTTTCTTATGTTCGTCCTTATCAAACAGGATAACGATTTTTGGTCGGCGTTTTTTACTCGCAAGCCGTTTCTTCAAGTCCACGAATTGTCCCGCGCCGCCCAAAGCACAAACCTTAACGCTTTCATCCGTCGCGAACATGATACTCACAGAATCGAATTCGCCTTCGGTAACCGCGGTGATTTCCTCGTCTAAAGCTTTCGGATTGAAAACAAGCTTGTTGCCTTCCGTTAAGCATTTTTCTGACGCCTTGCCAAAATTGCCGCGTCGATTTTTGAAGAATTCGCGTCCTCTCGGTGTCAAAACTGCATTGATTGACGGCGGGTCATTGTCGTCGCCCAATTTGAAAATAAAGCGCGGTGTACGTCGTGTACCGGAAAGTTTTTGGTGCTGATAATTCGGCAAATAGCCAACTTCCCAACGGCGAAGATATTCTTTGGGCAAGCCGCGCAGGTCTGATTCGTCTATGGCGTCGAGTTGTTTTTGAGCGTCGGCAATGGTCACGGCAATATTCTTGTGATACTGGGCTTTGTCGTCCTCAACGTTCGCGGTGTCGGAACTGGTAACTTCTTCCGTCTTGCCGCCCAAAACGTCAAGCATCATGTCTTGTAAATCCGCGCCCGTTTTAATTTTCGTCGCGGGCTCGTGACTTTTGGTTTTAGTTGTGGTAGAATTCTCGTTGGAATTATTCATTGTTTAAAATCCTTTCTGCCCGCGTCATCGGGCTTATTTTTTTTGCGTGACGGCAACCGCGCTCAAAAGCAATTTTGGCGTTGTCGGCGTCAAGTTCGAATCCGTAACCTTTTCGTCCGAGTTTGGCGGCGGCGATAAGAAATGTGCCTGTGCAAGCAAACGGGTCGAAAACGGTATCACCGGGGCGCGTCGTGTGACGGATAAATCGTTCGGCAATTTCGTCGGGCTTTTGCCACGTGTGATAGCGGTTGCCTAATCTGCCGTCGGGCGCGTTAATGTCCTGAACTGCCCACTTTTCGCTTGTCAACGGACAATCAAGGTCGGGCGCATCCACGCCGCGATAGAAAAGACACGCCTGCCAATTTTGCTTGTAACGGTCACGCGGATTGTTGCCGAGAGTGTTGCGATAAGTCCAAACCAACACTTGACACAGCGAAATGTTTTCGGGCGTCGTGACGTTCAGATAAGCTTTGAGTTCGTCGGGATATGCGCCGATAAAGACATAAGCGAATCCGTCACGGCGAACGTGTTGCAAGGCGTTTGGCAACCAGCTTTCGGCGAATGCGGCAACGTCGACAACGTCGGTCGAATACGGCGGGTCGGTGAGCAAAAGCTTATACGGCTCGTCGGGGACAAAACCGATACCGTCACCGACAAACAAAATCGGCTTTTCGGCTTCGTCAACAATTTGCGCGTCGACGGCGTTTTGAGCTTGTTGAAGTTGTGATTCCTTTTCAGCGCGCTTAACATCATTAAAAGCTTTGTCGATTGAAATTTCGCCTGAGCGCAACGCCGATTTAATTTCGGGTGTAGCAATTTCAGCAAGTGTCATAACCTTTTGCATTGTGCGGGAAGATACACCTGCTATTTTTGCAAGTTCGTCACGGGTGTTTATAGGCGTTTGGACTTTTGGCAAATTTGCCAAAGGTACACTTTCATATTGGTTGCCGTGATATTCGGCTTGATTCGCCTTAGCTCGTGCGGCGATGATAGCTTTTAGTTTCAATGAAAGTTCGCCGCGGGTGTACTTTGTGATATTCCTTCTGCCGAATTGGTTTTCAATAATCCAGATTGTCACGGCGTCACGGTCGGCGAAATGCATTTCGGTCGTCTTGAAGTGCAAGCCGTGCTTTTGAGCTATGCTGAAACGATTGTGCCCGTCAATCAGAATCCCTTGCCACGTTTTGAGCGAATCTTGAATCCCGTCACGCAAAATGTTTTCTTCAAGTTGATTAAATTCGTCTTCGCTAAGCGGCGGGATTAACGACTTAAATTCGTCGTCGATAATCAATTCAGCGGGCGCGGGCGTGTCTTTGAGTTCGTCGACGCCGTTCTGGACATTTGTCCGTAACGGTGCCGTGATACTCGGCTTGTCGTGCGGTAAAACTTTTTTCTTGCCTTTCGGCTGATTCTTTAAGGCAATAGCCGTTTCAATTTGATACTCGTCATAAAATGACGGCTTGCCTTTTCCGCCGCTGGGATAAGCAGGGACAAGGTCACCATTTCGGCTCCAATGCCACAGTTGCTGAATTGAGCAACCTGCTCTTTCGGCAATTTCTTTCGTTGAAAGTTTCATGATAAAATCCTTTCGAGTTGCCGCCGATAACCGCCGCCGAAAATTTTGGTTTCGTCGACGGCGGTAAATCTGCGGTCGGTTAATCGAAGTTAATCTTTTGAGTAATACTGGCGAAGAAAATCAGCGCCCGCGAAATTATTTCAAGCGCAATGCCTTCACTGCCGACGCGTCGACAAGTTTGCCGTCTACTCGTTGCCGCAAAATGTACGCTACACAATCTTCAGGCGCGTAAATTTCGTTCAATACTTGAATCGTACGTCCTCCGCGGTCGGCGATTGTGTACGCCGATTTCATGTCGCCGAAAATCAGCGCGATTGCTCCTGAGCGCGGCGGCGGCAGGTTTGGTGACGTAAAAATCGGGTATCCCAACAATCTGGGATTTTCGCTTTCGGCAAGTGCCGGTGTCCAAATGAAATTACCCGTCGAATCTTTCAGCTTTCGGATTTGAGCTATCGCCGCATCCGACGTAAGCCAAACTGCCATTTTTCTGTACGGTCGCAAAAGTGCATACTCAAGATTTATTAAATCGTCGGTAGTAATTTCTGCGCCCGTCGTAGTGATTACCGCGTCTGCAATTCCGTCAATCGAAGTTAATAAGCCCGTCGGTTTGCCAACGCCGTCGCCTAAAATGAAACTTTCTTCCTCCGAACGTGCAAGCGCATTGCCGCATTGTTCAATGATATGCGCCTCTACGTCGAAATATGAATCTTCAAGTAATTCTCGGCTGATTTTCAAACCGCACGAAATTTTGTACGCATCCAAACTGACTTCGCCGAACGTTTCAGCGCTGAACGTAAGCGCATCGCCTTCCGCCGTCCACGTCGCTGTTGGTTTGCTCGCCACAATCGGTATTCTGTGGCTTGATTGCGTCGTGATAACTCGTGCAATTTGGCGCATAACATTGTTTTCTGACAGTGCCGAAAAAATTTTTTCGTCGAGTTCGGTTGGACACAAGTATCCGCCTTGCGTCATTGCGCCTTCGCGCAAAATATCGTTCGTGACGGCGAATTTAAATCCGTCCCGAATCGCATTGATAAATTCGCGGTGATAGCGTTCGCCGCTGATTCCTGCTGAAATTTTTGGTTTCATTTGAGTTCCTCCGTTCGCCGCCCCTCCGTTGAAATTATCTATCGGTTCGATAATTCGCGGCGTTGATGTCCCGTATTGGGCTTTTTCAAGCTCGGCAATTTTTTCGTCGTGTGCTTCTATCTCGGCAAATTTGCTTTCCATTACTTGCGCATCTGCGACAGAAATTTTCCCGTCGGCGTCTGTGTGTTCGCGAAGAAAACATTCAGCATCCCAAATAAGCCCGCGCCGTTCCGATAAAAGATTTTCAAGCGCAGTCATTGCTGATTTCCTCACGTTTTCTGAACACCAACAGAAAACCTTCCTCGCCCAAAATTTCACTCGGCTTGAACGGCGTCGACAAAATTATTTCCGTCAAAACTTCGCCGCGTGCCTCCGCATCGTCGATTGCCGCTTGCATGATTTTGGTTCCCGCGGCGCTGGCAAAATTTTCCTTGATTCGTTTTACTGACATTGTTTTTTCCTCCTATGAATGAGTTTCCTCGAATTAATTAATGTTGCCTGAACTTCCTCTTTTTGATTCTGCGTCGCCGATTGTCTTGCCGCTCGTCAAGCCGCTTGCGAATCTCACACGGCAATTCCGCCGCGCCGCCCATCCGTAGCCGGAACAATAGCTGCAGGTCGGGTCGTTGCACATACGCTCCCGCGCAAATTCCTAAGCCCAAAATTTTTAATCTCCTTTCTGTTGATTTCCGCCGCCTTCATGTAAACTTTTCTTGCATTTTTGCAGGATTTTCGCGGCGTGCCGCGAAATTGCTTAACAAGCAACTGTTGTTGCTTTTTAAGCAAAAGAATTGAATAGCAAACTCAAATGCAATTCGCTTTGCGGGTTCGCGTATACCAAAAAAGATACGTCGAACGTTTCACGCTGAGCGTTTTGGTTTTATCCACTGGGTCGGATATATTTGAGTTTCGGAATATGTCGGCGGGTCGGTAAACCTGCCGATTTTTAATTCCGAATCTGATTTATAAATATTCGCCGTTGGTATCGTGATTCCTGCAAATAAAGTGCCGTCACGCTTAGATTTCTTGCATTTTTTTCGGCGGCGGGCTGTGAAGTTCAAGCCCGGATTTCTGATATACGGCATTGCCGACGAATCATCATGACGGCTTGCATTTCAGCTTTCGGGTTGCCACGGCTGAACGTCGTCAAAGTTGCGTTCAAAGCTGATTATCCCGTCGAAGAATTCTTTGTACCACTCGGCAAGCTCGCTGTCGACAGTGATACAAGCTTGCTCAATTCGCGGATTGTGGTTGACGTTCGCGGAACTTTCGACAACGGCGTCGAATCGCTCGCCTAACGTCACGATTACTTTTGAGTGGTTCCGACATATCGCCACACGACCGCCGAATTCTTTGCAAAGCGCAGTTAATGCCGAATACTGCGCAGGATAGCTCCCCTTGAAAATTTCCCCGATATAAAAATCGACACGCCCGATATATCCGCGTTCAATCCATCCGCGAATTTCGTCTATGTCTGCGCTCGAGCAAACCCAAGTTGACACAAGCGCGTATTTGATTCGCTGTTGCTTCACGATTACACGCAAAAAAGTTAACGAATCAACGTCGCCGAATGAAATGCAATGATAAGTAATGCCTTGTTCAAAATGCCACGGCAATTCTTTTTCGAGTGCTAGCTCCGACAGCACGCGGCTCATCACATGACGGTTGACGGTTGCTTTAACTTGAACATGCCTTCCGACATTTGGGTCGTCGTCCTCCTTGAGTTCTTCGCGCTCTTTGGGTTCGTCGCTCGTATCATCTTTCGGCAGAAGGCAAGTTAAATCCGTAGCCATTTCAAAAAGGGTTGTAGGTTTCTTTTTCATCGTGCCGCCTCCCGAAACATAAGTAATTTTTCCATTGCGTCCTGCGGTCGGTCAACGATTAAACCTTGCGGCGCATTGTCTCTAACTGCCGTGTAAATTTGATACCACAACTGGCTTGCAAGTCGTTGGCTTTCGACATTCATCCGAAAAAACGGCGAGCTTATTGGTATGCCGGTCGTAGGGTGCTTTGCGATAAGTCCAAAATTGGACAGATATTCTTCGCATTGGATATGCCGCGCCGTCGCCATTGCATAGTCTTCAACCAGTTGTTTTGGTATGAGTGTTTCGCAACCGTGCGCGATTATCCACTGCGTTGTTTCCTCGTAGATTTTCTTCGAATAAAGCTTGCCGCCGTCCTGTTGCTCCGCCGTTAAGTATTTTTTCGGCGGTCTTATTTTTGTTTTCGCGCCGAATTCTGCGGTTCCGTCAATGATATTCGAGTTCTGCGGATTGCGCTTTCTACCTGCCCCAACGCGTATACCGCCTCGGCTTGTTCCGTCTTTTGCCATTTGTGTTTTCCTCCTATTCAATGTTTGAAATGCAATTCACGTACGTAAGAGGGTGGCGCGGTATCCAAAGCCAAACCCGCCAAAGATTTACACCCGTCCTACCCCCTGAGCAAAAAATTACACGCTCAAAATAACAGTAACACACGCAAAAACGTTGCGCAAGTAACAAAATCACGTTATTTTTCACGCTCTTTCACGCTCTTTCACGCTCGCCACGTAAAAAACGTTTTCACGCAACAAAGCTAGGCACGACGCCACTTTTCGCTATTTTCCTTTCACGCTCTTTCACGTAATACCCCCCTTTAATTTCACGCTGACTTTCGCGTCGTAGCTAGCTTTTCACGCTTTTCACGCTTTTCACGGAGAAAAAATGTGCTTTTATTTTTTTTTTCCGTGTGGTCTTTATGACTGCGGTTTTTTCTATAAATGTCTCTTACGTCTATACTATACATATAGACATCACTATTTTTAGTGTGAATAGCGTGAAACGCGTGAAAAGGTATTGATACAGCTAGCTTTATGCTTTCACGCTAAAAACTGCTCATCGTGAAAGGCGTGAAAAGCTAGCTACGACGCGATAAAAAAGGTTGCGTTGAATTCGCAACCTTAAAGATAAAGCCGAAAAGTATTTATTAAATGTCGGGCGGCGGTGTGATACTTTTGTCCTCGTTCGTATATCCGGTGCTGAGAATCCCTGCCGCGAAATGAATTGTTTGCTTAAGTTCGCCGTCAATCATGATTCTGTGTCGGGTGCGTCCCGTGTTGGTAATGAGCTTACCTTGATTAATCCATGCGGTAACAAGCGCATCGCAAGATACAAAGCGCAATTCCGTCTCAAGAATTTTTTCGAGTTCGGTCGGGTAAAATGCAACTTCGCCGTTCTTGAAACGCTTGCCGAATGTCGGTGTCATCGGTGCCTCTCGTTCTTCCAGTTTGCCGTTCGCTTCATATTCGGTAATGAAGTGTTTCGGGTGTGCCGCGACGTAACTGCTGAGTGCTTTAATCGCTCTTGTGTCTTCCGACATTTCTTTGACGGTCGGCATCTCCTTCAAGATTTCTTGAACGTCGTTATCGAG
>JAFXTD010000066.1 GCA_017535925.1 Selenomonadaceae bacterium | reverse complement strand
TAGGGTGTGTTGGTAAATTCAATCGGCGGCTTCGATTAAGCGTTTCAATGACTTTTATTTTTTAAATCTACTTTTCTTTTGCAGCGCCCAAAAGAAAAGTAGCAAAAGAAAAGGGCGTTGACCGCTATAAAACCTTCCGGGTTTTAAGTCGCGGCGGCCGCACGTCCATGTGCGGCCGGGTTTTCACCAACCGCTACTTTTGAATTTACAAACAGCCCCTAGGAATGAGTAATGCGCAATGCGTCATGGAAGCGATAGTCCGCAAAATTTTTTCTGTCCTTCGTCAAAAGCCCGGCGATTTTTTTTCCGTTGCGTTCGTCGAAAACATCACCCAATGCATTGACGACGACAAGCGCGGCAAGTTTCAAGTCACCGACCTGTACGGCATAAAAACCGAGCCCCGATTTCATTGCGCGATTCATGCCGCCGAAAATAGTTAGGAATGAGGAATTAGGAATGAGGAATTAGGAATTAAATTTGCGGCGTAATCATTCCTAATTCCTAACTCCTAATTACTAATTGCAGTTTCGCCAAATCGTAAATGCAACTTTGCACGACGATAGGCGCAAGAGCCGCGCCCGTGTCGAAGCCGATTTTTTTTTCTTCAAGCCAATTCATCACGCCGTCAGAGGCTGCCAAACCGTAAGCCGAGCCGCCCGAAAGAACAATCGCATTGACGGGCGTGGGTGCAGTCGTCGGATTGATTACGGGCGTTTCACGTGACGCGGGACCTCCGCCGCTTATGTCGACGCCGCAACGAACACCTTTCGGGAAAATCGCAACGGTCACTCCGGTTTTTGCATTGTCGTCTTGCGCGTTGCCAAACCAAACGTTATCAAACTCATGCAAAGAAATTTCTTTCAAGTCATATGCGTTTGCAGTGCCGGCAGCCGTCATTAGCAAAAAGCATGTCATGCAGAGAAAAAATTTTTTTAAACGCATCATTAATTTTCAACTCCAAACTCTTTCCAAATTTTACGATAAACTTTTTCCAGCTCGCCGATATATTTTTTTGAATCCATGAGCGCGGAATTTTTTATGTGCTCTCTCAAGCCGACGTGATAAGCCGCGATTAATTCTTTGCGGCGGCTCAGTTGCAGAGCCTTCTTGACGTAATCCATCGGACTGAAAGCAATCAATTCGGCAACATCGGCGGCAGTCATAATCGACGCGCCGAGCCTCGCGCCGTGTGTTTTGCCTCGAAAAGTTATCACGGGCACACCCATATACAAAGCCTCGCAAGTCGTTGTTCCGCCGGTGTAAGGGAACGTGTCAAGCGCAATGTCAATATCTTTGTAGTCTTCGAGGTAATCGGGACTGTACGGACGCATTTCGACGCGTTCAAGAGGAAAACTCATCTTGCGCAATTTATTTTTGACAAGAGCTTTGCCGTCGTCGAGGCTGAAAATTTTTCCTTTGAGAATCAATCGACTGCCGGGCACGCCGTCAAGAATCGCCCGCCAAATGTAGAGGACATCCTCGCTGACTTTTGCAAAGTTGTTGAAGCTGCCGAAGGTAATGAATCCGTTTTTGAGCAAAGGAGCACGAAGTTCCTGCGCGGGCATTTCGCGAATCAATTCGGGCGCATAACACAAGCAGCACGTATCGAGGCGCAAAATTTTTTCCGTGAACGTGTCAAGAGAATTTCTTTCGGGCGAACAAATTTTATCCGACAAAAAATAATCGACAGCATCCAGTCCCGTCGACGCCGTGTAGCCCAACGCGCAAATTTGAACGGGCGCGGGTTTGTAAGCCAAAATCGGGAGGCAACTGTCTTGTGAGTGACCCGACAAGTCAACCAGAATATCGACCTCGTCCTCGTAAATTATTTGCGCCGCCTCCAAAAAATTCTTGCCGATTAAATCGCGCCAAGCAACTTTAAAATCTTTGAGCTTCTTCGTGACGGAATCTTTCTTGCCCGTCGAGTAGCACGTCACCGAAAAATTTTCCGCGTCGTAATCTTTGAAGAACGGCGACAAAAAATTTGCGATTGCGTGTTCGCGGAAGTCGGGCGAAATGTATCCGATATGAATTTTGCGTTCCTCGTCGAAAATTTTTTTGTCGTGCGTGAACGGTCTGACCCTCGCGAAGAAAGAATTGTACCGCGCCGCAGAGTCTTTGGCTTGCTTCGGCGAAACGTCACGATAATTTTTCAAGAACAAATGCTTGGAATAAAGTTCCGCCGCCTGCTCTTTCTTGTCGGTCAAGGAACTTGCCTCAAAAAGATTCGCCGCCGCTTGAGCCGCCTCGCCCGCCAAATAAAGTCCGTTTGAACTCCAACACAACGCCTTGAATAAAATCGAACGCACGATTAAAATTTTTTTCGACAATCGCTTTTGAAATTCCTCGTCTTCGGAAGTTTTATCGCGCCGTGAAATTTTTCGCTTGAAGTCATTCATTTCGTCATTCAACTTTTTCAGCGCGTCGTGTGCATCTTTTATCAAGCCGTCAAAAATTTTCAGTTGGTCGCGCAATCTGAATTGTTTCACTGCAACGCCGCCCGTTACCAATCGCCCGCGCAGATGTTTCGGTTCGACAGAGAGAGCATATCCCGCCAAAGATTCCGCCTCGTCGAGGTTACTTAAATATAACGACGCCTCCGCCATGAGCGCAAGACCTTCCGCCGAATTTTTATCGAGTTCAAAAATCTCACGTGCGGCGGTGCGCATGGAATTCGGATCGCCGTTCGCCGAAAAATTTTCTGCCAATGCCACCCAGTTTAAAATTTTGTCATCCATGTAACTCCTCCCACATGATAAATTTTTTTAATCATAAACCAAACGCGCCTTAAAAGCAATTAGTGATTGACAATCGCTGCTTGAAAAAAAAGAGGCCGTCATGGATGACGGCCTCGCCGCGACCATTTCGCGTGATGCGAAATACAGCGGCACTCTCGGCTTCGGGTAACCTCAACCTCCGAACCATGAACGACGAACGCCCCCGCGAGGTGCCTTTTCTTTTTGCTACTTTTTCTTTGGGCATGCAAAGAAAAAGTAGGTTAAAAAAATAAAAATTATTATAACGCTTAATCGAAGCGACGAGCCGCTCTGAAGCTCAACGATTCTTTGAAAACTTTCTTGCGAGGAAGAAAGTAAAAAAAAATTTCTTGCCCGCCGAAAAATTTTGTTTTACAATCGTCAAAAAAAAAGGAGCTGACGAAAATGAATCAACGAGGCTTTGCGACGCTGGAAGTAATTCTTATGATAATGGTCATCGGAATTCTTGCGTCAATCGCCGTACCGCGTTTTACTGCCGTGACGACCGCCGCCAATACCGCAAAGATTCAATCCGACCTCACGACAATCGACACTGCCATTGCCATCTACATAATGGAAAAAGGCACTCCGACTACTGCGCCGCAAATGAGCGATTTGAGCGACTACCTGCAAGACCCCGACAACATAAAGCCTCCGACAGGAAAAGCCTACGTCAACGGCACGGCAACCGATATTTCGGCGACCACTTACTCTATTACAAAACAAGAAAGCAACGGAGATTATCGTGCCACTCTCGACGATCATACAGCCGGTGAATTTACCAACAAAAGCAACGGTTCAGGCAGCGGAACAGGTGGCGGCACCTGACAGAAAAATTTTCTTTGTCAAGCATGATTTTATTGACGTTAAAAATTTTTCTTGATACAATACGCGGCAAGGGAAGAAAATTTTTTTCCGAGGCGTTTAATGTTTTCAAAGTGATTTCCGATAAACTTTTTAAGAGGACAATGAGCGAGTAAAAAAACTGCGGCTGTTCGTTACGCGTGCGGACAGCAAGTGCCCGGCGACGGTCGGGCGGCAGTAAAATCTCGTTTGTTTGGCGGCGGAAGGGACACCGTCGACTAAGGAAAATTTTTCTAGGAAAGATCAAGGAGGAAATTATTATGGCAATGGTAGTAAAGAACAACTTGGGCGCCGTTCGTACTCTTAACACCTTGAATGCGAACAGCTCTGCGCTCCAAAAAAGCTTGCAAAAAGTTTCGAGCGGTATGAAAATCAACAGCGCGCAAGACGACGCTTCGGGTTATGCAATTTCAGAGCGTATGCGCGTTCGTATTCGTTCACTCGACCAAGCTAATCAGAACACCCAAAATGACTCCAGCTTAATGAAAACCGCAGAAGGCGCGGTCGGCAACACAGTCGAGATTCTCCGTGCTTTGAAGGAAAAGGCAATCAACGCCGCCAACGACTCCAACACCGACGAAGATCGCCAGACCATTCAAAAAGAAATCAACCAGTTCATCGACCAAATCGACGACAACGCTCTCGTGCAGTTCAACGGCAAATACCTCGTCGACGGCTCGAAGAACAATGCAACCGTAAGCTCCAGAACCATCTTGCTCAACCAGAGCTTGGACAAAGCCACCGATGTTACGAGTGTTCTTACGACACTTAACAACCGCGCCGGCGATTCGCTTAACATTGCTACCTCTGACAAATATCAGGTTTCTTGGGTGCAAAACGGCTCCATCTACTCGACGACCGGTAATGTCGGTTCAAAAACTTTGGAAGATATTTTGACACTCACCGATAAAAGCAACAAACAAGTCGGCGGAGTGCAAAAGACAGATCCGACCGAAGCGGGCAGAATCCAAGTTTTGGGAGATCCGGGACAGATCACCAGCTCTACGTCGTTCACCTTCACCGGCTCGTATACTGCCTCCGCTGCTTCAGGTACTCCGAATAGCTTTACTTACGCTTATTACGGCAGCCTTGATGCCAACCACGGCAATACGCCGGTACTGGTAACCGGAACAGACACCTCGATTCTGGGAGCAAGCACTGGTACTGTTACTGTCACGAACCTTTCTTACGGTGCCACAGTTGAACCGGGTAAAGATAAGTTCGATAAGGCTGTTTATACGCCGGACAAGACAGAGGGCTTGGCTGTTGCGGCATCCGAAAAAGGTGTTGTCGGTCAGCTTTCCGGTTTGACAATCAGCATCCTCGATCAAGACGGCAACGTCAAGAAGGCAGCCAATGCGGCTCTCGACCAATTCAAGCAGTATCAGCGCGCAGAAAACAAAACCGGCGATATGTCGTTGAACTTCCACATCGGCTCGGAAGCAAATGTCGCGATTAAAGTCGGCATGAGCGATATGCGTTCGCAGGCACTCGGCTTGAAAGGCTCCGATGGAACCAGAATCGACGTCTTCACCAAAGAACACGCCAATGCGGCAATCAACGTCATTGAAAACGCGCTTACCAAAGCTCTTGACCAGCAGACGACAATCGGCGCGATTGAAGCTCGTCTCGAATACACCAGCACCAACCTCACGACTTCCAGCGAGAATGTCCAAGCGGCAGAGTCGACGATTCGCGATGCTGATATGGCTAAAGAAATGACCAACTACACCAAGAATAACGTCCTCTTGCAGGCGGCACAGGCTATGTTGGCTCAAGCTAACCAGAACAGCTCGGCGGTCCTCAGCTTGCTTCAATAATTGATTGGCGGTCAGCAAACGATTTGAGGTCGTGCGCTGAAACTCAAAAGCTAATATGTTGTTCGATACTAAAAAAGCTCGTCGACTTCGGTCGGCGGGTTTTTTTCAATTAGGAATTGGGAATTGGTAATGGGGAATTGGTAATGGGGAATTGGTAATTATTTTTTCTAACAGCTAACAGCTAAATTGTGCGGTCGGGTTTTCATTTCATTTAATTTTTGAGGAGGAATTGAGCTTTGATATTAACGATAGCGGCGGCAGTCTTCGTCTTCGGTTTGTTGGTGCTCGTTCATGAGTTCGGTCATTTCATCACCGCAAAAATGACGGGCATGCGCGTCGACGAATTTGCAATCGGCTTCGGTCCGAAACTTTTAAGCAAGAAACACGGCGAGACCGTCTACTCATTGCGGGCGATACCTCTGGGCGGCTTCAATGACATAGCCGGCATGGACCCCGATAACAACACGGCGGGCGAACGCGGCTTTTGTTCAAAGTCCGTCTTGTCGAGGATGCTCGTGATTTTGGCGGGCGCGGGTTTTAATTTTCTCTTGCCGATTGTCTTGTTCTTTATGATTTACGTGACGCTCGGCGCGGCGGCTCCTTCCAACGAACCGATAATCGGCGGCGTGATTCAAGGCATGTCGGCTGAAAAGGCGGGGCTTAAAGAAGGCGACAGAATTTTGAGCGTCGACGGACAAGCGGTCACGACGTGGAAAGATTTCACCGATAAACTCAAAGACCTCAAGGCGGGACAAAATATCTTGCTCAAATACAAACGCGGCGAGGATATTTCCAAAGTCACGGTGTCCCCCACTTTCAACGAACAGGAAAAAAGAATCTTGGTCGGCGTGCAAAGTTCAATCGTCTACGAATCAAAGACCTTGCCCGAATCGTTCACGCTTGCGATTGAACACACGAAAGAAATTACGGTCTACATGCTCGAATCAATCGTCCGCCTCTTCAAAGAACCCGAACAAACAGAAAACCTCGCGGGACCGATTGGTATTATTCAAATGTCGGGGCAGGTCGCCGAACGCGGTTTCATTCCGCTTTTGAACTTCGCCGCTTTGCTAAGCATAAATCTCGGCATAATAAATTTGTTGCCGGTGCCCGTGCTTGACGGCGGTCATTTTGTGAATTTGTTTATCGAGGCAGTCAGAGGCAAGCCGCTCGGCTCAAAGGCTGTGGCTTACACGCAACGCGTCGGAATTGCCCTCCTGCTGATGTTGATGATTTTCGCAACAAAAAACGACATTGTCCGCGTCTTCTTGAAATAAAAAAACCCCCGTCAAATTTCGGCGGGGGATATTTTTTATCTGTTGACTTTGAGCCGTTTCAAACTGATATAATATGTGCGGAGACTGACTATAAGGAGTCAAGCAAAATCAGAAAAATATTCACCGGTTCTTTGAAGATGAAAAATAACGCGAACAAGCTTTTTGGCTACGTGGGAGAGCGCAACAAAATAATGTTTACCTTCGTCGCGCTTTTTCTTC
>JAFXTD010000015.1 GCA_017535925.1 Selenomonadaceae bacterium | reverse complement strand
CGTCGTCTTTTTTTTCGGAGCCGCAACCGACAAGCGCGAACGTCAAAATAATCAGCGCGAAGCTTAAAAATTTTTTCATGGCTTAACCTCGATACTCTTCCGCCAATTTTTTGAACAACGGCAGGGAACGTTCAATCGTCTCTTGTTTTATGCAATAAGCTGCACGGAAATAACCGGGCGCACCGAAGTCCGCGCCGGGCACGAGCAGCAAATCATATTTCTTGGCGCGTTCGCAGAAGGCATAGTCGTCCGCCTCCAAAGCTTTCGGGAAAAGATAGAAGGCACCTTGAGGCTTGACGCATTCGAAACCCGCCGCAATCAATCCGTCGTATAAAAGTTTTCCGTTGCGTTCGTAGGGCGTTATGTCGACAGCTTTGCCCGCGCACTTTGCAACAACCAACTGCCACAAGCTCGGCGCGTTGACATGAGTAAGAACCCTCGCCGCGCCCGCAATCGCTCCGTAAATTTTTTCGAAGTCGGCAACTTCATCGGGCACGACGATATAGCCGATACGTTCGCCGGGCAATGAAAAACTTTTGCTGTAGGAATAACAGACAAGAGTATTTTTGTAAAAGCCGGTGACCCAAGGCACTTCGACGCCGTAAGCAAGCTCGCGATAAGGCTCGTCGCAAATGAGGAAAATGTCGCGCCCTTGAGCTTTGAGAATATCGGTGAGCTTCGTGATTGTCTCTTTTGAGTAAACCGCGCCGCTGGGATTGTTCGGCGAATTTATGATAACGGCTTTTGTCTTTGGCGAAAGAAGTTTTTGGAAGTCGTCGAAATCAATCTGCCAATCTTCGGGACGCGGCTTGACAACTTTAAGCTCCGCTCCGACCGATTCGACGAAAACTTTGTATTCGGGGAAGTAGGGCGCAAAAGTTATGAACTCGTCTTCGGGCTCGGCAAGTGCTTTGAAACAAATCGTGATGGCTGCCGCCGCGCCGCTCGTGACGAAAAGATTTTTCCCTGCAAAGTTTGTGCCGAATCGTTGATTGATTGACGAGGCAAGAGTCTCGCGAACTTTGGGATTGCCGGGCGCGACCGTGTAGCCGTGAACTTGAGCGGGCTCGTAAGTTTGCAAAATTTCAATCGCGGCGTCCCGAACAAAATCGGGCGTCGGAACATTCGGGTTGCCCAAGCTGAAGTCGAAAATATTTTCCTCGCCGACCTCTGCCGCCCGCTTGCGCCCGAATTCAAATATCGTGCGGATTGTCGATTTCTTTGTTCCAAGTTCATACATTTTGGCTGATACCATTAAAATCACTCCTTAGGGGCTGTTGGTAAATTAAAAAGTAGCGGTTGGTGAAAGCCCGGCCGTCATGGATGACGGCCGCCGCGACTATTTTGCGTGATGCAAAATACAGCGGATTAACGCCCTTTTCTTTTGCTACTTTTCTTTTGGGCGCAACAAAAGAAAAGTAGAAGAGACTTGCAAAAGAAAAGTAGATTTAAAATATAAAAGTCATTGAAACGCTTAATCGGAGCCGCCGATTTATTTTACCAACAGCTCCTAGCTAAAGTCGATTGTCTGCATTAAGATTTTGTCTGCAGATTTTTATCAAATATCGCCGCCTTTGCCCGTCTCAAAGATACAGCTGAAAGTCTTGCCTCACTTGCGTATTCGGACTTGCGCCGCTTTTGATATTGTACTGCAAGCTGTTATCTTTTTGAAGTGCCGCAACAAATTTTTAAAAGCGTCTGTTGATAACTACGCTTTGAACGACACACCCTGAAAAACGCGGTGAAGTACTTTTGAAAATCAAAAGAGTTGCCGCATTTTTCAACACGGCAACTCTCTGCAATCCGGTTTATTTTCTTAATTTTGTTTTATAATTTTAACCGACAGTAAAGCGGGTATTCAACAGTGCTGTCTTTCCGCTCAAGATAACTTCCGTTTTCGGATAACCGAAAGTTCCGGTGCCTGCTATGTTACAAACAGGATTATGTTTGTAAATCATGGCATTCTCGACGCGTTCTCTGTCATAAGCATCCCGTACTTCGGCAAAGGAAACGCACAAACGTTCCTTGTCTCTCAACTGCATGATGAAATCTTTAATTTTATTATGCTTTGCGAGCCTGTGATAAATATCTGCAGCTTTGCCGATGTAAATCAGTTCTTTTATCTCATCATCCTTGCATTTGTAGAAGCAGTAAATTCCCGGAACTTTCATCTCGGCATAGTCTGCACTATTTTTGTAAAGGTCATTATTATATTGACTCAAGAGGTAGTCGTAGAGATAATAACCTTCAAAGCTTAAATAAAATTTTTTCATTTTATTTTTCCTCCTTAAAACCAGATTGCATTACAAACGATAGCACGAATTAGACAAAAGGTCAACGGAAATTTTATTCAGCTTGAAAAATTAGTCGAAAAAAAAACCGTCACTCGATTGAATGGCGGGCTTTTTTATTTCTTGACGATTTGAGCGACGGTCTCGACGTGAGAGGTGAACGGGAACATATCGACGGGCTGAATTCTTTTTGTCCGATACCCCAGCTCGTCGAGGATTTTTAAATCGCGGGCAAGCGTTGCGGGATTGCATGAAACGTAAATAATTTTATCGGTCTCCATAGCCGCGAAGGTCTCCAAAACTTTTTTATCACAACCTGCGCGAGGCGGGTCGGTAACAATCACGTCGGGGAAGTGCAAAGATTCGGCGAGGCGCGGCAAAACTTTCACGGCATCGCCCACAAAAAATTCAACGTTGCGGATATTGTTTTCGCGAGCATTTCTTTTCGCGTCGGCAATGGCGGAACTTACAATTTCAGTGCCGTAAACCCTGTGAGCTTGTCGGGCAAAGAGGAGCGCAAAAGTTCCCGTGCCGCAATAAGCGTCGACGACAATTTCTCCGCCCTCCATATCCGCGAAGTCCAAAGCCGTCTTGTAAAGAACTTCGGCTTGAGAGGTGTTGATTTGGAAAAACGAACGCGCCGAGATATTGAACTTAAGCCCGCCGATTTTGTCATGGATTGTGGGCTTGCCGAATAAAATTTTCGTATCGCGACCGAGAATCACGTTGTTGTGAAAAGTTTGGACGTTTTGTTGAATGCTCGTGACTTCGGGCAATTCGTTTCTCAAGGCGCGGACAAAATTTTTTTCGTTGGGAAAATTTTTCGCGGCGGTCACGAGGACAATCATCAATTCTCCGTCACAACCGACGCGCCCCATGACGTGCCGCAAAAATCCTCTGTGAGTATCCTCGTCGTAAGGTTGAAGGTTAAATTTTTTTGCGACGTTGCGGACGGCGGCGAGGATTTTATCGTTGCCGGCGTTTTGAATCAGGCAAGAGTTCGTGTCGATAATTTTGTGGCTGCCGCGAGCGTAGCAACCGATTTGCAAATTTTTTCCGACGGGGAACTGCATTTTGTTTCGATAGCGCAGAGGATTTTCCATGCCGAGCGTCTCAAAAATTTCAACGCCGCCGAGCTTGCCGATTCGTTCAATCGCGTCGACGACCTGTTGACGTTTCCACTTCAGCTGCGCGGGATAACTCAAATGTTGAAGTTGACAGCCGCCGCAATTTTTATACAGCGGGCAAAATGGCTCGACGCGCTCCGAAGATTTTTTGACGACCTCGACAAGCCGACCGACCGCATAATTTTTTTTGCGTGTCTCAATCTCGACGCGAACCTCTTCGCCGGGCAATGCGCCTTCGACAAAAACAATTAGGAATTTGGAATTAGGAATTAGGAATTGATTTTCGTCTTCATTCCTCATTCCTAATTCCTCATTACTAATTGCTTTTCCGACGCCTTCGCCGCTTGAACCGAGTCCGTGAATTTTAATCAGCTGTTGCATTTCGCATAACCCTCAAATCTTCGTTCAGTTGAGCTTTTAAATCTTCGACGGAGGAAAAAATTTTTTCGTCGCGCAACTTGTCGATAAAGCTGACGAAAATTTCCTCGCCGTAGATGTCGCCGCTGAAGTTGTCGATAAAAACTTCCAACCGCCGCCTCGCAACTTTGAAAGTCGGATTGTCGCCGATATTCGCGATGCCGTTGAAAAATTTTTCGCGAACCTTGACGCGAACGATATACGCGCCGTTCGGAAGCATTGCCCTGTGGTCGCCGATTTCCAAGTTGGCGGTCGGGAAACCAATTTTGCGTCCGCGTTTGTCACCGTTGACGACCTCGCCGGCATAAGTGAAACTTCTTCCCAGAAGCTGATTCGCCGAAGCCAAATCGCCCGCCGCAATCAACGCCCGAATCCTCGTGCTGCTTACGATTTTTCTTTCGACCGTGAAAGTTTGACAGACTTCCGCCTTGAAGCCGAAATTTTCAGCCTCGCGCAGAAGCATGCGTCCGTTGCCGCGACCGAACCTCCCGAAAGTATAATTTGGACCGGTGACGACGTAAGAGGGCGCGATTTTTTCTTGGAGGAGTTCCAAAAATTCTTCGGGCGATTTTTTGCTGAACTCTTTCGTAAAAGGAATTTCAATCAGAACTTCAACACCGAGCTCCGAAAAAATTTCGCGGCGAAGATTTTTGCTGCCAATCATGAGCGGCGCGTCATCGGGCGCGATAACAGTCAGCGGGTGATTCGAAAAGGTAAAGACAATCGCCGTGCCCGAAATTTTTTTTGCGATGTCGATTGCGTGACGGATAACGGCGGTGTGCCCCAAGTGAACGCCGTCGAACATGCCGAGCGCGACGACCGGGCGCGGATATTTTTTTGTCAAGCCGATAATTTTTTTTATAATCTCCAAACAAACACCCTCCGAAAAGCAATGCGTAATTCGTAATGCGCAATTGGAAACCGAATCATTACGCATTGCGCATTCCTAATTGCTTTTTAATCGCCCAGAGCCGAACGTATCGCCGAAATTTCTTGCGCCGTGAATAAGCCTTCGGGCGATTCGCGAATCATTATGTCTTGAAGTCGAAGCCGCAACGTTTCCAATTCGACGGGCGGCGTTGCTGCTTGAGCCGATAAATATATCGTTCGTGTTTGTGCGTCGATGTATACTTGAGTCTTGTGAATCACAACGTCAACCAAATCGCGATTTTCTTTGTCGAGAGTTTGCGGCGAGGTGAGGTTATAAATTTTTACTTGCTCATCAACCGACTCTTGCTCCAACTCTTTCAGCCGAAGATAAATCGCCTCCGAATTGAAACTATGCGCGTCGGTCGTCTTCAAGCCGTCAAGAATATTATGATACGATTGCCAATTTCGGTCGAGGCGTTCAATATCTTTTTGATAAGCCGCATACCATTCGCCGAAAATTTTTTGCCGCTCCTGCAAGTCCTCAAGTTGCGCACGAGTGATTTCCTGTTGCCGAACTTGTTGCCCGTGAATAAAAGCACTCGCGCCGAACACGACGATTAACAGCGTGCAAATCAGCAGAAAAGTTTTTCGCGTCGGGGAAAATTTATACAGCACAGCCAACGCGATAACTGCCGCCGCAATTAAAACTGCGTAAATCATTTCAAAATTAAATCGCGCCCGATGTCGTAAGCCGCCTGACAATCTTCGGCAAAATGTTTTTCCTTGTAAGCGAATTTCTTTTCGGGGTCGAAGATTGAACTTTCATAGCGCGAATAATCTTTGAATTGAACGGTATCGTAGGCGCAGAGGACTTTCGGCGCGACGCCCAAAATTTTTTTCGTGAAGACTTCGTACATGCCGAGCCGCTCTTTCATGCCGAAGAATTCAAAATGCTTTTCGGTCATGTTCATGGTGTAAATAAATGCGCTCGGAAGTTTTTTCGGGAAGACGGTCGGAATTTCATCGCTGTAAATGTAATTCGAAAAGAAGAGCCGCTCAATGAAAGCAATCATGCCCGCCGAAAGATTCATAAAATAAATCGGCGAACCGAAAATAATTGCGTCGGCATTTTTGATTTTCTCCAAGACGGGCGAAAGGTCATCTTTCATGGCGCAAGAGCCGTGCGGACGACTTTTCAACTTGCAGGCGAAACAACTCGTGCAGCCTTTGAAGTTCAGTGAGTAAAGATTAATCATTTCGGTTGACGCGCCCGCCTCTTCGGCACCTTTCACGGCGTGTTGAAGAAGTTGCGCGGTGTTCCAATTTTTTCTCGGACTGCCATTAATTGCGATTAAATTTTTCATGTCAAGCCCTCCTCAAGTTCAAACCAATGCTCAAAAATTTTTCCGTCAAAGTTTATAAGCTCACCGATTCGCGGCGTCAACAGCTCGTAAGATTTTCTTTCGCTCGCGGCAAGCAAATCTTTATACGGCTCGTTCCACTTGTGTCTTGCAAGCGCGAACTTCCCCGAATGAATCGGCACAACTTTTTTTGCGTGAATGTCCTCCGAAGCCTGCGCAGTCTCGTTCGGCAAAAGGTGTATCGCATGCCAAGCAAGATTATATTGCCCGTTCTCCATGAACGCCAAATCGAAGCCGCCGAATTTTTTTCCGATGTCTTTGAAGTGATTCGAGTAGCCGCCGTCGCCCGAACAAAAAATTTTTCGGTCAGCTGTCACGAAGGCGAACGCGCACCACTCGGTAGGATTTTTTGTGAGCATGCGTCCGGAAAAATGTTGGCTCGGCAAAATGTGAGCCGTCAGCCCGTGCCCGAAGTCAATCACCGAATCCCAATCCTCTTCGATAATTTTTTCGGTGTCGAAGTCCCATTGCTCAAAATATTCGCCGACACCCAGAGGACACAGGACGGTTTTAATTTTCGGCTTGAGCGCGATAATTGACGGATAATCCAAATGATCCCAGTGGTCGTGAGTTATCGCGAGGATATCAATCGGCGGGAAGTCATTCGCCGAATAAACGTTGCTGCCGGCGAAGGCGCGATTGACAAAGAAAATCGGCGAGGCATAATCTGAAAAGACAGGGTCGAGCAAAATTTTTCTTCCGCCGAGCTGAAGATAAATCGTCGAGTGTCCCATCCAAATCGCGCAGTCGTCATTGCCGAGAGATTTTAAATCGGTCTTGGCATTCGGTATCGGCATCGGCGGCACGAGCCCGGACTTATCGCCGAATAAAAATTTCCACGTTGCAACAAATCGATTCTCTTTTTCTTGAACGTCTTCGCTCATGATTTTAACGGGCGTCAAACATTCAAAGTGGTCGTTAAAATAATGCGGCGAAGCTAAAATTTTTTTAAGCCTTGAGCCCGAAGGCAGCCTCCCGAATTCGGGACGATTCACGTAATAAAAAATTCCTCCGCCCGCCAAAGCCGCAGCACCCGCGCCGCCGATTAAAATGTTCCGAATAAAATTTCTTCTGTTCATTAAATTCCTGACCCCTAACCCCTAATCGCTGACCACTGACCACTGACCACTAAAAGAATATCAGCTGAAAAATTTTTTGGCAAGTGTAAAGGGTAATCCGCATTCTTGTTGAAGAATAAATCTGCAATTTTTTCCTCAAGGTTGAAGAAAACTTTTCTATAGTGTACAATCAATCTTGAATTTTTCAGATTGTGATTGAGCAGATATAGCAGAAAGGTGAGTGAACCGGGCGTGCTTGAACAGATTCTTAATACGAACAATTTTAATTACCTGCCGCGAGCAATGACGGCAGCGACAATTCGGCAGGAAGTCATCGCCAACAATCTTGCAAATGTGAACACGCCGAATTATCGAAAGTCTGTCGTGGAATTTGAAGAACTCTTGGCGCGAGAAATTTACGGCGAAGAACCCGACGGGAAATTGAAAATGGTAAAGACGCATAAAAAACATTTGCCTGCCGAGCCTCTTAACTTTCATGCCGAGCCGACAATCTTCGAAGACAACACGACCATAATGCGCACCGACGACAACAACGTCGACATTGATATTGAAATGGCTTCGCTTTCAAAAAATCAAATCTACTACAACGCAATGGTAACGGAGCTCAGCGGTCACGTCACGCGCCTGAAAAATGCAATAACAAGCAACGGACAATAATTAGTGGTTAGTGATTAGGGGCTGTTGGTAAATTAAAAGTGAATAACAGAAGCAGCGAGTAAAACGAATTTCTCAAAACAAAAAGCCAATTTGTCATAACGAGTAGAGATGTGACGGTAATTCTTGATTCGCTGAAAAAATCTCTCGACAATGT
>JAFXTD010000014.1 GCA_017535925.1 Selenomonadaceae bacterium | reverse complement strand
TAACGTTGTCGAACGCTTTTTCCAACGCATTAAAGAATTTCGTCACATCGCAATCAGATTCGACAAGCTCGATATTTGTTTCTTGAATTTCATTTTTCTTGCCGCTTTTATTCGCCATCTTTAATTTACCAACACACCCTAAAGTTTTGCTTGACGTGCCGTATTTAGCCGTCGTGCCGTTGAGCCACCAAGAATTTACTTCCTGTTTTTCTTTCGTGTAGATAATGTTGACCTTAGACAAGCTAGTCGCGCCGACCAGAGTGATTGAACCTTCGCCGACCGTAACGATAACATCGGAGCCACGCTTTGTCGTAAAATAAGAATTTCCCACAATTTTCAACGTCGAAGTCGAGTTAAATCCTTTAATTAAGTCTTGCCCGTCTCCTTTGGAATATTCGATAATCACATGGGAACATTGAATGAGCTCGATAAAATCATTGCCCTTACCACCTGATAAAATTACATCTTTTTCAGCATAGCTACTTTTAATGGTATCGTTACCCTCGCCGCCTTTTACAGTACCATGATTTCCATTCCAAAATCTAATAAAGTCGTCACCTGTACCGCCGTCTATCGTGACATAATTTGCATTGACATGAATAGAATCATTGCCACTTCCGGCATTTATCGGGGAGTGATAGTCAGGCGTAACCCCGAGAATATTCGGAAGATAAATTGTGTCGTCACCTGCGCCCATGTCTATCGTTGCGTTTCCCTCATATACTTTATCTTTTTCCAAGTCATGAACGGGATACATTTCAAAATAATCGTTGCCGTCACCGCCGTAAACCAAAACATTATGTCCTGAAAAATGAAGCTTGTCATTACCCGTGCCGCCGTCGATTGTAACGAGATTGGTACTATCTTCCGTATTGGCACCGCTGATGGTATCGTCTCCTTCTTCACCAAAAGCCGCTCCAGTTTCGCCAAAACCTATCCCATCGTTTCCCGCACCGCCATGAATCGTAACTTCATCACTGAAAGAGCTGCTTATTTTATCTGCGCCTTCTCCGGCGTATATAATGACTCTATCGCCATAATAGTTGTCAATTGTATCGTTACCGTCTCCACCGAGAATTGTTACGGAATCACTGCCAAATTCGTTGTTGATTGAATCGTTACCTTTACCACCATCGAGCAATGAAATTTTGCCGTAATTTGTTAAAGTATCGTTTCCCCTCAAAGCTTGAATGGAAGCACCATCAAGTGTATTGGCAAAAGTATCGTTATCTTCGGTAAGCTTAATGTTTTTGAGCTCACTGCCAACTATTTCAATTAATGACAAGTAATCCTTATAATCTTTGAGAGTAATAGCACCTTTTCCTACTTTGATAATAACATCGTTGCCGTTTATCATTTTAAAATATTTGCCGCCGGAAATCAGAAGAGTAGTATAGAGATCAATCCCCATGATGACATCATTGCCGTCGCCTTCGTTGTAGATGAAAAAATTGTCAGCACCCTCACTAAATATGGTATCGTTACCTTTACCGCCTGAAATGGAAGTGTCCCAACCGTTGTTATAAATCGAATCGTTGCCGGTTCCACCCTCGATTGAAACGTTAGAACCGCCGGACAAATTGTCTTTGCCGTTGAAAATGAAATCGTTACCCGCTCCGCCGTCGATTGTAACTCTGTCATAGAAATTTTCAAGTGAATCATTACCATTACCGCCACTGATTGAAACATTGTTGTTATAGTTGAAAATATAATCATCACCCTTGCCGCCCGCGATTGTGACGAAATCGTAGTGATTATAAATATTATCGTTACCCGATGTTCCCTCGATAAACTCAGCCATAAAAATCATCTCTTTCCTTAAAACGAAAAAACTTCAGCCTCTCTTTGTGCATTATAATAGTTGTTTTTTTTTATCAATTCCTCTTGAAAATTTTTTGCAAAAAAAATCCCGCCGCATTGACGGGAGTTTTAGTGGTTAGTGGTTAGTGGTTAGAAAAATTTTTTATAAGCAAGTTTCCTCACGGGCTGAATTGAACTTTGACGGTCGTGCCCTTGTCGACAATTTCGCCCGCGCCGATACTTTGACTGACCGCAAATCCCGAACCTTCCGCCGAAAACGAAACGCCTGCCTCATTTGCAAGACGCGCCGCCTCACGAATGCTCTTGCCGTAAAAATTCGGAACACGTGCAGCTTCGGGTGCAATCTCTTCTTTCGGGCTTTCAATTTTGTGTTCCGGCTCTCTTGGTCTCTCTCTTTGTTGCAGTCCGTGAATTGAGGCATCGCCCTCGCCGACTTCCGCACCAATTTCATCCGAATCCAAACCGAGCGGCGCATCGCTTGGCTCAATCCTCAAGTAGCGAAAGATTTGAGAAAAAATTCTGCTTGCAACGGGCGCGGCAATTTGTCCGCCGTAAAAACTTCCGTAAGGTTCGTCAATCACGACAAGCAACGCAACTTGAGGATTTTCGACGGGAGCAAAGCCGCAAAACGAGGCGATATATTTTCCCTCGTCGTAGCCCAAACCGAATTCGCTGACTTTTTGAGCGGTGCCCGTCTTGCCTGCCACACGATAGCCGCGAACAGAAGCCTTGCCGCCGCCGCCCGCAGCCACGACCTGTTCAAGCAAGCCGACCAAAGTTTTATCCGTCGCCGAATCGATTGTCCGCCTGACTTCCTCGACGTGAGTTTCGGCATAAGTTGAGCCGTTCGCATTTTTAATCGACTTGACAATGTGCGGCTTGAGTAAAATTCCGTCGTTGGCAACGGCGCAAAAAGCCGCGATAAGTTGGAGAGGCGTGACCGCAATGCTCTGCCCGATTGACATTGTCGCAATATCCGAATCAACCATTTCATCGGGATTGTAAAGAATGCCTGCCTCTTCGCCGGGAAGTTCAATGCCGGTCGGTTCGCCGAAGCCGAAAAGCCTCGCGTAGCCGATAAGTTTTTCCGCGCCCAACTTGTAGCCGAAAATCGCAAAGCCCGTGTTGAGTGACTGCTTGACAACATCCGCGAACGTCACGTAGCCGAAGCTTGCACCGTTCCAGTTCTGAATTTTTTTCCCCGAAAACATAACGTAGCCGGGGTCGTCGAAAGGTTGATTCGGAGCAACGATACCCTCTTGCAACAAAGCACCCGCAACCACAGCTTTGAAAGTCGAGCCGGGTTCGTAGAGGTATGAAACGGATTTATTCTTCCAAACTTCTTGGTCGTAATCCCAGAAACGATTCGGATTGTAGGAAGGGCGATTTGCCATTGCCAAAATTTCGCCGGTTCGAGGATCCATTGCAATGCAGATTATCGAGACGGGGTCGTTTTCCGCCATTGCCTTATCGAGTTCCTGCTCAACGATAAATTGAATCGCGCTGTCAATCGTCAGCTGAATCGTCTTGCAACGGTCGCCCTGATAGCCGTGAGGCGTGAAGATTGATTCTAAAATCGGGCGTTCCTGCGTGTCGGCGTAGATAAATGATTCGGTGACCTCGCCTTTAATGTATTTGTCCAAAGCCTGTTCGATACCGTCAAGCCCTTTGTCGTCGGTGCCCACGAAGCCCAAAACATTTGCCGCAAGAACATCGTTGGGGTAGTAGCGTTTTGCCTCGTCGCGAAAGCCCAAACATACGGCGTAACCTTTTTCACGAATCAGAGCGCGAACAGCCTCGTATTCCGATTGCTCAAGCCGCCGTTTAACCCAAGAGAAACCTCCGCCGACTGCAATGTCTTCCAAAATATCTGCTTCGGGTTTGTCGATAAGCGGCGATAAATCTTTTGCAAGCTGCGCGGGATTTTCGACGTGATTGGGGTCAACGAAAAGAGATTTTGTCATGGTGCTCACGGCAAGCTCGCGCCCGTTGCGGTCAACGATTGTGCCTCGCGGCGATTGAACGGAATAATCATGCCCGACTTGATAACGCATCCTCTCGGCAAGTTCGCTGCCTTGAACCAGTTGCAGCCAAGCATATCTAAAGACGACAACGCCCATCAACGCAAGCAAAACCAAGACGACTCTTGTAATTCGCCTTTGGATAAATTCTCTGTCTTTATTCATTTACCCAGCGTCCAAAGCGCGAGTATGACGGAAACGCCTGCGCAAATTTTCAAATTCCACACAGCCTCTATCAACTCCTTAAGATTTTCCAACCACTGTGAATCTTGTCCGCCGCTCAAAAATTCCATGACTCCCTCTGCGCCGATAAAAAAATTAATTCCGAAAGATACCAACCAAAAGAGCGCAATCATTAAGCCGACAATTTTTACGCCTGTTTCATTGGAAAAATTTTTTACTGCCGCGCAAGTGACTTCAAAAGAAATTATAGCCGTCGCCGCCGTGATAAGTGTCGACCACTCGTTGGGATTGGCGAAGGTAACTTCAACTGCGATTAATAATATGATTGTCGATACCGAATAAACCAAAATGCCCGCCGGTATTCCAACTGCTTCGCGCATAAAAAAAGTCTCCTCGTCAAGTGGTCAAGTGCGTTGAGCGTTTTTGAGCAAAGCGTCCTTCAAGCGTCCTTCAATCGCGACAAGTTCTTTTTCCGCCGCCTGACGTTTTTGCCGCCCCTCTTGCTGAATGCGCAACGTCTCTTCAATCGTCGAAATTAAATCCTCGTTGACTTTCTTGACCGTGTCAATGTCGACAATGCCTCGTTCGTTCGCCTTCGCGGTGTCGATTGAATTTTGTTTGAGCATTTCGGCGTTGCGGCGGAGCAGGTCGTTTGTTGCGTCGCTGACCGCCCGTTGAAGTTCGATAACTTCTTTCTGCCGGGTGAGTCCGAGCGCGATAACCATTTGATTTTTCCAAAGCGGTATCGTGTGATAAATCGCCGATTGCACGCGGTCGATTAAAACTCTGTCGTTGTTTTGAATCAAGCGGATTTGCGGCGCGGTTTGTATCGCCAAAGTTTTACTCAACTTGAGGTCGTGAATTTTTTTCTCGAAGCGGTCGACGCTCTGTTCAAAGTCATTGACGACTTGCACAGCCATAGGGTCGCCCGAAGCCGCAGCCTGTTCACGAAGCTTGGGCAAAGTTATCGTGCGCATCTCGTCGAGTTTCTCTTCGCCGGCGCGAATGTAAAGTTGCAGAGCTTTGAAGTATTCCAAATTTTTTTGATAGAGCGTGTCGAACATGACGACATCCTCCAGCATTTTGACTTTGGAATTTTCCAAGCCGGCTTGAATTTTTTCAACCTGCGTCGAAAGTTTTTCGTAGCCCTGCATGACATCTTCCGCCTTGCCGACAATCGAACCGATAATCGGCAAGTTGCTCAAAAAGCTGTTGTTCTTTTTTGTCACGTCGAAGCCTTTGACTTTGCCGACAAGGTCATTAAGCAACACGCCGACTTCGCCCGAATCTTTTGCGCGAACTTTTGCGAGGATGCTGTCCGAAAATTGAGCTATCTCCTTCTGCGCGGGCGCACCGAATGAAAGCGGCGTACTTGAATCCGTCAAGTCGATTGAGTCTTTGATTGATTGAACTTTGGCTTTTTCTTCGGGCGTGAGGGTTTCGATTTGTTGAGTGACTTTCGCGATTTCTTTTGCGGGCTCGACGGGAACGATTGCCTGTTCCGAAGAGGCGGAAGCTTTTTTCTTTGCCATCAAGTCGTTAAGGTTTATGTCTGCCATGTTTATCTCTCCTCTTGTCTTTTATGTATTGATTGTAAAAATCTTCGACGGGCATGAAAAGATAGCGAATGCCCTCGACCATGCTTATCCACATCGGCAACGTCGTCCAGCTCAACAGGAAATAAATCACGCCTTGAATCGTCTTGCCTTGATAAAATTTATGTGCGCCGAACGAGCCGAGAAAAATTGCCAAAGCCGATTGAATCAATTTTGTTTGAACGATTTGCGGGCGGTCTTCTTCGGGGAAGGGCAAATCAATCGGGTGAGCGTCGACTTCACCGCGCCGCCTCCGTTGCATGCCTTGCGGAAAAAATTTTCGTTGCGGCTCAAGTTGCATGGGTTGCCCTTGCAAGTCGGTATCAATCCGAACGTTGCCGTATTCGTCGACAGCTCCCACATCGATTGTCTTTGTGTGAATTCCTTCGGCGTTGAGTTGTTGCTCCATGACTTTAAGCTCCGCGTCGGCAGAAATAATTTGGTCGTTGAGGACGTGTTCGAATTGGTCTTGATAGGCTTCTTCCAACGCGGCAAGCGTCTGCTTCATGCGAGCCTTGAGCTCTTGAACTTTGTTTGTCGAAAGTTCCGTTTCCTCAAGTTCACGATATTGCTTGACGATTTTGACGGCGCGGTCTTGATAATAATCAATGAACTTGTAAGCCAGCGCAATTCGTTCGGGATTTTTTTCGAGGTGATTCAAAAGATTTTTCGCCGTCCGCTGAAGTCGTCGCAGTTGATTTGAAAGTTCGCGGTCGGATAATTTTTCACGCGCCTCCTCCAAATAATTGTAATCGGCGGTTGCCTTGTCGAAATTCTCTTGCAAATACTGCGCCCGCTCCGACTCCAACTCTGTTAAATCGAGTTGCGGCGTTCGATTTTTTTTCCAATCCCAAAACGCCTTCCCGCCGAAGATGACGCCGGTCGTCATCAAAATTACAATCAGATAGTTCAGCAACTCGTCCATAAGTCCGCCCCTCCTGCCGAGTTAAAAATTTTCTTGCCGCGAATTGTATCATAAAACTTGCTTTAAGCCAAAAAAAATTCCCCGCGCCGAACGGGGAAAAATTTTTTTAAGGTAAAGAAATATTTTGCGCGGCGATGATTTCGTGGAGGCGCGGCATGTGCGTCATAAAAATTTCAATCAGCTTTTCATGGTCGGTATTCCTTATCGTGCCGTGATAGTGCTTGGGATTGAGTCCGCTCGCCGAATAAAACGGCTTGTCGCAAATAATCTGTCCGTCTTTGACTTCGAACAGAGCATAGACCGGAAGCAAATGCAAATTCCCTTGCCAATCGCCCAAGTTGTCATCAATTTGGGGGCGTTGCTCGTCGGGGAACATCATCCCGAAAATCAGCGGCGGATAACTTCCCGTTTGGTCTTGGTTCAAGTAGAAGTCGTAGACGCTGCGCGAATACGGAACAAGAGCGATGCCTTGAACTTTCCTTGACGCAACCATGAATAAAAGTTCGCCGTCGTCTTTCATGCGAATGAGATTTAAAAATTCGCGACCGCCCTCGACATAAGTTGAGGCAAGAGAATCAAACGGAGGTTCTTCCGCCGCCTCGACACTTGACGCCGTAAAAATTATCAGCGCGAGGAATAAAAATATTTTTTTCGCCAAGCACATCACCTCTTAAATCAAAATCGAATTTATTCTTTCGAATAATTATCTGAAACACGTGCGACACGTTTGACGGGCGCAACAATCTCGGTTATCCGAACGCCAAAATTTTTATCGATAATGACGACTTCGCCTTTTGCCAATAAATGATTATTAACTTGTATGTCGAAAGGTTCGTCGGATAATCTGTTCAGCTCCAAGATTGAGCCTGTTGCCAAGTCGAGAATTTCTTGGATTGTCTTCTTTGTTCGACCGAGTTCAACCGTCACTTGAAGCGGCATATTCGAAATCAATCCGATATTTTTTTCGTCGATTTGCACGGGAATATATTTTTGCCACGGCAAGATACAATTTTCAAAGACGATTTTTTGTGCGTCGAGGTCATCTTGAGATTTTGCACGGATTTTGATTTTCGGCGTCGACAACACTCCGATATACTTCACGCCCGCCATACAAATCGGCACGTTGAATTTTTCGCCGCAAAGATAAATCGTCTTGCAACCCGTTTGAATCAACGCAGCGAGGTCTTCCTGATTGAGCGCGGTCGAGGCAGCGTTGTCGATAAAATTTTCGTCGTCGGTCATTTCGGCGAGGAGGGCTTTCTTTTCGCGAAGGCGTTGCGTAAATTCCAAATCCTCTTCGCATTCGACGTTGAGAGCCGTGCAGATTTTTGCAATCAAGTTTGTGTCGTCGTCGATATTTTCAATCGCCTCTGCCTCGTCGTCGTAGAAACGTTCTTTGAGCCATTGCAAAAGTTCGCCGCTGTGGAAGCAGTCAACGACTTTTTCCAAGTCAAAATTTTCGCGAAGTTCTTCGATAGTCGAAACAGTTGCTCCGTCTTTGAGCTTAAGCTTGAACATTTTCCGGTTCCGTTAAAATTTATTTTCGCGACCGGCTTTGAGGCGTTGGATATTTTCTCTGTGGCGGAAGACAATGACAACAGCCGCGAGGAGTGCAAAGAGGAAATAAATCGTCGGCTCTTTGAAGACAGCGGCAAGAATCGGTGTCAAGACAGCGGCGACGATTGAGGCAACGGAAACGTAACGCGTAATCAAAGTGAGCACGAGCCAAACGATAAAGACAATCGCCGTGACTTTCGGCATGAGCGCAGTGATAACACCGAGTGCGGTTGCAACTCCTTTGCCGCCTTTGAAGCCCAAGAAAATCGGGAACATGTGACCGATTATCGCAGCGAATCCTCCCAAGACCATTGCGCCCGGCAAAGCAAAGAGCCATGCACCGAGCAAGACGCCGACTTGACCTTTAAGGAAGTCGAGGATAAAAATCAGAAGCCCGGCTTTCTTGCCGAGTATCCTCCAAGCATTTGTTGCTCCGATGTTGTGCGAGCCGTATTGCCGCAAATCTTTTTTCCAGATGGCTTTGCCGAGAATCAATCCCGTCGGTATCGAGCCGATAAGATAAGCCGCGATTAAAAGTAATGCCCAATTCATAAAATCGCCTCCGCTAACCACTAACCACTAACCACTAATCACTAATCACTAAACTGGTGCGGATGGAGGGGGTCGAACCCTCACGCCCGAAGGCAACGGATCCTAAGTCCGGCGCGTCTGCCAATTCCGCCACATCCGCTCGCGTCGATTAAATCACATTTATTTTTCAGTGTCAATGCCGCGCAGGAATAAACTGCCTTCCGCCGAATATTATCAAAAAATTTTACGGGAGGGAAAAAATTGCAGACCAAAGATAAAATCGCGGAGGCAATCAAATCGGCAGTCGAGGCGGCAATGAAAGACGGCGCGTTGAAATTTTCGGACGCCTTGCCCGAAGTCGCGTTGGAAGTTCCGCCGAAAAAAGAATTCGGAGACTTCGCAACGAACTTCGCCATGCAGACCGCAAAAATTTTTCGCACGTCGCCTCGCAAAATCGCGGAGGAAATTAAATCGCGAATCACCTCCGACCTCTTCGACAGGATTGAAATTGCGGGCGCGGGCTTCATGAATTTTTATCTCAAGCCCGACGTGATTTATCGCGAGCTCAAAAAAATTTACAACGCGGGAAAAAATTTCGGGCACCTGCCTTGCAAAAACAATGTCACGATTCAAATCGAATACGTCAGCGCGAATCCTACGGGTCTTTTGCATGTCGGTCACGGCAGAGGCGCGGCGGCGGGTTCGGCTATCGTCAACATCATGCGGGCGGCGGGCTACAACGTCGAGAGCGAATATTACATCAACGACGCCGGCAATCAAATGGACAAGCTTACAAAATCCGTCAACGTTCGCTATCTTCAACTTCACGGGCAAGACATTCCGCTTCCCGAGGATTGCTATCGCGGCGAAGATATTATCGACACGACCAAGAGAATCATTGCGAGGCACGGCGATAAATTTTTGTCCTTGCCCGAAGACGAACGCTTGAAAATTTTGGGCGAGCTTGCTTACCGCGACAAGATGCTTGAGCTTCAAGACGACTTGGAAAATTTCCGTGTGAACTTTGATTTTTGGTTCAGCGAAAGAACTTTGCACCCCGAAAAGATTAATGCGGCGATTGAACTGCTCAAAGCAAACGAAGGCATTTACGAAAAAGACGGCGCGCTTTGGCTTGCGAGTTCCAAATACGGCGACGACAAAGACCGCGTTGTCGTTCGCGAAAACGGAGAGCCCACTTACCTTGCCGCAGACATTGCCTATCACAAAAATAAATTCGACCGCGGCTTCGGCGAGCTGATAAATATTTGGGGAGCAGATCATCACGGCTACGTTGCGCGTGTCAAGGCGGCAATGACCATGCTCGGCTACGACGCTGACAAGTTGAAAATTATTTTCTTGCAAATGGTTAGTCTCTTCAGAGGCGGCGAGGCTGTCAAAATGTCCAAGCGGGCAGGCACGGCGATTCCCTTGCGCGAGCTTATGGAGGAAGTCGGAACGGATGCGGCAAGATATTTTTTCCTCATGCGTTCGACTGACAGCCAACTTGATTTCGATTTGGATTTGGCGAAGTCTCAAAGCGCGGACAATCCCGTTTACTACATTCAATATGCTCACGCGAGAATTTGTTCAATCTTCCGTCAAACCAAAGAGGCAGGCTTGGTTCAATTGGGAATTGGGAATGAGGAATTGGGAATTGAACCGAATTTTTCTTTGATGAATTCGACGGCGGAAATTGACTTGATAAATAAAATTTTTGAGTACCCCGACGAAATTGAGAAGGCTGCCGCCGAATACGCGCCTCAACGAATCGCCCGCTACGTTTACGATTTGGCGTCGACCTTCAGCGCATTTTATCGCGACTGCAGAATTTTGGGTGTCGAAGAGGATTTGGCGATTGCTCGGCTTGCTTTGCTTAAAGTCACTCGACACACGATTGAACATGCGCTGAATTTATTGGGAGTTTCCGCACCCGAACATATGTAAGGAGGTACGATTTATGCAAAAAATTTTTTTAACGATTGTAGCGGTGATGATGTTTATTTTTCAGTCCGCGCAGGCAGCGACGCCTTCACCACAGTGGGTTAAGAATCTTCCCGCCGCGAGGAAAGCCGAACAAATGGTAGTCGTTGCGGGTGTTCAAGGAACGACCGCTTGGATTTCCATGCACGAGAAGATTGACGGGCAATGGGAAATGATTATGACGACGCCCGGCTTTATCGGCAAGAACGGTTTGGGCAAAACCAAACAGGGCGACGAAAAGACACCCGTCGGCACGTTCCGATTTAATTACGCGTTCGGCATCGAGCCCGACCCCGGCTGCGCAATTTCTTACGTTCAAGTCAACGAAAATCATTACTGGTCAGGCAACGAGAATTACAAATATAATCAGTTCGTCGACGTGCGCGAGGCTCCCGCCAACTTCAACCGCAACAACAGCGAGCACTTGATCGACTACGCCCCGAATTACAATTACGTCTTGAGCATTGACTATAACGCGGCGCGCAAACCGGGCAAAGGCTTCGCACTTTTTATGCAATGTCTGAATTCGGTCAAGCCGTGGACGGGCGGCGGCGTTGCAATTCCTGAAGCAAAAATGCTTTTCGTCATGCAACACGTTCGCCCCGATTGCGTTTGCGTCATTGACTCACTTGAAAAACTTGGAGGCAAACTTTAATGCGAAAAATATTTTTGGGATTGGTGGCGATGATAATTTTGATTGGTCAAACGGCTCTGGCAAGTCCTTCGCCGCAGTGGGTTAAGAATCTTCCCGCCGCGAGGACAGCCGAACAAATGGTTGTTGTCGCGGCTGTTCAAGGAACGACCGCTTGGATTTCCATGCACGAGAAGATTGACGGGCAATGGGAAATGATTATGACGACGCCCGGCTTTATCGGCAAGAACGGTTTGGGCAAAGTCAAAGAAGGCGACAATAAAACTCCCGTCGGCAAGTTCCGGTTCGATTACGCGTTTGGAATTGCGCCCGACCCCGGCTGTGCGATTTCTTACGTTCAAGTCAACGAAAATCATTACTGGTCGGGCGATTGGAATTACAAATACAATCAGTTCGTCGACGTGCGCGAGGCTCCCGCAAATTTCGACAAAGGCAACAGCGAGCATTTGATTGATTACAATCCGCATTACATTTACGGCTTGAACATGGGCTACAATTCCTCGTGCGTGCCCGGCAAAGGCTCTGCGCTGTTCATGCATTGTTTCGATCCCGCTAAGCCGTGGACGGGAGGTTGTGTCTCTTTGCCGGAAGAAAAAATGCTCTTTGTCATGCAACACGTTCGCCCCGGTTGCGTCTGCGTTATTAATTCACTTAAAAATTTGGGAGGAACTCTTTAATGGAAGAAAACATTTCTGAAGTCGACCTTGCTTATCAAATCTTGAGCGAGGCAGGCAAAGACAATCCGATTTATTTCAAGACTTTGATTCGAGAGATTATCGCCAAAAAAAATAAAACCTTCCGCAACGAGGCGGCGGCGATTTCCGAAATTTACACGATGATTAATATGGACAGCCGCTTTCAACACGTAAAGGATGGGCAGTGGGGTTTGAGCGATTGGTACCCGCCCGAAACAAAGCGTCCGCGTTCGACAGCAAACAAGACACCCGTCAAGACAACTTGACACTAAAAAAAATCCCGCCGAGTTTTTCGACGAGGATTTTTTTTAATTGGGAATTGGGAATGGGGAATGGGGAATTGTTTTTCTAATCACTAATCACTATTTCTTTACAAGCTTGGAGCCGCTGATTTTGTAGTTGGAACCGTTGACGTTGAAGGTCGTCGCCGAAAAATCTTTCAACGTAATTGAGCCGCTGTCGACTTTGAGAGTGAGTTCGCCTTTTGTTTTGTTGTAAGTGCCGGAAGTAAGTTCGAGTCCGTCGAGGGTGAGCGTGTCGTTGTTGTCGAAGCCGAAGATAACATCTTTGCCGTCGCCGCTTGAATAGATAAAGTTATCTGCTCCCGCGTCGCCCCAGAGTGAATCATTGCCTGCCCCGCCGATAAGAATATCATCGCCGGTGCCGCCGTAAAGTTTATCGTTGCCTGCGTCGCCGACGAGTGAATCATTGCCCGCGCCGCCCGTGACGGTATTGGCACTTCCGAATATTTTTATCGTATCGTTTCCGTTGCCGCCGTTGATTGAAACTTTTAAGCCGTGAGCAGTAAGGGTATCGCCATTTGCACTGCCGCTTATCGTTGCCTGCTTATAATCGGACGCAAAATTAAATTCATAACCGCTGCCGCTGACCGTAACTTTTTTGTCGAGTGCGTCGTTTTTGAGCGTAATAACATTATTTTTCAGAGAAAGTCCCGCCGCAAGCTTGACGCCCTTAATCTGAGCCAAAGTTTTCGTGCCGGCTTTGGAGTAAGCGATTGAATTGGCGGCGAGGGAACGCTGTCGTCGTCTGTACAAGAGTTGCCGTCGTGTCAGATAATTTCCAATCCTTTTTAACGGTGCTTTTGGTTACGTCTTTGCCGAGCTTGAGGGTGTAGTCGTCATTTATCGTAACTTTGGATTTGTTGAGAGAGGCATCGGAAATCGTAACGACATTATTTTTTAAAGAAAGCCCTGTGGTATCTTTGACGCCCGCAACTTCAATCATACTGCCGTAATTTGCTGTCTTGCCGTCTAAAATCCATTTGGGCTTGAAATATTTTTTGCCGTTAATGTTGATTGTCTTTCCTGCGGCGTATTTTAAAGTTATCGAACTTTCGCCGACCGTGACAATAATATCTTCGTCGGCGGTTTCTGCCGAATATTTTGCTCGTCTCGTCGAAACCGTAAATGGTATCGTCGCCGTCGCCCGAAGCATAATCGAACACAGCATTCTTGCCTTTGTTTTCGATATGGTCGTTACCTGTGCCGCCGTTGATTGTGACGAAAGCACCGCTTGTGTAAATGCTGTCATGCCCCGTGCCGCCGAAAATAATCGCCTTGTCGCCGTAAGCCGTGATTAATCGTCGAGTTATTTCCCGAAGCCGTCAAGAAATTGAAGCATTATCTTCCCAAGCATGAGGAACGGAGGCTTTGTAATTATCCGCCGCCTGTTTTGCCAAGTAGCGATAGAACATGTAACCTGCCGCGTAATACCATTCGTTGCCCGTGCCGTAAGCGTCAAGGTCAAGATAAGTTTTCAAAAAGTTAGGCTCGTTTGACAGCATATATATTTCAGTCCAACGATCACCGTCTATGCCGTAAGTAAGGTCGGCAAGTCCTTCCGTCAAAAATTGAGGAAGACCAATGGAGTTCATTAAAGTATTCTGCGCAACGTGAGTGAACTCGTGCGCGATAACATTATCGATGCCCTCGCCTCTGTAATAAGAATTTTCAAGAGGATCGTCGGAATGTATGTTGACTCGAACGGCATCCTCCGACCAAGAACTTCGGCACCAAAGAAAAATTAATCTTGTTGTCAGTGTTGAATTTGACACCGTAACTTTCCTCAATGAGGTCAAGAGATTCTCCTGCCCACCAACCGTAAAGTCCGTTCAAAACTCTTTTGCCGTTGGCGGTTAGGCTGAATCGTCACGTTGTTTCTCACAAAGGAGGAATTTGTATAATCCTTAAGTCGCAAGGGCTTTGTTGTTTCGGGTATTTGTAAGTCAAGCCGCCCGCGTCCCAGCCGGTTATCGCGCCCGTGTCGCCGTTGTCTTGAATGATACCGCAATATTTTTTCAAGAAAATATCGCCGTCGCTCGCCTTCGCGCAATCGGCAACCATGTGGTCGATAACGTCTTGAATACTTTTGAAATGTGAGCACAGTTTAATTGATTCGTCGAGTTTGTCCTTATCCCAAAGAGAACTTTGACTCCAAGCTTTGACAAGATTTTTAATAACCTGTTGAGGAGAATAACCCGTGCCGCCGTAATTTTGCGTTGTCGTCCCGCCCGAAGAATCTTTGACGGTTATGGCGCGTCCTTTCATGTCTTTGAGCGTCAAGGTTCCTGTGCCGATTTTGAAAATCAAATCGTTGCCGCTGAAAGAGCAGCTGTCGATTGAGCCCGTAGCGAGGTAATTTATATCCTTGCCGTTGTAGTTTGTGATAACCTCTTTGCCGCTTTCATAGATAAAAACGTTCGAAGCATCGCCGCCCGTGAGGGTATCGTTGCCTGCCCCGCCGCTGATTGAAGCATTTTCACCGCTGCTGACAATGGAATCATTTCCCGCGCCGCCGTTGATTGAGACCGAGTTCCCGTCGTAGTTTTCAATGGTATCATTGCCCGCGCCCGAATAGATTGAAACGTTGTTGCCGTTGTTGGATATTGAATCATTGCCGCCGGTGCATTTGAACAGGACATTTTCTCCGTTGTTTGAAATGAAATTTTTGCCTTTGCCGCCATCGAGTGTGACATCGGAACCGTAATTTGTAATGGTATCGTTGCCTGTGCCGCCATTGATTGAAACATTCGAGCCGTTGTTGTAAATTGAATCGTTGCCCGTGCCGCCGTTTATCGTGACGTTAGAGGCGTAGCTGTTGGAAATGTAATCATTGTCCGCTTCGCCGAAAATTTTCGCGGAAGAGCCTCTGTTATTGATTGTATCCTTGCCGTCGCCTGCGTAGATTGTGACTTGTGACATGTCGTTTTTGATGTTATCTCTGTCGGCAGTGCCTTTAATTTTGGCTTTATCTTTTGCAGCGGAAATGTTGATGTCTTTGACTTTGAATTTAATTGCCTTGCCTTTGGAGTTGAGAATATTGACTTTGTCGAGGCTTGCCGCGCCATCAAGAGTAATTTCGTTTTCCCCGACCGTCAAGAAATAATTTGTGCCGTCAGACAGAATAACGGAATTGAGCGTACCCGACGCGATTTTAAGTTTGCTTGTTGCATTGAAACCGTTAATGGAATCGTTGCCGCCGCTGTAAATAAAGAGAACATTTTCGCCCGCATCGTTTCTGAAGGCATTATTTCCTTTGCCGCCGTTGAGCGTCACGTTCGAGCCGGAATTGTCAATCGTATCGTCACCTTCGCCCGCGTTGATTGAAACTATCGCACCGGTGTTGCCAATGTAATCGTCGCCTTCGTATAAGTTGATTTTTGCGCCGTCGTTGTAATTCCATATCCAATCGTCGTGTTTTGTGCCGAGTTCGATTCTGTATTTGACTGACTTACCTTTGGCATTGATGATATTAATTTTTTCGTCAGGGTAATACGCCGCCTGTCCTGCCGGCGTAATTTCGTTTTCCCCGACCGTCAGCAAGTAATCGGAACCGTTCGAGCGAATAACGGAATCGACAGTGCCGCTTGCGATTTGAAGAGTGCTTGTTGAATCGATACCGTCAATGACATCGTTGCCGCCGCTGTACTTGATAAAAAGATTCGAGTATTCCACGTTGGAAATGGTATCGTTACCCGTGCCTGCGTCGATTGTGACGTTGGAAGCGTAGGCGTTGGAAATTTCATCGTCGCCCGCCCCGCCGCTGATTGAAACAAAAGAGCCTCTCACGTTTGTTACGGTATCGTTGCCGTCGCCCGCGTCGATTGTCACCTCATCCACACAGTTATAGATTGAGTCGTCGCCCGCCCCGCCGCTGATTGTGACTTGTGAATCGTAAAGGTTTTCGATGGTGTCCGCTTTTGAAGTCCCCGCGATGAGTTTACCGTCATTGCTTTTCGTCGCCATAAAATCATCTCCTTTCTTATGTATTATTATAATTGTATTTTTTTTTTTAACTTCCGATCGCAACTTTTTGCAAAAAAATTTCCCGCCGCTTTGACAGGAAAATTTTTCAGTTGAAGACTTCGCCCTTGAGCAACCAAGTTTGAGCTTGAGTAATTTTTATTTTTGCAAGGTCGCCTGCCTGTTCGTCGCCGTGAGCAAAGAGGATGAGTTTATTTGAACGCGTCCTTCCCGTGAAAATTTTTTCGTCGGTTTTGCTCGCGCCCTCGACCAAAACCTCAACGACCGTATCTTTCAGCGCAAGATTTTTTTCGAGGCTTATTTCGTTTTGAACTTTCATGAGTTCCTCAAGGCGGCGATGTTTAATCGCGTCGTCAATCTGATTTTCAAAAGTCGCGGCGGGCGTTCCGCTCCGTTTGGAATAAATAAAAGTGAATGCCGCATCAAATTTAACTGCCTTCAAAAAGTCAAGCGTCTCCGAAAAATCTTCTTCTGTCTCGCCGGGAAAACCGACTATTAAATCGGTCGTCAAGCTCACGAACGGAATGGCGGCGCGAATTTTTTCGACAAGGCGCAAATATTTTTCGACGGTGTAAACGCGATTCATGCGCTTTAAAATTTTGTCGTTGCCGTATTGAACGGGCAAGTGTATGTGTTCGCAAATGTGCTTGCCGCCCGCAATCGCCGCAATCAATTCGTCGGATAAATCTTTCGGATGGCTCGTCATGAATCGCAAGCGTTCGACGCCCGCAATTTTATCGACTGCGCTCAAAAGTTCGGCGAAGGTCATGCCGCCCGAATAAGAGTTGACGTTTTGCCCAAGCAAAGTAATTTCTTTGAAACCTTCGGCGACGGCTTGCCTGACTTCCGTGAAAATTTCTTCGGGCTTGCGAGAGCGTTCACGACCTCTGACGTAGGGCACAATGCAATACGTACAAAAATTGTTGCAGCCGTACATAATCGGCACGAACGTCGAAACTTGCCCGCCGCGCAGAGGAAAGACTTCATTCGGAATATCGCCGCTGACATTTGAAATATCGACGTGATGTTTTCGTTCGAGTTCGAGGCTTTGAACGACGCGGGCGACTTCGGAACTTTGTCCCGTCCCCAAAACAAAATCGACATGCGGCGCGCGCTTGATTAAATTTGCTCCTTCCTTTTGCGCCATGCACCCGGCAACGCCCAAAATCAGCGAGGGCTTTTGTTGCTTGAGAGTTTTGAATCTGCCGATTTGCCCGAAGACTTTATCTTCCGCCGTAGCCCGAACGCAACACGTGTTGATAAGAATCAAGTCCGCCGCGTCGAGGTCGTCGGTCAAGCTGTAGCCGATTTTTTTCAAGAGCCCTGCCATGCGCTCCGAATCGGCGACGTTCATTTGGCAACCGTAAGTTAAAAGTTTGAGTTTCTTTTCCATGCCGCGCATTTTATCACACTTGCAAAAAAAAATCCTCGTCATTCGAGGAGGAAGGCGTATTTAAAAATATTCGGACTTATCGTTTTTCATCTTTGCGCGTGCAGACAATCAACGCTGAAATTTTTTCGCCGAGCAGAGGATTGATTGCCTCTTGTGACAAAAATTCCGTATCGGGTTGAAGTTGCGACTTGATAAATTTTTTTGCGGCGTCGAGTGAAGTCAGCGGCAAGGGACATCCGCTCACCAAGCGGACAAAAATTTTCGTGGCAGTTTTGAGTTCGTCTTCCTCAAGCGTCGGGAATTTCGTTGCAAGTTTAATCGCGTCGAGGGCAGTCGTCGCCTCGCCGAAGCCGAATGCTGCATTGCCCCGCTTAAAGAGTTCGAGACTCGCATTGCTCATGTCCAAAAAATTTTTCACGCCTCGACAAAAAATATCGTCGGCAACGTCAAACATTTCATGCAAGGAAATTTGCGGGCGGTCTATGCAAAAGATAAAAAATTTTTCGGCGGGCACGACAAAGAGCGTATCGACATTGCCGCGAAGATTTATCAGCGTGTAGTCGGCGTTTATCTTTCGCGAGGTGCTTTCGAGGATTGACGGCTTGCAGATAAAAGCAACGGTCACGGCGTCGTAAGCCTTTGCAAAGGAAGTGATAATTGGGATTGAAATTCGCGCCGCATTTCCGGCAAGACCCGCCACGATGAAAATCAAATCTGCTCCGTTCAAAGCGTCGAAGACATTTTTATAAATCGTCGTGAGGTCGCGATTGAGGAAAATATTTTTTCGCGCCGCGCTCGTTAGCATAATGTTTTCGTCGTTGCCAATCGCAATGAATTCAATCGCCTTGCCTTTGCCGACGCCCGCCGTCATCATTTTGGTAATCGCCTTCGCGCCGCCTTCGCCGACCCCGACAATTTTTATGTTAATGTCCATAAAATTTTCTCCTCGTCAATCGCTTTGCCAAATCTTGTCGCTCAAAATGTCAATGCAAGAAATTTTTCCGTCCCGCATGAAGGAGCCCGTGTCCATGAGCGTAATTTTATTCGGCAGGCGAATCGGATAATACCAGTCGCGCTTGACAAAAGGTGTGGGCGTGTGTCCGCAAATGACATGCGCCGAGCCTCGATAGCCGTTATAAAATTTTTCACGAATCCAAAGCAAATCTTCTTCTTCCTGTTTTTCAAGCGGCGTGTTCGGCTTGAGCCCCGCGTGAACAAAAATATATTCCTCGCCGTTGACCGTCATTTGATGATAATACGGGCGGTCGTTTATGAAATCAATGGCGCGTTGAAAAGCAGTCGGGTCTTTCTTTTGCCACAAGTCGAATTCGGCTTTGGTTTTGTTGCCGCCGTTGGGAAGCCAGATATATCCTTCCGTGCCGCCCAGAGCATAATAATACAACATCATTTGCTCGTGGTTGCCGCGCAGAGCAATGACATTCGGCTTTTCGCTCATCTCCATTGCCCAACGAAAACAACGCATATTTTCCTCGCCGCGGTCAATGTAATCGCCCAACAGAATCAAAAAATCTTTGCGCTCGTCGAAGTCTATCTTATGAAACAATGACAGCAACCGCGTAAATTTCCCGTGCATATCACCGATTGCCAAAATTCGTCGGTAATTCATTGCCGCGCCTCCAATCTGCAGAAGCTTGATGAAAAATTCTAACGATAATTTCTGTCAAAGGAGCTTATTTCCTGCATTACTTCCAAGTGTTTTCGCCGCCGAGAAAATTATTGTCCTCGTCCCAATCTTCAGGCATGCCTTTGGCGAAAATGACGGGCTTGGAAGAATTTTCCGCAACGAATTTTGCAACGCTGCCTTGTGTCTCAACGTCCAAACTTCCGAAGCCGCGATTGCCCATTACAATTAAATCATAATCGTTTGAGGCGTTGACGATTTCTTGAGCCGGCTCTCCGACTTCCACACGGATTTTGGTTTCAATATCATTGGGCACGACTTGCCGAAGCTCGTTTAAAAATTCGTAAGCGGCGGCGTTGAGTTCGGAAGGAATGTAGCCGCCCAAACTCACTTGCTCGAACGCGGCAATGTCTTCTTCAATTTCGACGCACATCATCAAAGTTATCCTCGCGCCCCAAGCTTGTGCAATGTTAATCGCTTGCAGGAGGGCTTTGAAGGCTTGACCCGAACCGTCCGTCGGCACCAAAATATTTTTCACCAAGACTTCTTCCGAATTGTCATCGGGAATTTGAATTCCCTGCAAAGATTCTTCCTGCCGAGCTTTGATTAAATCGTTGCGTTTGGTGTGGAAGCGCAGGCTTAAAAGTATGGCGACAATTGCAACGTAAATCATGAACGCTCCGATTTCCGAGCTTATCTGCGATAAAGTTGCGCCGCGTTGGATTATGTCTCTTGTCAAATGAAATTCCCAAGTGAGCGGGAAGATATGCGAAACCGTCACGACCCACGGCGACAAATGCGACAGAGGACTTGTCACGCCGCCGAGGATAAAGCCGCCCGGTATGAATAAAATCATTCGGCTGGAGGCAATGCCGGGATTCGACGCCGTCCACCCGATTAAAACACTCAACATGCCGAGCATTATCGCGAAGAGAATTTGAATCAGCAAAAAATCTGTGACACGCCCGCTGAAAACCAAATCGCCCCAAATTCTCAAAATCGCCATGCCGAAAAAGAACGAGACGACCATGCAAGCCGAGTAAGGCAAAATTCTTCCGATTAAATCCCAAGGCGTTCCGTCAATCAAAATTTTGTCAAGCTGTTTGGTGAGGCGCAGGCGAGGCACCATTCCGATTGTGGCAAAGACAAAAAACATTGACCCGAAAAAAAATAGGAAGCCCAAAGTTTGTGTGTTCGAGGTCGAGCCGGCAGGATTGAATAAATTTCTGTCGTTGAGTGTCAAGCCGCCCGAAGCCGAAGAATTTTTTGCGTTGTTAATCGCAATCAATTCGTTCATTGCAACTTTAATATCGGCGGTCTGCGCGGTGTTGGTATTGTCGTAAAAAATTCCGACGGGCGAGGAATTTCCGTTGTAAAAATTTTTTTCAAGTCCTTCGGGAAGATAAATCACGGCGTCAGCCTCATCGCGATAAAAAAGTTCTTCGGGGTTGGTTGCCGCGTTGATAATCGCCTTGACGCGCATGTATTCCGACGAATCAATCTGCGTGATAAGTTCGCGGCTGTATCGAGAGTTGTCGAGGTCGATAACGATAACGGGCGCGTCCTTTGAAAAATTTCCGGCAAGCAAGACGCTCAAGAACACGCCGATAATCATTGCGACCATCAAACAAACTTTTTCATAAGGCATGCCCTTGCCGCTGAAAAGAAATTTTACTTCGTCTTTGAAAGAATTTACGAATCCCACTTTTATCAATTAGGAATTAGGAATTATGAATTAGGAATTTCGTTTCCAATTTTCATTCCTCATTCCTAATTCCTCCTTCCTAATTAAATTCAACAGTGACGGTTTGTCCCGCCAAAATTTTTTCCGGCTCGTCGATATAAATTCTGACTTGGAACGCCGATAAATCTGCTTGTCCTTTTTCCCGCGATTGTCTTAAATCCGCAAAGCCCGGTGCTTGAGTGAGGAGCCGAATCGTTCCGCGAACTGCCTTATCGCCCGCAACCGTCTTGCAAATTATTTCGTCGCCCTCGCGCAGATTGACCGCCTGCTCTTCCGAAAGATAAATGTCGTAATAAATTCGCCGCGTCTCCAACAAAATCACGGGGACGTTCGGGGAAATCATTTCGCCCTGCTTTTGGAGGATTGACAAAATTTTTCCGTCTTCGGGCGCGTGCAGTGTCAAGCGCGATTTTGCAACTTCGAGTTCTTTGAGTTGGACTTCCAAAAATTTTTTCTGTTGAGTGAGCGCGGCGATGTCGTGTCGAATATTTTCTGCGGAGGCGCGTTCTTGAGCGATTGTCGGCAAGTTCAGCGAATCGGTTGCCCCGTTATCCGCCACGCCCGCAAGCAATCGGTCAAGCAGTTGTTGTTGAGTGTCGACATTCGCCCGCGCAACATTCAAAATCATAATTGCATCGTCGAGTTGAGCTTTGGCAATCGCGCCCGCCTTGAAGAGTTCCTCCTTGCGTTTGTAATCGAGTTCGGCATTTGAGAGCGTCGCTTGAGCAGAGGCAACCGCTCCGCGTTGGCTGTCGATTTGTCGGAAAGATTGTTGCTCGTCGTTGGTGACTTTGAAAAGAGTCGTGCGCATGTTGCCCGAAGTCGAATTAATCTGCGCGTCGAGTTGAGCGATTTGCGCCTTGAGCTTTTCGATTGATAAATCTGTGTCGGTCGCGTCGAGTTCCATGACGACTTGCCCGGCTTTGACTTCCTGCCCCTCGCGAACAGCCTCATTAATCAATCGCCCGCCAACCGAATCGAACGACAACTTTATTTGCTCCGCCGTGAGGATGCCGTCTTTTTTTTGTGTGGCAAGGAAAACTGCGTCGTTGCCTCGATACATTAAAACCACGCCGCTGATAATCAGAAGTGCAATAAAAAAAATTCCTGCGCGAATTGCCTTGCGTCTCGGTGCCATAAAAATTCCTCCGTCAAAGTTTTTGTTCATTGTATCAAATCGGCGGCGGGCAATGTAATATCCTCTTGCAAAAAATTTCTGCGTCGATTATAATTTCTTTGCAAACAAAAATACCTCGCGAAAACTTCCTTGCGAGGTTTGAAAATGCTTGAAGGCGGTTCAGCCCCTCGTGTTTAAATGGTAATAAAAAAAGGATTCTGCCGCTGTGCCGGGCGAGGGCTTAGGCGGCTGTTCCGGTGAATATCCAGAGGATTATCAGCGTGATGATTATGATGCGGAAGATAATCGTAAACATTCTCTCAACCCCCTTTCCGGGGGCTTCGATTTATATTCAAACCGCCTTTGACACTTAAGCCTCAAGCATGACGATTATAAATCATGCGTCGCCTGAATTCAAGGCGGCTTCTTTTTTTACGGCTTGCAAAAAATTTCCGTGTCGATTATAATTTCCTTACAAAAAAATACCTCGCGAAAACTTCCTTGCGAGGTTTGAAAATGCTTGAAGGCGGTTCAGCCCCTCATGTGTAATAAGAATTGTAATGCACGAATTTGAATGTTACCGGTTGTGCGAGCAGTCGCTTAGCTTGGCAGGGCTTAGGCGGCTGTTTTGCTGAGGAGGAGCAGAATCGCTCCGCTGAGCAATGTCACGCGAATAATGAATTTAATCACGCGCATAATCTCACCCCACTTTCCGGGGGCTTCGATTTATATTCAAACCGCCTTTGACACTTAAGCCTCAAGCATGACGATTATAAATCATGCATCGCCTGAATTCAAGGCAATTTCATTTTCTTACGGCTTGCAAAAAATTTCCGTGTCGATTATAATTTCCTTACAAAAAAAATACCTCGCGAAAACTTCCTTGCGAGGTTTGAAAATGCTTGAAGGCGGTTCAGCCCCTCGTATGTAAAGAGAATTGTTAGAGATAAACTTCGTTCAGTCGCCGTTGCTTTTGGGGAGCTTAGGCGGCTGTTTTGCTAAGGAGGAGCAGGATAGCTCCGCTGAGCAATGTTACGCGGATAATGAATTTAATCACGCGCATAATCTCACCCCACTTTCCGGGGGCTTCGATTTATATTCAAACCGCCTTTGACACTTAAGCCTCAAGCAAAACGATTATAAATCATGCGTCGCCTGAATTCAAGGCGGCTTCATTTTTTTTACAGGCTTGAAAAATTTTTCGGCGGCGATTATACTTGCGCGGGAGGTTTTGCAATTGGAGACGAAAAAATTATTTCGCGGCTTCTGGTCGCTGTTCAAAGGTTATTGGTCGAGTGAGGAAAAGTGGAAGGCGCGCGGGCTGTTGGCAATCGTCATTGCAATGAACTTCGCGATTGTATGGTTGCTCGTGCAAATCAATTCGTGGTACAACGAATTTTACAACGCGCTGCAAAATTACGAGGCGGAAAATTTCTGGCCGCTCATCGGGCAATTCAGCGCGCTGGCATTCGTTCACATAATCATTGCAGTTTACGCGGTGTACTTGCGGCAAATGTTGCAGATAAAGTGGCGCACGTGGATGACGAAAAATTATCTTGCGGCGTGGCTGGAAGGACAAACTTATTATAAATTGCAGGACGCGACGGACAACCCCGACCAGCGTATCTCGGAGGATATCGGGCAATTCGTCAATTTAACTTTGCAATTGATAATCGGCTTCTTGAGGCAGTTGACAACTTTGGCGGCGTTCGGCGTGGTGCTGTGGGAATTGAGCGGCTCAATCACAATTGCCGGACTTGTAATTCCCGGCTACATGTTTTGGTTTTCGTTCGTCTATTCGGGTCTCGGAACTTTTTTCGCGCACAAGGTCGGACGCAAATTAATCGGCTTGAATTTCGACCAGCAAAAGTACGAGGCGGACTTCCGTTTCAGCATGATGCGCGTCAGAGAAAATTCAGAGAGCATTGCGTTTTATCGCGGCGAGGCATCCGAACTTGAGGGCTTCAATCTGAAATTTTCCAACGTCATAAAAAATTATTGGCAACTCATGAAGAAGACCAAGCACTTGAATTTTTACGTGAACGGTTACGCGCAGTTGGCGATAATCGTTCCGTTGCTTATGGCGGCTCCGCGATACTTCGCCAAAGAAATTCAACTGGGCGGGCTCATGCAAATTTCGTCGGCTTTCGGCAGAGTGCAAGACGCGTTGAGTTTCTTCGTCGATTCATACGACACGCTGGCAAATCTCGCGGCGGTCATCAATCGTCTTGCCGGCTTCACCGAACACATGGAAGACGCGCAAAAAATTCAGAGCAAAGTCTCGACTGCAACCGCGCCCGAATTAAAAATTTCCGCGCTGAATGTTTCATTGCCGACGGGTCGCGAACTCTTGAAAAAACTTTCCCTCCAACTGCAAAACACCAAAGCTTTGCTCGTAACGGGCGCATCCGGTTGCGGCAAGTCGACACTGCTTAGAACGCTGGCGGGCATTTGGGCTTATGCTTCGGGAGAAATTTCTTTGCCGAAAAATTCCCGCGTGATGTTCCTGCCGCAAAAACCGTATCTGCCGCTGGGGACACTTCGCCGCGCTTTAATCTATCCCGCCGCAGAAAAAGATTCGCCGCCCGATGACAAACTCAAAAAAATTTTGCAGACGGTCGATTTGCCCGCGCTTGTCGACAAACTCGACACGACGGACGATTGGAGCAGAATTTTATCTTTGGGCGAACAACAGCGTTTGGCTTTCGCGAGGGTTTTGCTTTCCGCGCCCGATTACATTTTCCTCGACGAGGCAACCAGTGCACTTGACGAACCGCGTGAAATTGAAATGTATGAACTTCTGCGCGAAGAACTTCCCAAAGTCACGGTCGTGAGCGTCGGGCACAGGTCAACGCTTTTCAAACTGCACGACGTTGAATTGAATTTGGACGGCACGGGAAATTACAATTTGAGAACAATCGGAGGATGACAGCATGTGGAAAAAAGTTATATTGACAATCGTGGCGGTGCTCGTCGCGGGCGGCGCGCTCATGCTTTACGGCACTTACAAAGTCGTTGACAACACGCTCAAAGAAAAAGAGCCGCAACTTCGGCAGTACATGCAAATGGACGAAGCGGCTCAAGATAAATACATTTCGGACAACTTCACGGAATTGCTGAACGGCATAGACCTCGACAAGGACGGCAAGCCCGAAGACAAAGAGCAGTTGGAACTCATGAAAAAAGCCAATGCCAATCCCGAAATCCAAAAGGCACTTGTCGAGGTGGGACGTTCCTTCTTGGCGTCGACGATTTTATTTTCCGATTCAATCACAAAAGATATGAGCGCGGACGTCAAGGCGAAATACGAAAAAGAATCGAACGAATTTGAAACGCGCCTCGACAAGTACACGAAACTTCTTGAGGCTGCAGGCGTAAAAATAGAGAAGGATTAGTGGTCAGTGATCAGGGGTAAGCTAACAGGTAAGCGTGTCGAAAAAATTCGGATAAGAAATTTTCACGCAAGCCTCGTCGTCAATCGCAACACCTTCGCCGGCCGCTCCGAAAATCGCCAAAGACATTGCCATTCGATGGTCGGCGCGGGTTTTGCACTCGGCAAAAAATTTTTCACGCCCGCCATGAATTATCAAAGTGTCGCCCGTCGCTTGGAAAGTGTCGGGCGATATTTTATTGAACTCCTCGACAATCGCCGCAAGCCTGTCAGTTTCTTTGACGCGCAATTCGGCAACGTCACGGATAATCGTCGTTCCTTCGGCGAAGGCGGCGGCAACTGCAAGCGCGGGAATTTCATCAATCAGGCGCGGGATAGTCGCTCCTCCGAATTCGACGCCGTGCAATTTCGACGAAACAACTTTCAAATCGGCAGAGCGTTCTCCGCCGGAAGTCCTCTCATTCAAAATTTCAATCTTCGCGCCCATATCTTTCAACACGTCGAGAATTCCGGCGCGCGTTTCGTTCACGCCGACATTTTCCAAAATAATGTTCGAGCCGTCGAGAATCGTCGCGAGGACAATCCAATAAGCTGCCGAAGATATATCGCCGGGCACTGAAATTTTTTCGGGCGCGGTGAGTTTTTTTGTCGGGAAAATTTTTATCGCATTGCCTTCTTTTTCAAGTCGTGCTCCGAATGCCGCCAACATTTTTTCCGTGTGGTCTCGTGAAGGCGCAGGCTCAATGACGGTCGTCGGGCTTTCGGCGAAGAGCCCCGCCAAGAGTATCGCCGATTTGACCTGCGCGGAGGCTACCGGCATTTCGTAGGTTATGCCTCGAAAATTTTTTTCGGCAGGCAAAATTGTTATCGGCAAATTTTTATTTGAGTTGCGCCCGAAGATTGACGCCCCCATTTTTGCAAGCGGCGTGATAACTCTTGCCATCGGTCGTCGCCTCAATGAATCGTCGCCCGTGAATGTCGTCAAAAATTTTTGCGGTGCAAGCAGTCCCATTAACAAACGGAGCGTCGTGCCGGAGTTGCCCGCGTCCAAAATATTTTCGGGCTCGTGCAAGCCGTGCAAGCCGCAACCTTTGATTAAAAATTTTTCGCCCGACTGTTTGATTTCCGCGCCGAGTGCTTTCATGCAAGAGACGGTTGACAGACAATCCGCGCCCGCCAAAAAATTTGAAACCTCAACCGCCGTATCGCCCAAGCTTGATAAAATTATGCTGCGGTGTGAAATTGATTTGTCACCGGGAATTTCAATCGCGCCGCGCAATCCGTGATTCAGCGGAAAAATTTTTTTCATGAACAAGCCTCCTCTGATTTTTGAACGTAAATTTTTTCATTGGGCGGCGAAAATTCCTGCAGCGTTTCCCATTGACCAAGCCGCCTGCAAATTGAAACCGCCCGTGAAGCCGTCAATGTCAGCCACTTCGCCGACGATATACAAGCCGTCAATTATTTTCGATTTCATTGTTCGCGGGTCGATTTCCTTAATCGAAACGCCGCCCGCAGTCACGATTGCCTCTTCAATCGGGCGAGTCTTTGTTATCGTCAAGGGCAAGCCGCGCAAAATTTCGACGAGCCGCCTCCGTTCGGCTTGAGTGATTTCGTCGACGCGTTTTTCTTCCGGCAGATACGACAGGTCGAGGATTATCGGAATTAATTTCGCGGGCAGAAGGTCGACGAGAGAATTTTTTATCGTCTTGCGTTTGAACTTGTCGAAGTCGCGCAGAAGTCTTGCGTCAAGTTGTTCGGGTGTCAGTGCCGGCTTTAAATTTATTTCAAGCTCAACGAATCGTCCCTCCGCCAAAAGTTTCGCGGCTTGTCGACTCAACGTCAAAATTATCGGGCCGCTTACGCCGAAATGCGTGAACAACATTTCACCGAACAGCTCCGAAATTTTTTTGCCGTCAGCCGAAAGTTTCACGCGAACATTTTTCAGCGAAAGCCCTTGCAAATCTTTGACGAAGTCCTCTTCAACTTCAAGCGGTACGAGCGCGGGCAAAATTTCCGTGACGGTGTGACCGAGTTTTTTTGCAAAGCGGAAGCCGTCGCCCGAAGAGCCGGTAGCGGGATAACTTGCGCCGCCCGTCGCCAAAATGACCGCATCCGCAAAAAATTTTTTATCGCCGACAATCACGCCGACGATTTTTTTGTTTTCGGCAAGAATTTCTTTGACGGGCGAATTTGTTTTGACTTCGACGCCGAGAATCGCCAGCCGCCTCAAAAGCGCGTCGATAACTTCTTTTGCATCGTCGCTTGCGGGAAAAATTCTGCCGCCGCGTTCAATCTTCGTCACGACTCCGAGACTTTCAAAAAAATTCACGGTGTCCGTCGAGGAAAAATTTTTCAGCGCACTGAATAAAAATTTTCCGTTGCCGGGAATGTTTTTAACGATTTCCGAAATGTCAGCCGCGTTCGTGAGGTTGCAACGCCCTTTGCCGGTGATTGCGAGCTTGCGACCGACGCGCGGCATTTTTTCAAACAAAATAACCTTGGCTCCATGTTCCGCAGCACGAATAGCCGCCATAATCCCCGACGCACCACCGCCGACAACTGCAATGCGTAATGCGCAAGGCGTAATGCGTAATGATTTTTCCATTTAATTATGCTCTCCGATTTTATAAAGTGCCGCAACTTCCGCCGCCGTCAATTCTCTGAACTGTCCGACCTTCAAGCCGTCAAGTGTCAAGCCTGCAAATTTTATTCGGCGAAGTCTTTTCACGTCGCAGCCGATTGCCGCGAACATTCGACGCACTTGCCGATTGCGCCCCTCGTGAATCGTGACTTCAACCAAATTTTTTTCAAGCAGATAAATTTCGGCGGGAGCAGTCAAGCCGTCGTCAAGCTCAATGCCTGCGCGAAGTTTATCAAGTTTTTCTTCCGTTAAGTCACCCGAAATTTTTGCGCGATAAGTTTTTGAGACTTCGTATCGAGGATGAATCAAGGCGTTCGTCAAATCGCCGTCGTTTGTCAAAATCAAAAGCCCTTCCGAATTTAAATCAAGCCGCCCGACAGGATAAACTCTTTCCGAAAAATTTTCGCCGAGAAGAGCCAAAACAGTCTTGCGCCCGCGTTCGTCTTTGACGGTCGAAACGTAGCCGCGAGGTTTATTGAGCAGCAGATAAATTTTTTCCGCGCCGAATGTCAAAAGCTTGCCGTCGACGCGGATTTTATTTTTGGAAGGGTCAGCCTTCGTGCCCGGTTCCGTGATAATTTTTCCGTCGACAGTCACGCGCCCCGCCGAAATAATTTTTTCAGCCTCTCGTCGTGAACAAATGCCTGCGCGGGCGATTAATTTTTGCAGTCGTTCCAAGTCAAACACCTCTCAACGTGAAGTAAGCGATTTCGGGCGGGCAACCGAATCTAAACGGAAACCAACTTCCGTTGCCGACGTGAACATAACCGATTGAGTCTCCGATTTTGACAATGCCGCGAGTGTACTTGAAGACAGGAAAGAGCGGCTTGCCGAAGATGCCGAACTGCGAACCGTGAGTGTGTCCCGTCAAAGTCAAAGCACAATTTCTTTCCGCGCCGTCGTCGATAAATTCGGGATGATGCGCCAACAAAATTTTCACGGCGTCTTCGGGGACATTAACCATTGCGCCTTCAACATAGCTGTGCCGCACTTCGCGAAAACGATTTTCCGTTTCCTTGTCGTTTGAACTTGTAATCGGTGCCCGCGAAGGATAATCGACGCCCAAAACATAAAGCTTGCCCGTGACATTTTTGGAACGATTGACAAGCAGATTAATTTTTGTTTGCTTGAGCATTTGTTCAATCTGATGAATGCCGCGAAAATGTTCGTGGTTGCCGTGAATGTAGTAAATGCCGAATTTAAATTTGTCGGTGAAGCCGGCGACGAGTTTAATCGCGACGGGATTCATTTGCACGTCGTCGAAGATGTCACCGGTTATCGCGAGGAGGTCGGGCTTTGAATCGGCAATGCGTTTCAAGAGAGCCTCAAGCTTTTCGAGAGAATAATACGCGCCGAGATGAATATCGCTGATTTGCGCAAGCGTGAAGCCTTCCAAATCGGGTGGAAGATTTTTAATCGGCACGTCGTAAAAATTTTCAACGTCGAAATTTTTTTCAATGCGGTTGCCGTAAAGCGCGATTGCCAAAGACATGAGCGGATAGAGGAACGAATAAGCCAACATGCGCCGCCGCACGGGGTCGAATTTTTTTGGCGGATTGAACTTTCGCCAGAGGAACCTCACGCCGAGCGCGCCGATAACCGATAAGCCGCAAATCAACTGCGCCATTAAAAATATCGTTGCGACATTGCCGAAGACCGAAATGAAACCTTCGGGCACGAGCGAACGAATCAGCCAGCCGCCGATTATCACGAGGATGAAAAATAAATCGGCAAGCGCGAAGATTTTATAAAATTTTTTGGCGAGGTGTTCGCTAAAGAGAAATTTTATCGAGACGAGCGCGACAGCCATTATCCCGCCCAAAAGTGCCGCCGTAATTATCAAAAACATTTATCGCCCTCCGTTGCCAGCTTTGAGCTTTAAGAAAAAATCCTAACAGCTAACAGCTAACAGCTAATCTGAAGACGCGCCGCCTTGACGACGTTTTTCATGAGCATGGCGACCGTTAAAAGTCCGACGCCGCCGGGCACGGGAGTTATCGCGCCGGCAATTTCGACAGCCGCCTCGAAGTCGACATCACCGACCAATTTTTTCGGAGCGATTCGATTAATGCCTACGTCAATGACGGTTGCGCCGGGGCGAATCATATCCGCCGTGACGAGTTTGGGCTTGCCCGAAGCCGCAACCAAAATTTCACCTTCGCGAGCAACTTCGGCAAGATTTTTCGTGTGAGTGTGGCAGACGGTCACCGTTGCATGACGAGCCATGAGCAAATGCAGGAGCGGTTTGCCGACAATGTTACTTCTGCCGATAATCACGGCGCGTTTCCCGTCAATCTCAATGCCGGCGAGGTCAAGCATTTCGATACAACCTGCGGGCGTGCACGGGACAAGTGCGGGGCTTCCGATAACGAGCTTGCCGACGTTGACGGGATGGAAGCCGTCGACATCTTTGCGCGGGTCGATTCGATTCAAAATTTCTTCCGAGTGAGCTTTAATCGCGGCGGGCAACGGCAACTGAACCAAAATGCCGTGAACATTTTTATCGGCGTTGAGCGCGTCAATCTTGGCAAGCAATTCGTCTTTGGTCGTGTCTTCGGGCAAGGCGATGACTTCCGAAACAATTCCAAGCTCCTCGCAAGTTTTGTGCTTGTTGCGGACGTAGACTTGAGACGCGGGATTTTCTCCGACGATTATCACCGACAGCCCCGGTGTCACGCCGAAATTTTTTTTAAGCTCCTCGACTTCAAGGCGAGCAGCTTCTTTTATCTTTGCGGCGAATTCTTTACCGTACAAAATTTTTGCGGACATATTTTCAACCTCCAAAAGTTTTTTTGCAGTCTACAACAGAAAAAATTTTTTCGCAACGTCGATTCGAAGTGCAAGAAAAAATTTTTACATACACTGTTGCTTTTGAATTTGATTGACGTAAAAAAAAAAAGAGCCCGCATTTCGAGCCCGAATATTTTTTTGAAGTGCTCTCTTACAAAACAATGTGCGCCATGACGAAGCCGACGCAACAGCCGCTTATGACACCGATAAGACCGGGAATCATGAACGAGTGATTCAAAATGTATTTGCCGATACGAGTGGTGCCCGAACGGTCGAAGCCGATACAAGCGAGGTCTGAAGGATAAGTCGGCAGGAAGAAGTAGCCGTAGCACGCGCTGATAAACGACATGATGATAACGGGATCCATGCCGACGCTCAAAGCCATAGGAAAGACGATAGCGATAGCCGCCGCCTGCGAATTGACGAGCTTGGAAGTGAGGAACGCGATAATCGCGAACGCCCAAGGATAAGTTGCGACCGCATTGCCGAGAAAATCTTTCAAAAATTGCATGTGCGCTCCGAAGCAGGTATTGGCCATCCAAGCGACGCCGTAAACCGAGACTAAAGCAACGATACCCGATTTAAAAACTTGGCTGTTGCCGACATCTTTTGCTTTGACTTTGCAGACGAAAAGAATAATCGCGGCGACGAGGAGCATAACCATTTGAATAACCGCCGTCATTGAAATGGGTTTCATATCGCCTTTTGCGTTCGGAAAGTGCGGCAACAAGTCGGGGAAATTTCCAAGCGCGGCGATAACGATAATTCCCGCGAAGAAAATATACATCGCATGATAAAAGCTGGGCGGCAATTCCTTATCCATGAGCGATTCGCTGTCGCCGTAGACGTACTCCTTATTTTTGGGGTCTTTGATAAATTCTTGGAAGACTTCGTCCTTGTCGAGGTCTTTGCCGCGACGATAACTCCAAAGAGCCGCAACAAGAACGCCGATACCCGTTGCCGGCATTGCCACTGCCAAAAGTTGAATGACGGAATAATTGTGACCCGCCGCAGCCATGAATCCGACGATAGAGACGATAGCGACCGAGACGGGCGACGCGCAAATTCCCATCTGCGAGGCAACAGACGCCACTGCCATCGGGCGTTCGGGGCGAATGTTTTGCTTAATCGCTATGTCGTAGATAATCGGAAACATTGTGTAGACGACGTGACCCGTGCCGCACAGCACCGTTAAAAACCAAGTTGTCAGCGGCGCGAGGATCGTGACGTGCTTGGGGTTGTTGCGCAGAAATTTTTCCGCGTACTTGAGCATGACCGTTAAGCCGCCCGAAGTCTGCAGGAAGCCCGCGCAGGTGACGACCGCCAAAATCGTCAACATAACATCAATAGGCGGCGTGCCGGGCTTGTAGCCGAATACGAATGTAAAAATTACGAGACCTATACCGCTTATGACTGCAAGCCCGATGCCGCCGTGTCGCACGCCGATTATCAAACACGCCAGCAACACGAGGAATCCCAAAAACATTTCCATTAAGAACCACCTCTTCCAAAACAAAAAAACTTACGACATTGGAAAAGTTATTCGTTGTCGTCAACGTATTTCCTGCAACATAGGAGGCATTAATCATTCAATAAATAAAATCGCGTCAAAAATTTTTTACGGCTGTCAATAATATCTTGAGAGCTTTCGTAAAATGAATTTTACCAATCGCTTTGTTTTTTCCCTACAGGAATTTTTTTCGAAAACATAGAATTGGTATCGCCAAAAAATTTTAGGGTGATATATCATGAACGTAAAAAAATTCGTCAATAGATGGTCGAATCGCGGCTACGAAAAAGGCGACGCTCAATCTTTTTGGTTGAGTTTGCTCCGCGACGTGTTTGATGTTGCCGAGCCCGAAACTTTTATCCGCTTTGAAGTTCCGATTCCGCACGGATTTATCGACGCGCTGATTGATTCGACAAAAGTTTTAATCGAACAGAAAAGTTCAATCGTAAATCTTGACGACGAAGAAATTTTCCTGCAAGCAAAAAGATATAACGACGCTTTGGAATATTCGCGCAAGGCTCGTTGGATTATAACTTGCAACTTTAAAGAGTTTCGCGTCTTCGATATGGACAAAAAATTTCCCGAACGTGAGCCGCTAAAAATTTTTTTGTTTGAGCTGACGAAACGTTTTAATGAACTTAATTTCCTCGTCGAACTTCAAGATAAAATTTCTTACGAACGCGAACTTTCAATCAAAGCCGGCGCAATCGTTGCAAAAATTTATGACGGGCTCCGCGACGAATTGAAAGTTCAAACCGACGAAGCTCTTTCCGACCTCAACAAACTCTGCGTCCGATTGGTCTTCTGCCTCTACGCCGAGAGCATTGACGTTTTCGGCAAGCACAAAATTTTTCGCAACTACCTCGAAGGCGCGAGGAATATCCGCCAAGATTTGATTGAGCTGTTCAAAGTCCTCGATACTCCGCTTGAAAATCGCAGCCCGTACCTCGACGACACGCTGAAAAAATTTCCTTACGTCGACGGCGGGCTTTTCAAAGACGAAATCGACTTCCCGAACTTCACAATCGAAATAAAAAATCTTCTTCTCGACGAGGCAAGCGGCGGTTTCAAATGGGAAGACATTTCGCCCGCGATTTTCGGAACCGTCTTTGAATCGACGCTCAATTCCAACGATGAAACTCAACGCGACATTCGGCGGACGGGCGGTATGCATTACACCTCGACCGAAAACATTCATAAAGTTATCGACCCGCTTTTTATGGATGACCTGCGCGCCGAATTTGAGACGATTAAAAAATCTTCGCGCAACCGCAAAAAAAATCTTCTGGCTCTCCAAGATAAAATCGCCGCCTTGAAATTTTTAGACCCTGCTGCCGGAAGCGGAAACTTTTTGACCGAAACTTACATTTGCCTGCGTCGATTTGAAAACGAAATTTTAAAAGAACTCCTCGGCACGCAAATCGCGCTCGGCGAACTCGACGACCCCATTAAAATTTCTATCCAAAATTTTTTCGGCATTGAGATAAATAATTTCGCGGTTGCCGTTGCTCAAACCGCGCTGTGGATTGCCGAAATTAAAATGAAACGCGAGACCGAAGAAATTGTTCACAAGGGCTTGGAACTCTTCCCGCTCAAAAGTTATCCGAATATCATTCAAGCCAACGCCTTGCACGTCGACTGGGCAAAGACCGATTACATAATCAGCAACCCGCCGTTTGTTGGGGCGAGCATGATGGACGCCGCTCAAAAGTCTGACGCCGTGAAAATTTTCGGCAAGATTAAACTTTCAAACAGCATTGACTACGTCGGCGCGTGGTATCACAAAGCCGCAAAGCTCATGCAAGGCACGAACATTAAAGCCGCCTTCGTCTCCACGAATTCAATCACTCAAGGCGAACAGGTTACGCCGCTCTGGAAAAAAATTTTCGACACTTACGGCATGCAAATTATTTTCGCGCACCGAACTTTCAAATGGGACAGCGAATCTTTTCATAAGGCGGCGATTCATTGCGTGGTTGTCGGCATGGCTGATAAAAATCTTTCCGTCGATAAAAAAATTTTTGACGGCGAAAAAGTTTATCCCGCGCAAAATATAAATCCATATCTCGTCGACGCCCCGACAATTTTTATTGAGAGCCGCGCAAAACATCTTCAAGACTTCGTTCCACGAATTTTCTGGGGAAATAAAGCGACTGACGGAAGAAATTTTCTTTTCTCTGCTGATGAACGCAAAAAAATTTTGAAACGTGAGCCCGCGCTCGAAAAATTTATTCGTCAGTACATGGGCGCGGAAGAATTTATCAACGGCAAGCTTAGATATTGTTTTTGGTTGGTCGACGTTGCGCCAAATGAAATTCGCAAGAGCAAAGAACTTTATCAACGTGTTGAAGCCGTAAAAAATTTTCGATTGGCAAGCAAAAAAGCCGACACTCGAAAATCAGCTGAAACGTCGCAACTTTTTCAAGAAATAAGACAACCGACAACGAACTATCTTTTAATTCCTCGTGTCAGTTCAGAAAATCGCCGATATATTCCGATTGGATTTATGCCGCCCGAAATTATCGCAAGCGACGCAACTTCAATCGTGCCCGCCGCGCAGATTTATCATTTCGGGATATTGACGAGTTCAATTCACATGGCATGGATGAGAGCGGTTGCAGGTCGTTTGAAGTCCGATTATCGATATTCGGGTAGCGTGGTGTACAATAATTTTGTTTGGTGCCGGCCGACGGAGGAGCAGAAAAATTTGATTGAACAGACGGCGCAAAATATTTTGGACGTTCGAAAAAAATATAGGAACGAGGAACTAGGAACTAGGGACATAGCAGAGAAAAGTAAACTGGTTCCTAGTTCCCAGTTCCTAGTTCCTAACTGCACGCTTGCCGACCTCTACGACGAATTGACCATGCCGAGTGATTTACGAGACGCGCACAAAAAAAACGACCTTGCAGTCGCCAAAGCATACGGCTTTGAAAATTTTTTAGACGACGAATCAAAAATCGTCGGCGAGCTTATGAAACTTTACGAGGCGTTGACAAAAAATTGAGCTTGTGGTAAATTGAGCGCGGTAAATAAAAGAGGCAAATACACACGTCATTTTAACACCAAACGAAGAAAAACCCCCGCCGGAATGACTAACCGTGCGGGGGCTTCGTTTTGCCTAACCGGATGACTAGACCGATTGTCAGGGGCAAGTAGAATCGCGTCGAACTACTTCTTCAGCTTGTCGTAGATGTAATTAGCGGCGATACCGGCAATCACACCGATGACAAGCGAGGTCAGTACACACGCCATTTTCAACACCTCCTCTCAAATTGGATTGATGCTGTGGAAGAGAGGATTTGCATCGACGCGATTATAGCACAGAGACGAGAGGTTGACAAAAAGTTGACTAATCTTGACTGAGAATTTCAGTGTTGTCGTCCATTATGACACCTTTAAAAGGAATGCCGCCGATAAAAAACTTGTTCAGCAGGTCTTGAAATTTTTCGTAACGACCAATCACTTCAAACCTGTCAGCGGTGGGATAGTCTCGCGATTCGCAGTGCATGATGTAGACGTAATAAAATCGGGGCTCGTCGTCGTTTTCGGAAGGCTCATAGCACATACGATAATAGACGCCGCGATATAAAAATTCAATGCCCATGAACTTGCGTCCGTGAGTTTCTGTAGAGGGGCAACGGCCGCTGTCGTACTCGTAAATAAATTCGTCCAAGCTATTATACTCATTGATTCTCATTGCAAACCGAACCTTTCTTTTATCTCGTTGACCAAAGCCTGTTCTTTTTCAGAAATGGGAATTCCCTTGTTACAGTATTTGCCGTCTTGAACAATGGCGTAAATTCTGCCGGCTGTATGCGAAAATTCGGGAGCTTTGACGGAGCCGCTTTCTTTGACTAAAATTTTAACGTTATCAAAGCCGCCTATAGAGCGAAAAGTTTTTCCGCCAATATCATGTGTAAGACAAATTTCGTCCATTATCCCGACCGGTTTTCGCAAGTCAGAAAGAAGGTCAGATAAATGGGCACAGGTGATCCTAATCGCGGTCTTAACACCAAAGGTTCAAAGACTTTATCCGCAATGGAAAATATCCCTAAAGGCCGGCACGCTACAGGTTCTTTGTATGGTATTCCGATTCTCCGTCCGGATTCGAAAGGAAGTAACAACTTACCGCGTAACTCGGAAGTTCCCAACGTTTCTTATTTGCTTTACGGTAAAAATGGCGTCTTCAAACAAATGCGAATTTTCGGCGACGACAACAAACCCAAAATGGATATTGACTACCATATACGAGACGGTAAAATGTCGTTGCATAAGCACATTTATATTGATGGCATTCGACAGAAGGAACACATTTATTTGACATCGACTGAATATGACAATTACAAAAAATTCATTGAGAAGGTGTTTGATGAATGAACGGTATGACGTTAAAAAATTTTCGGAAGACATTAACCGAATACGACGAAATTGAATTTTCTTACGCAGGCGTCCAATATAACTTCCAGAAAGAAAACTCCGCTGAAGGTTTGAAAATTTCAATCTGGCGTCTTGGAGATAAGGTTCCCTGCTACTGTGTCGAAATAAAAAATAATCTTAGCTCCATTAAACAAGCCGCGAAAAAATTAATCGACGCTAAAATTTTATTTGACGGTAAATCAATCGCCGAGGCCGAAAAAAATATCGACGTAGAATTTTTTACTTGATGTGAAAGAAAAAATGATTAAATCGGAAATCGTCGAAGTAGTAGCGCGAAGACCGGCACTTGACACTGAAGATTACATTAACATTCAAAAATGCTGGAACGAGGAAACGAAAATCCTTTCACGCGACATGACGCAGACGATTAACTTTATCGAGAACGAATGCGACGATGATACTTTCTGCTGGATTAGCGAAGTTTTCGAGGACGTGGCGGAAATTACTCAGAGCAAAGAATTTGTCGCCGCAATTAAACGACGCGCCGAAAAAGTCGTTGACGCTGAAGAACGCCGTAGCGTTCAAGTTGATGTTCGTTATGCCGAATACGCAATCGACGACGAATGAATGCCCATATTCGGTAAAATTAATTTTGCTTTTACTATCTTTTCCATAGATTTTTTCTGGTAATGCCCCACGCACACAAAAATTTATTCTTCAAGTTCAATAATGTTCAACATCTCACGCGGCGTAACTATAAATGTTCGTTGTGGAAAATGCTTTAAATTCCCCGTAACCAAATAGGCGTCGTGCTCTTTGCGAGATTCCATTACAATTTCGTAAAACACTGCGTCTTTGGAATCGGGAAAGAATTCCTCTGTAATTGCACGGGATATTATTCAGGCTATTATGACCTCAAAGGTTTGCTCGTCGAATTTGAATTATATTCCTCAAGAATTTCAGCGTTCACAAGCGGAATAATTTTTCCTTCGAGTGCGTGAGTGACAACTTCTCCCGGCACTGATTCTTTGCGTATAAGCGCGGACACAAGTACATTTGTATCAAGCACGGCGTAATAGTTCATTTTGCGGCGCGAGCCTCCCTTTCTAGTCGCGAGGCAATAATCTCTGCGTTAATATCATCCAACGTCAAATTGCAAACGCCATTGATTGCACAAGCGTCGCTCAATTCTTGCATGGCGCGAACAGCACGCTCCGCTTTGTAATTGCGTTTGGGCAAAGTCATGTTGAAAGGAATTCCGTTTGCCAATACAGCTCTCTTCAAGAAAATTTTTATCGCTGTCGAAAAATCCAACCCCAACTTTTCAAATACGTCCGTTGCCGCTCGTTGCAGTTCTTCATCCATTTTAATTTCCACCGACACGTTTGCCATGCTATCACTTCCCGTAAAATTTATTCACAGTCGAATTTTAATGAGCTTTTCCGATTCGGTCAAGAAGTTTTGGCAGGTAAAGAAAATACAGTTGTCGAATCTGTTAGCCATTCATTATAAGGACGTGTAGAAAAGTGCAGAAAATAATTATACATAACTTCGGACCGATAAAAGAATGTGAAATGGATTTGGCTCAATTCATCGTCTTGACGGGCGCACAAGCCGCAGGTAAGAGCACGATAGCTAAAGCCATTTATTATTTTCCCTTGGTAAAAGAACTTTGTTTTGATTTTATTACCGGGAGCAAAGTTAATGATGCCGGCAAGTCGAAAAGTGATATTCTCGGTGAGTTTTTACTTCATACATTTTACGAGCTCTTCAGCGATACGCTTTCCAAATCAGTCGGTTGCTCATTGGAATATGTTTACACCGAAAATACAAAGATTCAACTCTATACTGAAGAAAATGATTCTACTAGGGTGTGTTGGTAAATTAAAGATGGCGAATAAAAGCGGCAAGAAAAATGAAATTCAAGAAACAAATATCGAGCTTGTCGAATCTGATTGCGATGTGACGAAATTCTTTAATGCGTTGGAAAAAGCGTTCGACAACGT
>JAFXTD010000013.1 GCA_017535925.1 Selenomonadaceae bacterium | reverse complement strand
GCCCTTGAACGTTAGGCTGATTGAATTGCCCTTGAGCTTGCCCTTGAACATTCGGTTGAGTGAATTGTCCTTGAGCTTGTCCTTGAACGTTAGGCTGATTGAATTGCCCTTGAGCTTGCCCTTGAACATTCGGCTGAGTGAATTGACCTTGAGGTTGCCCTTGAACGTTCGGTTGAGTGAATTGTCCTTGAGGTTGCCCTTGAACGTTTGATTGAGTGAATTGTCCTTGAGGTTGCCCTTGAACATTCGGTTGAGTGAATTGTCCTTGAGGTTGACCTTGAAGATTAGACTGATTGAATTGTCCTTGAGGTTGTCCTTGAAGATTCGGCTGATTGAATTGTCCTTGAGCTTGCCCTTGAAGATTCGATTGAGTGAATTGTCCTTGAGCTTGCCCTTGAAGATTCGATTGATTAAATTGTCCTTGAGCTTGTCCTTGAACGTTAGGCTGATTAAATTGTCCTTGAGCTTGCCCCTGAACGTTAGACTGATTGAATTGTCCTTGAGCTTGTCCTTGAACGTTTGATTGAGTGAATTGTCCTTGAGGCTGTCCTTGAACATTCGGTTGAGTGAATTGTCCTTGAGGTTGACCTTGAACGTTCGACTGATTGAATTGTCCTTGAGGCTGTCCTTGAACGTTCAGCTGATTAAATTGTCCTTGAGGTTGTCCTTGAACGTTAGATTGAGTGAATTGTCCTTGAGCTTGCCCCTGAACGTTAGGCTGAGTGAATTGTCCTTGAGGTTGCCCTTGAAAATTCTGCTGATTAATTTGTCCTTGAGGTTGCCCTTGAAAATTCTGCTGATTAATTTGTCCTTGAGGTTGCCCTTGAAGATTCGACTGACTGAATTGCCCTTGAGGTTGTCCTTGAACGTTAGACTGATTGAATTGTCCTTGAGGTTGCCCTTGAACGTTAGGCTGATTAAATTGTCCTTGAGGTTGACCTTGAACGTTCGACTGATTAAATTGTCCTTGAGGTTGTCCTTGAACGTTCGGCTGATTAAATTGTCCTTGAGGCTGTCCTTGAACGTTCGGCTGATTAAATTGTCCTTGAGGCTGTCCTTGAACATTCGGTTGAGTGAATTGTCCTTGAGGCTGTCCTTGAACATTCGGTTGAGTGAATTGTCCTTGAGGTTGACCTTGAACGTTCGACTGATTAAATTGTCCTTGAGGTTGTCCTTGAACGTTCGGCTGATTAAATTGTCCTTGAGGTTGACCTTGAACATTCGGTTGAGTGAATTGACCTTGCTGTCCTTGAGCAAATTTCCCGCCGAAACTTCTGAACATCGACTCCAAAAATCTTTGCGTCGCGCCCTGCGGCTGTTGTCCTTGTTGCGGTTGCGGTTGTTGCGGCTGTTCTTGTTGCAAGTTGTCGACTTCCGGACGCGGCATGAAATATTTTACCAACTGCTTTAAGAATTGCATGCCTTCGGATTGCGGCTGTTCTTGATAGGCAACGGGGGCTTGAGCAAGTTGCGATAAAATTTCGTAGAGAGCTTCGGGAAGTTGCTCGGCGGTTTTGGCGTCGACCAACTCAAAAGCCGCCTTCGTTATCAAAATCGGTTCCAACTCGTCGCCGCCCTCTTCAGTGACGATTGCCTCTTTGAAAGTCGAAAGCAAAGCTTGAGTGTCCTCACTCAATTTCATTGAGTAACCTTTTTCGGCAAGCGTTCCGATTTGCAAAAGCATTCGCGAAAAAAGCATGAGCTGATCCATTGAAAAACGCTGACTCTCGACCGTGCTGCCGATGCCCTTGCCGAGTGTCGCCTCCAAAGAAAGTGATTGCCTTAAAATATTTTTGACGACATCGCCCACCTCTTTTGGCAACCTTTGTATCCCGTATTTTTCTTCCGTGCCGATTTTGCCGAGCGTCGCCGCTATATCTTGAATCGCCGTCTTTAAGTTGACTGTGGTCTGCGGTCGAAAGCCGCCGCCTCCGTCATCGCGTCGACGTACTCGGTCGGTACTCTCCGTCGGTCGTTGTCGGTCTATCGGTCTTATGCCGGTTGAGCCTCCATCGATTAATGGCATGTTACAAATCAACTCCTCACTTGAAAAAATTTTTTATCCTGATAGAATTCTATTTCATAGTTTATCGTCATTCAAGGATTAATACTGAACTTTTTTTGCAAGAGGATTAATCAAAGGGGTCAGGGTTTTTCTAACAGCTAACAGCTAATCGCTAACAGCTAACAGCTAAACCGCGCCGAAGGGAAAAGTCAAACAAGCTCCTCGAAGATTCGTAATATAATCGCCTCAAATCAAAGGAGGATGATTATAATGGAAAATCATATGGAAGCAGTTTTTATTCTCGATTGCAGCGGGTCAATGGCAGGCTTGGAAAACGACACCGTCGGCGGCTTCAATGCCATGATTGAACGACAACAAGCGGAGCCCGAAGGCAATATGATTGTCTCGACGATTCTTTTCAGCGACAGGTCAAGCGTCCTTCATGACAGAGTTTCGCTCGGAGAGATTGAGCCTTTGTCCAAAAAAGATTATCGCGTCGGCGGAAGGACTGCCCTGCTCGATACCGTCGGCAACGCAATTAATCACATCAAAAACATTCACACACGCGCTTGCGAAGAAGACCGCCCGCAGAAAACTTTGTTCATCATTGCGACAGACGGCATGGAAAACGCCAGCCGCAAGTTCCGCTACAAGGAAATTAAACAACTTATCAAACAGCAAAAGGGACTCGGTTGGGAATTCATCTTTCTCGGTGCAAATCTTGACGCCGAAGAATTTGCCGACCATATCGGTATCGACGCAAGCCGCGCCGTCAATTATCATTCCGACGAACTTGGCACCAAACAAATTTACGTTGCAATGAGCAAATTCGTCTCCTGCACTCGCCGCGGTACATTGACCGATGAGGCAAAAGATGACGCTTGGCGCAAAGAACTTGACGAGGATTTTAAAAATCGCAAGAAATGATTTCGAATAAGCAAATGAAAATGGCGCACCTCCGTTTTTTGGAAGTGCGCTTTTTCATTCCGTGAAGATGTCGTCTCCGAAAGCGTAGAAAATCATCAAGACAATCATCACCAAAATTATCACGTCGCTCAATCAAATCACCGACCCAAAAATTTTTTTGTCCGAGCGCGGGGACAAGTTTAATTTATCGTTTGTTTAATCGCGAACATTGGATGCAACGTCACGTTGCCACCAATCCCAAAATCAAACCTGCCGCGCCGCTTGCAAGCAAAACTTTTATCACGCCGATTTTCATGCGGACGGCTGCAAGTGCCGCGATTAAAATTATCGCGCCTTTCAAGTCGAAGGTATCGATTAAATTTTCGGGGATTTTTTCCGCGTTCCAAACGGCAAGCAAAACGAAACTCACGCAAGCCGCCGCAATCAAAGCCATGACAGCCGGACGCAAGCCGTTCAAAATTCCGTGAATCGCGCCCAAGTCTCCGTACTTGAAAATTATTTTCGCAAGCGCAATGCAAAGGAAAATACTCGGCGTCACGAAACCCATTGTCGCGCAGACAGCTCCTCCGAAACCGGCAATCTTCATGCCCGCGAAAGTCGCCGCGTTTATGCCAATCGGTCCGGGCGTCATTTGAGAAATTGTAAAAATATCAATGAACTCACTCAAGCTCAACCAGTGATAAGTATCGACGACCGCCGCTTGAATCAGAGGCATTGAGGCATAACCGCCGCCGACGCAAACCAAAGATATCTTCGCGAACTCAAAAAACAAAAGCCAATAAATCACGTTGCCGCCTCCTCACTCATATTTTTTGTCGCGCATAAGGAAGAAGCCGACAATGCCGTCAATCGCAACGAGTGCCATGATATTCACGCCGAAAAATAAATTCGCAACGAACGTGCCGAGAATTATCACAATCGGCAGGATGAGTTTTTTTGAAAATTGTTTTTTGAGAAGGTCAATCGCCACGTTGAGCAAAAGAGCCGTCGCGCCGCATTGCATACCTTTCAAGACGAGCTGAACGTATTCGTTGGAGGCGACGAGGTCATAAAAAGTTGCAACGATTGTGATTATGATAAGCGGCGGCAAAACTGTTGCAAACATTCCCGTCAATGCGCCCGCCACTCCCGCCATGCGATAGCCGAGCATGATAGCCGTATTAACTGCCATGACGCCCGGTGTCGATTGCGCGATTGCCACCATGTTTAAAGTTTCCTCGTCGCTTATCCAATGATATTCGTCGACGTATTTTGCTTTGAGCAGAGGGATTATCACATAGCCGCCGCCGACCGTGAACATGCTCACGATAAACGTCGACTTGAACAGTTGCCAATAAAATTTTTTGTCGCGTGTCATACCAGCAAAGTCTCCATGCCGATTTTCTTCACGACCCGCGCAGGATTTCCGAAAGCCATGACGTTCGAGGGAATATCTTTCGTCACGAGGGATTTCGCACCGATAACCGAGCCGCTGCCAATCGTCACGCCCGGTAAAATAGTCACGTCGCCGCCGAGCCACACATCGTCGCCAATGACAATCGGCTTTGCCATTTCCAAACCTTCTGCGCGCTTAACAAAATCGAGAGGATGAATCGCCGTGTAAAATCCGCAATTCGGACCGACGAAAACTTTTTTGCCGAAACGAATTTCAACGCAGTCCATGAAATAACAGTTGTGATTGAGGAAAGTGCCCGCGCCGAGATAAATGTTGTAGCCGTAGTCGACCATGAACGGCGACAAAATTTCTACGGAGTCCGAGTCGACGTGCGGCAAAATTTCCCGCAAAATTTTTCTGCGCCGCGATAAATCTTGCATCGGTGTCCTGTTCAATTCCAAGCACAAATCTTTGACAATCGCCCGCTCTTCAATCAAAGACTCGTCGAAGTTCGCGTTATACCACTGCCCCGCGAGCATTTTTTCTTTTTCCGTCAAATCGACCAGCTCCTTAAAAGTTTTTATCATTATAGCGAATTCCTCTACGTTAGGGAAGTGGGGAAATAGGGAAGTAGGGTAGGGACTGCCGGAAAAGTCAAAGCGGTCAGCCGTTAGAAACCTGTTCCCTGTTCCTGCTAAACACCTTGTTAGGAAACGCTCGAACTGATATAATTTCTTCAAAAGATGAAGGAGGCTTTAACATGAGCGAAAACCGGCAACTGTTCGGATTGGAAGACCTGCGCGGGAAATTATCGGAGCGCGGTTATAAGATGACACCTCAACGCAGGGAGATTCTGCAAATTTTTGTTGAACACTCGGATTATCATCACATGAGCGCGGAGGACGTTTATAAAATTCTTCGCGAAAACAATTCGGAAATCGGTTTGGCGACGGTTTATCGTGCTTTGGATTTGTTGAGCGAGCTGGGCATCCTCGTTAAAGTCGAATTCGGCGACGGCTGCGCCCGCTACGAACTCAACACCGCCGACCCGACAGTCCATCATCATCACCACTTGATTTGCCTCAAATGCAAAAAGGTTATCGAATTCGAGGAAGATTTGCTTGACGAGCTGGAAGATGACATTGCCGCCAAGTCCGGCTTTCAAATTCTCAATCACGAGGTAAAATTTTTCGGCTACTGCAGTGAGTGCCGCCGGAAAGGAGATTGAAAGTTTGAGCATCAAAATAAAAACTTTAAATCTTCGCGGCAAATACGATTTCTCAAAAGATGTCGGCGACGTGCTCCGCTCTCTCAAAATCGAGGTCGGCAAAGCGGAGGCGGACTTCGACGAGCTGGAAATTTTCAACGAGATTATCGGCAGGAAAGTTATCACGCGAATTAAAATCGTTCTCTTCGGCGTCGAATATTTTTTCAGGAAAAGTTCCCTCGTTCGCCCCGATGAAAGATTCGGCGCGGAAGTCAATCGCCTCGTCAAAAAAAATTTGTATAGGCTTTTGATTTATAATTTGGGGCTTGACGAGGTGCCTTACGGAATTCTTCACGGCGTGCGTCCGACGAAAATTATTCAGCGGTGGTTGCGCGAGGGCTACGGCGTCACAAGTCAGGGCGTCATTGACCGCGATAAAATTTGCCGCCGCATTTGTTCAGACTTTTTGACCGAACGCGATAAGGCCGAACTTTTGACGGAGGTTGCTCTTCGACAGCTGCCGATAATTCGTTCGGGCGAAAAAAAAATCAGCGTATACGTCGGGATTCCCTTCTGCAAGACGCGTTGCCTTTACTGTTCGTTCCCGTCGTTTGTTTTGCCTTCCGAAGAAATTATCGCAAATTTCATGGCGACTTTGACGCGTGACATTGAGGCGGCGGCGAACGCGATTAATCGTTACGGCTTGGAAGTGCAGACAATTTATATCGGCGGCGGAACTCCCGGCGCGTTGCCCGAAAATTTTTTCGCCGAAATGATTGAGACCGTTCACAAAAATTTTTACGGCGCGGGCGTCGAGGAATTTACCGTCGAATGCGGGCGACCCGACACGATAACCGCCGAGAAAATTTCCGTCATGAAAAATTTCAACGTCACGCGGGTCAGCGTCAATCCTCAAACCATGCATCAAAAGACGCTTGACATAATCGGGCGAAAACACACCGTCGAAGACGTGACACGAGCTTTCAACGAATTGCGTGCGGCGAGCGATTGGAAGATTAACACGGATTTGATTATCGGCTTGCCCGGCGAAAGGCTTGCCGACTTCAAAGAGACGCTGAAAAAAATTTTGGAACTCAAGCCCGACGACGTGACGATTCATTCTTTGGCGATAAAGCGCGGTTCAAAACTTCAGACACGCCTCGCCGACGAACTCAACCGCTTGGAAGATTTCGACTTGCCCGAAGATAAAGAGGTTCGCAAGATGGCTGACTGTGCCGAAAAAATTCTGCGCGGCGAAAAATTTTTTCCGTACTATCTTTATCGGCAAGGCTACATGAGCGGGCAGATTGAAAATGTCGGCTGGTGCACTCGCGGCGCGGAAGGCATTTACAACATTCAGATTATGGGCGAACGTCAAACGATTTTGGGTATCGGAGCGGCGGCGTCGACCAAAGTTCCCGACCACACTGCTTGGAAAATTCGTACCGCCTTCAACGCAAAGGACTTGAAAACTTACATGCAAGACCTCGAAAGATATATCACTCAACGCGAAAAAATTTTGGCGCAAGTCTACGGAGGAGGGATTGATTGTGGCATACGTGACGCGCGAAGAGATGATTGAAGTTTTTCACGACACGGAAGCTTTTTACAAGACGGACGAAAATTTGCGGCAAGCGATAAAAGATTCGATAAAAGGCACGGCTTTTTACGCGGCGGACGATTATCCTCCGTTGCCTCAACGCCGATTCAAAAATACGACGGTCTCTGTTGTCAGGCGTCGAACTTTGGAAGCGGCGATTGCCATGCAACGAAAACACTTGGAATTAAAAATCGCGGTGCACAACTTTGCCTCTGCGACAAATCCCGGCGGCGGTGTTCGTCACGGTTCGCGTGCTCAAGAAGAGGCTCTTTGCCGTTGTTCGACGCTTTACCCCGTGCTCAACACCGAAGATAATTGGAAAAAATTTTACACCGTCAATCGCGAACGCGGCAACTCTCTTCACGACGACGCCTGCATTTATTCGCCCGAAATTATCATTTGCAAAAACGATGCGGATAAACCGACGCGCTTGCCCCGCGACAACCGGGACTTGGTCGACGTGATAACGATTGCTGCCCCGAACTTGAGGAACTTGACAATCGGCGACGAGGAACTTTTTAATTTGCAAGAGTCGAGGCTTCGGCACATGTTCACGGTCGTTGCACATCACGGCGCAGAAATTTTCGTGACGGGAGCTTTCGGTTGCGGCGCGTTCAAAAATAATCCCAAAGTCGTCGCGGAGGCTTACAAAAAAATTTTGCCGGAATTCGACGGCTTCTTCAAGGAAATTGTCTTCGCGATTTACTGCCGCCCGCAAGAGACGATTAACTTTGACACGTTCAGGAGGATTTTATTTGGTTGAGAAAATTTCTTTTGCGTCTGACTACGAGGAAGGTGCGCACCCCGCAATTATCAAAAATCTTGAACGGACAAATTTTTTTAAGACGGCGGGTTACGGCACGGACGAATTCAGCGAATCGGCGCGGCAGAAAATTCGCAAGGCTTGCAATGCTCCCAACGCCGAAATTTTTTTCTTGGTCGGCGGCACGCAAACCAATGCTGTTGTTATCGGCGCGTTGTTGAAATCTTACGAGGGAGTTATCGCAGCGGACAGCGGGCACATTTCGATTCACGAGGCGGGCGCGATTGAATTCGGCGGGCACAAAGTCTTGACGCTTCCTCATCACGCAGGAAAAATTTTAGCGGGCGACGTTAAAGCTTTCGTCGAAAATTTTTTTGCGGACGGCAACCGCGAGCATATGGTTTTTCCCGGCATGGTCTACATTTCTCAACCGACCGAATACGGCACGCTTTACACTCTCAACGAACTTAAAGCTTTGAATAAAATTTGCCGTGAAAAAAATTTATCACTCTACGTCGACGGCGCGAGGCTTGCTTATGCTTTGGCTTCCGATAAAAATGATGTCTCGCTTGAAAATCTTGCCGAGCTTTGCGACGCATTTTATATCGGCGGCACAAAATGCGGCGCGTATTTCGGCGAGGCGGTCGTTCTCAAAAAAAATCTTGTCCCGCATTTTTTCACGATTATCAAACAGCGCGGCGCACTCCTTGCAAAGGGCAGGATTCTCGGCGTGCAATTCGATACGCTCTTTAACGACGATTTGTATTTTAAAATCGGGCGACGGGCGATTGATGCAGCAGAAAAAATTCGCAACGAGTTGAAACATTTGGGTTGTAAACTTTTCCTTGATGCGCCGACTAATCAAATTTTTGTCGTGGTGAGCGATGCGCAATTAAAGATTTTATCGGAGCGGGTCGAGTTCAGTTTTTGGGAAAAAATTTCCGTCGATAAAACGGTTATCAGATTGGCGACGAGTTGGGCGACGCGTGAGGAAGACGTTAATAAACTGCTTGAGGAATTGAGGCGATTAATTTGAAACAATTCACGGTTGACGCTTTCACGGAAAAAATTTTCGGAGGAAACCCTGCGGCGGTTTGTGTCGTTGAAAATTTTCCGCCCGAAGAATTGATGCTAAACATTGCCCGCGAAAATAATTTGTCGGAAACGGCGTTTGCAGTCAAGGAGAAAAATTTTTATCGATTGAGGTGGTTCACGCCCGCCGCCGAAATTGATTTTTGCGGACACGCCACGCTTGCAACCGCCTTTGTGATTTTCAATTTCTTTGAGACGACTGCAGACCGAATTGAATTTGAAACATTGAGCGGAAGATTTTTTGTCGAGCGCAAGGGAAAATTTTTTGAAATGAATTTCCCCGCTTACAAGCCGAAAAAAATTCCCGTGACAGACGAAATGCAAGAGGCACTTGGCGCGAAAGTTTTGGAGGCGTACCTTGCCCGCGATTTGCTGATGATTTTGGATTCGGCGGAGGCTGTGGAAAATCTTTCGCCCGATTTCGACAAGCTGAAAAATCTTGACGGCTTGACGCAAGCGGTGAGTGCCGTCGATAAAAATTTCGATTGCGTGTCGAGGGTATTCGCGCCGAAAATAAAAATCGCCGAAGACCCCGTGACCGGTTCGACGCATTGTTTAATCGCGCCGTATTGGTCGGAGCACTTCGGCAAGAAAAAAATTATCGCACGACAAGCTTCGGCTCGCGGCGGAATTTTACATTGTGAAGTTTTGAATGAGCGCGTAAAAATTTCGGGGAGTGCAGTTTTATTTTCCGTCGCCGATTTAAAAATTTGAGGAGGTTGAAACATTGCTGACAAATGCACCGAGAGGCACCAAAGACATTTTGCCGAGCCAAGTTGAAAGTTGGGTTCGGCTTGAAAATAAAATTCGTGAGCTTTGTGAAATTTACGGCTACGAGGAAATTCGGACGCCGACCTTTGAGCACACCGAACTTTTCAAACGCGGCATAGGCGAGGGCACTGATGTTGTCGATAAGGAAATGTACACCTTCACCGACAGAGGCGACCGCTCGATAACTTTGCGCCCCGAAAACACCGCGTCGGTTGTGCGCGCCTACTTGCAGAACAAACTTTACGCGAACGCCGGGCTTGTGAAACTTTTTTATATCGGCTCAATGTTTCGCTACGACAGACCGCAGGCGGGTCGTTTGAGAGAATTTCATCAATTCGGCGTGGAGGCTTTGGGCGAAAAAAATCCTGCAGTCGACGCCGAAATAATTTTGTTGGCTTGGGAATTTTTAAAGAGCTTGGGGCTTGACGACTTGACCTTGAAAATAAATACGGTCGGTTGTCCCGAATGCCGCCCGATTTTTCGAAGGAAGCTCACGGAATATTTCACGGAGGAGGCTGACGAACTTTGTGAGGATTGTCGTCGGAGGCTTGAGAAAAATCCTCTGCGAATCCTCGATTGCAAGATTGACGGCTTGAAAGATTTTATGGACGACGCGCCAAAGATTGAAACTTGCCTCTGCGACGATTGCCGCGAACATTTTAATGCCGTGAAAAAATTTTTGACGGCGGCGGACGTTCCTTTTGAAGTAAATCCTCGATTGGTGCGCGGGCTCGACTACTACACCAAAACCGCTTTTGAAATTCAATACGCGCCTCTGGGTGCTCAATCGGCTGTTGCGGGCGGCGGTCGCTACGACGGCTTGATAAAAGAAATCGGCGGTGACGATACTCCGGCTGTCGGTTTTGCGGCGGGCTTGGAAAGAATTTTGCTCGCGCTTGAGTTGCAAAAAAATCTTCCCGCGTCAAATAAAAAAATCGCCGCGTTTATCGTGAGCGGCGGTTCGGCGGCTGAAGTTTATGCATTCAAACTTTTGACCGATTTGCGGCGGAAAAATTTTTCGGCGGCAATGGACTTCGGCAAGAAAAGCATGAAAGCCCAAATGAAAGCGGCGGCAAAGTCGGGCGCAAAATTCGCGTTGATTGTCGGCGAAGACGAAGCGGCAAATTCAACCGTCACGATAAAAAATTTGGAGACCGCCGCGCAGGAAGTCGTTCCCCTCGCTCAAGTCCCCGAAAAGATTATTTGAAAAAATTTTTGAGCCCGTCCATCAAATTGTCTTGCGTGGCAAGAGCCGCCTCGAAGATAGTAAATTCTTCAGTCGATTCGCCCGAAGTCTGCATGGACAGCGGAATGCCGTTCGTATCCAAAATAATTTCTTCCAACGTGACGTGCCTGTCACCCAAAGGCGCGTCACGAATTTTTTTTGCGCGAAGGATACGAATCAAAATGTATTTGCAGCCATGACTTCTGCCGGCGTCAACAAATTCCTCAAAGTCTTCCGGAATTTTTTTCTTGAAGTCGACACTCTGCGCGGGCGCGAAAGTCAACTTGCCGAAATTGTTTCGTAAAGTGTCGTCGAGGGCGTTCAAAATAATTTCTTCGTCGGTTTTGTGAAAATCGCCTTTGACAAGAAAAATCGGCGCAACGTAAATCGGCGTGTCGATTTTATTTTGCACCTCGTGGCGAAGAGAGCCGCCCGCTTTGAAATAATCACGCAGGGCGCAATCAAGATAAACTGCCATCTTGTGAGCCGAGTGGTCGCTTGTGACGCTTTGACGATATTCCAAAGTTTTTCCGAAGTGAACGTAGCCGAGAGCCCGCAGAGATTTTTTGATAACGTCGCCGCGCATGACGACACGAGTCAAATCGATTTTATCGGCGTAATTTTTTGCAAGGGCATGAGAGCCGACCGCCGGTGCCCCGAAAGTTATAACCTTGAGCTGATTTTTATCGACGCCCGAATCAGTCAAGCGAATCGCCGCAATCGTCGCAACCGAGCCGCCCAAGCTGTGCCCCGTTATGTAAAGCGTTTCGTGAGGATTTTTTTCGAGGGAGGTCTTCAAGCGTTCGGCGAGCCCGTCACTCAAAACAACATCGGCATAATCGCGGAAGCCTCTGTGCACAAAAATTTTATCGCCCGATTTTTTTTCGTTGGGGGCAAGCGTCGTGTCGTCATTGAGGTGAACTCTTCCGACGCGGAAATTAACTTCAACGTCTTTAAGATTTTCAGTGCCCGCGATTGTCAAAATCTTCACGGCGTCTTTGCTCACGAGATAAGCTCTTGCATAGGCGCGATTATTTTTCTGCGAAATTTTTTCAATCGTCCAGCCGCGTTCGTTGAGCATGGAACGCATGAGATAACTTTCGTCGTCGCTGTAAGCTCCCATTGAACAAATCGCGCAAGCCAATCTGATTTCCGCCTCGTCAAGTTCGTTACTTGCCTCCGAAACGTTCATTAAGCTCAACAGAAAAATTATCGTCGTGAAATTCAGTAAAAAATTCCTCATTCCTCATTCCTAATTCCTAATTCCTAATTGCCAACTGCTCTTCGACGACTTCGACGCCGTGCTTAATGCATTCGGGGCAGGAACAAAGCATCTTGCCGCTGTCGACGCCTTTAAGTTCACGGCAGATAATCGAGCCGCATTTCTCACGGAAACTTATCAGCATTGCCTTAGAAATTTTCATCGTCGAGGATTTTGATTTCGGGCTGTCGAGGTTGCCGGTGCTGTTCTTCAAGCCCGCGATTAACAGCCCGCCCGTCAACGCGCCGCACACGCCGTCCATTGTGCCCATGCCCGCGCCGAAGCCTTCCGTTGCCTTGAATAAAATTTCTTTCGGAACGTCGACCAAGTCCGCGCAGGCAACCGCCACCGATTGCGAACAACTGAAACCTTTGCGATGAAGTTCGTCAGCCAATTTGATTCTATCGCTCATATTGAAAGTCTCCTTTTTCAGCTTAAAGCTCAAGCAAAGAAATTTTTTATCTTATCCCATATCAAGCGGAAAAAAGATTTTTGCTCAACGTCTGCCGTCGTGACTACGTCGACCGAAGCCGCCTCCCGACCGTCAGGCAAGACAACTCGAATTTTTCCGATTGCCTCACCGCTCGTTATCGGTGCAGTCAATTCGTTCGGCAGGTCGTAAACAATTTCATAAGCATTGGCGTCGCCCTCGAAGACCGGCATAATTATTTCGCCCGCCGTCTTGACAGGCATGGACTTCCTGCGCCCCGAAACAACCGGCAAAGTTTTAACGACTTGCCCCGTCTCAATCAACGTTTCACTTGACACGCGACCGAAGCCGTAATCAAGCAGGAAAATCGAATCATTCCAGATATAGAGGCTGTCGAGGACGACCGCAATTAATTGAACGCCGTTTTGTTTTGCGGCAGTGACGAGGCAACGACCCGCCGCGTCGGTGTAGCCCGTCTTGATTCCGTTCGCGCCGCGATAGAGCCACAGCATTTGATTTTCATTGCGCAAAAGTTTTGTATCGTCGTGAATCCAACCGAAAGAAATTTCTTTGGTGGAACAAATCTCCTCGAATTGCGGGAAGCTGAAACCGTACTTTGCCATAATCGCCAAGTCACGAGCCGTCGTGTAGTGATTGGGGTCGGGCAAGCCGTTTGCGTTCGTGAAGTTGGTATTCACCGCGCCGAGTTCGTGAGCCTTTTGCGTCATGCGAGCCGCGAAATCGGCAACAGTTCCTCCGCAGTGTTCGGCAATGGCAATCGCGCCGTCGTTGCCGGAAATCAACATCATGCCGTAAAGCAAATCGCCGAGAGGAATTTTTTCACCGACATCAAGCCAAAGCGTCGAGCCTTCCGCGTTGTAAGCACCCGCTCCGACAGTGACAATTTCGTCGAGGTTGTTGCTTTCAAGTGCGGTTATCAACGTCATCATTTTTGTTGTGCTTGCAGGGAACATTCTTTGATCGGGATTGCGTTCGTAGAGGACGTGCCCCGTTGAAGCCTCGATAACGATAGCCGCCGTTGCCGTCACATTCGGCAGGACATCTTCGGGATTAACGGGTCTGGTATTTTGAATCGGCGTGACGGAATATCCGGGATTGAGTCCCGAATTTTCGGAGGTCAATGTCTCTTGTAAAGGACTAGCAATTTCACCGCGAGGAGCCTCGTCAAGGCGCATAAGTTCCGACGAAGGCATTCCGACCGCGCCCGTTGCAGCATTGACGATAAGCATTGCCGTCGAGATGATTGCCGCCAAAATTTTTTTCAAGTTCAAGTGCATCTCTCCTTAAGCAAACAGGAATTCTTCATGATTATAAATTCGCCTCGCCGCCTTGTCAAAAAAAAAACGTCAATCGACGTTCCATAAATTCTTCAGCCGTTGTTTAATTGCCGCCTCTGCACCTTGCTCGGTCGGCTCGTAATATCGCGCTGAAATTTTTTTATCGGGCAAGTACTGCTGCTTGACGAAATGATTTTCAAAGTCGTGAGGATATTTGTAGCCGATGCCGTGCCCGAAAGTTTTTGCGCCCTTGTAATGAGTGTCACGCAAATGTTTCGGGACTTCGCCGCGAGTATCGGCAAGGGCTTTGTCAATCGCAAGATAAGCCGCGTTCGATTTGGGAGCCGCCGCAATGTACGTGACGGCTTGCGCCAAAATGATTCGGGCTTCGGGCAAGCCGACGAATTGAGCAGCTTGAGCCGCCGCGTTCGCCAAAATCAAAGCTTGAGGGTCTGCATTGCCGACATCTTCCGCCGCACAAATTACGATTCGCCTCGCAATAAATTTTAAATCCTCGCCGCCGTCAATCATCTTCGCCAAATAAAAAATCGCCGCGTCCGCGTCCGAGCCTCGCATGCTTTTTATAAACGCGCTTGCCGTGTCGAAGTGATTGTCGCCCTTTTTGTCGTAGCGTCGAATTTTTTCGCCGAGCAATTCGCTCAAAACCTCGACCGTAACTTTTCCCGTGAACGACGCCTGCTCCAAAAGATTCAAAGCCATTCGGGCATCACCGTCCGCGAAGTCCGCGATAATTTCCAAGGCACGTTCCTCAACGGAAAATTTTTCTGCTTCGATTGCACGAGCCAAAATTTTTTTCAAGTCGTCGGTCGTGAGTTTTTCGAGGCGAACAATTTTCACACGACTTAGGAGAGCGGCGTTGACTTCAAAGAAAGGATTTTCCGTCGTCGCGCCGATTAAAGTTATGCGCCCGTCCTCGACGTAAGGCAAAAGAAAATCTTGCTGTCCCTTGTTGAAACGGTGAATCTCGTCGATAAAAAGAATCGTCCGCCGCCGATAAAATTTCAGTTGGTCTTGAGCCTCTTTGACAATGCCGCGCAGTTCGGCGATACCCGAAAGAGCCGCGTTGACTTTAACGAAATTACTTTCGGTCGTGTTCGCGATAATTTTTGCAAGCGTCGTCTTGCCCGTGCCCGGTGCTCCGAAAAAAATTAATGACGGCGTTTGACCTTGAGCAATCATCTTGCCGAGTGCGCCGCGTAAAATTTTTTCTTGCCCCGCGAAGTCCGATAAAGTTTTTGGTCTCATCCTTTCGGCGAGCGGCTGATATTTTTTGTCGTCATTGACGTTGCTAAATAAATCCATGTTGCTAAGCTCCTGCAAAAATTCCGGTAATGATTCGTTTGAGCGTTGCCCAACGCCTTTTTAAAATGTCGTAATAGCTGGAGTCCTTCTTCAGGAAATTAGCCGCCGTTAAACTTCTATCACCTTCGGCTTTGTCCGAATAAATTTCAGCACCTGCGTTGATTATCGCGTCGAAAAGTTCATTCAAAGCCGCGTCGTAAGTTTCGGTATTAAATTTCAGCGGCAAAAGAAATTTCATATCGCCAAGTTCGCGAAGTTTTTCGTATGAATCGGCGGGCGAAGTCGTCAAGTCCGTTATATCTTTGTCGGTGAGGTTGCCGCAGTGGTAGCGCGCCGCAAGAGCCGTAAACGCTATGCAAATTGTCCGCGCAGTGTGTGCAAAAGTAATTCGATTGGCAGCGTCGGGCATATCCTTATTTTCGCGGTCGAACTTCGGCAAAAATTTTCCCTTGAAGTAATCGTCGATGTAAAGCAATTCTTTGCAGATATTAGCAATTTGTTTCTGGTCGCCGTTGAAAATCGGATTGTAGTATTCGGGCTTGTAGACTTCAGAGGGCTTTGAACGACTTTTGCACGGTTCTTGAAAAATCGCCGCCAAACACAACTTGCCGACGTCAAGCAATTTTGTATGCAGATAAGCCGTTTCAAATTGACTCGGAACGTTCTCGCCGCGCTTAGTCTGATAAAAAATTCCTATTGTTCGCATGATCTGCGCGAAACTGCGTTGTTCAGGAGAATTGGCTTTCAAATCGGCAGGCTTAATCGCCTTTTGTGCGTTTGCCGCTTTAGCAATTTCCAAGCTGAAGGCGGCTTTTTCTTTGCAGGTTACACCCAAAGTCTTAATGATTTTACACGGGAGCCAAAGGTCAGTTGCGGCGTTGATTTGTGAACTTTTGTGAAGTACGTAAGTAGTTTGCCCGCCGTTGACGATTGAAAAATTGCGCAGATGAACGTCCTTGCCGTCAATGCGAAAATCATCGCAAATAATTGTTATGCCGTTGTTTTTGAGCCAAAACAACGCGGGGGCACTTTTAATCGTATCGCGAATTTCTTTATCAATATTGCCACCGCTTACGTGGTATCGAAGATTTTGCGACAACAAGTTTGTATTGTGCTCGGCGTAAAGTTGCTTGATTGAATAAGCCGACACGTTGACAATAGCCGCGTCATCGCCGTAAAGCAAAAAATTGTTTGCCTCGTCAATTTGAATCTTGCCGCGTTCAACAGTTTGCCTGATGTCTTCCGCCGTCTTGATTTCGTATTGAATATCTTTGGCAAATAAAATAGAAATTTCAATCGCGGCGGAGTTGGCGAATTGCCCGCGAAATTTCCGCTCAAGTTCTTCCGTGTCGATTTGTTTTTTGGGTGCGCTTGTGTAAAAAACGAATTGAATTTTTGATTCTTCGCCCAATTCAGCACTAAGAGTAAGGAATCGACTTTGCACGCGATGATTGAATTGCTCGTAATGCCCCGCTTTCATTTCCTTATAAAACGAAGCCATTTTTAGCAACGCATGGAGCACAGTTTCTTTAGTAATTGTCTTGTAAAATTTCGACTGCCCGATAACGAGGTCGGAGGTTTCGGAATTCGGGTCGGTCAATAAAATATCTGCGCCGCCGTCGTTGGAACTGTCGACTATCATTTCCGCGAAGTCTTCTTCATGCAAAAACAACGCGGGACTTTTATAAAAACTTGCTTTAATGCAGAGTGCAGAAAATACATAATCATCCGTCTTATCGCGAAGTGACGGATATTGAGCCTTCATTCCGTTTATTTTGTCTGTGATATAATCGTATGTGTTCATTTCAATTTCCTCTGTCAAAAATCGCCCGTCGAGCCGAAACGCCCGCGCCGAATTTCTCCGACGCCGATTGTGTCTCCGTCAATCGTCAAATATTTTTGGAAGATACCTTGAGCAATCCTCATGCCTTTTTTTATTTCAAAGTCGCCGCTCAAACTCACGACAGGCAAAATTATATGGTCGCGATAATCCGCGTCAATCACGCCCACTCCGTTCGCCAAAAATAAATTGTGCTTGACGGCAAGACTTGAACGCAGATAAATCAACAAGACCTCGTCGGGAGGAAAAAAGGCTTTGAGACCCGTCGGCACGAGCGAAATTTTTTTATCCGTCACGCGAATGTTTTCTGCTGCCTCCAAGTCGTAGCCCGCACTGAAAGCAGTCTTGCGCGTCGGAAGATGAATTCCGTCGTAGCCTTCGAGAATCTCAAAGCCTCGAATCATTTTATTTGCCTCGCCGAAAAGAAATTTTATTCCGCCTGAACCTCTGCATTTTCCTCCGCAGGCGCAACAACTTCAGCCGGCTTTTCCTCCAATTTTGTTCCGAGCGGTCTTGCCGGCGTGATTGTCGAAATTGCATGCTTGAAGACCATCTGCTGGCGTCCCATTGCGTCGATTACGACCGTGAACTGATCGAAGCCGCGAATCATGCCCTTAATTTGGAAGCCGTTGACGAGATGGATTGTTACGGGGACGTTTTCCTTGCGCGCCTGGTTCAAAAAATTTTCCTGCAGATTGATAGGTTTTACTGATGCCATTTAAAATCTCTCCTTTGCAAAGCTATATTTTCAACCACGTTATGTATTTCATTCGCCGATACCACGTGAGTTGACGTTTGGCGAAATTTCTTGTGGCTTGAGCGACTTTTGAAATCGTTTCGTTGAGCGTCGCGCCGCCCTGAAGATATTCGACTGCCTCCTTGTAGCCGATACCGAGCATCGCCTGCGCGGTCGGGCTTATGCCGCTTGCCAACAAATTTTTTACCTCGTCAATCAAACCGTCCGCGAATATTTTTTCCGTCCGCCGATTAATCCTGTCGTAAAGTTCCGTGCGGTCGGTTGTCAAGCCGAAAACAATCGCGTCGTAAATCAATTCGCCCGTCCGTTTGTAATGACTGATTAAACTTTTTCCTTCGCCCAGTTCGTAGCCTTCGACGAGGGCTTGAATGTAAAGACCCGTGCCGCCCGCGACGATTGGAATTTTTCCGCGCCGATTCAGTTCGCTGATTATCGGGCGCGCTCGTCTTACAAACTCTCCGACAGAAAATTTTTCTTCCGCGTCCAAAATGTCAATCATATGATGAGGCACGCGTTCCAATTCCGCTTGAGTCGGCTTGGCTGTCCCCACGTTGAAATTTTTGTAGACCGCCATCGAATCCGCCGAAATTATTTCCGTGTCGAAATTTTCTGCAAGCGTCAATGCCAATGAACTTTTGCCTGTCGAAGTCGCGCCCAATATCACGATGAGCTTTTCTCGCGGCGAATTTGTCAAGTGCATTGATTTTATCGAATTCAAAACATTTGTCAAGCTAAACGGCGTGGCGTCGAAAGTTTTTATCTTGTTTTTCATGCCGCAAATTTTATCAACGAAAAGATTTTTTGTAAAGCCGTATTTACCTTGACAAACATTCAATCTTGTGCTAATAAAAAAGAGTCCGAAAACATGTCGAACATAAGCAACACAAACGAATAACCCCCGCCGGAGTGGTTAACCGACGGGGGCTTCGTTTTTTTTATTTGCCGTGCAAGGATTTTCCGCTTTCAAAATAGAATTTGCTTGCAAAAAAAATTTGGAGGCGATAATCTTGCAGAAATTTTTTGACAGACTGCTTGAGCTTTTGAAACGCGATAAAAGATTTTTTGCCGACGACGGAAATTTTTTGCGCAATGCCGTTTTCGAGGCGGCAATGAACGCCGACGAAAATCTTTTGCAGCTCCTCTTATCCGAAAAAAATATTGCGGATAAATTTTTCAAGGACGTTGCCGGCTTCAAAGTCTTCGACAAAATCAAATTCGCTTGGACGATTAACAACCGACAATTTCTCCCCGACAGCTACACCCGCTTCAAAAACAAAATCGGGCTCGTCAATGAGTCCGACAATTTTATTTCCAAAGCAGAGGATGTCTCGCTCGTCTTCCCCTACAAAGATTGTATCCTCGAAGGCGGACAGACTGCCGAAGACCAAACGCGCGATGAAATTTTCTACAACGAATTGCTTGCCCGTGACGAAATTGATTTGCTGCTCGCGCCGAAAGTTTTCATCAAGGCAACTCGTTACTCCGCTGAAGGTGCAAAGCCCGCCGAAAATTTTTCCGACGACAATTTAATCATCAAGGGCAACAACCTCCTCGCGCTCGCCTCGCTCAAAAAAATTTTCGCCGCGAAAGTCAAATGCATTTACATTGACCCGCCGTTCAATACCGGCTCCGACAGCTTCGGCTACAACGACCACTTCAATCACTCCACTTGGCTCACCTTCATGAAAAATCGTTTGGAAATTGCCAAAGACCTCCTCAAGCCCGACGGCTCAATTTGGATTTCTATCGACGACGACGAAGGCCATTATTTGAAAGTCCTCGCCGATGAAATTTTCGACAGAAAAAATTTCGTCGCCACCGTCATTTGGGAAAAAAAATATTCGCCGCAAAACGACGCTACGTGGCTCTCCGACAGTCACGATTTTATTTTGGTTTATGCTAAAGACAAAGAAATTTGGCGACCGAATCTTTTGCCGCGAACCGAAGAAATGAATGCCCGTTATAAAAACCCCGACAACGACCCTCGCGGCGCATGGGCTTCAACAACTTTAACCGCTAAATCGGGTTCAGATTCTTTGATATATGAAATTACAACGCCAACTGGTAAAAAATTTTTGCCGCCGAAAGGAAGATATTGGGCGTTTAGCAAAGAAAGTTTTGATGCATTAGTTGCAGACAATCGCGTTTATTTTGGCGGAGATGGAAACAACGTGCCACGTAAAAAAACTTTTTTATCGGAAGTTCAAGACGGCTTGGTTTCAAAAACAATTTGGACACGTGACGAGGTTGGCGACAACCAAGACAGCAAGCGCGAACTTTTGAATTTGGATTTAGTTTTCGGAACGCCGAAGCCGGAACGATTGATTGAGCGGATATTGACATTGGCGACGAAGGCGGGCGATTTGGTTTTGGATTATCATTTGGGCAGCGGCACGACGGCGGCGGTTGCACACAAGATGGGTCGGCGATATATCGGCGTGGAGCAAATGGATTACATCGAGACGTTGACGGTTGAGCGGCTCAAGAAAGTAATCGGCGGCGAGGGCGGCGGCATATCTGAAAAAGTCGGTTGGAAAGGCGGCGGCTCTTTCGTGTACTGCGAACTTGCCAAGCTGAATCAAAATTTTGTCGAGGCGATAGAGGCGGCTGAAGACTTCGACACTTTGAAAAAAATTTACGAACGAATGACGGCGACGGGTTTTATCAGTCACAAAGTCGACCTTGCAAAGATTGACAAAGCGGCAAAAGATTTTTCGGAACTGACTTTGGACAATCAAAAAAAATTCTTGCTTGAGCTTTCGGATAAAAATTTGCTGTACGTGAACTTGAGCGACATGGACGACGAGGAATTTGCGATAAGCGACGGCGACAAAAAATTTACGCGCAGTTTTTACTTAACAGTGATATAACAAGCCCGCCGACCGCAAGCGCAAGTGCTCCGAAGCCGACGACCGCCGCGACTGTAAGGCTGTGAATCTGATTGCTTAGGTTGTCGAATTTTGAATCAATCTTCGCGTTTATTTGTCGAATATCTTCGCGCTGTTCTTTTAGTTCATTTACGAGCATATTAAATTTTGCTTCTTGCAGATTCGTTTTCATTTGCAACTCTGCGTTGAATTTTTCTTGGTCAGTCATTTCAATCGCCGCCTTTCATTTCAACAATGATATAACAAGCCCGCCGACCGCAAGCGCAAGTGCTCCGAAGCCGACGACCGCCGCAACTGTAAGGCTGTGAATCTGATTGCTTAGGTTGTCGAACTTTGAATCAATCCTTGCGTTCAAATCTTTAATATCAGCGTCGTGCTTGGCTTGCGCTTGTCGAATATCTTCGCGCTGTTCTTTTAGTTCATTTACGAGCATATTAAATTTTGCTTCTTGCAGATTCGTTTTCATTTGCAACTCTGCGTTGAATTTTTCTTGGTCAGTCATTTCAATCGCCGCCTTTCGATTATTTATGTAAAATCATTTTATCAGAATATTCTTTTTTGGTCAAAGGAAGTGATGAGCGGTGCTTTATGATGAATATGATTCCTTGCGCAAACATGGATTTATAAAACCCGTGCCCGAATACATTGTGGCGAATTTGAAATTTGAACTGCGGAAATATCAGCGGGAGGCTTTTGAAAATTTTATCACGCATTTTGAAAGCGACACATGCCCGCGCCCGACGCAAGTCCTTTTTCACATGGCGACCGGCAGCGGCAAAACTTTAATCATGGCGGGGCTGATTCTCTATCTTTACAAACGCGGCTATCGAAATTTTTTGTTCTTCGTGAACCTGAAAAACATCGTGGACAAAACGCGGGAGAATTTTTTAAATCCGCAATCGACGAAATATCTTTTTGCCGACGAAATAATTTTGGACGGCGAGCGAATCCGAATCAACGAGGCAGAAAATTTTCAATACGCTGACGACGACGCGATAAATATTTGCTTCACGACGACGCAGGGCTTGCACATGACAATGAACTTTGCAAAGGAAAACGGCATGACGCCCGAAGACTTCGCCGAGCGCAAAGTCGTTTTGATTTCCGACGAGGCTCATCATCTGAACGTGAACACGCGCAATCCTTCCGCCGCCGAAAAAGAAAATCGCGAGACTTGGGAAAATACCGTTGAAAAAATTTTCGGCATGAACTCTGAAAATATTTTGCTGGAGTTCACGGCGACTTGCGATCTTGCCAATCCGTCAATCAAAAACAAATACGAGCCGCTGATTGTCTTCAATTATCCTCTGCTAAATTTTTACGACGACAAATATTCGAAAGAAATCATGACGTTGCGAGCCGAGCTTGAGGACAGAATTTTTAACGCGCTTGTGTTGAGCCAATATCGCCTGAAAATTTTCCAAGAGCACCGCTTGAGCATTAAGCCGGTCATTTTATTCAAGGCGTTTAAGAAAGACGAGATAAAAGAGTTCATGAAAAATTTTATCGAGAGCGTGAAAAATCTGCGCGGCGAAAAATTGCGAACCCTGTCAGAAAAAAATAACGCTGAAATTATTCGCCGAGCCTTTGAATATTTTTCAAGCAAGGGAATTTCATTCGAGGCACTTGCCGCCGAATTGCGCGACGAATTTTCTGCCGAGCGATGCATATTGGTGATTGACGATAAAGAAGCCGAAAAGAATCAAATTTTGTTGAACACGCTGGAAGATTCAAACAATCCTTATCGCGCAGTCTTCGAGGTCAAGAAGTTGGACGAGGGCTGGGACGTTTTGAATTTGTTTGACATTGTGCGCTTGTATGAAACGCATTCGCCCAAAGAGACTCTTGCCGAAGCACAACTTATCGGGCGCGGCGCGAGGTATTGTCCTTTTCGACTTGACGACGAGCAGCCGAAGTTTCAACGCAAATACGACCAAACCGCCGCCGAAGATTTGCGCGTGTGCGAGACGCTTTATTATCATTGTCAAAACGACCGCCTCTATATCAACGAGCTGCACGAGGCTTTGCGGAAAATCGGTTTGAAGCCTGATAAAAAAGTTGTCCGTTGCGAATACAAGCTCAAGGAAAGTTTCAGGCGCGACGAAATTTATCAAAGCGGAGTGATTTTCCTCAACGAGCGCGAGGAATTCAATCAAGAATTTAGCGAAGTCGTTTCGAAAAAAATTTATCCTTTCACCCGCGTCGTCGACAAGAGCGGCAGTGATAAAGTTATGGCGGAAAGCATCGAGGGCTATGATAAACTTCACACGCGGAACAAGACGATTAAAGAAATCGCCGAGAAAAATTATGCCGTCGTTCACAAAGCTCTGATGAAGTTTCCGATTTACAATTTCGACAAGCTGAAGGCGCGCTTCCCGAATTTGAAATCGACGCGACAATTTATCCTCGACGCGAAATATCTTGGAGGCATTACAGTTGCCGTTACGACCAACGAGCCCGAGCCCGGCGTTGAGACTTTGTATGCCGCCGCGTTCGACGTGTTGAAAAAAATTTCCGTCGAGCTTGCCAAGCCCGCAAAAATTTATCGCGGCACGACGAATTTTATTGCGAGGGATATAAGTGAAATTTTCCATGACAAAGTTGTAAATTATTCCGAAAGCCAAAAGGGAAGTATCGGCGAGCCGCAACGTGACATTGACTTGGCGGCGGAAGATTGGTTCGCTTACAACGACAACTACGGCACGAGCGAGGAGAAAGATTTTGTTGCCTATTTCGGCAGGCACGTCGAGGAGCTGAAAAAAATTTACGACAAGATTTATTTGATTCGCAACGAGCGTGAGTTCAAAATTTTTTCCTTCGACGACGGCGCATGCTTCGAGCCGGATTATGTTCTCTTCCTGCAAAAGAAAAATTCTGCGGGCTTTGAACAATTTCAGATTTTCATTGAGCCCAAAGGCGAACATTTGATTGAGCATGACAAGTGGAAGGAAAATTTTTTGTTGCGATTGAAGCAAGAGGCGAAAGTCCTCGCCGACGACACCCGCTATCGAATTTGGGGCTTGCCGTTTTACAATCACGACGCAGTTAAAAATTTTAAAAAGTTTGATTCGGAATTCGGAGCCTTGTTGAAAATTTGAACGTAAAAAAAATCAGACCGCCCGTTAAATTGAGCGGTCTTTTTTTATCGGTTGGAAAATTTTATTTGAGTTCGAGCGATTGTCCCGGTTTGACGATGTGAACTTTCGCGAATTCGACGAGCTTAACCAAGTCTTCGGCGTTCTGCTTGATTATGTCCCAAGTGTCATAGTGCAGAGGAATAACATTAGCCGCGTCGAGGAAAGTCACCGCCTTGGCCGCGTCAATCGGATCCATTGTGTAGTGCCCGCCAATGGGCAAAATCGCGTAGTCAATCTTGTCACGTTCGCCGATAAGTTTCATATCGGAGAAAAGAGCCGTGTCGCCCGCGAAGTAAACGACCTTGCCGCCGACGCCGATAACGTAGCCGCAAGCAATGCCGCCGCCGATACCCGACGAGTGAAAAGCCGGAACCATCCTTACGAAGCCGAATTCTGTTTTCACGGTGCCGCCCAAGTTCATGCCGATAGTCTTGACGCGTTGCCCGCCGAAGTCCATAAGTTCGGGGATGCCGACAACGGTCGCGTTCGTCCTCACGGCAATGTTGGGGGCGTCGCCGATATGGTCGCCGTGCGCGTGCGTTATCAAAATGTAATCCGCCTCAACATCTTTCTCATTGATTGACGCTTGGGGGTTGCCCGTCAAGAACGGGTCTACGAGAATTTTGGTCGTGCCGTCGTCGAGTTGGAAGCAGGCGTGCCCGTAGTAATTGTAAGTCAACAAAGTTAATCGCCTCCCAAAATATTTTCGGCATGTATTCTGCGCGGCGTTCGATAATCCCTGCAATTTAGCTGTTAGCGGTTAGCTGTTAGGGTGTGTTGGCAAAATCGAACAAACAAAAAAACATAAGCAATTCTCTGATAAAATAAGTTTGAAAGTCGAGGAATGCTTATGTCAAACTTATTTTATCACCTAACAGACAGTCAGTGGAAGAAGATAGAAT
>JAFXTD010000012.1 GCA_017535925.1 Selenomonadaceae bacterium | reverse complement strand
TCGAGAGATTTTTTCAGCGAATCAAGAATTACCGTCACATCTCTACTCGTTATGACAAATTGGCTTTTTGTTTTGAGAAATTCGTTTTACTCGCTGCTTGTGTTATTCACTTTTAATTTACCAACAGCCCCTAGGAACTAGACTTTTTCCTAATCCCTACTAGTTCCCAGTTCCTCGTTCCTGGTTCCTAAAAAATCGACTGAAAGGAGATTTTTTGATGATTAAACGTTACACCTTGCCCGAAATGGGAAAACTTTGGTCGATTGAAAACGAATGGCAGACGATTCTCGACGTTGAGCTTGCCGCCTGCGACGCTATGGCAGAGCTCGGAGAAATTCCCATCGAAGCCGCAAAAAATATTCGCGCCAAAGCAAACTTTAACCTCGAACGCATTCACGAAATCGAATCCGTCACGCACCATGATATTATCGCCTTCCTCACTTGCGTCGGCGAATACGTCGGCGAAGACTCGAAATATATTCACAAGGGCTTGACTTCCAGCGACGTGAAGGACACCGCGATTTGCCTCATGATGAAACGTTCGGCGGAAATTATTCTCGACGACTTGAAAAAGTTCCGCGAGGTTTTGAGACGCCGCGCAGTTGAATTCAAACACACGGCTTGCATAGGCAGGACACACGGCATTCACGCGGAGCCCATGACTTTCGGCTTGAAACTTTTGCTTTGGAGCGCGGAAATTGAACGTGACATTGAGCGCGTCGAACATGCAAAGAAAATTGTCAGCGTCGGCAAGTTGAGCGGCGCGGTCGGAACGTATTCAAACATCGATCCGAAGATTGAGGAGCTCGTCTGCAAGAAATTGGACTTGACGCCCGTCCGTTTGGCGACGCAAGTCATTCAGCGCGATCGCCATGCCGAATACATGACGACACTTGCAATCGTTGCCGGCACTCTTGAAAAAATCGCGACGGAAATTCGCAACCTGCAACGCACCGACATTCGCGAGGCTGAAGAATATTTTTCGCCGGGACAAAAAGGCTCCTCCGCCATGCCGCACAAACGCAACCCGATTAATTGTGAACGCGTGGCGGGGATGGCTCGTCTTGTTCGCGGAAACGCAATCGCCGCAATGGAAGACATGACGCTTTGGCACGAACGCGACATTTCCCACAGCTCCGTTGAGCGCGTCATTCTTCCCGACTCCACAATCAACGTCGACTACTGCACGAAAAAAATTACCAACATTGTCGACAAGCTTCTTGTTTATCCCGACGCAATGTTGCATAATATGAATCGCACGGGCGGTTTGATTTACAGTCAGCGGCTCATGCTTGAAATCGTCGGCAAAGGTATCCTGCGCGAGGATGCTTACAAATGGGTTCAGCGCAACGCAATGAAACGTTGGCTCGAAGGCGAAGACTTCCAAACAAACGTCAAGCGCGACCCCGACATCACGAAATATCTTACGGCGGAAGAAATTTCCGATTGTTTCGACTACAAATTTTTCCTGCGCCACGTCGATATGATTTTTGAACGCTTCGGACTTTAAGGGGAGAAATTTTTTGAAACTTACAATGCTCGGCACGGGAAATGCGCTCGTCACAGAATATTACAATACTTGTTTCGTGATAAGCGACGGCGATAAAAATTTTTTGGTTGACGGCGGAGGCGGCAGCGGTATTCTTCGTCAGCTCAAACACGCGGGCTTTGATTGGAAAGACATGCGCGAAATTTTTTTGACGCACAAACACATCGACCACTTCACGGGGATTTTGTGGCTCGTCCGCATGATTTGCCAATACATGAATCAGCGCGAATACGAAGGCACTGCCAAAATTTACGGGCACGCCGAAGTTTTGCAACTGCTCGAAGACGTTGCCAAAAAACTTCTTCAGCCGAAAGAGATGAATTTTATCGGCGACCGACTTCATTTAATTCCCGTTGCCGACGGCGAAGTTGTGAACGTTATCGGTCACGCGACAACTTTTTTCGACATTCACTCGACCAAAACAAAGCAATTCGGCTTTTCAATGGACATCGGCGACGCGAAAAAATTGACCTGTTGCGGAGACGAACCTTGCAACGACTTCGGAAAGCCTTACGCCGAAAATTCCGAGTGGCTTTTGCACGAGGCGTTCTGTCTTTATTCTCAAGCCGACCTCTTCGACCCCTACGGCAAGAATCATTCTACGGTTAAGGACGCCTGCGAGCTTGCGGAGAAACTTCACGTCAAAAATCTTTTGCTGTATCACACCGAAGACAAAAACTTTTCCGCACGAAAAAAACTTTATCGGGCGGAGGGACAAAAATATTTCAGCGGCAAAATCCGGGTGCCCGACGACTTGGAAACGTTGGCACTTTGAAATTTCTAAGGAGGTTTTAAAATGATTAAAGGCGAATTACTCTACGAAGGCAAGGCGAAGAGCGTTTTCTTGACCGACAACCCCGGCGAGTTGCTGATTTACTTCAAAGACGACGCCACCGCACTCAACGGAGAAAAGCACGGCATCATCGAGGGCAAGGGCGTTATCAACAACAAGCTTAGCGAATTTTTCTTCAAGCAGCTCAAAGACCGCGGCGTCAAAAGTCACTTCGTCGAAAAGATTGGCGAACGCGAAATGATTGTCAAAAAGCTTGACATGATTAAGTTGGAAGTTGTCGTTCGCAATATCGTTGCGGGCAGTCTCGTTAAGCGTCTCGGCTTGGAAGAAGGAACTCAACTTTCCGTTCCCGTCGTCGAATATTATTATAAGAGCGACGAACTCGGCGACCCCATGCTCAATCGCTATCACATTATGGCTTTGGACTTGGCGAAAATCGACGAGCTCAATCAAATGGAACACGTGGCTTTTTCCGTCAACACAATCTTGCGCGATTTGCTTAGGGCAAAGAACGTCGACTTGATTGATTTCAAATTGGAGTTCGGGCGTCTCGACGGCGAAGTTATTTTGGCTGACGAAATTTCTCCCGATAACTGCCGCTTCTGGGACACCGTCACTCACGAAAAACTCGACAAGGATCGTTTCCGTCAAGACCTCGGCGGCGTCGAAGAGGCTTATCAAGAAATGCTCAAGCGTTTGACTTTGTAAGGTGTCGTCATGTTGAAAAATTTTTTCCTCGCGGCGATTGTCGGCTTGATAATTTTTGCGGGCGGCTTGGCGGAGGCGGAAGAGATTTACGTCGGCAATTCGTTTGCAACCGGTCACGATTTATATCTTTTGACGGACACAATCAGCCGCGATTACGAACACAAAATGGTTATCTATTCCGCAACGATTAAAACTCTCGACAGCTTCGACAACGAATATTTTATCGACTACAAATTTTTTGATTTGGACGAAGACGGCGAGGATGTCCGCTTCACGAATTCCGAAGGCGAAAGAGGTCTTGTCGACGAATACGACACGCCGCTTGAGTGGAAAATGTTTATGATTGTCAGAGACTATTGAAAAATTTTCGGGGACGAGGAATTTTTTGCCTTGTCCCCTTTTAACTTTGTGAGGTGTTTGATTTTGACAAAAAGAGTTTTGGTTACGGGCGGCGCAGGATTTTTGGGTTCGCACCTCTGCGACAAATTGATTGCCGAAGGTCACGAAGTCATTTGCTTGGATAATTTTTTCACGGGTAAGAAAAAAAATATCGCGCACCTTTTGAGCAATCCGAATTTTGAACTCATGCGCCATGATGTTGTTCAGCCGATTTATGCGGAAGTCGATTGGATTTTTAATTTGGCATGTCCCGCGAGCCCCGTGCATTATCAGCGCGACCCCGTCCGCACAATTAAAACAAATGTCATGGGCGCATTGAATTCTTTGGGTTGCGCAAAACAAAATCGGGCACGCGTCTTGCAGGCGAGCACTTCCGAAGTCTACGGTGACCCGAAAGTTCATCCTCAACCCGAAAGTTATCGCGGGGCAGTCAATCCGATTGGCATTCGCGCCTGCTACGACGAGGGCAAGCGTACCGCCGAAACTCTTTTCTTCGACTACCACAGGCAACACGGCTTGGATATTCGCGTCGTGAGGATTTTCAACACCTACGGTCCGCGAATGACTGCCAATGACGGGCGCGTCGTTTCAAATTTTATCATGCAGGCACTGCGCGGCGAGGACATTACGATTTACGGCGACGGCTCTCAAACGCGGAGCTTTTGTTACGTCGACGATTTGATTGACGGCATTGTAAAAATGATGCACGCCGAAAATTTTATCGGGCCGGTGAACTTGGGCAACCCCGGCGAATTCACGATGCTTGAGCTTGCCGATTTGGTTTTGAAGTTGACGGGCAGCAAGTCGAAAATAATTCATCAGCCGTTGCCGCAAGACGACCCGACGCAACGTTGCCCCGTTATCGATTTGGCAAAAGAAAAACTCAACTGGCAACCGACGATTAAGCTTGAAGACGGGCTCAAGCTCACGATAAAATATTTCAAGGAGAATTATTTATAAGGCGGTGATTTTTTGAAGGTCTACGATTGCTTTACGTTTTACAATGAGTTTGAGCTCCTCGAATTGAGGCTGAAGGCTCTGTGGGACGTTGTCGATTATTTTGTTATCGTCGAGGCGAATCGCAAACACAACGGCGAGCCGAAAGAATTCAACTTCCCGAAACGCGCCGAGGACTTCAAAGCTTTTTGGTCGAAGATAAGATTCATCAATGCCGACTTGTCAAGAGTTCCTTTCAGAGGTGTGGGCGATTGGTCGATTGAACACGCTCAACGCAACGCGATACTGCGCGGGACAGTTGACGCCGAGCCCGACGACTTGATTTTAATTTCCGACCTCGACGAGATACCCGCGCCCGATATTTTTCAACGCTTGCAGGAAAACAAAGTTACGTTGACGGCTCCGGCTGTCCTGCCGCTCACCATTGCCGACAAGGGAAAAATTTTTCCGGCGCAATTACTCGTGCCCGCAATAAACTTTTTGGAATTCGGTGCGATAGCAATGCAACAGGAACTTTTTTATTACTGCTTTGATTTCGTGAATCGAACTCCTTGGTATGGAACGATACTGACGAAGCGTAAAAACTTGACGATGCCTCAACAGCTGCGTGATTTGAGAAACAATTTGCCATACGCTGTGGGGGGGGTTATCATTTTTCATACATGGGCGGCGTCGACCGCGTGATAGACAAGATGATTTCGATTGTGGAAGGCAACGAGCTTGTGGTTAAATCCGGCGGAAAATTTATCGACAGAGAGCACGTCGAAAAATCTGTCAAGCAGGGAGAATGGGTTTTCAAAGGCGCGGGCGGAACGCGAGAAATTTTACCTTACGACGCAAGAAATATTCGCTTGCCTCACTTGGAAGAATTCTTGAGAAAATATCCTCACTTCCTGCGCGAGCCGAAAAAATATTTCAAGGAGTAAATTTATGGAAGGATTGACTTATAAAGATTCGGGCGTGGACATCGACGCGGGCAACGAGTCCGTGCGCCTGATAAAAAATTTTGTCCGCTCAACTTATCGCCCTGAAGTTTTGGGAGACATAGGAGGCTTCGGCGGCTTGTTCGCGCTGAAAAAATATGACGAGCCGATTTTGGTTTCGGGCACTGACGGCGTCGGCACCAAATTAAAAATCGCCTTCCGCCTCAATCGTCACGACACAATCGGGCAAGATGCCGTTGCCATGTGCGTCAACGATATTCTTGTTTCGGGAGCCGAGCCGCTGTTTTTCCTCGACTACTTGGCTGTAGGAAAATTAAATCCCTTGCAAGTTGCCGAAATTGTCAAAGGAGTTGCCGCCGCTTGCAAAGAATCGGGCTGCGCGCTTATCGGCGGAGAGACTGCCGAAATGAGCGGCTTTTATCCCGCAGGCGAATATGACATTGCAGGCTTTGCGGTCGGTGTCGTCGAAAAAAAATCTTTGATAACTTCTGCCCGCGTCAAGGTCGGCGATATTTTAATCGGTTTGCCTTCGAGCGGCTTGCATTCGAACGGCTTCAGCCTCGTGAGAAAAATTGTCTTCGAGCGCATGAACTTCACGGGCGACGAAAAATTTTCCGACGAAAAAACTTTGGGCGAGGAACTCTTGACACCGACGAGGCTCTATCCGAAAAGTGTCTTGCCTCTGATAAAAAAATTCGGCGAAAAAATTCACGGCTTGATTCACGTGACGGGCGGCGGCTTTTACGATAACATTCCTCGCGCCTTGCCTGAAGGTTTGGGCGTGACGATTGACGCAGATACTTGGAGCGTTCCGAAAATTTTTAAATGCTTGCAGGAGTGGGGCAATGTTCCTCGCCGCGAAATGTTCCGAACTTTCAACTGCGGCATCGGCATGATTTTGATTGTCGACGCTGAAATTTCGAACGACTTGACCGACGAAACTTTTTACAAAATCGGGCGCGTTGTCGAAGGCGGCGGCGTTGAAATTTTGGGAGGTGAACTGAATGATTAAACTTGCTGTCTTGTGTTCGGGCAGAGGCACCGATTTGCAATCGATAATCGACGCGACAGAGAGCGGCTACTTGGCGGCGAAAATTTCAATCGTCTTGACCGACAAGCCGAACGTCGGAGCTTTGGAACGTGCGGAGAAGGCAGGCATTAAAAATATTTGCGTCGACAGAAAAAAATTTTCCGACCGCGCAGATTTCGAGGCTGAACTTTTAAAAAATCTTGCAGGCATCGACTTGGTTATCCTCGCCGGCTTCATGAGGATTTTGAGTCCCGATTTCGTCCGCAAATTTCCGAATCGTATCATGAATATTCATCCGTCATTGTTGCCGTCATTCCCCGGAGCTCACGCGCACAGAGACGTTTTGGCTTACGGCGCAAAAGTTTCGGGTTGCACGGTTCATTTCGTCGACGAGGGCACCGATTCCGGCCCGATAATCTTGCAAGCGGCGGTTGAAGTTTTGGAAGACGACACGGAAGAAACTTTGGCGGCAAGAGTCTTGAAGCAGGAGCACAAGATTTATCCGTTGGCGATAAAATTATTCATTGACGGTCGGCTTAAGATAGTCGGGCGCAGAGTTGAAATTGGAGGCGGTAAAATGAAAATCAAACGGGCATTAATCAGCGTGTCGAACAAAATCGACGTGGTGGACTTGGCGAAGAAGTTAAGCAAGTGCGGCGTCGAAATTATCAGCACGGGCGGCACGGGCAAGGCGATTCGCGCGGCGGGCATCCCCGTCACTTACGTCAGCGACCTCACGGGCTTTCCCGAAATCATGAACGGGCGAGTTAAAACTCTCAATCCGAAAATTCACGGCGGCATTTTGGCTGTCCGCGACAATCCCGAACACGTCAAGCAAATGGAGGAGAACGGTATCGAACCGATTGACCTCGTCGTCGTCAATCTCTATCCTTTCAAGAAAACGATTCGCAAGCCAAACGTCACGCTTGAGGACGCGATTGAAAACATTGATATCGGCGGCCCCGCAATGATTCGGGCGGCTGCGAAAAATTTCAAATATGTAACCGTCGTGACCAACCCCGAACGCTACGACGAAATTGCAAAGCTGATTAAAGAGACGGGCGAAGTTCCTCTCGACGTGCGGAAAAATTTGGCGGCGGAGGCCTTCGCTCACACTGCAGATTACGACTCGGCGATTACGAAATATCTTTCCGAAGTCTGAACAAAATTTTTCAATCAAAAATCCTCCGCCCGCTTGAGTGGAGGATTTTATTTCGGGCAAAAAAAATCGCCGATAAGTCATGGATTCTTATCGGCGATTAAGTTTGTACGTTCAACGATATTTTTTTTCGTGAGCTTGAAAATTTTTCTGCCGCGTTCAAAATCGAAATCAATCGCGGGAACGGAAACCATCTTCACAAAAGAATCGATAGCCTTGCAAGCTTCCTCGAATTCGACGGAAAAAAATTCACCTTCCAATTTGTATGGAGAAAAAATACCGTGACATAAAGATTCAATGAGGCGAGCATATTTTTCGTTGATATAATGCGTATTAAAGTAGCGAACAACCGTCAAGCCCGAACCGGTTTCAATATTGCGTTTTCTCTTAAAGAAATTGCTTGTAATACCGATTTTGACAGTGACATTGTTCATTTCGAGAGCATAAACACACATTTGAACAGGCAAAGCTGATGTTGCTGATTTTAAAAACTGTTCAACAATTTGCTCTATCGAATAAAGAGCCGTTTTGCGAATTGACGGGAGCACCTCATGATAAACCCAACGCTGAAATTCACGCGCCTCTTTTTTGCGGCTGGAGAAGATGAGACGATAAAGACCGGGCTCGTTGACGATATTAACTTCGCGTTCCGATGCTCCTATATTCAAAACAGGGTCGACCACTACGCAACTTTCGAGGACTTTTTTCTTTTCATCCTCATCGAGACGCTTGAGAATGTCCGACGGATTTTTTAATTCAAGAATTTTGCAAACATCGGCGGCGACGAAATGAATTTTCTCGTCGATGATTACGACGCGCACTTTCCCGAACTTTTCGTGCTCGAAGAGCTGAACTTTGTTTTCCATAAAAAATACCTCCTTAAATTTGAAACTCTTGACAAGGGCGAACGCCTCCGCTATAATTAGCAACATAAAGCTTTGGACGCACACCCTGCGTCGGTTATGAATTTATCGGTGGTAGAATACCACAAGCGGGCGGGGGTTGTCAAGGTGAACTCTTGCCCGCGTCAAAAGGTTTTTATTTTTTTTTTGCAAACAAAACTCTCGCGAAAGGGCGGGAGTTTTGTTATGTCGGTCTTCGCAACGGTTGACAGAATCGCCGCCGTTAATTATGATTGAACGACGCAAAGGGAGGTAATAAATTTGGAAACATTGACAGGCATGGAGCGAACGAATCATTGCGGCGAGCTCCGAATTAGTGATGTCGGCAAGGAAGTAAAATTGGCGGGCTGGGTCTCTCGACGCAGAGATCACGGCGGCTTGATATTCGTCGACATGCGCGACAGAAGCGGGCTCGTGCAAGTTGTCTTCGACGGCTCGACCGAAGGACTCGACTTCGCAAAGGCCGAGACGCTCCGCAACGAATTTGTTATCGGCGTGCGCGGCAAAGTTCGTGCCCGCTCTGAAGATACAATCAATCCGAAGATGGCGACCGGCGAAATTGAAATTCTCGTCGAAGAATTGAGGATTCTCAACAAGGCGAAGACGCCTCCGTTTTATATTCAAGACGGCGTGGACGTGGATGAAATGGTTCGCCTGCGCTATCGCTATTTGGATTTGCGCCGACCCGAAATGCAAAAGAATATTATCTTGCGTCACCGCGTTGCAAAAATCATGCGCGACTACCTCGACGAAAACGGCTTCCTCGAAATTGAAACGCCGATGCTTTGTCGTTCGACGCCCGAAGGTGCAAGAGATTTTCTGGTGCCGAGCAGATTAAATCCGGGACAATTCTACGCGCTGCCTCAATCGCCGCAAATTTTTAAACAGCTCTTGATGGTTTCGGGCTTTGAAAAATATTTCCAGATTGTGCGCTGCTTCCGCGACGAAGATTTACGCGCCGATCGTCAACCCGAATTCACACAACTTGACATTGAAACTTCCTTCCTCAATCAAGACCAAATACTGACGATTATGGAAGGGCTGGTCAAGAAAATTTTTGAGACGACGCTTGACGTGAAAGTTAAGACTCCGTTCCTGCGCATGAGCTGGGACGAGGCAATGACGCGCTTCGGAACAGACAAGCCCGATTTGCGTTTCGGCATGGAACTTCAAGACATCTCCGAATTTGTCAAAGGCTCTGACTTCAAAGTTTTCAACAGCGTCCTCGAAAAGAACGGGCAAGTAAAAGTTATCCGCGTCGACGATTACGCAAACATTCCCCGCCGCGAACTCGACGGCTTGGTCGAATACGTCAAGACTTACGGCGCGAAAGGTCTTGCTTGGATTCAATACAGCGAGGAAGGCGTCAAGTCTCCGTTCAAAAAATTTTACAGCGACGAAACTTTTGAGGCGATTAAAACTGCTACGGGTTGCAAGACGGGCGATTTGCTTTTGGTCGTCGGCGATAAGCCTTCGGTCGTTGCTCAAGCTTTGGGCGAATTGCGTTTGGAAATGGCGCGCCGCAGAAATTTAATCGACGCCGATAAACTTTGTTTCCTGTGGGTCGTCGATTTCCCGATGTTCGAATACGTCGAGGAGGACAAACGCTACAAGGCAATGCATCACCCGTTCACCTCGCCGCGTGAAGAAGACATTGAACTTTTGCTGACGGCTCCCGATAAAGTCAAGGCGAACGCTTACGACATAGTTTTGAACGGCGTGGAAGTCGGCGGCGGCAGCTTGAGGATTTATCGGCGCGACGTTCAAGAAAAAGTTTTCGAGGCAATCGGCTTGACGGCGGAAGAGGCTCGTACAAAATTCGGTTTCCTTATGGACGCCTTCGAATACGGCACACCTCCTCACGGCGGCATTGCCTTCGGCTTGGACAGATTGGTTATGCTCATGGCGAAAAGAAAATCAATTCGCGACGTGATTGCCTTCCCGAAGACGCAGAGCGCGATTGACCCGATGAGCCGCGCGCCCGGCGAAGTCGACGAAAAACAACTGCGCGAACTCTCAATCAAAACAACCGTCAAGAAAAAATAATTCAAGCTTCATTCCCCATTCCCAATTCCTAATTCCCAATTGAAAAAAACTTCCCGTCAATTTTTCGGTGGGAGATTTTTTTTTATTGGGAATTGGGAATTGTTTTTATAACCACTAATCGCTAACAGCCTCGGCGGTCTTATTTGCAAAATTAAACTTATGTGTTATACTGCATACATTTTTAAAAGAGGATTTAATCGGCGCAATTTATAATACGGGAGGAGAAGAATTTATGGGATTGATTCAAGCGGCATTGGCGGCGGCGGGCGGAGTGCTCGGCGACCAATGGAAAGAATTTTTTTATTGCGACAGTCTTTCGCCGGAAATTTTGGTTGCCAAAGGTCACAGGCGCAAATCAAGCAGTTGGAGTTCCAATGACGGCAGCGACAACATTATCACGAACGGCTCAAAAATTTCCGTCAACGACGGGCAGTGCATGATGATTGTTCAGAACGGCAAAGTTATCGACTTGTGCGCAGACAGCGGCGAATACATTTACGACAAATCGACCGAGCCGAGCCTCTTCAACAGCAACAAGACCGTTGCCGAAAACATTCAAGATATTTTCTTCGCCATGAAGGAACGCTTTGCTTTCGGAGGCGATGCCGGGCGCGACGAACGAATTTATTACTTCAACACAAAAGAAATTATCGGCAACAAATACGGCACGCCCAGCCCGATTCCCTTCCGCGTCGTCGATTACAATATCGGGCTTGACGTGGACATTGCGATTAAATGTTTCGGCTCCTACAGCTACAAAATCGTAAACCCGATTCTTTTCTACACGAACGTCTGCGGCAACGTCAAAGACACTTACAACCGCTCCGAAATTGACGCTCAACTTAAAACGGAACTCATGACGGCTCTGCAACCTGCCTTTGCAAGAATTTCGGAAATGGGTATCAGATATTCCGCCTTGCCCGCTCACACGCAGGAACTTGCCGACGCTTTAAACGAAGTCCTAAGCAAAAAATGGGACGAACTGCGCGGCTTGAAAGTCGTTTCGTTCGGCGTGTCGAATGTCAGCGCGAGCGAAGAAGATGCCAACATGATAAAGGAAATGCAACGCAACGGCGCGTTGAGAAATCCGGCAATGGCAGCGGCTCATTTGACGGGTGCTCAAGCTTCGGCAATGCAAGCGGCGGCTCAAAATACTTCGGGAGCAATGACGGGCTTCATGGGCATGGGCATGGCTCAACAGGCGGGCGGCATAAACGCGGGCAACCTCTTCGCAATGGCTCAAGCTCAACAGCAGGCGGCTCAAACTCAACAACAAAAACCTCCGACTTGGAAATGTTCGACTTGCGGTCACGAGGACAATCGAGGAAATTTCTGCGCGGAATGCGGTGCGCCAAAACCCGTCGTCAACGAATGGAAATGCGAATGCGGCGCAATCAACAAAGGCAAATTCTGTTCCGAATGCGGCAAACCCAAACCCGTCAGCGACGAATGGAAATGTGAATGCGGTGCTGTCAACAAAGGCAAATTCTGTTCCGAATGCGGCAAGCCTCGTAAATAATTCAATTTTGATTTTAAAAATCGGCGGGCGGAAAATTTTCCTCCCGTCATTTTTTGTCGAGCTTTATAATCGAAGAGGCAAGCCGCCTGTTGACTATGATTATTTTTTTTGATATAAAGCATTCGTTTCATCAGTTTTAAGGAGTGAATTTTTGTGGTTATCATAATGAATCCGGAGGCGACTTCGCAAAATATCGACGAGGTTATAAAGGCGATAAACAGCGTCGGGCTTGAAGCAAAAATAATGGAGGGCGCGCAACAAAAAATCGTCGGCGTTATCGGTGACAAAACCAAATTGGCGAGCGTTGCGATTGATGCCTTGCCCGGTGTCGAAAGTTCCGTTGCAATTTCAAAGAGCTACAAACTTGCGAGCCGTGAGTTTCATCCGCAATCGAGTGTTATCGACGTTAGCGGCGTGAAAATCGGCGGAAGTGAGCCTGTCATAATGGCGGGTCCTTGTGCTGTCGAAAGTCGCGAACAACTTTTGAAGTCTGCAAAAATCGTTGCGGAAGGCGGAGCACAATTTTTGAGAGGCGGCGCGTATAAACCGAGAACTTCGCCCTATTCTTTTCAAGGTTTGGAAGTCGAAGGCTTGAAATATTTGGCGGAAGCGCGTGAAGTCACCGGCTTGAAAATCGTCACGGAAGTCACGACGGTCGAAGGCATTGAACCCGTTGCCGAATATGCGGACATGTTGCAAATCGGCGCGAGGAACATGCAGAACTTCGGGCTTTTAAAAGAGGTCGGCAAATGCAAACGCCCCGTCCTCCTCAAGCGCGGGCTTGCGGCCACGATTGACGAATGGCTCAACGCCGCCGAATACATTATGAACGCCGGCAATCCCGATGTTGTCCTGTGCGAACGCGGAATCAGAACTTACGAAACTTACACGCGAAATACTTTGGACTTATCGGCAGTCGCGGCGGTCAAGCACTTGTCTCACTTGCCGATAATCGTCGACCCCAGTCACGGCACGGGCAAATGGCGCATGGTCAAACCGATGGCTTTGGCGGCAATCGCGGCGGGTGCTGACGGCTTGATGATGGAAATGCATCCGAATCCGGCGCGGGCATTATCGGACGGCTCACAATCACTCACGCCCGAACATTATCGTTCAATCATGAGCGGCATAAAAAAATTGGCGACGTTCCTGCGTGAAGAAAATTTAATCGGGCTCGATGAGTAATTTCGATTGAAGTTTATTCTGCTTTCTTTATCAAGTTTTCTTCTACTTTTTCTTTGCGCACCCAAAGAAAAAGTAGCAAAAAGAAAGGGTGCCTCGCAGGGGCGTACCGGGCAGAGGCAGACCCGCGCATCGCTTCGTGAATTTTAGTTGGTGCGCCGCTGTTTTTGCATCACGCAAAAGACGCGGCGAGGCCGTCATCCTTGACGGCCTCTATTGTCAATTTATTTAACAGGTAATCAAGAAACGGAGGAATACTTTTGCGCTTGAGGAAGAAGCCTCACACTGACGAAAAACTTCAAAACTTTATTGACTTCGTGACGGTCGGCGACGTTGAGCCGATTAAAAAAATTTCTGCGAATGAACTTCACGTTGAGCTCGGCACGGGCAAGGGCGACTTCATAACGCAAATCGCCGAACGCAACCCGCAGATAAATTTTATCGGGCTTGAAGTCGAGGCAACTTGTGTTTTGGCAGCGGCGAGGAAAGTTCGCGAAAAAAATCTATCGAACGTCCGATTGATTGTCTTCGACGTGAGCAACATCGCCGAAATTTTTTCCGAGCACGAGGTCGACAGGCTTTACATAAATTTTTGCGACCCTTGGCCGAAGAAACGCCACGCCAAACGCCGCTTGACGAACATAAAATTTTTGGAGCAGTATAAAAAAATTCTCAAGGTCGGCGGAGAAATTTTTTTCAAGACGGACAATCGCGCCCTGTTCGATTATTCGCTGGAGCAATTCGCTTTGGCAGGGCTTGAGGTTCACGACGTGACAAACGACTTGCACTCTTCCGAGCCGCCCGAAAACATCCGCACCGAATACGAAAATAAATTTTCCGAGCAGGGCGTCCCGATTAATTTTTGTGTGGTGAAATTCGGCAATGGATAAAATTTTAACGCTTGGCATTGAAACAAGTTGCGACGAAACGGCGGCGGCAGTGCTTTGTGGCGGGCGCGAACTTTTATCGAACATCATCTCTACGCAAATTCCTCTGCATCAAAAATTCGGAGGTGTCGTTCCCGAAATCGCCTCGCGCAAGCACATCGTCAACATCATGCCCGTAATCGACGAGGCAATTACAAAGGCGGGCGTCGAACTTAAAAACATAAATCAAATCGCCGTGACGAAAGGACCGGGCTTGGCGGGCGCGTTGCTTGTCGGATTATCGGCGGCGAAGTCTTTGGCTTATGCATTGCAAATTCCGCTAATCGGCGTCAATCATTTGGAAGGGCACATCTTCGCGAACTTCCTGAGCGCACCCGAATTGGAGCCGCCGTTTTTATCGCTGGTCGTTTCCGGCGGACACACCGCTTTGATAAAAATGACGGGCTACAACGATTTTGAATTGCTCGGACAATCACGCGACGACGCGGCGGGCGAGGCGTTCGATAAAATTGCGCGAGTCATGGGCTTGCCCTATCCCGGCGGCCCGGAAATCGACAAGCTTGCAAAACTCGGTGACCCGAACGCGATAACTTTTCCGCACCCGAAAGTCACGGGCTACGACTTCAGCTTCAGCGGTCTCAAGTCGGCGGTCTTAAATTTTCTCAACACCGCGCAAATGAAAAACGAAACGATTAACGCGGCGGACGTTGCGGCAAGTTTTCAAAAGACGGTCGTCGACACGCTGGCAGAAAAAACTTTGGCGGCGGCAGAAGAATTCAAACTCGATAAAATTGTTTTGGCGGGAGGCGTCGCGGCAAATTCGGCTCTTGAAAAAACTTTGCGCACGGCTTGCCAACGGCGCGGCTTGAAATTTTTTTACCCGACGAAAATTCTCTGCACCGATAACGCCGCAATGATTGCCTGCAGAGGATTTTATCAATCGCTTGAAAAAAAATTCGCGGACTTAACTTTAAACGCCGTTCCCAATCTCGGATTGTGAGGAGGTAATTCCAATGAAAAAATTTCTTTCGTCAGTGATAATCTTCGTTTTCGCGGTAACATTTTTTTCCGCCGCACACGCAATGGATTATCAACTTGAACAAGTCGTTGTGATAAGCCGACACAACCTGCGCAATTCACTCAAGGCAGGCGACGACAGAGGGCTTTTGACTTTGCGCGGAGGAGAAATGGAAACGCTTATGGGTCAATACTTCGAGGCACGGCTGCGGGCGCAAGGTCTCTTCCCGAAAAACGCTCAACCGTCAATCGGAGAGGTTCGTTTCTATGCAAACTCTTATCAACGGACAATTGCGACGGCAAAATATTTTTCGGCGGGAGTATTTCCGATAGCGAACATTCCGATTGAATATCATCGTGCTTTGGGGCAAAAAGACCGCGTCTTCCTTTCACCGCCCGACCCCGCCTTTTTAAAACAACTTCAAGCCGAAGCCGATTGGAAAAAATCTTTTGCCGACTTGAGCAAAGAAATTGCAACCGTCGAACGTCTTAGCGGCGAAAAATTCAATCCCGCCGATATTAAATTGATGAAAATCGGCAGTGAAGCTGTTGAGTGGAAGGCTGACGGCTCCGCGAAGAAAATCCAGCTTGCCGCCGACGCAATACTCATGGATTATTACGACGGGAAAGTTTCTTACAGCGAATCCGAAATGCGTGACGTGGCGAAAATTTCTTCACTGTTTATTAACAGCAACTTCGACCACCCGCTTTGCGCAAAAATTTTTGCAAGCCCGATGCTTGCCGTCATTTCCGACGAACTCAACACGCCCGGTCGCAAGTTCACTTTCCTCTGCGGGCACGACTCGAATCTTTCCAATGTATTGACGGCTATCGGCGTGGAAGAATATTTTTTGCCGGGCACGTTTGAATGGCGCATTCCGATTGCTTCAAAGATTGTTATCAAAAAATTTCGCGGCACCGACGGCAACGAATACGCCCGCTTGAGTTTTGTCTATCCTTCAAGCGCGCAGATTGTCAATCGCGAAATGCTCACCCTCGACAACCCGCCCATGCAAGTCACGTTGAAATTGCGCGGGCTTCAAGCCGTTGACGCTGACACAACTTACAAACTCTCTGACGTTTTGCAAAGACTTTCCGACGCGCAGATTGTTGACGGCAGACGAGCCGCTTAAAGGAGACTCTATGGAACTTAAAAATCTTGGAAAAATCACGGCTTACAAATACGACTACGCGCCCGAATTTTTGGAGGCGATTGAAAATAAAAATGCCGCCCGAAATTATCTCGTGACGCTCACAAGTGACGAATTCACTTGCCTCTGCCCGATAACTCATCAGCCCGACTACGCGACGATTAAATTTCGCTACGTGCCCGACAAAAAACTTGTCGAGAGCAAAAGCCTCAAGCTCTACTTGACGAGCTTTCGCAATCACGGAACTTTTCACGAGGACGTTGTCAACACGATAGCCGACGACTTGATTAAATTGCTTGAGCCGCGTTATCTTGAGGTCGAAGGTTTGTTCAAAGTTCGCGGAGGAATTTCAATCGTGCCGTTTGTAAATTACGGACGCGACGAATTTGAAGAACTTGCAAAAAAAATTTTGTTGGAGAAAAAATTTTGACACAGAAAAAAATTGCGCTGATAAATGACGTGACGGGTTTCGGAAGATGTTCCGTGACCGTCGAGTTGCCGATAATTTCCGCGCTGAAAATTCAAGTTTGCCCGTTGCCGACTGCGTTGCTTTCCGTGCACACGGGCTTTAAAAATTATTTCATGGACGACTTCACCGACCGCATGGAAATTTATATTGACAGCTGGAAAAAAAATAATCTGACCTTCGACGCGATAGCCACAGGCTTTTTGGGAAGTGCCGCGCAGATTGAAATTGTTCGCCGCTTCATAAAAAATTTTCCCGCCGTCGTGATTATCGACCCCGTCATGGGCGACCACGGAAAAATTTACAAATCCTATACTCGTGAAATGTGTCGTCGTATGCGTGAGCTGTTGGAATTCGCCGACCTCGTCACGCCGAATTTGACGGAGGCTTGTGAACTTTTGGGCACGGCTTATCCTGCAGGCGGCGTCGTGAGCGATTCGGAGCTGGCAACTATGGCGGCGAACATTGCGTCGAAAACTCGCGGCGGGCGTGTCGTGATAACCGGCGTGACGCTCGACTTTGACGACGGCTCGAACATTTCCAATTTTATTTTCGACAGAGGGCAGATTAATATCGTGACTTCAAAGCGCTTGGGCGGCGACCGTTCGGGCACGGGCGATGCGTTTTTCGCAGTGGCTGCCGCCTCTTGGCTCAACGGTGAAAATTTAATCGACTCGACGCGCAAGGCAGCCGACTTCGTGACCAAGTGCATTGCTCATGCCGAAAAATTAAATCTGCCTTGTAATTGGGGCTTGCCCTTTGAAGAATTTTTGACGGACTTAACGTGAAAATTTCCTGCTCCTAAATTATCAAGTATGCGGTAAATATTATTGACTTTAAGGAGTAATTTCAATGCTCAAACTTGATTGGCACGCTCCAAATATCGTTTTATCATCAAATTTTTCGCTCGCAAGTGACACATCGCCCGTAAATATTTATCTCTTGCGGAAAAAATACAATATTGAAGTTGCGAACCGGAACGGAATACTTTTTCGACGATACAACGGTTCAAATTTGAATCGGAACGGATACGGCTTTCCGCTTTCCGCAAATTTTTTTGATTTAAACGCGGCGATTGAAATTCTTAGAGCGGATTCTGTCATGCGCGGAGAAAATTTGAGATTTTGTCTTTGCAACGAAAGACAATGCAAGGAAATTGATAAACTTTGCAGCGTCGATTGGAAATTTTTCAGCGGCGACAGCGATTACATTTACAAAAGAGAGAGTTTAAGCCGATTTTCCGGCAGAAAATTGCATGGAAAGAAAAATCACTTCAATAAATTCATGAGAACTTATCCTGAGGCGAAATATCTTCCGCTTACGACAGATTTATTGCCCGATGCGTTGAATATTGCAGAGAAATGGCTTTCCGAACATGATTATGAAGATATTTCTTTGCAAAATGAGTTGTCTTGTATTCATGAAGCCGCCGATAATTGGGAAAATCTCGGAATGCAAGGCGGAATTATCTATGCGGACGGCGAACCTGCAGCAATGATTATGTTTTCTGCCTTATCGGAGCAATGCATTGATGTTCATTTTGAAAAAGCAACGAATAAATTTGCGGCAGACGGTGCATTTGCGGCAATAAATAAATTTATGGCATCGTCAAAGGAGTTGGAGAACTTCACATACATAAATCGCGAAGAAGATATGGGCATGCCCGCTTTGCAAAAATCAAAAGAGTCTTATCAACCCGATTTTAAGCTTAAAAAATATTATGGCGAGGTTTTCGGCTGACGGAAGAAATTCTTTCAAGTACAGCCGATTTTTTAGCTGTCAGCTTTCAGGGTTCAGAAAAATTTTTCTAACCACTAACCACTAACAGCTAAAAAAGGAGGTGATTAAATGAGGTTAAAAATTTTTGTGTCGCTGATTTTGTCGGCGGTAATTTTTTTGACGGGTTGCGGCAGGGAAGATTCGCCCGAAGCCGCACTCGACGAAATAAAAATCGCGCTTGCCGAAAGGGATTCGAAAAAACTTTCGGAGCGCGCAGACTTGGATAAATTTTTTTCGACGACCTACGACGCGACGACGATTGAGCTTGCCAAAAATTACGACGCTTATCAAGAAAAATATCCCGACGACCCCTACTTTCAACACAGCGCGGAATTTTTGACGACCTACAACGCCGAGCACAAAGCTTTGCATTTGAAATTTTTGGACGGCGTGAAAAATTCTTTCTTCGCGAAAATGCCCGCGCCCGATAAGCCCGAAGACAATCCGACGGCTTACGTGGCAAATGAATTTGAAAAGATTCTCGCCGCTTCCAAAGCCTCGATTAAAGAAACTCGTATCGATAAAAATCACGCGACGATTATTTTGGAAGTCACGGGCGACAATTCATTGCGCGGAAAATTTATCGGGCAAATGACTTTTGAATTGGGTTTCAATCGCGACGAAAAAAATCGTTGGCACTTCGACGGCATAGAAAATCTTGATGATTTGATGCCCGTGCTCGTCGACAAGGCGGAAATTATTTGGATAACTTTTTCCTGACACAAATTTAGGGGTTAGTGGTCAGTGGTAAGTGGTCAGAATTTTTTCTAACAGCTAACAGCTAACAGCTAAAACTCCCGTCAATGTGGCGGGATTTTTTTTGCAAAAATTTGGTTCTGAATTGACAAAAAAAAAAAACAACTATTATAATGCATAAAGAGAGGCTGAAGTTTTTTCGTTTTTAGAAAAGGAGATGATGTGTTATGGCGAATAAAACTATTGACGTAAATGGAACAACTTGGACAGGCACCTCGAAGCAGGACAACGTCTTTATTGATGCCGATTATGTCAGCGTCAATACGGGCGCGGGTAACGACTCTATCAAGAACAGGTACATTTATGCTTGGTACTCCACAATCAACGCGGGCGACGGTAACGACACAATCATTTTCGAGGAGTCTCGACAATCCTCAATCAATGCGGGTGCAGGCAATGACAAAATAAGTCTATCGGGCGGTTATTATTTAACAATTAGCGGCGGCAAAGGTAACGATACCGTCTATGCCGCAGCAAATTACAATCTCTATCAATACGCTTCGGGCGACGGTAACGATGTAATTTACAATTGGGGTGCAGGCGACACAATTTCAATCACCGGCGCAAAATACACCAAAAAGACTAGCGGTTCCGATGTTATCCTCACTGTCGGCAGCGGCAAGATAACTCTGGTCGGCGCGAAGGATAAAGCTTTCACTGTTAAAGGTACACTTGCCGGTGGCGGCAAAAACATTAATAACACAAAGAGTAAAAAGACAATTACAGGCATGAGCTACGCAGACACGATTAAAAATTCCGCGAATTATGTCACGATAAACGCGGGCGCAGGCAATGACAAAATCTATAACACCAACGGAGCTCATTCCTCAATAAATGCGGGCGACGGCAATGACAGCATTCATCACATCAGCTACGATAAAAAAGGGCACTACATCACAATCATTGGCGGCGCGGGAAAAGATTCAATCAGCAACGAATACGGAGATTATTCCTCAATCAACGCGGGCAACGGCGCAGATTCTGTCTACAACAAGAGTTATTACACTACAATCAACGGCGGCGCAGATAATGATACGATAACAAATTTCAACGGAGCTTTGAGTTCAATAAATGGCGGCGCAGGCAACGATTTAATCATAAACGAAGGCAATGTAGATTACGCCTCAACCCAAATAACAATAAAAGGCGGCACAGGCAACGATTCAATTTCTCTGTCGGGAGCTGTCAGCAATACAGTAATTGAATACGCTTCGGGCGACGGCTACGATATTGTCTACGGTTTTGGTGAAGACGACACGCTCAAAATCACCGGCGCAAAATACACCAAGAAAAACAGCGGCTCCGACGTTATCCTCACGGTCGGCACCGGGAAAATTACTCTCAAAGGTGCGAAGGGTAAAACTCTTAACATTGACGGCACGCTCGACGGCAAATTAAGCATTCCTTCCGCTGCTTACACTTACAACGGTCACAGCTACTATATTTATTCCGGCGTTGCGAAAACTTGGAACGAAGCCAAGACTTATTGCGAGGCTCGCGGAGGTCATTTGGCAGTTATAAACAACGCCAAAGAAAATACCAAACTTTTCAATTACATGAAGAGCAAAGGATATGATTCGGCTTACTTCGGTCTTTCCGACGCGGCTAAAGAAGGAACATGGACTTGGGTAACCGGCGAGAAAGTCAGTTATAAAAATTTTGCGAGCGGCGAACCCAACGGCGGAACCTATGAAAATTACGGAATGTTTTACAATGTTTATAAGAATGGTGAATGGAACGACGGCGACTTTGGTAGCGAAGGTATAAATGCTTTCATTTGCGAATGGGACACTGTGACGCCGGGCGGCGGCAGTACCTCAACAGTTCAACCTGCTCCAACCGTTCCTTCGGGCGATATTATCAAAGGCACGAACGGTCACGATAATTTGGCGAACGGAAACAACTTGAATCCCAAGCAAAACGCAGGAAAAGTCATTTATGCTTACGACGGCAACGACACGATAACCAACTACGCCAATAACGTTTATATCAGCGGCGGCACAGGCAATGATTATATAAAAAGCAATTGGGGAAGTAATTCCACTGTTCACGGCGGCGCAGGAAACGATAACATCACGGTTCAAAGCAGCAACGCTTTTGTCTACGGTGAAGACGGCAATGACAGAATTTGGGCTTACAACGAAGGCAATTTCATCTACGGCGGCAAGGGCGACGATTATATCCGCACGGAAAATAATAACAACGGCTTTGTGTCGGGCGAAGCAGGTGACGATACAATTACTGCTTACAAAGGAACTCATCTCACTTTAAGCGGCGGAGCAGGAAACGATTCACTCTGGGGCGGCGAGAATTCTGACACACTGATTGGCGGCGCGGGTGACGATATATTTGTTTACAAGCCGGGCGAAGGCACCGACCATATCACAGATTTTTCCGGCAGCGATATGTTAAAAATTCTCAAAACGAACGGCAGAGAGGGCGGAACTTTCACAAAGGCTACATTCAGCGGCGGCAATTTGACACTTGCAATTTCGGACGGCGGCACTGTCATCTTGGATAACGTCAAAGCAGGGCAATCAATTAACATCAACGGCACAATTCGAACAATCAGCGGTAAAACGCTCAAATAAATTTTTAACGGCACAAGAAAAGCCCCTGACGGAAAGTCGGGGGCTGAAATTTTTTGATTAACGTTTCGAGAATTGGGAAGCCTTGCGCGCCTTCTTGAGACCGTATTTGCGACGTTCCTTTTCGCGGGGGTCACGGGTGACGAATCCGGCTTTTTTGAGTGCGGGACGGAGGTCTGCATCGAGTTCCATGAGTGCGCGGGTAATGCCGTGACGAATTGCGCCCGCCTGACCTGTCGTGCCGCCGCCTTTAACGTTGGCTATCACGTCGTATTTATCTTCCATTTCGGTGAGGACGAGCGGTTGACGAACAATCAGTTCCAAAGTCTTCAAACCGAAATATTCTTCCATAGCGCGATTGTTGATTGTAACTTTGCCGTCGCCCGGAACCAACCGAACGCGAGCAACCGAACTTTTGCGGCGGCCTGTGCCGTAGTAACTTACTTGTGCCATTGTATCCTCTCCTTAGCGCGTTTCAATTTTAAGTTCTTCGGGCTTCTGCGCGGCGTAGGGGTGTTTATCGCCCGCGAAGACGTGAAGTTTTCTGAACAAATCCGCGCCGAGTTTGTTTTTCGGCAACATGCCCTTGACGGCGTGCTCAATGACGCGTTCGGGGAATTTTTGCATCCGGTCGCCTGCCGTAACGTATTTGTCACCGCCGAGATAGCCGGTGTGGTGGAAGTAAATTTTTTTGCGGAGCTTCTTGCCTGTGAAGACAGCCTTAGCCGCATTAACGACGATAACATAATCGCCCGTGTCGACATGCGGAGTGAACACGGGTTTATTTTTGCCGCGAAGAACTTTCGCGATTTCGGCCGCCATACGACCGATGGTTTTGCCTTCGGCGTCGACGATGTACCACTTTTTCTCAACGTCGCCCGCCTTTGCCATGTACGTATCTTTCACGATTTTTCCTCCATGACTGATTAAATTGAACGCACGACGAAGTTCGCTTTTGTCCGGGGCTAATGGAAACATCGGCAACCCGCCATACTCACGCGATTGTAATAAAAACTGTTTGCTCTGTCAAGGCTAAATTTAGCGATTAGTGGTTAGTGGTTAGAAACTAGGGGCTGTTGGTAAATTCAAAAGCAACGGTGAGTGAAAGCCCGACCGTCAAGGATGACGGTCGCCGGCGTTAAAAACAACAGCAAAAGAAAAGTAGATTTAAAAATAAAAGTCGTTGAAACACTTAATCAGAACCCACGATTGAATTTACCAACACACCCCTAGTTCCCGGTTCCTACAAAAAGCTGAAAGCTGAAACCTGAAAAATTTTCCCTTGACGTATTGACTTTTTGATTTTTTGAGTTTATCATTGGCAACGTCAAAAAGAATTCAACCTGATTGGGAGTGATAGATTATGGCAGGAGAAAAATACACGGCGAAAGCTCAACAGGCAATGCAGGCGGCTCAACAGCTGGCGGCAATGAAATATCATCAAGAGTTCAACTCGTTGCATTTAATGTTGGCATTGGCGAAGGAGCCCGAAGGTTTATTGGCGACAATCTTTACCGAGTGCCAAACGGATTTGCCGATGTTCAAAGTCAATTTGGAAGCGGCCTTGAATAAAATTCCGCAAGTCAAAGGTCAAGAGCGTCTGTCAATGGGCGTCGACCTTGCAAGAGTTATCGGGAAGGCGCGGGAATATGCCGCCTCCATGAAAGACGAATTTATCAGCACGGAACATTTGTTGCTTGCGCTTGTGACTGACGGCAATAAAGAAGTTCAAGACCTTGCGAAAAATTTTTTGCTTACAAAAGACAAAATCGATTCGGCGATAAAAAAATATCGCAAGCAAAATGTCACAAGCGATAATCCCGAAGAGACTTATCAGAGCCTCGCGAAGTTCGGACGCGATTTAACTCAAATGGCACGTTCGGGCAAGCTTGACCCTGTTATCGGGCGCGACGAGGAAATTCGCAGGACGATTGAAATTTTATCACGGCGCACGAAAAATAATCCCGTGCTTATCGGCGAACCGGGCGTCGGCAAAACTGCTATCGTCGAAGGTTTGGCGCGGCGAATCGTTGCCGGCGATGTTCCCGAATCCCTCAAAAACAAAACTCTTTACGCGTTGGATATGGGCAGTCTGATTGCCGGTGCAAAATTTCGCGGCGAATTCGAGGAACGCCTCAAAGCTGTCCTCAACGAAATTCAAAAATCTGACGGACAAATTCTCCTCTTTATCGATGAAGTTCATACGGTTGTCGGTGCCGGCAAAGCTGAAGGCGCAATGGATGCCGGAAATATTTTAAAGCCGATGTTGGCTCGCGGTGAATTGCGTTGCATCGGCGCGACGACACTCAACGAATATCGGAAATACATTGAGAAGGACACCGCCCTTGAACGCCGCTTTCAACCCGTCATGGTCGGCGAACCCAGCGTCGAGGACACGATTACAATTCTGCGCGGCATAAAGGAACGCTACGAAGTTCATCACGGCGTGAGGATTCGTGACGCGGCATTGGTCAGCGCGGCGACTCTTTCCGACAGATATATCAGCGACAGATTTTTACCCGACAAGGCGATTGACCTCGTCGACGAGGCAGCGGCAAAACTTCGCACGGAAATTGAATCGTTGCCCGCGCCGATTGACGAGACCCGCCGAAAAATTATGCAGCTTGAAATCGAGGAGCAGGCACTCAAGAAAGAATCGGACGCCGCCTCGAAAGAAAAGCTCAACTCAATCGCCGAAGAAATTTCCCGGCTCAAAGCCAATGAAAAAATTCTTCGTGACAAGTGGGAGGCAGAAAAGCAATCAATCCTCCGCGTTCGGGCGATTAAAAAGGAAATCGACGAGGTCAACAACGAAATCGAAGCGGCTCAACGCGCTTACAACTTGCAGAAGGCTTCCGAATTAAAATACGGCAAACTCCCTCAACTCATGAACACGCTTAAGCAAGTCGAAGAAGAAATTGCCGCGCAGAACAAGGGCGAACGTCTTTTGAAAGAGGAAGTCGGCGAAGAAGACATTGCTAAAGTTGTAAGCAGGTGGACGGGCATTCCGCTTGCCAAGATGTTGACGGGCGAACGTGAAAAACTTTTGCACCTCGAAGACACATTGCATGAACGCGTTGTCGGTCAAGACGAGGCTGTTAAGGTTGTCAGCGAGGCTATCCTCCGTGCCCGCGCAGGCATCAAAGACCCCAATCGTCCAATCGGCTCGTTCATATTCTTGGGACCTACGGGCGTCGGCAAAACCGAATTGGCAAAGACTTTGGCAGAAGCTCTCTTCGACGACGAACGCTCAATTATTCGCGTTGACATGTCCGAATACATGGAAAAGCATACGGTCGCAAGATTAATCGGCGCGCCTCCCGGTTATGTCGGCTATGACGAGGGCGGGCAACTAACCGAAGCCGTCCGCCGCAGACCCTACAGCGTGATTCTCCTCGACGAAATCGAAAAAGCTCACCGCGATATTTTCAACGTCTTGTTGCAAATTCTTGACGACGGACGCTTGACGGACGGCAAAGGTCGCGTCGTGAATTTCAAGAACACCGTTATCATCATGACAAGCAATTTGGGTTCGCAGGAAATCCTCACGCGTGCGAAAATCGGTTTTATCACGAACAAAGCTTTTGCCGAAGCCGAATCGATTATCAAAGACTTGCTGAAAAATTATTTCCGCCCCGAATTCCTCAACCGCATTGATGACATTGTCGTCTTCAAGTCGCTGGCAAAAGACCAAGTCAAAGCCATTGCTCAAATCCTCCTCAAAAATCTTAGCGAACGTCTTGAAAAGCAAATCAACGTCCGGCTCACGTGGAGTGATTCGGCGGTCGAGGCTCTTGCAAGTCAAGGCTTCGATGCAAACTTCGGAGCGCGCCCGTTGAAGAGACTTTTGACTCACACGGTCGAAACGGAGCTTAGCAAGAAAATTATTTCCGGCGAAGTCAAAGACGGCGACACCGTTGAAATCGATTTTGACGGCAAGCAATTCGTCTTCAATCCGAAAATCAATCTTGAAAAATAAATCATCTCTGTTTTCAAATTAAATGACCCTCGACAAATCGTCGGGGGTTATTTTTTATTTGATTTTTGCGGCGCGTGAATTTATAATTTTCAAAAAAATTTTTCGAGGAGAGGATTTCATTGGACGAGCGGAAAGAAAATATTCGATATTGTTTTTTGCTGGGCGTGCATACGATGATGTTGTGCCCCGCGATAAATTTCGTGACGCCGTATTTGGCAGCGGCGAACGTTTCGACAAAACATATCGGAATATTAATCGCGGTGAGTTGTCTTTTGGCGGTGCTGTTCCAACAATTTGTCGGGCGGCTCGTCGACAAAAATTTGATTGACGGAAGAATCCTCTTGCTGTTTTTGACGGCGGTCTTGACGCTGGGAGCCTTCTCTTTGGTTTGGATTGATTTTGCCGGCAGCTTAAAGGCGATAATCTTCGGCGGCATGTATTGCATTACGTTCGTGATGTTGCCCGTGCTCAATTCGTTCAGCTTCTTTTACGAAAACAAAGGCATCTCGGTGAATTACGGCGTGGCTCGCGGTTGCGGTTCGATGAGTTTTGCAATTTGTTCAATGATACTCGGCTTTTTAATGTTGAAGTTCGGAATATTCATTGTGCCGTTGAGTTACGGCTTGTTGGGCGCGATACTCTTTGCGATATTGCTTTCAATGCCGACGCTCAAAGGAACGGTATCGACTTCGCCGACACAAAGTGCCTCGCTGAACTTGTCGAAGTTCCCCGCCTTTCGGATGATGTTAATCGGCTTGTGCTTGGTTATGTTCTTCCACAACATGCTCATGACTTATTTCATTTACGTGATTGAAAAAGTCGGCGGTGACAGCAGTCATTTGGGCATGGCATTGGGAATTGCGGCGTTCTTGGAAATTCCGATACTCTTTCTCTACACGCGACTCAAGGGCAACACGCCTTCCAAATATTTCTTGACGGCTTCGGGCGTATTCTTCTTTGTAAAGGCGGCTCTGTTCATTGCAGCGCAGTCGGTCACAATGATTTATTTGGTTCAGATACTTCAGATTGTCTCTTACGGTTTAATGGTTGCGGCGCGTGTTTATTACGTCGATGAAGTTGTCGGCAAGAAATATGAAACGACGGGGCAAGCTTACATTGCGGCGACCGAAACTGTCGGCATGGTGCTTGGCAGTATTATCGGCGGCTTCTTAATGCAAGGACTCGGAGTAGGTTCGCTGCTTTGGTGCGGAATGATTGCCTCGTTTGTCGGAATGATTTGCATGATTTCTTCTTGCCGTGCCAAAAGATAAATTTCTCTGCGCGGAGGATATTTAAATCATGAACGATTTTTTTTAATTGTCGTCGGCAGCGGGTTCGTTGTGCCCCGATAAAAGTCTCGGCATGGAAATTTTAAGTGCCTCGCGCAGATTGTCAACGGGCAGAAGATTTATTTTTGTCGCCGATTTTGAAAGTTCCGCGAAATTTTTTTTCGGCAAGATGATGTTCGTGAAACCCATGCGGATTGATTCTTCGACGCGCTGCCTCGCCTTGCTGACTGCCCGAACTTCACCGCTCAAACCGACCTCTCCGAAAATGACGGCTTGCGGCAAAATTTTTCTGTTTGCGAAACTCGATGCCAAAGCAATCGCAATCGGCAAATCGGTCGCGGGTTCGTCGATTTTTATTCCGCCCGCAGTCTTAACGTAAACGTCGCAAGCTCCTATGCTCAAGTGCAATCGCTTTTCCAAAACCGCAAGCAAAAGTTGAATGCGTTTTATGTCGACGGCGTCTGAAGTCCTTCGCGGCGGCATGAAGGGTGTCGGCGCAACCAATGCTTGCACTTCGACAAGGAGCGGGCGCGTTCCTTCGACTGTCGGGACAATCACGCTGCCTATATCGTCGGCTCGTTCCGGCAAAAATAATTTCGAGGCGTCGGGCACATCAATTAATCCGGTGTCGCGCATTTCAAACAAGCCGATTTCACTCGTCGCTCCGAATCGATTTTTTATCGCTCGCAAAACTCGGAAGTCGGCACTGCGTTCGCCTTCGAAAAATAAAACCGTGTCGACGATATGTTCAAGCACTCGCGGTCCGGCAAGGCTCCCGTCCTTTGTAACGTGACCGATTACAAAAGTCGTGACGCCCAAACTTTTCGACAAGCGCATTAATCCTGCTGAACATTCACGAACTTGTGACACGCTGCCGGGCGCGCTCTCAATTTCAGATTTGTAAATCGTTTGAATTGAGTCGACGATTAAAAGTTCCGGCTGAAGTTTTTCGACGTGATGAGTGATTCGCTCAAAATTATTTTCCGCGCAAATGAAAAGTTCATCAGCCAAGGCGTTCAATCGTTCGGCTCGCATGCGTATCTGTCGTGAACTTTCCTCGCCCGTCACATACAAAACTTTTTTTCCGCCGCGTGCCACATTCGCACAAACCGCCAAAGTCAAACTCGACTTGCCGACACCGGGGTCGCCCGCAATTAAAATTATTGAGCCGGGTATCAAGCCTCCGCCGAGCACTCTGTCCAATTCGCCCGAACCCGTCATGAAGCGCGGCAATTCTTCCATGTCGACTTCGGCAATTCTTCGCGGCGTCTCAAATGTCGTCGTCAACGTTCGGGAAGTTTTCACTTCGGCAACAACTTCCTCCTCGACCAGCGTGTTCCAATTTCCGCACGCAGGACACTTGCCCAACCATTTGACAGATTCCGCTCCACACTCTTGACAAACGTATTTTATTTTCTTCTTCGCCATGAACTTCAACTCCTCAAAAATTTTCTTCGCCGCAAAACGTAAAAATCCCGC
>JAFXTD010000011.1 GCA_017535925.1 Selenomonadaceae bacterium | reverse complement strand
TTGAAAACGATTCGGGGATTAAGCGGCGGGCGTCCGACCTTCGCACCCTCTTCAAACACAAATTTTATTCTGTTCCATTGAGCGTCCGTTAAATCTTTGTGGTAAAATGAATTTGACATAAGTTGTTCACTTCTTTCAAACTCATTTTATCAAAGAACTGCTTATGTTTTTTATTTACTTGAGTTTACCAACAGCCCCTAGGAATGAGGAATTAGGAATTAGGAATTAAATTTGCGGCGTAATCATTCCTAATTCCTAACTCCTAATTACTAATTGCAGTTTCCGCGATGACGTTTAAAGTGCCGATTAAATTTTCCAATGTCGACGTGAATTGTTTTTCGGCTGCGCCTCGTGCTTCGGCAGAATCTTTCGCTTGCCGGCTTAAAGTTTCGTTCAAAGTCTTGAGCGTGTTCAAAAGTTGTTCGTTCATGATTTTGGAAATTTCATTGACGGCTTTTAACTTTTCGTCAATGCTGTCAGAGAATCTGTCGAGCGCGGCAGAAAATCTTTCCATCTGTTCGCCGACTCTGTCCGAAAAAATTTCTCCGATTCTATCTGTCCCGCCCGTGCCCAAATCATCAATCGACGCGCAGATTTTTTCGACGTATTCGGCAAGCCGTTCGTCCAATGCGTTGTGAATTGCCTCTGCCACTTGTTCACCGATGTTTTGCAAAATTGCCTTTTGGTCGCCGATAATTGTATCGATATTTTTTAATTCCGTCGTTTGGCTTTGGGCTTCGGCGTAATTTTTTTCAAGCAAACTCTCCGCAGAAAGTCGAGGAAAATTTTCGTCGAGCTTATCGGCAAGCTTTTGAACATTTCCGTAAAAATTTTTCATGAGGCAATGATGAATCACGCTGTAAATTATCGCGAAAAAAATTCCGACAAGCGAAACGTAGCGGGTAGTGTGAACCCGGCCGTCACGGATGACGGCCGCCGGCGTTAAAAACATGGATGTTTTTACAGCCGGTTGAACGCCCTTTCTTTTTGCTACTTTTTCTTTGGGCGAGCAAAGAAAAAGTAGAAGAAATAATTAAAATTCATTAAACGCTTAATCAGAACCAACATTTTGATTTACCAACAGTCCTTAAATTCACTCCTTCCGAAAATATTTTACAACGGCAGATTTTTCGGCGCAAGTTGACAGCGGGCGGGCGTTGTTATATTCTTCTTGCAAAAGGAGTTGGAAAGCTTGATACAGATAAAAGATTTGGAACTCAAACTCGGCAAGCGCGAAATTTTTTCCGGCTTTAATCTTGAAGTCGGGCGCGGTGAAAAAGTTGCAGTTATCGGCGGCGAGGGTGCCGGCAAGTCGACGTTGCTTGACATAATATCGGGCGTGCTGAAACCTACGGCAGGCGAAATAAAAATTTCGGATGAAGTTTATTCGGTCAACGGGAGCGTCTACGCGGATTTTTCCGAACTGCGCATGGCGGAAATGTCAGCGACCGAAAAACTCAAGAAGGCATTGCACGAACTCAATGACGACGAAAAAATTTTGCTCCTCGACGAGCCGACAAAAAATCTTGACACGGACGGAATTGAGTGGCTTATAAATTTTCTGCAGGAACACAAAAACTTGACGTGTGTCATCGTTAGCAGCGACAGATATTTTTTGCAAGAGACTTGTTCGCGGACGATTTACCTCGGCGAAACACAAATCGAACCGATAAGAATCGGTTGCGCTCAACTTTTGCCGCCGACACCTTCGGGCGCGATACCGATTGTCCTTGAGGCGAACGGCTTATTAAAAAATCGTGACGGCGAACCGCTCTTCAAGGACGTGAGCTTCACGATTCGTCAAGGGCAAAAAGTTGCCTTCGTCGGGCGCAACGAACGCGGCAAATCAAAACTCATAAAGACTTTGGCGACGGCTTATCAGAATCAAGATAACGGCGGTTGCCTGCGCGGGAACATAAAATTTTCCGACGGCGTGAAAGTTTTTTCCATGCCGCGAGTTTATACCGGCTCTGCTGCGAAATCGGAATTCGACAAGCTTGCGTTCGGCACGGCAAATTTTTTATTGCTTGACAACCCGACCGCCTGCCTCGACTTGCCGACGATTGAGGCTTTGGAAAAAAGTTTGGTGGAATTTCCCGGCACGATTATCTTTGTCGACGAAGACCGCGCGTTTATTCAAGCGATAGCAAATCGAATCATGGACATCACGCCTCAAGGAACGGTCGACAGAATTTCAAACTACGACGACTTTTTGGCGAACGAAACCGTTAAGTTGCAGATAAAGGAAAAGTACAAACGTTGAGGAGGCGGTAACAATGTCACTTCGAGGGATTCGCGGCGCGGTGACAGTCGACGAAAATTCCAAAGAAAAAATTTGGCAAGCGGCAAAAAATTTGGTCACGGAAATTTTATCGCTGAACGAATTGAGAGCAGACAATATCGGCGCGATAATTTTTTCGACGACGGAAGACTTGACGACCGCCTTTCCGAGCTCCGCAGTCAGACAATTACCCGCCTTGCGCTTGGTGCCTCTGTTCGACACGCGAGAGCCCGCCGTTGAAAATTCTTTGCCGTTTTGCATAAGAGTTTTAATCTTGGCGGAAACAAACCTTGAGCAAAATAAAATTCATCATGTGTACTTGGGCGGCGCGAAAAATTTGCGCCCCGATTTGGAGACCTCATGAAAGAGAAAATTATCGCCGCCGCGCTGAAAGAAATGGAAATTCATTCATTGCGTTTCACTATGGAAGATTTGACGCGGCGACTTCATATCGGAAGGAATTCTTTGTACAAAGTCGTTTCCTCAAAAGACGCACTGATTAAAAGCGTCATCGAATACAAGACGACGCATTTTGCCGAGTGCTCCGAAAAAATTTTGGCGGGCGAGGACGACACCGACACGAAGATAAAAAAAATTTTGCAACTGTACGCCGACACCTTCGGGACAATGGGCAACCACATCGGGCGCGACCTGCAGAGCATGTATCCCGACGTTTGGAAGGGCTGGCAAGATTTTCACCGGTGCACGATACATAAAGTAATCGAGCTGATAAAAATCGGCACGGACGAGGGAATTTATCGCAACGTAAATTTATCCGTCGTCGAAGAAATTTTGACGTTGCTGTTCGAGGCTTTGGGCAGTGCGGAATTTTTAAACCGAACAAATTTTTCCTACAAAGAGGCGACGGACGCAGTAGGCGATTTGGTCTTGTACGGCTTGAAGGCACGATAAACATTGCCGCTCGGAGGAGCGGTTTTTTGTTGCGGCAATGATTGACACCGGCGCGGGCGCATGATAAATTTGGTACGCGAAAATTTTTTTGCGTATCGTTAATATCAGCGGGAAGAGGGCGAGCGGCATGAACAAAAATCTAACGAAAATTATTCTTGCAATCATCGTTGTGGCGGCGGGAGTCGGTCTTTTTTATTGGCAAGTTCGCGAGGCGCGGGCGGTCGTCGTCGAGACGTGGGGCATGGCGGACGCGAAGGAAATCAACATCAATTCCAAAGTCAGCGGGCGCGTCGTGTCGTTGCTTGTCGACGAAGGCGACGTTGTCAAGCAGGGTCAAGTTATCGCACGAATCGACAGCGACTACCAAGAGCCTCAACAGCGACAAGCTCAAGCATCATTGGCGGCGCAAAATTCACAGCTTCAGCAAGTCATAATCGCTTCGCAAAGCGCAGAGGGAACGCTTGACGCAAACTTGAACGCGGCGGAGGCGCGACTCAATCAGGCGACGACTGCCGTCGATTTGGCGGCGAAAGAGGAAGTTCGTTACCGCGAGCTTTTGAAGGCGGACGCAATTTCGGTTTCGCTCTACGACAGCTATAAATCGCGACTGGATGACGCGCTTGCGGCTCAAGCAGCTGCTCAAGAGGGCGTCGACAGCGCAAAAGCCGCCCTATTGCAGAACGAACAGAATCAAGCTCAAATCGCCGCCGCTCGTCAACCGGCTCAAGCCTTGCAAAGCCAACTTGACAGCGCGAACTTGAACTTGCACGAAACCGAAATTCACGCGCCGTTTGACGGAATAATAACCAACAAATACGTCGAGGAAGGTTCGCTCATTTCGTCGAGTGTGCCGCTTTACTCTTTGCAGGACAGGACGGACAACTGGGTTGACTTCAAAATCAAGGAGACTGAAATAAATAATTTTGCCGTCGGCGACAAAATTCAAATGCAGGGGCGCAACGATTCGGTCAAGCTTGAAGGCACGGTCGAGAGCATTCGCCGCAAAGCCGACTTCGCGACGCAAAAGGCGACTTCAGAACGCGGCGACGTTGATATTATCGCGTTCAACCTGAAGGTACGCACGAACGACGAGCAGATTTATCCCGGCATGCGTTTCAAATTGCTGAGGTAACGTCATGAAATTTTTTGCAAAAGTCTTTGAAGAAATTCGCATGATGTACACCGTCCACTTGCGGATAGCGGGCGTGTTATTTTTTATTCCCGTCCTGTTCACGCTGATTTTCGGCGGGCTGTTTTACAAGAACACGCTGACAGGTGTGCCGATTATCGTTTGCAACTTGGATGACGGCTTCCGCAGTCAAGGGCTGATTCGCGATCTGTACGACACGCCGGAAGTTGCGATTAAGTTCGTGCAGACGGTGCCCGTCGACTTTGAGCAGCTGATTATCCGTGAAAAAGTTTCGGCAATCGTCGTTATCCCGAAGGATTATTCCAAAAACGTTTTGAGCGGCAAGGCGTCCGTCATTGAGCTTATCGTCGACAATAAGAACACGGTTTTGAGCGGCACTGCGTCACGGGCAGTTCAATCGGTCGTCGGCGCACACAACTCAACAACCGTTGTCAATCGTCGAATGGCAGCAGGCTGGTCGTCCGCGCAGGCACAAGGCGCACTGAATTTGTCTTCGCGAATGCTCTATAACCCGACGGGCGGCTACATAGATTTTTTCTTGGCGGCACTGATTGTGCACAGCGGACAAATCGCGACGGTTTTCACGATGGCTCCTTCGTTTTCGCTGGAAAAAAAATATCGCAGGCGGGAACTGGCGGAAAATCCGTTCACAGTCCTCGCCGCAAAATTATTTGTCTACGTCGTTTACGAAACGACGGTTGTGGCGATTTGCCTTGCGATAGGCGTGGGTGCCTTCAAGATGATTTGTCGCGGAGACTTCAGCGAAATAATGTTCCTCGTGATGACGTTCGTTGCTTGCATGATGGCGTTTTCGCTGTTCGTGGGCGCGTGGGTCAATATCCCGCAAAAAGCGATAACCTTGCCGCTGTTTTATATCATGCCGTCGGTCTTGTTCAGCGGAGCAATTTGGCCGCGCACGTCGATGGACAATTTCAGCCTGTTCCTGTCATACATTATGCCGATTGGCTATTCCGCCGATAACCTGCGAAGTTTGCTCGTCAAGGGTTCGGCGGCGGGCTTGCAACACGATTCGGCGATGATGTTGTTGCTTGGCGGAATATTTTTTGTGTTGGCATTTATCGGAGTGAAACGCTATGTTGGAACTGCTAATGCGCGAATGGCGGCTGTTGGTTCATGAGCGGTCGTCCGTGATGTTCGTATTGGTCTGCGCGGCGAGTGCTTATGCGTTGCTGATTGGCAACCTTTACCGCAACGAGACAGTGCAAAATATTCCGGTGGCGGTCTGCGACTTGGATGACACGCCGCTTAGCCGTGAATTGATTAAAGCTGTCATGGACGCCGACCAATACGACTACCGCGAGACTTTGACGGATGAATTTGTTTCGGTTGAAAAGTTGCGTTCGGGCGAATTGGCTGCGGTCTTGATAATCCCCGAAGACTTCGCGAAAAAATTCTATACGCAAAAGCCGATAGATTTGGCGTTCATGCAGGACGGAGCCAACACCTTGCAAGCGGGTTACGCCTCCTCCCCAATGCAACAGGCGGTAGGTGTTTTCTCGGCACAGTTCGCGACGAACGCCGCAATTATCGCCGTCAGCAATTTCCGTGAGCGTGAGGACTTACGGCAACCCGACGCAAAGTTATCTGGAGTTTTACGTTTACGGCGTCATGCTTATGGCAACGCAAATCGGCATGATAATGGGCTTTTCAATGTCGATGTACGAAGACTTCAACGGAGGATTCTTCGACAACGGCAACGCCGAAAAAATTTTGGCGGCAAAGTCGATTTTCTACCTGTTCATGAGTTTCGGCTCGATTGTGCTTGGAATGTTTTTCCTGTCGGCGTTGTTCAATCTTCCGTTCAAAGGCGACTTGTTCATGACGATGATTTTATGCTTGGCGTTCCTGTTCGTCGTCGAAAATTTGTCGGGGATAGCGGCGTTATACTTCCGAACGAAAATCGGGCTCTGCCAATGCATGGTTTTCTACACGTTGCCGGCGTTTTTGATTTCGGGCTACATTTGGCCGGAAATCGGTATGTTCGACGCGGTTAAGTGGCTGTCGTTCCTTCAACCCGTTCACTATATCGCAATGGATTTCCGTGACTTGACGCTCGTCGGAAAGAACGCGGACATTCGCTCACACGTAGAAATTTTTTGGGTCGGCGGCGCGTTGACGCTTATGACATTTTACGCCCTGTTCAGATACAAGCTCGCGCAACGCCTTAAACGTTCAAATTTCGTTTGACAGGATAAGCCGCAAAAAGTATATTTAATGTCAGAAACTCTTGAGCAAAGTTTTTGTATATTTTTTGGGAGGTTTTAACATGGCTTATCTCGGTGAGGAAATTAAAAAGTTGGGCTTCGGCTTGATGCGCTTGCCCCGGCTTGAAGACGAGACCATTGACCTTGAGCAAGTCAAACAGATGGTCGATTTGTTCCTGTCGAAGGGCTTCACGTATTTTGATACGGCTTGGGCATATCCCGGCAGCGAGGACGCAATCCGTCAGGCTTTGGTCGAACGTTATCCGCGTGAAAAATTTCAGCTTGCAACGAAAAACGCCGCTTGGATTAATTGCAAGACGCGTGAAGATGCAATCGCGCAATTTGAAACTTCACTCAAGCAAACGGGCGCGGGCTACTTCGATTTTTATTTGCTTCACAATCTCGGCGAAATGCGCACGGAATTTTTTGAACGCTTCAAAATGTGGGACTTCGTCTTTGAGAAAAAGCGCGAGGGTTTGATTAAACACGTCGGCTTTTCTTTCCACTCCACGCCCGAAGAACTTGACGAAATTTTAACCAAGCACCCCGAAGCCGAATTCGTTCAGCTGCAAATTAATTACGCTGACTGGGAAAATCCTGCCATTCAATCACGCGGCTGTTATGAAGTCGCTCGCAAGCACGGCAAGCCGATTGTTATCATGGAACCGATTAAAGGCGGCACGCTGGCGAATCCGCCCGAACAAGTTGCTGCCGTTTTCAAAGCCGCAAATCCCGAAGTGTCTTTGGCGTCTTGGGCAATCAGATTCGCGGCAAGCCTCGACGGCGTGATAACCGTTTTGTCGGGCATGTCGACTCTTGACCAAATGAAAGACAACGTTGCTTACATGGAAAATTTCAAGCGGCTCGACGATTCGGAACGGGCAACCGTCGAAGAGGCTCGAAAAGTTTTGGCAAGCCTGCCGATTATCCCCTGCACGACTTGCAATTACTGCGCCAAAGTTTGTCCGCAAAATATCGGAATCAGCGGTTCGTTCACGGCTCACAATGTCTTGACGCTTTACAAGAACAAAACCTTCGCCGACGGTCAATACACTTGGCTTGTCGAACGGCACGGGAAAGAATATGCCGGCAAGTGTATCAAATGCGGCGCGTGCGAAAAAGTTTGTCCGCAACACATTAAAATTCGCGCCGAACTCGTCAAAGTCGCAGCGGCTTTCGGCAGATAATCGCAAAAAATACTTGTCAAAAATAAAATCATTGTGTAAAATACTGATTGCATAAAAAAATTGGAGGGCGTTGATTGTAAAGTTTCGGCTCTTCGCTCAAGGCGGAAGAAAATCTTTTTGGACATAGCTTATTATCGGAAGAGTGGGCACTGCCCGCTCTTCTGTTGTTAAGGGGAAAATTTTTGGAGGTGGAAGCTTGAGCAAAGTAGAAACGCAAGTGGAAAGTTTAATGACAGAAATTTTGGCGGGCACGGATTATGAACTCGTCGACGTTGAATACGTCAAAGAGCGCGATTGGTATTTGCGAGTGTTCGTTGATAAAGCGGGCGGCATTGATTTGGATGACTGCCAAAATTTGAGTGAACGCTTGAGCCCGGCACTCGACAAGGCTGACATAATCGGCGGTGCTTATATCTTGGAAGTGTCTTCGCCCGGCATCGACCGCATTTTGAAAAAGGATAAAGATTTCGTTCGCGAGGCAGGCAAGGTCGTTGACGTGACACTTTACGCGCCGCTCAACGGGAAAAAAATTTTCGTCGGGGAGCTTGAAGGTCGTGACGAAAAATTTTTGCGCCTTAAAGATTTTGAACCTCTGCCGCGTGAAAAAATTGCACAAGTCAGATTGCATATAGATTTTTAAAAAAATTTTTGGGAGGAAGAATTTACTTGGCTGTCAGAAGAAATAAACAGGAAAAATTAAGTTTGATTGACGCGCTCAATGATTTGTGCGCCGAAAAAGAAATTGACCCCGAAGTTTTATTCAAGGCAGTGGAGGATGCGCTCAAAGTCGCTTACAAAAAAAATTTCAATCAGGACGACGACAGCTTCAAAGTCGAAATTGACCGCAACGACGGAAGTTATCACGTCTACGCTTTCAAAATCGTCGTCGACGAAGTCACAGACCCCGACACCGAAATTTCCGAAGAGGAGCTTGCCAATCTTCCCGGCACCAAAGTCGAGGACGGCTTGGCTTATATCGAAGTCACGCCCAAAGACTTCGGACGAATCGCCGCGCAGGCTGCCAAACAACTTGTCATTCAGAAATTGCGCGAGGCAGAACGCGGCGTCATTTATGACGAATTTACAAACCGTGACAGCGACCTCGTCAAAGGAAGAATCGTGCGCATTGAGGACAATAATTTGATTGTCGAAGTCGGCAAGACGGAGGCCATCCTCGTTCCGAGTGAGCAGACCGTCAACGATGATTATAAAATCGGCGATATGGTTCGCGCTTACATTATCGAAGTCAAAAAAGGCGGCAAAGGTCCTCAAGTTTATCTTTCAAGAACTCATCCGAATTTTTTGCGCCGCCTGTTTGAAATCGAAGTTCCCGAAATTCAAGAGGGCGTCCTTGAGATAAAGGCTGTGGCTCGTGAGGCAGGCTCTCGTGCGAAAATTGCCGTCTACTCAAAAGACCCGAACGTCGAGGCAGTCGGCTCTTGTGTCGGTCAACGCGGCACCAGAATTCAGCCCGTGCTTGACGAACTCGGCGAGGAGAAGCTTGACGTTATCGAGTGGAGTCCCAACGCCGGAGTCTTCATTGCCAATGCCTTAAGCCCCGCAAAAATTATCGGCGTCGCGCTCAATGACGAAGATAAAAATTGTCGAGTGGTCGTGCCCGATAATCAGTTAAGTTTGGCAATCGGCAAGGAAGGTCAGAACGCTCGCCTCGCCGCCAAGCTCACCGGCTGGAAGATTGACATTAAAAGCTTCAAGCAAGCAAAGAACGATCCTCTTCCCGAAGACATGCACGAGGTCGACATATCCGAGGCAATGGCAGTCTTCAAGCCGCGCCAAAAGAAGGGTAAGGGAAAGTGATTAGTGGTTAGTGGTTAGAATTTTTTCTAACAGCTAACAGCTAATCGCTAACAGCTAACAGTGAGGTAAGCGTTATGTCACGAGGCAAAGCTGCCAAAGGCACGGCAATCAAAAAAATCGAAATGCGCCGCTGCGTCGTCTGCCGTCAAGTCCGTCACAAGTCCGAACTCTTGCGCGTCGTTAAAAATTCGTCGGGAGAAATTTCACTCGACGAAACAAAAAAAATCGAAGGTCGCGGAGCTTACGTCTGCAAGTCGCCCGAATGTTCGGCAATGCTTCTCAAGCGTCGCAACCTCGATAAAATTTTCAAAACCAAGCTGCCGAATGGGCTTTACGATTTGATAAAGGAGAAAATTCTCATGTAAATAAAATTTTCCAACGGGGGTGGATCTATGTCAAAACCTACTAAGTATAGAATTTATGACATGGCGAAAGAATTCAATCAAGATGAACAAGTCATCATCGATTTTCTGAACAAACGCAGAATAAAAGTCAAGAATCGTTTCAGCGGCGTAGAGGAAGAAGCTTACGAGCTGGTCAAAGCAAATTTCGCGCGGCGTAAACCCGTCGAACCCGCGCCCAAGCCTGCCGCCGAAGTCAAAACCGATACAAAAGCACAGGGCAAACCGCAAGCAAAACCTCAAGCAAAGCCGCAACCTCAACAACAAACCAAAACCTCAAAGCCCGCGCCCAAAGTCGAACAAAAACCTCAAGCTCAAACAAAACCTGCCAAGCCCGCGCAAAAACCTCAACTGCAACCGAAACAATCTAAACCCGAAAAGCCCGCGCCTGCAGTCGAGGCTAAGCCCGAACAAAAACCTCAACAAAAAGTCGAACAGAAGCCGCAAGCCAAAGTTGAGCAAAAGCCCAAGCCTCAACAACAACAGCGGCGCGATAATCGTCGGCAGGAAAATAAACCCGAACGTCAGGAGCGGCAAGACAATCGCGGGCGTGACAATCGCGGTTTAAAGGAGCGGCAGGATAATCGTCCCGAACGCCAAGACAAGCCGGAAGTTCGCGTCGAACGTTCCGAACGTCAAGATAAGCAAGACACTCGCGGAGAACGCGGTGACCGTCAATCGAAAAATCGCGGCGAACGTCAGCGCGAGGACGGCGGCGGCAGAAATAATCGTCAACGCAATCGCAACCGCCAACCCGCCAATGCCAAAGAAGCTGCCAAAACTCAAGCGGCGGCTCAAGCTTCCGACAACAAAAATCGTGCACCGAGACCTGCTCGCAAAAAAAATCGCCCCGCACCTCCGCCCGTCCACAAAGCCGAAATCGCCCGCCCCACTCATATCAAAGTCGGTGAGAGCATTGCGGTTAAAGACTTGGCAAGCAAGATGAGTTGCACCGCCGTCGAAGTCATTAAGAAACTTTTGATGATGGGTGTCGTCGCAACGATTAACCAAGTGATTGACTTCGATACCGCCGCGCTCGTTGCCGCAGAGTTCGGAGTCACTGCCGAAGAACTTCCGCCCGAAGTCGACCCGACGCTTATTCCCGAAATCGAAGACGACCCCGCCACATTGAAAATCCGCCCGCCCGTCGTCACGGTCATGGGTCACGTCGACCACGGCAAAACTTCTTTGCTTGACGTTATCAGAAAATCTTCCGTCACGGCAACCGAAGCCGGCGGTATCACTCAACATATCGGCGCGTATCAAGTCATTTGCAACGACAGAAAAATTGTTTTCCTCGACACGCCCGGTCATGAAGCTTTCACGGCTATGAGAGCTCGCGGCGCACAAGTCACAGATATTGCAATTCTCGTCGTCGCAGCTGATGATGGTGTTATGCCGCAGACGATTGAGGCTATCAATCACGCGAAGGCAGCGAACGTCCCGATTATCGTTGCCATTAACAAAATCGACAAGCCCGGCGCGAATCCCGCTCGTGTCAAGCAGGAACTCCTCGAACACGGCTTGGTCAGTCGCGATTACGGCGGCAACACGACTATGGTTGAAGTCTCCGCCAAAAAGAATATCGCCATTAACGACTTGCTTGAAGAAATTCTTTTCGAGGCGGATGTTCAAGAGTTCAAAGCCAATCCCAATCGCGAGGCGCGCGGCGTTATTATTGAGGCGCAACTTGACAAAGGCAGAGGCCCCGTTGCAACCGTTTTGGTTCAGAGCGGCACGCTTCGTATCGGCGATTCAATCGTGGCGGGCACGACTTACGGCAAAGTTCGCGCAATGATGAACGAACGCGGCGACAGCCTCAAGAAAGCAGGTCCCAGTGTTCCCGTCGAAGTTTTGGGCTTAAATGACGTTCCCGCGGCGGGCGATATTCTTGCCGCGCTTGACGAAAAACTTGCCAAGTCAATCGCCGAACACCGTATCGAACGTCAACGCAATGAATTAATCAAGTCCAAGAAAGTTTCTCTTGATGACCTCTTCAATCAGATTCAAGCCGGCTCGTTGAAAGATTTGAATATTGTCATTAAAGCTGACGTTCAAGGCTCGATTGAGGCTCTGTCGGGCGCGTTGCTTGCCCTCAACAGAAATGACGAGGTTCGCGTTAATATCGTTCATTCGGGCGTCGGCGCAATCAATGATAACGATGTTATGCTTGCTTCGTCGTCGAACGCGCTGATTCTCGGCTTTAACGTTCGCCCCGACAACAACGCCCGCAAATCTGCCGTCACGGAAAATATCGACATTCGCACCTACCGCGTTATCTATGACGCCATAAACGATGTGCAGGCGGCAATGAGCGGCTTGCTTGCTCCGAAATTTAAGGAAGTCATTCAAGGGCGCGTAGAGATTCGCAAAGTCATGAAGTTCTCCAAAGCTTTGGTTGCCGGCTCTTATGTTTTGGAAGGAAAAATTTTCAACAACAGCAAGATTCGTATCCTGCGCGACAACATTGAAGTTTTCGACGGCGAAATTGATTCGTTGCGCCGCTTCAAAGACGAGGTCAAGGAAGTTGCACAAGGCTACGAGTGCGGCATTTCGATTGTCGATTATCGCGACTTCAGAGAAGGTGACATTATCGAGGCTTACAAGATGGAAGAAATTGAAACTTCGATTGAGGACGTGAACAGAGATTAGATTATTGGGGAGTGAAAAATTTTGATTACATTTATAATCGGCTTGGTGATTCTTTTTGTCGGCGCGGCAATTTACGGCTCGATTTGCGAACGCATAATGAAACCGAATTCCTCCGCAAAAACTCCCGCCATTGCAAAAAAAGACGGCGTCGACTACGTGCCGATGAACAAATGGAAAAATTGTCTGATTGAACTTTTGAACATTGCGGGAACGGGTCCCGTGCTCGGTCCGATTCAAGGTATTCTCTTCGGACCGATTGCCTTTATCACAATTCCAATCGGTTGCGTTATCGGCGGCGCGTTTCATGACTACATGAGCGGCATGATTTCTCTGCGCAACGGCGGCGAACAAATGCCTTCGCTTATGCGTCGTTTTCTCGGCGGCGGCGTCTACAAAGTTTACAACGTATTTGTCTGCTTGCTTATGCTTTTGGTCGGCGTCGTCTTTATCTATACGCCCGGCGATTTGTTTGTCGCGCAGATTATCAAAGGCGATGTCTCCACGTTGAGCACCGAAGTCATCATGGTTTACGGCGTGATTTTCGCTTACTACCTTCTTGCCACGCTTCTGCCGATTGATAAAATTATCGGGCGCGTCTATCCGATTTTCGGCGCGATTCTTCTTTTGAGTGCCGTCGGAATTTTCTTCGGGCTGTTCATTAACGGCTATCCTTTGACTGAAGTTTGGGAGGCGGGCATTGCAAACGTCCACCCCTACGGCGAACACTTTATCCCGATATTTTTTATCACGGTTGCTTGCGGAATAACTTCAGGCTTCCACTCCACGCAAGCCACGATTATTGCGCGCTCGGTCACTGACGAAACTCACGGTCGATTGATTTACTACAACACGATGATTGCCGAAGGTTTTATCGCAATGAGCTGGGCGGGCGCGGCTATGGGGGCAGTCGGCAGCGGCATTGCCACGAATGAAAATCTTTTCAAGCAAGCGGCGGTCGTCGTCGGCGTTATTGCAAAGAGCATGCTCGGTGATATCGGCGGAATGGTCGCGGTGCTCGGCGTCATAGTCTTGGCCATCACTTCCGGCGATACGGCTCTGCGCTCGTTGCGTTTGATGCTTGCCGACGCGCTCCACATTGACAACAAAAAGAAAGCCAACGTATTTATTCTCGCGCTGATAATTTTCTCAATCGTTGCCGTTGTCCTTTACATTGCCAAAACCGACGCAAGCGGCTTTGCTCTGCTGTGGAGATATTTCTCTTGGGCAAATGAAACGATTGCGGTCTTTGCCTTCGCAATGATTGCCGTCTACATGAAGAACAACAACATGCCCTACATCATGGCGGTTATTCCCGGAACTTTTTACATGTACATGGTCTCGACTTACATTTTGCACGCGCCGATTGGTTTCGGCTTGAATTACACGCTAAGCTATATCCTCGCGGCGGTCTGCGCGACGGCTTATGCGGCAGCGATTGTAAAATTCGGAAAGACTTTAACCACGTCACGAAACTTGCGATAAAAAAATTCAACTCCCTGACAAAACGTCGGGGAGTTTTTTTTTATAAATATTTTTTCAAGGCTTGACCCGTGTAAGAATTTTCGACTTGCGCAACTTCTTCGGGCGTACCGCTTGCAACAACTTCGCCGCCCTTGTCGCCGCCGTCGGGTCCCAAGTCGATAATGTAATCGGCGCACTTTATCACGTCAAGATTGTGTTCAATGATAATGACCGTGTCGCCGCGTTCGACAAGCCGCTCAATCACCTCGATTAATTTTTTCACGTCGTCGAAGTGCAAGCCGGTTGTCGGTTCGTCCATGATGTAAATATTCGCCGCCCTGCCCAAAGGTCGTGCCAATTCGTAGGCAAGCTTGACGCGTTGAGCCTCGCCGCCGCTGAAAGTGTTCGCGGGTTGACCAAGTTCGATATAGCCCAAGCCCACGTCATGCAAGACTTGCAACATGCGTTTAATCGTCGGGACGTTCTCGAAAAATTCCAAAGCCTCGTCGACAGGCATGCTCAACACGTCGGAAATATTTTTGCCTTTGTATTTGACTTCCAAAGTTTCGGCATTGAAGCGCGCGCCTTTGCAAACGTCGCAGGTCACGTAAACGTCGGGCAGGAAGTTCATCGGGATTTTCAAAACGCCGTTGCCGCCGCAGCTCTCGCATCGCCCGCCTTTGACGTTGAAACTGAATCGCCCTGCTTTGTAGCCGCGAAGTTTTGCTCCGTTTGTTTTGGCGAAAAGTTTTCGGATATGGTCGGCAACGCCCGTGTAAGTTGCAATGTTCGAACGAGGCGTCCTGCCAATCGGGTCTTGGTCAATCATCGTGACTTTGCTTATGCCGAGCGGTTCAAGTTCAATTTCTTTCAGGCGAGGATAAATTATTTCTTCGACGAGCGTTGACTTGCCCGAACCCGAAACGCCCGTTATCAACGTCAAAGCTTTGAGCGGAATTGTCACGGAAATATTTTTGAGATTGTTTTTGGCGGCGTCGACGAACTCCAAAACTTGAGAAACATTTCGTCGCGTCGAGGGCACGGGAATAATTTTTCTGCCGCTCAAGTAATCGCCCGTCAAAGAATTTTTTTCAAGAGAAATTTCTTCAGCCGTCCCTTGCGCAACGACTTCACCGCCCGCCTTGCCCGCGCCTCTGCCGATATCGACAATCATATCCGCCTCGCGAATCGTCTCTTCGTCATGTTCAACGACGATTAAAGTATTTCCCAAGTCGCGAAGATTTTTCAGCGTCGCCAAAAGTTTTTGATTGTCATGTTGGTGAAGACCGATTGAGGGCTCGTCGAGGACATAGAGCACGCCCGTGAGTGCCGAGCCGATTTGCGTCGCCAATCTGATTCGTTGAGATTCGCCGCCGGAAAGCGTTGCAGACTTCCTCGACAAACTCAAATAATCCAAGCCGACGTCGCATAAAAATTTCAAGCGGGCGTTAATCTCCTTGAGGACTTGCGCGGCGATTTTTTTATCGGTGTCGTTAAGTTCAAGCGAGGCGAAAAATTTTTTGCAAGCGTCAACGGACAAATCGACGACCTGCGCGATATTCTTTTCGCCGACAAGCACGCTCAAAGCTTCGGGTTTGAGGCGGTGACCGTGACAGGCGGGGCAGGCGTCTTCGGGCAAGTCAGTCATTTTAAAATCGTGGACGGCAATCATCCATTCGTACATCGTCGACCAATCGCGCACGTCGAAAATTTTTCCAAGCCCGTTGCATTTCGGGCAAGCACCTTTCGGGCTGTTGAAGGAAAAAAGTTGCGGCGTGATATCGGGCAAACTTATTCCGCAATCGATGCAAGCATTTTTTTCGCTGAAAGTCAAAAGCTCCGAATCGGTTTCGACGAGGACAATCCCGTTGCCGAACTTGAGCGCGGTCTCCAATGAATCCGCAAGCCTCGACCTCACGCCGTCACGATTAATCAATCTGTCGACGACAAGTTCAATCGAATGCTTTTTGGTTTTGGCAAGAGAAATTTCCTCGTCAAGCTCAAAAATTTTCCCGTCGACTTTCACACGAACGAAGCCCGCAGCACTCAACCTGTCGAGAATATTTTTATGCGTGCCCTTCTGTCGATTGACTATCGGCGCGAGCAAAGAAAACCTCGTGCCTTCGGGTAAGTTCAAAATCTGCGCGAGAATTTGGTCGACGCTTTGACTTTTGACGGGCTTGCCGCATTTCGGACAGTGAGGTTTGCCGATTCGCGCGAAGAGCAAACGCAGATAATCATAAATCTCCGTGACCGTTCCGACCGTCGAACGCGGATTGTTATTCGTTGTCTTCTGATTAATCGCAATCGCCGGGCTCAAGCCTTCAATCTGCTCAACATCGGGTTTATCGGGCAGTCCGAGAAATTGGCGGGCATAACTTGACAACGACTCCATGTATCTCCTCTGACCTTCCGCATAAATCGTGTCGAATGCCAACGAACTTTTTCCCGAACCCGAAACGCCCGTTATCACAACGAGCTTATCGCGAGGAATTTCTACGCTGATATTTTTCAAATTGTGGACGCGAGCTCCGCGAATTTTTATTGAGTCCAAATTCATTTCACCTCAAAAATATTTTACACGATCAGTCAACAAAAAAAGCCTCGCGCTTTTGCGAGACCGCTTGAAAAATTTTTAATTCTTCTTGAAAAGTTCTTCGTAGTGTTCAATTTTGTAATCAAGCCGCTCAATCGTCGAACGCAAAGTTTCAGCCTGCTTTATGAGCCGCGCCCGTTGTTCGATTAAAATATCTTTCCGCCGCTTAAGTCCGGTGTTCGCCTGCATGAGTGCAACGTATTCAATCAACGCCTCGATTTGCACGCCCGCACTCCTCATGCACTTGACAAAAGAGACCCACTTGCAAGCCGTCTCGTCAAAGTCGCGAATTCCGTTTTTCTTGCGCGGCACCGGCGGTATCAGCCCGATTCGTTCATAATATCGCAGCGTGTCCGTCGTCATTTCAAATTTTTCACTGACTTCGCCAATCGTCATAAACATTCCTCCGAGCAAAAAACTTTCCCTGCAAGTTTATCAACTGAAGCCGACTTTAAGTCAAGAGGTTAAATCGTTGCGAAAAAATCTTTGGCAGAAGTGTCCTCGAAAATCTCAACGTCAAAATCTTTCAGCTCGTCGCGAAGATATTCGGCAAGCACGTGAACAATCGGGAATTCTGTCGCGAAGTGCCCGGCGTCCACGACGTGAATTTCATTTTCGACGGCGGCTTGAGCGTCGTGATATTTAACGTCGCCCGTGACGAACGCTTGAGCTCCGAAAAATTTTGCCTTCTGAATAAAATCCGCGCCCGCGCCTCCGCACACGCCGACCTTGCGTATCAAAAAATTTCCGGCGTCGACGAGGCGGATGTTATCGGCGTTCAAAACTTTTTTCACGTGACGAGCAAAATCTGCGGCAGTCAAGGGCTCTTTGAGATTGCCGAGCCTGCACATGGAAAATTCTTCCTCGCCGAGCAATTTCACATCGACAAGCCCGATTTTTTCAGACAAGACATCATTGACGCCGCCGGTTGCCGTATCAAGATTTGTATGCGCCGCGAAGACCGCCAAATTATTTTTTATCAGCCGAGCGATTTTGTTTCCGAGCGGCAAGTCGAAGCGAACGTTCTTTATCGCACGGAAAATCAGCGGATGATGCGCAACGATTAATTGAGCGTCGAGTTCAATCGCCTGTGAAATTTTATCGTCGAGCACGTCGAGGCAAACGAAAATTTTTTTAACTTCAGTCGTCGGGTCGCCGATTAAAAGTCCGGGATTGTCCCACTCTTCGGCAAGCCTGCGCGGAGCCAAACGATTGACGACCTCGGCAACCATTTGAACATTGCATTTCCTCATAAAAAATCTCCCTTCGGTCGATTTTTAGCTGTTAGCGGTTAGCTGTTAGCTGTTAGAATTTCATTGCGCATTGCGCATTACGCATTCCTAATTGCTTTCAACACGTCGTCGAAAGTTTCGGCAAGGTTCGGATAAAAAATTTTCGGGCGATTAATCATGACGACGGGCAAGCTCAAAATCCTCGCCGCTTCCAATTTCGTATCGGTGCCGCCGATTTGCCCGCTGTTTTTCGTGACGATAACTTCCGCGCCGGCGTGTTTGAAGAGTTCGATATTTAATTCGGTCGAGAAAGGACCTTGCATGGCAACGATTTGTTTCGGCGTCAAGCCCAGAGCCTCACATTGAGTCAAAACTTCGGCGGTCGGCAAAATCCTCGCGGTCAAGTTGCAATCTTTGAGCATGTCGACAAAAATTTTCAAACTCCTGCTGCCCGTCGTGAGATAAATATTTTTTCCAAGTTCCGCTGACTTGAGAGCCGCCTCCTCGTAACTTTCGACGTGAAAAATTTTTTCGTAGTCAAAGGCAACCTCCGCACGTTCATAGCGAACATAAAAAATTTTTGCGTCTTCGGCGGCGGCGAGGGCATTTGCCGAAATATTTTTTGCGTAAGGGTGGCTTGCGTCGACGAGGAAGGAAAAATTTTCTTCGCGCAAAATTTTTTCCAAGTCGTCACGTTCGAGGGGCTTGTCATTTATTTTGACACCCGCGCAATTTTCCAAAAGTTTTCTGCCGTAAACGCTGACAACCGAAGCCGTCACGTCGAAATTTTTTTCCGATAAAAATTTGGCGAGCTTGCGACCATCTTCGGTTCCTGCGATTAAAAAAATTTTCTTATTCATGCCTGCGATTTTAATCCTGCAGAAAAAATTTTTCAAGCGGCGATTTTTTTTTGCGTTTATAGTATAATCTTGCGCGGAAAGGATGAATGCCATGAAAATTTTAGCACGTCAACTGACTCTGGACTTGTACAACTGCGACACAAACCGCTTGAGCAGTGTCGACGAGATAAAAGACACCTTGAAAAGCGTTGTCGAAAAAGAGCCGCGCCTCACCTCCGACTTTATCGACGAGGGGCATTGTTCGATAATCGCTGCTTTCGCGGAAGGACATATCGCCTTGCACGTCTACAAGGAGCTGCGTTATGTTGCGGTCGACATTTTCACTTGCACCGAATCCGAAGAGCCCGAAGAACTTGCCAAAGCCATCCGCAAATTCTTCCGCCCCGATAAAATTAAATCAACGTTCCTCAAGCGCGGAGACTTCGGACTTGAACGCGAAATAAAACCCAAGATAAAAGTTCGCGTCGCGCCTCTTCGACGTGTGAAAAATGCGGGCGCGAAGGTCGTAAGGAAATTAGGAATTAGGAAGTAGGAACTAGGAACTGGTAGGGATTAGTAAACTAGTTCTTAGTTCCTTGTTCCCAGTTCCTACAAAAAAATTTTTGAGGAAGGAAACTAAATGACTTTTACTCACACAGCAGAACTTTATCGCTCCGTCGGCAAGTCTCAAAAGTGCACGTTCATATTCTGCGCAGACCACGGAGTCGCAAAAGAAAATGTCAGTGCCTACCCGCAAGCCACGACTGCCGGCATGATTAAAAATTATCTCGTCGAGGAAGGAGCCGCCGCCAACGCCTTTGCCAAGTTCGCCTATTCCGAACTCTATGTCGTTGATGTCGGGGTCGACGCAAATATTTCGGACTTGCCCGGGCTCGTCGACAGAAAAATTTCTCGCGGCACAAAGAATATCGCCGAAGAAGCCGCAATGACTTTTGAAGACGCAATGCAATCCATTCGAATCGGCAAGAAGCTCGCGGAAGAGGCAATCGCCGCCGGCTGCAACTGTTTTCTTATCGGCGAAATGGGTATCGGCAACACGACCGTCGCCGCCGCAATGACTGCCGCTTATTTGAACTTGTCGCCCGAAGAAGTCACGGGGCGCGGTTCGAATATCGACGACGAAAAATTTTTGCACAAGATTGAAATCGTTCGACGCGCTCTCGAAGTCAACAAGCCCAATCGCAACAGCTTGCTCGACGTCTTGACGAAGGTCGGCGGCTACGAATTCGGAGCAATGGCGGGCGTGATTATCGCCGCTTATCATCATCGTTGCGTCGTCATGCTCGACGGATTTAACACTGCAGTTGCCGCGCTCGTCGCCGAAGAAATTTTGCCTCACTCGGTGGAATGTCTTATCGCCTCGCAAGTCGGTCGTGAAATCGGGCATAAAAAAATTCTCAAGCACCTCGACCTCATGCCCATGTTAAATCTTGACCTTGCACTCGGTGAGGCTATCGGCTCGTCAATCGCCGCAAGAGTTCTGGACAATCTGGTTTACATTTTCGTCTGCGGACCCGACGCCGATTATGACGGTGAACTTATCGAGGAGGACACCGCCCTTGAGGCTTTCAAGCGGCAACTTGGAATTGACGGCGTTGAAGGCTTGGACACGATTGAAGACGTTCAAGAATTTTTCGGCGATGAAATTCAGATTGAGGAAGTGCCGATTGATTTTCACGTCAGCGAACACCGCATGGAAAGTGTCGAGGTTCCGTTCAGCACACAGACTTTGAATATCCCGCGCACTTATCCGATAAATATTCGCGTCATGGGCGAAGACGAGGAGGGACTTATTGCCGCGACCGACAGGACTTTTAATTTTTATTTGCAGACAATGCCAAAGCTTCACGACCGCCCGATGAATAATTGCCGCGAACTTTTGGACAGCCTGACCAAGCCGAAGAGAAGTTTGGGCTACTTGGAGGAAATCGCCGTTCAAGTTGCGGGCATTGCAAACGAGGATTGTCCCACGAATAAACTTCGACACGCCGCGCTTGCCTTTACGAATTTTGAAAACTGCCCGTCGATTATCGACCCCGAAAACTACGACCCGAAAGATAAAAATGCTCGCCGCGATTTGTCTATGGACTTCAGCGCAACAACTCGGACTTTCGGCATGAAAATTTTTTTGGGCGTCGTCAATCCCGAAGAAAATCTCAACGTCGCTTTCAATTTCGGGCGCAACATTGCCGAAGAGATAACCTTCGACACGCCGATTATCGCCTTGACGGATTTAAGCCATCTTCTGATTGACAGGCTCGCCGACGAATTTGCAAACACGCTCTTGACAGAAGACGGCGAATTGAAATATCCGCCCGAAGAATTTTTGCAACACGTCCCGAAAAATTTTCAATGCATGACCGGCGCGCTTATCGGTGCACTCGTCGCGGCGGCTCACAATTCAACTTTGATTGTCGTCGACACCGGCGCGATTGACATTATCGCACGCTACCTCGAAAAAATTTGTCCCGAAATTCGCCCGTTCATTTTGCACGCCGCAGAGTTGATTGCTTACAAAAACAACGACGGCACTCCCAACGGCTTTGACGGCGAGGCGGCTTGCATAGGCGTCGAAATTGTCGAGGCGGCTTTGACTGCCCTAAACGACATGAAAACTTTCGAAGATACGGGTGTTGCAAAGGCATTGAAATGAATCAACTTGAACAATGGTTGGAAAATTTCGGCGCGGAAAAAATTTTTATCGCGATATTTTTATTCTTCGGCTTGTTGATTTTGTTCATGCGCCCGCCGTATCGATTAATGGATGAGCCGGTTCACTTCGCCCGCGCTTGGCAAATATCGGAGGGAATTTTTTTAAGCCCGCTGAAAATTTACGACGGCGAAAAAAATTTCGGTTGGGAAAATCGTTCGCCCGAAGCCGCAACGGAAAAAATGTATTCGGCAAGCGTGCCCTCGTCATTGGTGCCCGAAAAATTTATTTTCAACATTGAAGACGACTCGACGAAAGTAAAATTTTCATTCGACGAGTTGAAAAAATTTTTGTCTGCGCCGCTCAACCTCGACGAACGCGAGGAAGGTTTGATACCGAACACGGGCGTTTATCCTCCGCTTACTTATTTTCCTCAAGCGGCGGGCGCGTTCCTCGGACGAATTTTAAATTTGAACGCGGGAATAATTTTTTATCTCATGGGTTTGAGCGGATTAATCTTCGTGGCGGCGTGCGTTTACTGGTCAATGAAATTTTTGCCCGAAGCCCGGCAACTGATTTTTGTTTTGGCAATGTTGCCGATGTTTTTAATCGAGGCGGCGTCGACTTCGGCGGACGCGGTGACTTTCGGCGTGTGTCTCTTTGGAACGGCTTGGCTCTTGTCGTTGAGGAATTCGACGGAAAAATTTTCACGCAAAGAAATTTTCGGGCTGATGATTTTGGCGATAATGCTTGCGTGTTCGAAGTCTGTTTACGGGACAATCCTCCTGTTGTATTTTTTTATCCCTCGCGAACGAATCGGTTCATTGAAAAAATTTTTGTCGCTCGGCATGATGATTTTGTTTTTGAATTTGTTCACGTCGCTTGCTTGGACGGAATTGGCGGTCGGCATGACGGGCGTCGAACTCGCAACGATTGAACAATATCTCGGCGTGAAAAATGTTGACGTTGCCGCGCAGAAAATTTTTATCCTCGAACACCCGACGGAATTTTTTTACGCAATGATTCATTCGCTCGACATTGCCAAATTTTATTACTGGTTCTTCTTTGTCGGCGTTTGGGGCGCGAACGGAGAATTTTATATGCCGCTGATGTTTTACGCCGCGTATGGGATGATACTGATTTTTTTTGCGCTGTCGAACGGCTTAAGCCTCAAGCTCGGCGAACGAGGAATTTTAATCTTTGCGGCGGGTATCTCTGCATTTGCATTTTTCTTTGTTCATTATCTCAAGTGGACGCCCGTCGGCGCAGATTATGTCAAAGGCGTGCAAGGCAGATATTTTATTCCAATTGCTTTGATGATTTTCGGCGCGCTGTCATTCTTGCCGACCATGCGCCACAAAAATTTAATCGCGCTCGCGGCGGGTGTCTTCAGCGGCGTCATGATGTTGGCGGCAAATTTTTTCGCTTTCTATTGAATAACTTTGGCAAGCAGTGTATAAATTAATTGAAGGAGGTTTTACGGAATGAAAACAGTTGTGTTGGACGGCTACACCCTCAATCCCGGCGATTTGAGTTGGGAAGGCTTGAAGGCTTTGGGCGAATGCAAAATTTACGACCGCACGAGCTTGACCGACGACGCCAAAATTATTTCGCGAATCGGTGACGCTGAAATTGTCCTTACCAATAAAACGCCGCTGACAAAAAAAATTCTCGACACCTGCAACGTGAAATATATCGGCGTGCTTGCAACCGGTTACAACATTGTCGACGTTGAGGCGGCTAAGGAAAAAAATATTCCCGTGACGAATATTCCCGACTACAGCACACAGGCAACCGCGCAATTCGCAATGGCTTTGCTGTTGGAAATTTGCAATCACGTCGCGCACCACTCAAAAGCCGTTCATGAGGGGCATTGGGCAAGCAATCCCGACTTCTGCTTTTGGGATTATCCTCTGATTGAACTTGCCGGCAAGACGATTGGCATTATCGGCTACGGAAAAATCGGACAGACGACGGGCAGGCTCGCGGCGGCATTCGGCATGAAGGTTATCGCCTTTGCTCCCAGTCGCAAAGCCGGCACCAAGCTCGGCGATTGCTCCTTTGTCTCACTCGACGAACTCTTTAAAAATTCGGACGTTATCGCTTTGCATTGCCCACTCTTCCCGTCGACACAGGGCATTATCTGCAAAGAAAATATTTCCAAAATGAAAGACGGCGTTATAATTATCAACAATGCTCGCGGCGGTTTGGTTGTCGAAGAGGATTTGCGTGAAGCCCTCGACAGCGGAAAAGTTTTTGCGGCGGGCGTCGATGTTGTCTCAAGCGAACCGATTAAAAGCGATAATCCTCTGCTCGGCGCGAAGAACTGTTTTATCACTCCGCACATTTCTTGGGCTTCAAAAGAATCTCGCGTCCGCCTCATGAATATCGCCGTTGAAAATCTCAAGGCGTGGCTCGCTGGCAAGCCCGTCAATGTCGTCAATAAATGATATGAAACAGATAATTGCACTCTTCATTCTCGACTTGCTGATAAGCGGCGCGGTGTCGGCTTGGCTCTATTTCACGCGGGGGCTCGAAGCGGCACTCATGACGGGGCTTTCAATCTTCATTGCGCTCTCACCGATTTGCTTAATTTTTGCGTCGCCGTTCGCACTTTTTTTGACGGGAAGAAAAATCGAAAAGCTCGGCGTCAAACTCAACAAGCCCGACGCGTTAAAATTTTTGCAAGATATAAATGTTATCGGCTTGCCTTATAATCGGGTCTTGACAAACGGCGAATATTACATAACGGACTTGGTGCCCGAAGGTTTGAATCAACCGACTTTGTTGGCAATGGCGGCGGGAGCAGAGACCGATGCCGAAAATGTTTTGGGGCGATTGATTTACGACACGGCAAAACGACGGCGATTGAGATTGCAGCCCTCGATTGATTTTAAAGAATTGCCCGGTCGCGGCGTCGAGGCTATGGTCAGCGGAACGGCTGTTCGTGTCGGAAATTTCACTTGGCTTGAAAGTTTGGGCGTGACTATCAGCGCGAACCTGCGCACGAAAATTGACCAACTTCACGTCAAAGGCAAAACGGTTCTCGTCGTGGCAACGGGCAGAGCGGCTCGCGGACTCATTGCTCTTAAAGACGATTTCAACAACGAGGCAATGAAATTTTTGGGTGACCTCAAACGCAACGGAATTGAAACGCTTTTGCTCACCGCGCAGCCGAAAAAAATGACGCGTTGGTTCATGAAAAATTTTGAACCCGATAATGTCCGCACCGACTTGACGCCCGAAGGCAAAGCTCGCGAAGTTCAAATCCTCCGTGCCAAAGGAAAAATCGTCGCGGTTATCGGCAACGACTTAAACGACTTGCCCGCGCTCAAAAATGCCGACGTATCGTTTTTGTTGGAAGGCGGCTCGCTCACTCCCTCGAACGAAAATAAAATCGATTTTGAAATTCCGACGCTCGAAAGTTTTTTGTCGCTTAGGGAAACGGCGGCGAAGATTGCAAAGACTTTGAAAACCAACAGATTAATCGCGCTTATGTCTTGGATAATTTTGGTGCCGCCCGCGATTATGACCGCGCTGGAAAATTCGCCGATACCGTGGCATCCTTTGGCATCGCTTGCCGGCGTGATAATCTTCAGCGTGATAATTTTGGTGAACTCATTGCGCACAAGTTAACGGTTAGCTGTTAGAGTGTGTTGGTAAATTAAACCGGCAGCTCCGATTAAGCGTTTCAATAACTTTAAATTTTTTCTGCTACTTTTTCTTTGCCGGCACCAAAGAAAAAGTAGCAAAAAGAAAGGTGCTTTAACCGGCGGATGAACATCCTGTTCATATCGCCGGCGGCCGTCATCCGTGACGGCCGGGTTTAAGCTTCCCGCTGCGTTTCGAATTTTTCAACACACTATATTAAAATCTTTAAAGCTTCAAAGAAAGGAGATTTTAAATTTGAAATATATCAGCACACGCTCAAAAATTAAGCCGATAACTTCGGCAGAGGCAATTCTTCAAGGCTTGGCAACGGACGGCGGACTTTTCGTTCCCGAAAAAATCCCGAAGGTCACGCTTGAGGAAATTGATTCCCTCAAAGACAAAACCTACGAACAACTTTCCGCTTGGCTCTTGGGAAAATATTTGACGGACTACACCGAAGACGAACTCGGCGAATGCACGGAACTTGCCTATAATTGGTTTGACGTTTCTGCAAGAGTTCCCGTTGCCGTTTTGATTCAAGACCCGAAAAATCCCGTGGCACCCGTCGGCAACATGGAACTTTGGCACGGCCCCACTTCCGCTTTCAAAGATATTGCACTTCAAATGTTGCCGCACCTCATGCGCATGGCTTTGAAGAAAGTCGGCGAGACAAAAACGATTTTGATTTTGGTTGCGACTTCGGGCGACACGGGCAAGGCGGCTTTGGCGGGTTTTGCGGACGTGCCTCAAACTAAAATCATGGTCTTCTATCCCGAAGGCGGCGTCAGTCAAATTCAAAAGTTGCAAATGGTCACGCAAGCCGGCTCAAACGTCAACGTCACGGCGGTCAGAGGAAATTTCGACGACGCGCAAACCGGCGTTAAAAAAATCTTCGGCGATAAAAAAATCCGCAAGGAACTCGACAAGCTCGGCGTCAAATTAAGTTCAGCCAACTCGATTAATTGGGGGCGGCTCGTCCCGCAAATCGCCTATTACTTCGCCGGCTATCGCGAACTCATCAAGACGAATCAAATCAAACTCGGCGACAAGATAAATATCAGCGTGCCCACCGGAAATTTCGGGAACATCCTCGCCGCTTACTACGCTTTGAGAATGGGCTTGCCCGTCAAAAAATTAATCTGCGCCTCGAACATGAACAACGTCCTCACGGAATTTTTCGCGACGGGCGTCTACAATCGCAACAGAGAATTTTTCAAGACGATTACTCCTTCGATGGACATTTTAATTTCAAGCAACCTCGAACGTTTGCTTTATCATGAAAGCGGCGGCGACTTCAAGCAGGTTAGCCGCTATATGACCGAATTGAATACGAAGGGCAAGTATCAAATCGACAAGGCTTTGAAGGCGCGCCTCGACAAAATTTTCCACGCCGAATACGTCACCGAAGATGAGACAAAACTTTTTATCAAGCGCGTTTACGCTTCCTTCAAGTATCTGCTCGACACGCACAGCGCGGTTTCAATCGCAGCCCTAAGCAAATATCGCGGCAGGACAAAAGACTTGACGCCCGTCTTGAGTGCCTCGACTGCCAGCCCGTACAAATTCACAGGCGCGGTTTTGGAAGCTTTGGAAAAACCTGTTGAAGGCGTCGACGACCTCGCGCAACTCAATCTCCTCAACAGAGCAACGAATTTCAAAATGCCGAAGAACCTCGCAGTTTTATCTTCCGCACAAATTTTGCACAACGACGTTTGCAACAAAGACGAAATGGCTCAACGCGTCCTCGACTTCGCCGCAAAATAATCTTCTTGTCAAAAAAAATCCCCTGCCGATTTTGGCGGGGGAAATTTTTTTTCAGCCTCTGAAAAGCTGAACCCAATAATGATGATAAGTCGAATAATCCTCGTAAGCATAGCCGACGCCGAGTTCGCGGAAGGAGGGATTCAAAATATTTTCGCGGTGCCCTTCGGAATTCATCCACTGTTCGACGGTTTCAACTGCAGAGGCATGACCGGCGGCGATATTTTCTCCGCAAGTCCTTCCGCGATTTCTCATGACCGTGAAACAATCCGAGCCGTCGGGTCGCGTGTGCGAAAAGTATTCGACGACCTCACGAGCTCTGATTGCCGAAGCCTCTTGCAAATCTTCCGCCAATGTCAAAGGGGCGATTCCGACTCTTGCGCGTTCGGCGTTGACCAAATTCAAAACCTCGACCGCGAAATTTTCTGCGGCATAAGCATTTCCCGTCAGCAAAATAAAAATCGTTACGAGGCTCAAGAAAAATTTTTTCATGATTCGCCCGCCTCTTCAAAATAATTTTTAACGGCGTTCAAAAGATTTCCTTCCGTGAAAAAAATTCCTGCTTGAAGATTCGCCGCCTCTGCCGCCTCAATGTCGCGTTTGCTGTCGCCGAAAAGAATTGCATTCGAGGGATTGATTTTAAAATCTTTGCACGCCTGCAGAATCATGCCGGGCTTGGGCTTTCGGCAAGGACATTCGCCGCTGAAATCGGGATGATGCGGACAAAAATAAAAACCGTCGATGTGCGCGCCGACCTCCGCCAAAGATTTTTGCATGAAGTTATGAAGAGCGTTTACGTCTTCGGAAGTGTACAGCCCGCGAGCAATGCCGCCCTGATTCGTGACGACGATTGATAAAATTCCGTGTTCGTTGCAAAATTTAATCGCCTCGCGCGCGCCGTCAACCCATTTAAAATTTTCGACTTGCCAAAGATAGCCGACCTCCTCATTGAGCACGCCGTCTCTGTCAAAAAAAATCGCTTCAATCATGCGCATGACCTCCTTAGAAAAAAAATCCCTTGCGAAGAAAAACGCAGGGGAAAATTTTTTTGTCGTCGAAAAAATTTTTATGCGGTTAAATAATTCATTGACCTGCGATAAGCCGCCGTCGCCGCCAAAATTCGCGGAGAAGGTTCGTCGACTTGCCTGTAAAATTTTTTTTCGTCAACGCGCTGTTCGGGCAAGTCTCTGTATTCTTCGGAATTGGCGAACTTCGCCCATTCGTCTTCGAGGGCGCGAATCGTCCAGATATATTTTTCCATAATGTCTTCGGGCGTGTTTAATTCTTCGTCCGAATTTTTTTGCACGGAATTTTTGTCGTCTTGAGCTTGAATCGATTGGTTGAGTTCGCCGAAACTTTGATTCTCCGTGCCGGAAATGTTCGTGTTGCCTTCCGCAGAGACCTCGCCGCCTTGTGCAACATTTGGCGCACCGACATCGCCGATTAAATTTCCTCCGCCACTGGCACCTGATACCTGACCTCCGACTCCTGAACCGCCTCCTTGACCGAGCGCGGAAAGTTCAGCCATTGCCGTCGAAGAAGCTTTAATCATTGCCCGCGTCATTGCCTCACGCGCCTCGCCTTTGGACTTGGCTTTTTTGAGTTCGGACTTGAGTTCTTCGCGGGCGTCGTCCGCTGCCTTTGCCTTCTTGTAAGTCTTCGGGTCGTTGACGCGCAAGAATCCGAGTTCCTCGTCAGTGAGCTTTTGTCCCGCCTTGAGCTTTTGTCTGATTCGCGCAAGTTTTTGTTGCTTGGCTTGGTTGGTCGAAGCCTTTGCCGCCTCGCGCAGTTTGTCGAACGTCGAGGTTGTCATTGAGAGTAAGTTGCCGTTCGCGTTCGTGAGGGTTTGCCCCGTTCGTATCTTATGCTTTGCGGCGAAAGTCAAGTTCTGCCGTTTGACATACGAGCCGAGCGTTCCGATTGTCGCAAAATCCATTTTAATCGCCTCCTTGGCAAATCCGAAAGTAATTCCTTGTACTGCAATCACATTTTACAAGACAGCGCACAAGTTCGCAACTAAATTTATCGGCAAGCTTGCAATTTCGCTGTACGTAAAATAAAATACAATTCGTTTGAAAATTTCCGCTTTGATTTTTAAGGAGTTGTTTGACTTGATACTTGAACGGCTTGAAAAATTGCCGGTCGGCTCTTTCCACTATAAACTTTTGGTCGTGACGGGGCTGGGCTGGCTCTTCGACTCAATGGACACCGGATTAATTTCGTTCGTGTTGCCGGTGTTGGCGAGGGAGTGGGGCTTATCGCCGGAGCAAGTCGGTTGGATTGGCAGCGTCGGATTAATCGGCATGGCACTGGGCGCGGTCTCTGCAGGAACGATTGCCGATAAGTTCGGGCGCAAAAATGTTTTCGCGGCGACGGTCATTCTCTACAGCGTGTCAACAGGTTTGTGTGCGATTGCTTGGAATTACGAATCGCTGTTGCTGTTCAGATTTTTGGTCGGCTTCGGCTTGGGCGGAGAGTTGCCCGTTGCCGCAACTTTAATGAGTGAATATGCACCAAGCCGGCTGCGCGGACGATTTATAGTTTTGCTGGAAAGTTTTTGGGGCGTCGGTTGGCTCGTGGCGGCTCTGATTTCCTACTTGCTGATTCCGAAATTCGGTTGGCATGTGGCGTTCATAATCGGCGCATTGCCCGCGCTCTACGTCTTCCTTATCCGCTTGCACATGCCCGAATCAATTCGCTATCTGATTTCAAAAGGCAAAGTCGAAGAGGCTCGCCAAATAATTTTATCGCTGGAGAAAAAATTGGGCGTCGCAAGCAAACCGTTCGATAAAGATTTCCTCGACGAGGCGACACCGATTTTCAAGCTGAACGTCTTCACTCTTTGGACAAAGGCTTTTCGAATTCGGACGTTGATGCTGTGGATTGCGTGGTTCGGAATTGTCTTCAGCTATTACGGAATTTTCATGTGGTTGCCGTCGATTGTCTTTTCGCAGGGCTTCGAGGTCGTGAAAACTTTCGAATACGTTTTGATAATGACGTTGGCACAGTTGCCCGGCTACATTGCGGCGGCCTTCCTTGTCGACATAATCGGGCGTCGATATACGTTGTCAAGTTTCCTTTTGATGTCGGGCGTATGTGCTTACTTCTTCGGGAACGCGACGACAAGTTATGAACTTTTGGCTTGGGGCGCGGCAATGTCTTTCTTCAATCTCGGTGCTTGGGGTGTCATTTACACTTACACACCCGAACTTTATCCCACGGCGATTCGTGCTTTGGGTTCGGGCTGGGCGGCAGGCTTCGGAAGAATCGGCGGCATGATTGCTCCAATGCTCGTCGGTGTCTTGCTCGTGAGCGGCGCGCAAATGAATTCAATCTTCCTTATGTTCGCCTCAGTCTTCATAATCGTTTCGCTGATTATTTTGAGTCTCGGCATTGAAAGCAAGAAAAAATCTTTGGAAGAAATCGATTCCTCGTTTAAAGTCAAAACAACTTAATCTAAAAAATAAGGAGCCGTCACGGATGACGACTCCTCACGCCGCACGATTTAGCTGTCAGGATTTTAATTCCTAATTCCTCATTCCTAATTCCTAATTAATTTAACCGGCAAGCTCTTTCAAAACATCTTCGCGAGTGATTGCGTAAGTTCCCGACTTCCTCAAGACAATGCCCGCCGCAATGTTTGCAATGTACGCGCCGTCGACAGGTTTCAAGCCGCCCGCCAATGCCATTGCGAAAACCGCAGCGACCGTATCGGCAACACCCGCGCTGTCGAAAACTTCTTGAGCTTGTGTCGGCAAATGGAACACATCGTCTTCCGTGACAAGAGTGACGCCCGAAGCCGAACGCGTTGCCAAAACATTTTTAATCTTGAATTTGCGCATGATATAACGTCCTGCTCGTTCCGCAGCATCGTCGTCTTCCGTCGATATGGGACTGAGCAGGATTTTATTTATCTTGGCGACGTTCGGCGTGACGTAATCGGCTTGCTCGTATTTAATCCATCTTTGACCGTAAGGCATGACGACGACCGGCACTCCGTGATTGTGAGCCGCCCGAATCACCGACGCGCAAAATCTTTCCGTGCAAACGCCTTTCTCATAATCGGCAAGGACAACCGCGTCAAGACTTTCATTGAGCCGCTGCTTGACGAAACTTTTCAACGCCTCGAATTGTTCTTCGGTGCGCGGCGCGAGGTCTTCAAAATCCATGCGGAACATCTGAACATGCCCGCTCATAATTCTGATTTTGGTCGTCGTCGGCCATTCGGTGGCAATCAAACCGTCTTGGTCAATGCCGCTCTCATAAAGTTGGTCGGAAAGCAATTCGAAGTTGTGGTCGTCGCCGACAAAACCAGTGACCGCCGTTTTGCAACCGAGCCGAGCCAAGTTGTTCGCGATATTTGCCGCCGCGCCGAGTGAAGCCTTGCGCTTAATGATTTTCGCAACGGGAACGGGCGCATCGCTTGCGAATTTCTTCACCTCGCCGTAATAATATCTGTCCATCATTATGTCGCCGATAACCAACACTTTGCAGCGATTTACTTTCGTCTCAAAAAAATTTCTCCAATCGGTTTTAGTCATGTATTCAGCCTCCAAACTTTTTTGACATTATATCACGAAGATTGCAGGGGATAAAAGACGCCGTGCAGAAAATTCCGTCGAGGTGATTGACATTGAGTGACAACTTCAAAAAGCAATCTGACAAAGCGCAAGCCGAACTTGACTTTTACAAGAAGCTGAATCCCGAAGCCGTAATCTTTTTCCGAAAGAAATCTTTGGCGGCGAAGTTGCTTAAAATTTCCGTTGCGGACTTGAAAAAAGCAGAGGAGCAATCTTGGTACGCGGAATTCATCGAGCTCTTGAGGATTCGGCTTGAAAATCCGACGTTGCGTTTCATTGCGGAAAAGTACACCGAAAAATTATTGCAGTGGTACAATCAAAACATCAACCGAGCCGAACGCGAGCTTGCCGTCTTGGGAATGATTCAGTTGATTGAGCCGACGGAGCTTAAGATTCCTTTCAATCAACATTTGTGGTCGAAGAAAATGATTCGCGAGGTTCAAGCCGTCTTCCTGAATCAATGCACGGAAACAAATTACACCGACGAAGAAATTGCAACCTGTTGGCTTTGGCGGAAAAATTTTTTGCGGCACGAGCAGAGGAAAATTCGCGTCGCGTTCATGGCGAATTCTTTTGTTTCCGGCGAAAAAATTCTGCCCGTCTACGAGGCAATGAAAGAGCGCGAGGACTTTGAAACTTTTCTTATCGTCTACGCGGGAGCCGATTACAAATATTTGGACAGGGCTTGGGAATATTTTCAAAAAAAATATCCCGACGACACGATTTACGGCTACAGCTTGGTGACGCTTGAAAAGCTCAAGCCCGATTATGTCTTCCTGCCCAATCCCTACGACAGCCGCCGCAATTTTCCCGGTTTCCGCACGAATGACATTGCAAAGTTCGCGAAAGTTTGCGTCATATCTTACGGCGCGACTTTGTCAAAAATTTTTTCGGACAGGTTGTTTGAAGAGTTCCCAAGCTTTTGGAGAAACGTTTATCTTTTCTTCGCCTCCGCCGAGACCGTCAAAGCCGAGTTCGAAAAAAATTTTCCGCAAGACGTGAGCATGAATTATCAGCACGTCGAATTTTTAGGTTATCCCGCGCTGAAGCCTTACTACAAATTGGAAAAAGAATCTTCCGCCGTGAAAAAAATTTTGTGGTCGCCGCGCTGGAACTTCGACGACAAAATCGGCGGCAGTCATTTCATGGATTACAAAGATAATTTCGTCGCGCTTGCCGAGAAATACGCCGGCAAGGTCGAATTGATTTTCCGCCCGCACCCCGACCTCTTCAACGAGCTCATGAAAAAAAATTTTATGACCCGCGAAAAAATCAACGCCTATGACGAGCTGTTGAAGAAAAAAAATATTTATCGTCAAACAACTCTTGCGGGCATGTTCGAAAGCATTCGCAAAGTCGATATATTCCTCACGGATTATTCGTCGATTTTGATTGAGTTTTTCCTCACGGGCAGACCGATTATCTATTGCGAATATCAAAAGGCGCGCCCCTTGCCCGAATACGAGGAAATGTTCGCGGCAATGTACGTCGCTCACACTTGGAAAGAGGTCGAACGTCATCTTGAGGATTTGCTTGCGGGCAATGACCCCTTGTTCGAGAAGCGTCAAGACATTGCAAAAAAAATTTTCGACACGCACAAAGACGCGACGGAAAAAATTATCGAGAGAGTTATAAAAGATTTTAATCAGCTGAGGTGATTTACATGAACGAATTGTTTTTGAAGTACGGGTGCAATCCCAATCAGAAGCCCGCGAGAGTTTTTGTCGAGGGCGATTTGCCGTTTGAAGTTCTCAACGGGCGACCGGGCTATATCAATTTGCTTGACGCGCTTAACGGTTGGCAACTTGTCAGCGAACTGCGCGAGGCAACCGGACTTCCCGCTGCCGCCTCTTTCAAACATGTGAGCCCTGCAGGTGCCGCCGTTGCCGAGCCGCTTGACGACGTGTTGAAGAAAATTTATTTCGCGGAAGGCATTGAACTTTCCGAGCAGGCGACCGCTTACGTTCGGGCACGCGGAGCCGACCGCATGAGTTCCTACGGTGATTTTGCGATTCTTTCCGACGAATGCGACGCGCCGACCGCCAATTACCTCAAGCGCGAGGTCAGCGATGGAGTTATCGCACCAAGCTATTCGCCCGAAGCTCTGGAAATTTTAAAATCAAAACGCGGAGGAAATTATCTTGTCCTCAAAATGAATCCCGACTACGAACCGCCCGCCGTTGAGACCAAACAAGTTTTCGGCGTGACCTTCGAACAAAAACGCAACGATATAAAAATTTCCGACGCTTGCCTTGAAGACGTTCCGACGCAGAATAAAAATTTCACGCCCGAAGCTCGCCGCGATTTGTTTATCGCGCTGATAACTCTCAAGTACACGCAATCGAATTCGGTTTGCTACACCAAAGGCGGGCAGGCAATCGGTATCGGCGCGGGGCAACAAAGTCGTGTTCACTGCACGAGGCTTGCCGGAAACAAAGCCGATTATTGGTTCCTGCGTCAATGCCCGAAAGTTTTGGATTTGCCCTTCAAAAAAGGTGTCAAACGTCCCGACCGCGACAATGCAATCGACGTTTACTTGGGCGGCGAAACTTTCAACGACAGCTGGGAAAATCTTTTCACCGTCAAGCCCGCGCCGTTGACTGCCGACGAAAAAATTTCTTGGCTTGAAAATCTTCGCGGAGTGTCTTTGGCATCGGATGCTTTCTTTCCCTTTGGAGACAATATCGAACGCGCTCACCTTTCGGGCGTCGAATTCATTGCTCAAACGGGCGGCTCCATTCGCGACGACAATGTTATCGAGACCTGCGACAAATACAACATTGCCATGGCGTTCACGCACATTCGGCTTTTCCATCATTGAGGCGGCGTCATGAAGTCTTTGATTAACGGGCGATTGATTCTTCCCAACGCCGGCGGCAACTTTAAAATTTTCGCGGGGGCTTTGAACTTCGACGAGAAAATTTTTTCAATCGGAGAGGCAATCGACGGAGCGGAAGTTATCGACGCGGAAAATAATTTCGTTGCGCCCGGCTTTATCAACATTCACATTCACGGAGCGAACGGCTTCGACACAATGGACGACGACCTTGACGCCTTAAAAAAATTCGCGGAGTTTTTGCCTTCGACGGGTGTCACGAGTTTTTTGCCGACGACAATGACTATGCCGCTTGAAAAAATTTATCGGGCGTTGAAAAGAATTCGTGACGGGAAAAATTTTTCTCACGGTGCAAAAATTTTGGGCGCGCACGTCGAAGGACCTTTTATCGGCAAAAAATTCAAAGGTGCTCAAGCCGAAGAAAATATCCTCCCTGCCGATTTTGAGCTGATAAAAAATTTCGTCGACGTGATTAAAATTATAACCGTTGCGCCCGAAGAATGCGGCTTGGATTTTATTGACCGTTGCCGTGAGGAAAATATCATCGTGTCAATCGGGCACAGCGCGGCGACTTACGAAATTGCAACGGCGGCGATTGAGCGCGGAGCAAATCACATCACTCATCTTTTCAACGCGCAGTCAGCTTTTCATCACAGGAAGCCCGGCGTCGTCGGTGCGGCTCTTGATTCAAATGCGATTGTCGAAGTCATTGCCGATAACGTTCACGTTCACCCCGTAGCACAGAGGCTCGTTGCCAAAGTCAAGCCGCGCAGTGAAATTATTTTGATAACGGATTCTTTCAGGGCTTGCGGTCTCGGCGAAGGCTTGAGCGAACTCGGCGGACAAAAAGTTTTCGTCAAAGGCAACGTCGCAACTTTGGAGGACGGAACAATCGCGGGCTCTGTCGCCAAAATGAATGAAGTCCTCAAAAATTTTTGCGCGAACACGAAACTTGACGTTGCCTCGTGCGTCGAACTCGTCACGAAAAATCCCGCCGTCGAATTGAAAATTTTCGACAAGCTCGGAAGTCTTGAGGTCGGCAAGGCGGCTGACATTGTGCTCTTTGACGACGAATTTAATATCAAAAAAATTTTTATCGACGGGAAGGAGTCGACGCTTTGACCTCTTACATAAAAACTGCAGCGATGATAACGCTTTGCATATTTATTCCGCCGCTCGGCTGGTTGTTCATGTACAAATATTCGACCTTCGACAAGAGGACAAACTTTGTGGTTGCCGCCGCGTGTCTCGCCTTTTTTGTCTACGCGAACATTTCCGCCGGCAATTTGAGCCGTGATTTTGAATTGAATTGGACGCCCGAAGAGTTCCGCGAAAAATTCAACGCCTCTGCCAAAAGACTTGCGCCGAATTTGGGCTTGACGATTGACGAGCCGTTGACTGTTGAGGATGAAAATTTTACTCACGAATTCACGCCCAAGCTTAAACTTGTCGGGATACTTGACGGCGAAAAAATTTCCGAGCTGAAAATTTTCACGGAGCCGACGAATCAAGACGAATCCTTTCAAACGCTCAACGTCTTCGGGCTTTTAATCGCGACGCTCAATCCCGAACTTGACGCCGAAGACAGAGGCGAGGTCATGCGCGATTTGCGAATGCTTAAGGAAGTTTCGACCGAAGGCTCTTACGATTGGACGACAAGCCGCGGATTGATAACCTATTCCGTGCACGCCGACAAAGGTAAAGTTGTCTTCGCTGTCGCGTTGGGACGCTGAAAAATTTTTTTGTTTTGTGAAACCGCGTTGTTACTTGCTAAAAAAATTCGGCGCGTCTTGACGCCATTCGTAACTGTTCACAAAATCGTTTTCAAATGATATAATCGCGCCGTTTAAAAATTCTGTAGCGTGAGGAGGAGGCGCGATTATTTTTTTTTACACTTTGAAAGGAGGGATACAAATGAAATTGACAAAAGTTCGGAAGCGTTCGGGGCAGAAGGTTAATTACGACCGCGAAAAAATATTCAATGCGATAGCCGGCGCGAATCGTGATGCCTCCTCGCCCGCCGATAAACTTTCCGACGAAGATTTGGAACTCGTGACCGATTCGGTTGAACGCGCCATTGCCGAGAACGAAATTATCGGTGTCGAAGACATTCAAGACCACGTCGAAAAATGTTTAATGGCGCACGGCTTTTTCGACGTTGCCAAGCAGTTCATCGTTTATCGGCAAAAGCATTCTCAACGACGCGCCGCGCAGAAAAAATTGATGGACACTTACCGCGATATTTTTTTTGCCGACAGCGTAGACATTGACCTCAAGCGCGACAACGCCAATATCAACACCGACGCCTCAATGGGTATCATGCTGAAGATGGGCGCGGAAAGTGCAAAGTACTTTGTCGATAATTATGTTTTGCCCGAAGAATTTGCTCAAGCCGACAAGGAAAATTGGATTCACATTCACGACAAAGATTTCAGCTTGATAACTTTCAACTGTTGCCAAATCGACTTGCTGAAATTATTTCACGGCGGCTTTTCGACGGGGCACGGTTTTCTTCGCGAACCCAATTCCATTCGTTCCTATGCTTCGTTGGCTTGTATCGCCATTCAATCGAATCAAAATGACATGTTCGGCGGACAAAGTATCAACGCTTTCGATTATGCTATGGCGGAGGGCGTGAAAAAATCTTTCAAGCGTGTTCTTCGCAACGAGGTCAAACGCGCTTGCAAATTCTGCGACATTGAGGCGGCGTGCGATATTGATTTTAATGCTTGCACTTATTCGGAGGGAAATAATCCTGCCGCCATCGACAACCTTACAAAAATTATCGGCTCGGAAAAACTCGCGGAGAAAGTTTATCGTCAAGCCTGCGCGGACGTCGAGGAAGAAACTCATCAAGCTATGGAGGCTCTGATTCACAACTTCAACACGTTGCACAGTCGGGCGGGGGCGCAAGTTCCGTTCAGCTCAATCAATTACGGCATGGACACTTCGCCCGAAGGTCGCCTCGTGATTCGCGAAGTCCTAAATGCCATTGAAGCGGGACTCGGCAACGGTGAGACGCCCATTTTTCCTATCAGCGTCTTTCAACTCAAAAGCGGCGTAAATTACAACGTCGACGACCCTAATTACGATTTGTTCCGTCAAGCTTGCAAAGTCAGTGCCAAACGGCTCTTTCCAAACTTCGTAAATATCGACGCGCCGTATAATTTGCAATACTACAAGCCCGGCGATTACAACAGCTGCGTGGCGACGATGGGTTGTGCTGACGGCGATGAAATTGTAATTTATCGATACAAAGAGCGCATTTATTGCGAGAGTTTGAAACGATTGTGGCAACGTGTTGATACCGAGATTTTACAACAAGCTTTAAGCAATTATAAAATTCCTGCAGGGCTCGAAGTTTGGGACGGTGAAAACGGTTTTGTCGAAGTTAAGACAATCATAAAAAATCCTGACATGGGAAATTGGACGCGTATTAAATTTGACAACGGGCGAAGTCTTCTCGTTACTGCCGACCATCCACTCTACACAGAAAATAGAGGACGCATTTACGTCAACGATTTGCAAGTCGGCGATACGATTAAGACTTACTATACTTTACCGAAATACAGCTTCGATTCTGCCCTTGTCGATGAAAATCTTGCTTACGTTTTGGGGCTTATCATTACCGATGGCAATTATTCTCATGACATTTGCGTAGCTCTGGACGGGCATACGGAAGGAGATATTGCGGCTAAATATATTGAGAGCGTAAAAAAAGCTTGGAATCTTGATTGTCATGTTCAAAACTACAATCGCGGCGTTAAAGGTTGCTACGATTTAATCAGAATCTGCGGTGAGCAAAAGAAACTCATTGCATATCTTAAAAATGTTTTCGGCGGCGAACTCAAGACCGAACGTTCTGTGCCGAATGAAATTTTTTCTGCTTCGCGTGAAGTTCGTTTGGCTTTCTTGGCAGGGATGATTGACGGCGACGGACATATAAGTAAAAAATCAAAAGTCCAACTCGGCTCAACCAATAAAGAGCTTGCACTTCAGCAGTTGGCTTTGGCACAGTCACTGGGTTATCCCGCAAAACTGTATCTTAATCATTATGACGCTCAAGAGGTTACGAAAATTCGTTACCGTGTGGAATTTTCCATGAGCGAAGAAATTGCGGCTAATCTCGGAAGCGGAAAGAAGGCTTTCGCGCAATGGAACGGAGTCGAATCACTGACCAAAACACCGGAAATTATTGCAGTTACTTCCATTGAAATGCTCGGCAGTCTCGATAAATGCAGTTATGACCTTGAGACAGTGACAGATAAATTCATGCTGTCATTTATTAATTCGGGAAACTGTCGGACGCGTGTCATGTCGAATGTCAACGGGCGCGAAGAATCGGGCAGTCGAGGGAATTTTGCTTTCGTGACGATTAATTTGCCGAAGCTTGCCCTCGAATCAAAAGGCAACGTCGAAAAATTTTTTGAACTCTATGATAAATACATAACCCTTTGCCACGATTATTTGTTGTTCCGGCTCAAGACGATTGAGGAGAAGCACGTTTACAATTTTCCGTTCCTCATGGGGCAGGGCGTGTGGATGGATTCGGAAAAGCTCAAGCCGACCGACAAGATTAAAGACGTTCTCAAGCACGCAAGCTATTCAATCGGTTTTTGCGGCTTGGCAGAGTGTTTGGTAGCTTTAATCGGCTCTCATCACGGTCAAAGCGACGAGGCTCAACAGCTGGGATTGAAAATCGTCAAACATCTTCGCTCCCGCACCGACGACTACACCAAACGCGAGAAAAGAAATTGGACGACCTTCGGGACGCCTGCCGAATCGACTGCGGGACAATTTCAACGCGCCAATCGAAAAGTTTACGGCAACATAAAAGGCGTAACCGACCGCCCTTACATGACGAATTCAAGTCACGTGCCCGTGTACTTCCCGATTTGCGCGGGCGATAAGATTAAAATCGAGGCTCCGTATCACGCAATCTGCAACGCGGGGCACATCGCTTACATAGAAATGGACGGCGACCCTACAAAAAATATTTCGGCGTTCGAGGCGTTGGTCAGGGCAATGCACGACGCCGACATGGGATATTTTTCAATCAATCATCCCGTCGACCGCGACCCCGTTTGCGGCTACACCGGCATTATCGGCAACGAGTGCCCGCATTGTCACAGAAAAGAGGTTGTCACGGGAAATTTCCACATTGCGCGACTGAAACCCGACGACAAATAAAAAAACCTCCGTCAGAAATTTGGCGGAGGGATTTTTTTTGTCAACGTTTAAATTTTTGCTCGACCTTCGTGAAAATCAGCGGAATCAGAAATAAAATTGAGAAGAACGGCAGAAACGCCTTGAAGAATTTGTAAGCCTCGACGCTCAAGAAAATTTTCAGCAGAGGATAAATCGCGACGGCTATCACGCCCAAAACCGCGACGCCGATTATGATTCGCCACAATTTGTCTTTGGAAGAGACTTTTGTTTTGAAGTTGATAAATTTTTGCTCAAGGAACCAACCCAAAAAGAATGACAGCCCGAAGCCTAAAGCGTCGAAGGCATCGGCGCGTGCAGTGAGCGGGTCAATGATAACTTTTCCGTTGAGAACGTCTTCGGGATACGGCTTGAAGTACAGGAAGAGGAAAATTATCAGCGTGACAGCCGTGCCGACCGCGAAAAATATCAATCGCCGCTCGTCGTCTTTGCCTATCCAAGCGAAAATTTTTTCCGCCGCGAAGAACAAGCCGACTGAATAAATTATCGCGAACAAAACGTCTTGCGGAGTGTGGACGCCCAAAAAATTTCTGCTGAAGGCGACCGTTAAAATTATCAACGCGCAAGTAATTATCAGCAACGGAACAATTTTTCTGTAGAAAAAAGCAAAGCCGCCGTAAATCGCCGTGGCAAATTGCGTGTGACCGCTCGGAAAAGACCAGCTCGAAGCTTTTTCAAGTGCCTCTGTCGAAGGAGTCAATCCGCTTTCGTGAATCCAAGGGCGATAGACGCAAAATGTTCCTTTGATTAGCTCGTTAATCACGCGCCCGATTTCCGCATTGAAAAGAATAAAAATTCCTGCGTATTTGTTGACGCACCAAAAAAGAAGCGCGGGGATTAAAGCCGTCAAAGCACTCGTGGGCAAATCGGAGACCAATGTGAAAAATCCTTCGCCGCCCCAATCATTTCGAATTCCCTGCAGGAAAATCAAGTAGTCTAAATCCAAAATTCGCTCTCCTTTCGTTCAGTCGCCAAGTATCGGACAACCGTAATAGTCAAGCACTTCGTTAATCAGAAACAAATCGTAAATCTGATTTTCAATGAAATACGCGGCGATAACGTCCTCCTTGCGCCCTTCGCTCAAGGAATATCCCGCTCGTGCCAATAAGGTGTTCGCCTCTTTGAAATCCAACTTCATGGCAAAGACCATCGCCAACACGGTTTTCTTGCTCGGCATGTAATTTTTCTCGTTGCGAATTTTTGAGAAGATGCGTCTGTCCAAATGCGCCCGCTTATAAACTTCGACGTCCGTCAAATTTTTTTGCTTAATGAGTTTGTACAAATAATCCGAAAAATAATTTCCGGCAAGTCCGACTTTGTCCTTAAGCTTGCGGATGATGACCTCGAAAGTTTTTAACGATTCAGCAGGTTCGCCGAGAGATTCAAAACTGTAAGAAAACTTTGCGCCGCGTTTGGAAGACGCCTCCATCCACGACGTATCTTTGAAATTTTTTTCCAGGTAAAGGTCGATTCGGTCAATCAAGCCCTCGTCGCGGAAAGACTTTCCGTCGGAACGAACAGAAAAATTTTCCGTCACCTTCAAGGGTACGAATCCGTAATTTGCAAGAATTTCGTCGACGATTGCCAAGTCGTAAATGCGATTTTCCAAACAAAATGCTATCAAGACTTCCTCTTGAACTTTTGCGGAAAGATAAACCTTCGCGCGGTGCATTAACGAATTCGCTTCCGCAAGATTCAATTCAAGCCCGAAAAGAAATGCAAAAACCGTGCGTTCTTCGGGAAAATATTGTTTGTTGTTGCGCAGTTTATCAAAGATTGCAACGTCGAGGCGGGCGCGGGCGGCAACTTCGGCTTCGGTGAAATTTTTTTGCTCCATCAGCTTGAAAAGATAATTGGCAAAATAATTTCGGTGCGTCTCCAAAGTTTCGGCGCGTTCGGCGTCGGTTATCGGTTGCGGGTCGTCGCCCAAGTGTGCCTCAATCGAGCCGGCTTGTATTTCTTTGATGTGTTCGTTGACTTGACGGAGCAAAATTTTTTCGTTCTTGGAAGTAAGTTGTTTAATTCGTTCGGCAAAACCTGCGTATATTTTAAGTTTCCTCAAGTTGACGGGCTTGCCGAGCTTTTCGCGATAGTCAAACCAATTTTTGTCCAAGCAACGCCATTCCAGATATTCTTCGGCTTGCTTAAGGAGTTGAGGCGTAATCATCAATACAGCGGATATTTTTCGCAAAGTGAGGCAACCCGCTCACGCGCCTCAAATTTTTTGTCTTCGGCAGTCGGATTATCCAAAACCAAAGCGATAATGTTTGCAACTTCGCGCATGTCGTCTTCCTTAAAGCCTCGCGTCGTCAAAGCGGGACTGCCCAACCTCAAGCCGCTGGTCACGAACGGAGAACGCGGCTCAAACGGAATTGTATTTTTGTTCGCGGTGATATTTACTTCGTCGAGGACGTTTTGCGCCTCTTTGCCCGTGATATTTTTGCTTGTGAGGTCGACAAGCATTAAGTGATTGTCGGTGCCGCCGCTTACGATTCGGAAACCGTCAGCCGTCAACGTTTCCGCCAAAATTTTTGCGTTCTTAATAATCTGCGCGGCGTAGTCTTTGAATTCGGGTTGAAGAGCCTCGCCGAACGCAACAGCCTTAGCCGCAATGACATGCATTAACGGACCGCCTTGAGTGCCGGGGAAAATCGCCTTGTTGAATTGCTTGCCGAATTCCGCGTCTTTGCAAAGAATCAAACCACCGCGAGGTCCGCGCAGAGTTTTATGCGTCGTCGAAGTCACAACATCGGCATAAGGCAACGGACTCGGATGCAAACCCGCCGCAACCAAGCCTGCAATGTGCGCCATGTCGACCATCAAATAAGCTCCGACTTTTTTTGCAGTGTCTGCGAGGCGTTCAAAGTCAATGATTCGCGAATAAGCAGAGGCTCCCGCAACGATAATCTTCGGCTTGCAATCGAAGGCAATTTTTTCCAGCGCGTCATAGTCAATCATTTCGGTTTCGCGGCTCACACCGTAGGGAACAATTTTAAAATATTTGCCGCTCATGTTGACAGGCGAACCGTGCGTCAAATGCCCGCCGTCAGTCAAGTTCATGCCCATAATCGTATCGCCGGGCTTGGCAAGCGCGAAATACACCGCCATGTTTGCTTGAGCACCCGAATGCGGCTGAACATTTGCATATGCGCAGTCGAAAAGTTTTTTGGCACGGTCGATTGCAAGTTGTTCTGCCACGTCGACGAATTCGCAACCGCCGTAGTATCTTTTGCCGGGATAACCTTCGGCGTATTTGTTCGTCAAAACCGAGCCTTGCGCCTCCATAACGGCTTTGCTCACGATATTTTCCGAAGCGATAAGTTCCAATTTGTTTCTTTGGCGATTGAGTTCATTTTCCACCGCCGCGAAAAGTTCTGCGTCTTTTTTCAAGCCTTCCATCAAATTCATGCTGTAACCTCCATTTTAGGTTAGTAGGTTAATAGAATTCTACTAACCTAATAACCTATTAACCTATTTAATCAAGCCCAAAGCCGTCATCAATCCGAAGAGACCTTGAGCCGCCACGTCGTTAATAATTTTGCCGGCGTCGTTGAAGTAGTAAAAATTCATCACGCTGAACGAAACTTTTTTGCCCGTCGGCGCAAGTCCCATAAAATTTCCGTCGTGCGTGCCGCTGCAAATCCAACTCACGGCAACTTTGTCTTCCTCCACTGCCATGTCGACAATCTCCCAGCGAATATCGGAAAAACTTTTGCGCATCAAGTCGACGACTGAAAGATAGCCTGCGCCTCCGTAAAGCGGCTTGTCGGATACGGGCGTCGTGAATTCGGCGGACGCGTCGATAAGTTCTTCGGCAAGAATTTTGTCGTTCGTGTTTATGCACGTCATAAATTTTTTCATTGCAAGCTTGTTGCGTTCGATTTTACTCATGAAAGCTCCTCCAAAATTTTTTCTGCCGGAATTGCTCCGTGACGTAAAATTTTCGGCTCGTGAGTTGTCAAGTCGATTATCGTCGAGGAAATTCCGAATTGACATTGCCCGCCGTCCAAAATTATTTCGACGCGCCCCGATAAATTGTCTAGAACTTCCCGGGCATTTTTCGGCGGCGGAAAGTTTGACAAATTTGCACTCGGCGCGGCTATCGGCACGCCCGAAAATTTTATCAGCGATAAGGCAACGTCGTTTGCGGGAAATCTTATTCCTACACTCGGTCGCCCGCACGTCACGAAGTCGGGAACAATTTTATTCTTTGGCAATATTATCGTCAAGGCACCCGGGCAAAACGCCGCGAATAATTTTTCTGCCGCCGATGAAATTTTTGCAACGCGCTCGACCATTTCCAAGCTTGAAACGTGCAAGCTCAACGGTTTGTCGGAAGGTCTGCCCTTCGCCGCGAAAATTTTTCTGCAAGCCTCGACATTCAAGCCGTCCGCTCCCAAGCCGTAGACAGTTTCCGTCGGGAAGGCGACCAATTCTCCGCGCTTGATAAAATTTGCCGCCCGCAATAAATTTTCTTCCGTCGGTTCTAAAATTTCTGTCCGCATTTAAATCCTCCTTGTTTAAATAAAAGTTTTTGATGTCGTTGTCGGGAATGTCATTGGCGGGCTGATTGTAAGTTACATCGTCAAGAAATGGTTGACCGGCAGATCGTTCACTCAACCGCCCGCTAATCGGTGCCGTAACCGATTATGGCAAAACGAATCCCCCGTACAGTGCCGTAATCTGTGCGGGGGTTTTCGTTTCGGTGAAAATTATGCTCGATACTGCGATCCTCATAGCAGTAGTTAGTTTCACTAACGCAATTAATCTATCATACGCAAAAAAATTTGTCAATCGGAAATGGTATTGCCTGCAACGACACGTTCGATGCCTGCCAAGTCTTTGAAAATCTCAACTTCCGCAAAATTCGCCGCCATTAAATTTTTCACTGCCTCTGCTTGATTAATTCCGACCTCGAAAGCCAAAAGTCCTCCGTCTGTCAAAAATTTCGGCGCGTCAAAAATTATTCGCCGATAAAAATTCAAGCCGTCCTCTCCGCCGTCAAGTGCAAGGCGCGGTTCGCGTTGAACTTCCGCCTGCAAAGAATCAAGCTCGCCCGTCGGAATATACGGCGGGTTTGAAATTATCGCGTTGAAAATTTTTCCTTCAAGCGGCGCGAATAAGTCTCCTTGAAAAAAATTTATCCTGTCCTCGACGTGAAATTTTGTCGCGTTGAATTTTGCAACGTTTAAAGCTTCAGCCGATACGTCGACTGCACAAGCCCGCGCTGATTTTACAAACTTTAAAATCGAAACGCAAATTGCTCCGCTGCCCGTGCCCAAGTCTGCAAAATTTACCTCGCCGCCGATTGAACGCAAATATTCTCCGACAAGCTCCGTTAAAATTTCAGTTTCGGGTCGCGGAATCAAAACATGCTCGTTGACCGCAAACGCCAACCCCATAAATTCTTTCGTGCCCGTCAAATATGCTACGGGAAATTTTTTTAAGCGTTGAGTTATCCAATCGTTGAAGCGCAAAATTTTTTCGAGCGGCAAAATTTTTTCGGCGTCGACGTACAAACTCAATCGCCGCCAACCCAAAACGTGCGCCAATAAAATTTCCGCATCGAGTTTAGGTGAATCAATGCCTCCCGCCTCAAGCCGAAGCGTCGCCGATTTTAAAACTTCCGCAACAGATTTTTTCATGGTTCCTCCAAAAAAAATTAAGAATGGGAAAATTAAACCGCAGTTATCATTTCCCCATTCCTAATTCCTAATTGAATCAGCGCGGCTTTGCGAAAATCATTCTGCCGGCGGAAGTCTGCAAAGCACTCGTGACTTCAACCGAAATTGTTCGGCTCAAATATCTGTGTCCGTTTTCGATAACAATCATTGTGCCGTCGTCGAGGTAAGCGACGCCTTGACCGGGCTCCTTGCCGTCCTTGACGACCTGAACTTTCATCGTTTCGCCGGGAATCACAACGGGTTTTACGGCGTTCGACAGCTCGTTGATATTCAAAACCTCAACGCCGCGAAGTTGAGCGACCTTGTTCAAGTTAAAGTCGTTCGTGATAATTTTGCCGCCGAGTTTTTGCGCAAGCCTCACTAATTTTGAATCGACACCTTGAATATCATCGAAATCAACGTTCATGACTTCGACTTCAAGGCTTAAATCTTTTCTCATCTTCTGAAGAACGTCAAGCCCGCGACGCCCGCGAACTCTGCGCAAGGTATCGGACGAATCGGCAATGTATTGAAGCTCTTCCAAAACGAAAACGGGAATCAACAGCGTGCCTTCCAAAAAACCTGTCTTGGAAATGTCGGCAATGCGCCCGTCGATTATGACGTTCGTGTCCAACAGCTTGTAATTTTTATTTTTGTGCTCTTGAAGCTTGACGAGATTGACTTTGGCTTTTTCGGCAGGCGGATTTTCTTCAAGTACGGGTTCGGGCTCGGAAATTTCTTCGGGCTCGTTATTTTCTTTGGCTTCTTTAATTTCTTTAGCCGCCTTATCTGCCTCGCGACTGCGCAAAACGTCTTTGAGCACATGCGGAATAAAATCGAAACTGCCGGCAAGTTCTTTGCGCTTTTTAATCGTGAGCCGAATGCCCAAGTAGCCGAGCACGAGGCTAAAAATAATGGGAATATAGTCGCCGACGACGGGGATTCGCGCAAATGCACTGCCCAATAAATTTGCGATTATGAGTCCTATTGCCAAACCGACCGCTCCGGCGATAACGTCGTTGATTGGCATTTTGCTAAGCTGTTTTTCGACAAAAGTAGTAAAAGTTTTGAGTTTTCCGATTAGATACGGCGAAATGAACCACCCGCCAAGCCCGCCGAGCGTCGCGCCCGCCAAAATGCAGAGTAAATTCGCGATTGTAAGGCGGAAAATGCCCGTATCGACTTGAAAAAGCTCCAAATTGATGTACGAAATTAAAAATGGGCTTGCCCGATGCAACGCCGCGCCGCCGATTATTGCAAACGTCAGCGTTATGAAGAATTTGATTGCTTTATCAAGCATAAACTTCACCTCCCATAAAGTTTACGCAAGACTAGCATATTTTTATGAAAACTTACTGATTGTCATTCAAGGGGAAGAATTTTTTATCTTTTTCCAACAAATCAGCGACGCGCTCAATAATTTTTTCGGCAAGGGCAGCTTTGCTCATCTTGTCGAAGGTCTCAACCTCACCGCCGCGCCAAATTATCGTGGCAATGTTTGTGGCGACACCGAAGCCCGCGCCGTCTGCGGTCACGTCGTTTGCAACGATGAAATCCAAATTTTTTTCGACGAGTTTTTTGTTTGCGTACTCCAAAATATTTTGAGTTTCGGCGGCGAACCCGACAAGCACTTGAGATTTTTTCAAGGTGCCCAGCTCTTTCAAGATGTCGGGATTTTTTACAAGCTCAAGCGTCAAAGTTTCGGAGGATTTTTTTATCTTCTGCGCGGCGGGATTTTTGATTCGATAATCGGCAACGGCAGCTGACATAATCACGGCGTCGACCGAATCGAATTCTTTCAAGACAGCCTCGCGCATTTGAGTTGCCGCCTCGACTTTGACGAACTTCAAATTTTTGGGAGGAACAAGTTCGCTTTTGCCGGAGATTAAAATGACTTGAGCACCTGCCGAGACCGCCGCCTTTGCAATTTCAAAACCCATGCGCCCGCTTGAACGATTGCCGATGTATCGAACGGGGTCAATCGCCTCGACTGTGCCGCCCGCCGTCACCAAAATTTTTTTCCCGCTTAAAATCTTCTGAGCAAAAATTTTTTCGACAGCCGCAAAAATTTCTTCGGGTTCGGGCAAGCGACCTTTGCCGCTCGTGCCGCAAGCCAAATTTCCAATCGCCGGTTCCAAAATTTTCATGCCGCGTGCTTTGAGGATTTTCAAATTCTCTTGCGTTGCGGGATTCTCGAACATTTTCGTGTTCATTGACGGCGCGATTAAAATTTTTTTGTCGAAAGCCAAGATTGTCGTCGTGAGGAGGTCGTCGGCGATTCCGTGAGCCGCCTTCGCCAAAAAATTTGCCGTCGCGGGTGCAATCAGTATCACGTCCGCCCAATTCGCCAATGAAATGTGCGCCACATGAAAATTCGCCGCATCCCCGAACATTTCGACGGACACGGCGTTTCCTGTTATCTCTTGAAAAGTTCTCGGCGAAACAAATTCGGTTGCGTTGCGTGTCATCATAACTTTGACATTCGCGCCGGATTTTTTGAGGAGGCTTGCGACTTCGACGACCTTATAAGCCGCAATGCCTCCCGTCACGCCGATTAAAATATTTTTTTCGCTAAGCATAATTTTCTCCTTAGCTAACAGCTAATCGCTAACAGCTAACAGCTAACAGCTAATCCTTTATCGTATAAGTGATTTTCCCTTCGTTGATTTCTTCCATCGCATTGGTCACGAATTTGTTTGCGCGGTTTTCGACACGACAAGGAGCCCCGCTCAAAAGTTCGCGAGCCCTCTTCGAGGCGAGCACCACCAAAGCGTAACGACTGTGCGTTTGCTTGAGCATTGAGTCGGTCGAAGGATTTACCATGCTCAACGGCGTTGCGTTCAGTTTCATTTAAAACCCTCCTTTTGTAGAAAGTAGGAACAAGGAACTAGGGATTGTTGGTAAATTAAATCGGCGACACCGATTGGGCTAATCATTAAGTTTAATTTTTTAAATCTACTTTTCTTCCCGCTGAAAAAGCATTCGGCTTTTTACGCGGGCACTCGCCAACCGCTACTTTTGAATTTACCAACACGCTCTAGCGTAGCACTGCTTGGACAAACATATTGATACAGGTCGAGACATTCAAGCCCACTTGTGAGCAGAAATTCTCGAAACGGCTTTTATCGTCGCCGTCCAATCTGACAGACAACATAGCCATAATATCAACTCCTTTCGTATTGCATTGTATAGGTAATGTAATACTAAGTCAAGCAAACAAGAAAAAAGCTTGAATTTTTTATCCTCTCCAATAGCTTTGCAAATTTTTTTCGTGGATTTATCGTAAAAAAAAGACGCTCAATTTGAGCGTCCGGAGCTTTAAAATCGATTCTTTAATCAATCAAATTTATTCCATCAATCTTTAAGTCAAAGTAAGGCGCAGACCTAAATTCAGATTCGTGAAAATACCCATCGAAAATTACTTCTTTATCGCCTGTAAAATTTGGATCCGTATCAACATCAGCCATATAACTTGTAAGATTTTTTCTATTCACAGTAAATGTTTTTATATCGAAAATTTTCAAACTTCCTGACTCAATAGCTAATTTTGCTTTTGAAATTGCTTTATCAGTATCCTTCGCAGAAACATTTTTATTCATTTCAGTCAGTTCAACACTTCCAGTCAAAAGACTTCCTGTCCAATCAGTTTCAATTTCTTTTCCCATCTTAACGCAATTTATAATGTAATCGAAATAAGGAGTCCAGTTGATTCGTGAAGAAATCAAAAAAGTTTTTGGACATTTTTCAATCAGACTTCCATTGTAAAAAACATTAAACACTCCATTTGATTCGCAAACAGAAGGTGCTCCCATTGAATCGGCGTGTTGACTGATTATAACGCAACCTCTTTTAATCAATTTTTCAGCAGATTTTGCCTCAAGGTCGTAATCATACCAAGAATTTGTAAAAACAACGTCCATTTCAGCCGTCGGACAAACTGACCGAGCTCCCAAGAAAAATGCAGTATAACCCGAAATTACTTCAGCGTAAGGAAATGCTCCAACGTAGCCGAGTTTTGCCTGATTTCTATTTATTTTTCCGCCTTTAATCATTTCATTTAACTTCATACCCGCGACTATTCCGGAAAGATAACGTCCTTCATAAATCGACGCAAAAGCGTTGTGAAAATTTGAAATTCCTTCCGTATGCGCTCTTGTTCCGGTCGCGTGACAAAATTGAATGTTTGGAAATCTTTTTGCAGCTTTGATTAAAAATTCTTCGTGACCGAAACTATCAGAGAAAATTATGTTACAACCTTGATTAACCAATTCAACTGCAGTTTCATAGCATACTTCAGTTTCAGGAATATTCGTCTTGAAAGTGTACTCCACTCCAGCATTTTCGCAAGCAATTTTTGCGGCATTCATAAAATTTAAGTCATAAGTCGCATTTTCATCATGCAAAAAGATAAAACCGACTTTGACATCTGAGCTTGCCGCTTCGACTTCGCTAAAAAGTGAACATACCGATGCAATCATAGCAAGCAGTAAAAGAATTCTCTTTGACATTTTAAAAACCACCTTACATCAATCTATACCAGCAACTAAACCAGATAACTCGATATTAATTTCGGCATTGATTCCCTACTTCCTGCAATATCCTGCAATACGCCAAAAGTTTATTTGAGGAATTCTGCAACAGGAAAAGTGCCATCGACTTTAACAACTGAACAGACTATTTACTCAATGCTCGTAACGCCTGCCTCCACTAGGGTGTGTTGAAAAAATAAAGCCATGAAAAATCTGATAAGATAAGTTTGCAAAAAACCTTAAAGGAGATTCTTATGGCAAACAAATCTTATCACGAATTAACCGACAAAGAATGGAAAATATGTCCTTATCGATGAAAATTTCCGAGTCGTTAAGTTCCTGCTTTCTGCAGGGAACGTAAATGACAACCTCGTCGCGCTGTCTCTTTTACATGACGTTGACCTCAAGGGTAAAGTGGTATTGGCTGATAAAGCGTATTCTATTGTTAAAATCCGTGATTATCTTGAGAAGCAAGCGGCACTTGTATGTATTCCCGATAAAGTCAATGCCAAGGTAAACATGACTTTGACAGGGAGCTATACAAGAAACGCAATGTCGTTGAAAGATTTTTCTGTCGGTTGAAAGATTACCTGCGGATTACTATTCGTCCGGATAAATTATCTTCGAGTTTCAGTAGCTTTATTTGTCTTGCTACTTTCCTTCTCTCACAACGTGTAGGTCATTAGAATTTTTCAACAGCCCCTAGTTCCCGGTTCCTAAATTAAATTTGTCGAGATTGCGTGAGACTTTGCAACGTTCGGCGGACAAAATCGATTTGATTCGGGCGGCGGCATTTTCAATCGTGTCATTGACGACGACATAATCATATTGCAATCCGATTTTAATTTCGGCGACGGCATTTTTCAATCGACGCGCCAAAGATTCGGGACTTTCCGTGCCGCGACCTTCGATTCGATTTTTAAGCTCCTCCAGACTCGGCGGCAAGAGGAAAATATAAATTCCTTCGGGGCATTTTTTTTTGACGTTGAGCGCGCCTTGAACGTCAATTTCCAAAAGAATATCTTTGCCGCGATTGAGCCGCTCCTCAATTTTATTCAGCGGCGTGCCGTAAAAATTTCCGTAGACTTCGGCGTATTCGAGGAATTTTTCTTCCGCAATCCAAGCTTTGAACTCGTCGACCTTGAGGAAATAATATTCCTTGCCGTCAACTTCACCGGGTCGGGGCGTCCTCGTCGTAGCTGAAACGGAATAAGAGACTTCGGGCAAGTCGTTCAAAAGCTTTTTGCAAACGGTGCCTTTGCCCGTGCCGCTCGCGCCGGATATGACAATCAATAAACCGCGTGTCATTTAAAATTCTCCGACAAAAACTCTTTCGGCGGGTCCGGTCATGAAGATGTGATTGTTTTCACGCCAATCGATTTGAAGTTCGCCGCCGTCGAGGACAACGGTAGATTTTCTTCCTGCCAAGCCGTTGAGGTTCGCCGCAACCGCCGTAGCACAAGTTCCCGTGCCGCAAGCAAGAGTTATTCCGCTGCCGCGTTCCCAAACTCTCATGCGCAATTTGTTTTCGCCGATAACTTGAGCAAATTCGGTATTGGTCTTGCGCGGGAAAATTTTATGCGTCTCAAATTTCCGTCCGATATGTTCCAAGTCAATCGCTTTGATGTCGTCGACGAAAATCACGCAATGCGGGTTGCCCATCGATACGCAAGTCATTTTGTATTTGACGCCGTCGACTTCAATCGGTTCGCCGACAACTTTTTGAGAGCCGAAGCCGTCAACGGGAATTTTATCGGCATTGAAAATCGGTTCGCCCATGTCGACGGTTATCAAATCGTATTTCATGCTCACGGTAAGAACGCCTGCGCCCGTCTCGACCGTCAAATCGTCGTCGGAAAAAAATTTATCGCCGCTCAAAAGATAACGCGCAAAGCAACGAATGCCATTGCCGCACATTTCGGGCTCCGAGCCGTCCGCGTTGAAAATCCTCATGCGTGTCGCAGCTTTTTTCGAACTTTGAACGTAAATTACGCCGTCCGCACCGATTCCGAAGTGCCTGTCGCACAACCGCTGAATTTCTTCGGGGCTTTCAATCTCGTCGCCTGCGCGATCGATTATTATAAAATCGTTTCCGCAACCTTGCCATTTCTCAAACTTCTGCAAAACAATCAGCCTCCTTTAAACGCGGGCAAGTATACACCTTTTCGAACGGCTTTGCAACTTCATTGCGGCTCTGCTATAATCATTGAAATTTTTCGCGGATATGGAGGAAAATTTTTGATTAGCAAAATAGAAATCGGGAGCCTCGCTCAAGAGTTGGATCTCAAAGCGGGCGATAAAATTTTGGAAGTCAACGGGCAAAAGCCGCTCGATATAATCGATTTAAGTTTTTTCATGGCGGAAGAGGAAATCGAACTTTTAATCGAACACGCTGACGGCGAACGGGAGCTTATCGAATTTGAAAAGGACGTTGACGAGGAACTCGGCGCGGAATTTGAATCGGCGGTCTTTGACGGGATTCGTCGTTGCAAAAATCATTGCGTGTTTTGTTTCGTCGATATGATTGCTCCGAACATGCGCCGAACGCTCTCGATAAAGGATGATGATTATCGGCTGTCGTTTTTGTTCGGGAACTTCATTACGCTGACGAACTTAACGGCGAAAGATTTTCGGCGCATAAAAAAATATCACTTGTCGCCGCTGTTCGTATCGATTCACGCAATGAATCCCGACTTGCGAGCGAAAATTTTGCGGACGCCGCTCGGAGCGAAAATCTTAACTCAACTCGACGAACTGGAAAAGGCGGGCGTCGAATATCATACGCAAGTTGTGCTTTGCAAAGATTTAAATGACGGAGCGGAATTGGACTTCACAATCTCGGAAATTTTGAAGCGGAGACCTCACGCCTTGAGCTTGGCAATCGTTCCCGTCGGAGTGACAAGACATCGCCGCGACAAATTCCCGCTGAAACAATTCGACAAAAAATCTGCGGCAAAAGTTATCGCGCAAGTCGAAGCCTTCCAAAAAAAAATCCGTGCGGAGTCGGGCAAGACGTTCGTTTACTTGGGAGACGAATTTTATTTGATGGCCGGAAAAAATTTGCCGCCCGCCGAATTCTACGACGACTTCCCGCAAATTGAAAACGGTATCGGCATGACGCGCAATTTTGTTGAGGAGTTTTTATCAATTAGGAATGAGGAATTAGGAATTAGGAATGAAAATTTCGTCGTTGATGTAATCAGCGGAACTTCTTTTGCCAAAGTTTTAAAAGAATTAGTTGCCGATAATCCGAATGTGCGAATCGTTCCCGTCGTGAATAAATTTTTCGGCGAGCGCGTCAATGTTTCGGGCTTGTTGACGGGCGGCGATATAATCGAGGCACTGCGCGGCGGACAACGCGATTTGATTTTGATTCCGGCGACGGCACTCAAAGCGGGCGAAGAAATTTTCCTCGACGACGTGACACTTGACGACTTGAGAAAAATCTTTGCGCCTGCGAAAATTTTGCCGATACATGACGGCGCAGAATTTAAAAAAGTTTTGGGAGGAAATTTTTTATGAGCAAGCCGATAGTGGCGATAGTCGGCCGCCCGAACGTGGGCAAGTCGACGCTGTTCAATCAAATAGGCAAGAAAAGACTTTCGATAGTCGACGACATGGCGGGCGTGACGCGAGACCGAATTTACATGGACGCGACGTGGCTGGACAAAGAATTCACGCTGATAGACACGGGCGGCATCGAAATAAAATCCTCCGATAAAATTTTGACGGAGATTCGCGCTCAAGCAAAAATTGCAGTCGAAGAGGCTGACGCGATAATTTTTGTCGTCGACGGGCGAGCCGGTTTGACTTCCGCCGACGAAGACATAGGAAAACTTTTGCGCGGGACGGATAAGCCGGTAATCGTTGCCGTGAATAAAATCGACAACCTCCAACTTGAAAACGAGACTTACGAATTTTACAACTTGGGTTTGGGCGAGCCGATTGGAATTTCCGCAAGCAATGCACTGAACTTGGGCGATTTACTTGACGCCGTGATAAAAACTTTTCCGCAAGCCGAACAAGAGGTTCGTGACGAGGACGAAATAAGAATTGCGGTTATCGGTCGTCCGAATGTCGGGAAGTCTTCGCTGGTGAATAAACTTTTGGGCGAAGAACGCGTTATCGTCAGCGACATACCCGGCACGACCCGCGACGCAATCGACACGCATTTTTTTCTTGACGGCACAAAATTTACGCTGATTGATACGGCGGGCATGAGGCGCAAGTCAAAGATTGAGGATGCTGTTGAAAGATACAGCGTGATTCGTTCGTTGAGGGCGATTGACCGCGCAGACGTTGTGCTTATGTTGATTGAGGCTCCCGTCGGCGTGACCGAGCAGGATAAAAAAATCGCGGGCTATGCTCACGATTCGGGCAAAGGCTGCGTTATCGTCGTCAACAAGTGGGACATCTTCCCGAACAAACACGACCGCTCAACCAATCGTTTCACCGACGACTTGCGGCAACGCTTGGGCTTCCTGCAATATGCGCCGGTAGTTTATGCCAGTGCTTTGACGGGGCAGCGTGTCGACCGCGTGACCGAGCTTGTCAAGTTCGTTGCCGAGCAGCAATCAATGAGAATTCAGACAAGCGTCTTGAACGAATTGATTCGCGACGCCGTTGCCGTCAATCCTCCGCCGTCGAAGAAAGGCAAGGCGGCAAAAATTTTTTTCGTGACGCAAGCCGACATCTGCCCGCCGCGATTTATCATCTTCGTGAACGAGCCGGAGCTTTTGCATTTCTCTTATCTGCGTTTCATAGAAAATCGACTGCGTGAAAGTTTCGGCTTCGAAGGCACGCCGCTGAAATTTTTCGTCCGCAAGCACAATCAAAAAGACGACGAGCAATGACTTGGAGCTGTCGGTAAATTCAAAAGCAGCGGTGAGAAAACACCTGCTAAAGAAAAGTAGATTTAAAATATAAAATTTATTTAAACTCTTAATCGAAGCCGTCGGTTTTATCAGCATCTGACACGCCAAACATTTATCTTTAATGCGGGGCGTGTTCCTCTGTGACTTGAAATTATTTTCATAGTGTGCTAGATTATCTGCGCTTAAAAATTTTTTGGGAGGTTTTATTCTCATGGCAACCAGCTTGAAAAAAGGACAGAAAGTTGACCTCACGAAGACGAACCCCGGCTTGAAAAATATTTTAATCGGACTCGGCTGGGATACAAACAAGTATGACGGCGGCTCCGACTTCGACCTCGACGCATCGGTTTTCCTCCTCAATGCAAACGGCAAAGTCAATTCCGACGACGATTTTGTTTTCTACGGCAACCTTAAACACGTTTCAGGCTCCGTCGAACACATGGGCGACAACTTGACCGGCGCAGGCGAAGGCGACGACGAAGAAATTAAAATCGACTTGAGCAAAGTTCCCGAAAACGTTGATAAGATTGACTTCACCGTTACGATTTACGAGGCGGAAGAACGCAAGCAGAATTTCGGGCAAGTCGAAAACGCTTTTATCCGCGTCGTGAATGAGGCGAACAACGAGGAACTTATCCGCTACGACCTCGGCGAAGATTTTTCCATTGAGACGGCTGTTGTTATCGGTCAGCTCTATCGCAACAAGGGCGAATGGAAATTTAACGCAATCGGCTCCGGTTTCAGCGGCGGGCTTGCCTCGCTCGGCAAAAATTACGGCGTCAACGTGTAAACTGCAATGTGCAATTCGTAATGCGTAATGCGTAATGTAATGGTTTTTGATTTTCATTGCGCATTGCGCATTTCGCATTCCTCATTGCTTTTGAAAGGAGCATTTTAAATGGCAGTCAACCTTCAAAAGGGACAAAAAGTTTCTCTCAAAAAATCAGATGGCAAAAAACTTTCGCACCTCATGGTCGGGCTCGGTTGGGACGCTGCGGAACAAAAGGGCGGTTTCTTCGGCAAGTTGTTCGGCGGCAAAAAAGACATCGACTGCGACGCCTCCGTTTTTCTCTGTCAAGACGGCAAGTTCGTTGATAAAGACGACCTCGTTTATTTCGGCAACCTCGAACACAGAAGCAAAGCGGTTAAGCACATGGGCGACAACTTGACAGGCGAGGGCGAAGGCGACGACGAAGAAATTTATATCGACCTCGAACAAATTCCGAATCGCTACGACAAATTGATTTTCGTCGTCAACATTTACAAAGCTGTCGACCGCAAACAGCATTTCGGCATGATTAAGAATGCTTACATTCGCATTGTCGACAACGACAATCACGAGGAACTCTGCCGCTTCAACTTGAGCGACGATTATACAAATATGCTTTCGATGATTCCCGGCGAAGTTTATCGCTATAAAGACGAGTGGAAATTTAATGCAATCGGCTCCGGCACGACGGACGCAAGCTTGACCGAGCTGTCTAAAAGGTTCAGATAAGCCATGAAAAAATTTTTCACAATTCTAATCGCGGCTCTGTTTTTAGTGGCGGCTCCCGCTCAAGCCGAAAATTCGGGCGTCGGACTTGAGGACATCTCCGCAGAAAAATATAATGTTCATATCGAAAAATTTTATGCCACGTTGCCGCAAGCCAAAGGCGATTATAAAAGCCGAGTGCGTCCGATTTTGATTGAAGGCGCAATGAATACCGAGACGGAAGTTTTGATTCACGCCTTGAAAAATCCCGTTGCCTATCGCGAGCTGAATTATCTTTTCGTTGCGGGCACGTACAAAAATTATCCCGTCGTGATTGTTCGCACGGAAATCGGCATGGCAAACGCGGCGGCTTCCACGGCTCTTGCGATAAAAAAATTTAATCCGATAGCCGTCATAAATCAGGGCACGGCGGGCGGTCACGACAGCGCGTTGAAAATCGGCGACATTATTATCGGCGAAAAAAGTTTCGACCATACCGCGTTCAGAAGTGCTTATTCGGCGGCGGGCGCAGGTATCGACTTGACCAAGCAGGAAAATATCGGCACTTACGCTTACGACAAGGCTTCGGGAAAATTTCAAGCTTACACGGAATATTTCGCCGACCCGACGCTTTTGAAGGTTGCAAAGAAAGTTGCCGCCGCGAATAAAAATTTCAACGTCGTATCGGGCGTTATCGGTACGGGAAATACTTGGTTTGAGTGCGTTGACTACATAAACTTCTTGCACGAAAAATACGGCTCAAGCTGTGAAGAAATGGAAACCACTTGCGCCGCGCAGATTTGTCAAAATGCGGGCTTGCCGTTCATAGGCATTCGCGTTCTTTCGGACAACGTCACCAACGACAACAGATACGTTCCCGAAGCCGCGAAAGTTTGTCAGGATTTTGTTTTGCTCGTCGTTGAGGATTATATCCGCGACGTTTTGAAAAAATAAAGGAGCTTCCCTTTGGCAAAAAAATAATCCCGCCGTCTCCGTGATTATCCCGATGTACAATGTGGAAAATTTTATCGGCGAATGTTTGACGAGTCTCTTGGAGCAAACCTTTCAAGATTTTGAAATTATCATTGTCGACGATTGCTCAACCGATGATTCGCCGAGAGTGGCAACAAGTTTTTATGAAAATTTTGGCGACAGATTAAAAATTGCAAAGTTGTCAGCCAACAGCGGTTGTCCCGGTATTCCGAGAAATTTCGCGCTTGAAATGGCTTGCGGCGAATATGTTTATTTCCTCGACAGTGACGATTTTTTGAGTGGAACCGCGCTTGAGGAACTTTACACCGTCGCAAAAAAATTTGATGCCGATGTCGTTCACGCCGAATGGCATATTTCCTTCCGAAATGTGAACGGCAAATTTGAATTTAAGAGAACAAGTTTTCAAGAAGGAAATTTCGTCACCGAACCGACGCTTGAAACTTTCGACCTTAGCGAACGCGTGACAGGTTTTGCCGAGAAAAAATATTTGTGGTGGGCTTGCAACAAACTTTTCCGCCGCCAATTGTTGACGGAAAATGAAATCAAATTCCCCGAAGTGAGCGTCTTTGAAGATATGGTGTTTACGTTCATGTGCGTTGTTGCCGCGAAAAATTATGTCCGCGTGCCGTTTGCAAGCTATTGCTATCGAAGGCATGACAAATCCATTTCACTTAAGAAACGCGGTGCTGTCGAAAGCACAAATGTAGTGATAAAAATCGTCAATGCACTTGATAACTTCATGGATGGTCGAAAATTTTTCCGCAACAATCCTCAATACAAATATGCCATCTTGGATTCTTTTCTTCAAGGGCAACTCGATTGTGTTGCCAACGCCATGGTTATTAATTCGTCACAAGGAGCGTTGTTTAATTTTTTTCGGGATAATATCTTCTCCGTAAATCCTCAAGAAAATGTCGCGCTGACATCATATTTGTTCATTGCGGCAAGTACTTTTAAAACGTCATTGAATCAACAGGCGACGGAAATTAATAATCTTAAAAATCAAGTCGCCGTGTTGAAAAATAAATTTGGAGGTTAAAAATTGAAAATCACAGGTTTAACCGATGCTCAAGTCCAAGAGGCTAAGGCGAAGTTCGGAGACAACAGCATAACCGAACAGGCTCGCGAAGGTTTCTGGGACAAGCTCAAAGGAAATTTCGACGATCCGATAATTAAAATTTTAATCTTCGCGCTCTTGCTCAACGTGTTCTTTGCGTTCATGGGCAAGGCGGAATGGTATGAATCGGTCGGCATAGCAATGGCGGTTTTGTTGGCGACAATGGTTTCGACTTTTTCCGAATATCGCAACGAAAGCGCGTTTCAAAAATTGCAGGGCGAGGCGTCGTTGATAAAGTGCAAAGTCTATCGTAACGGCGTCGTCACGGAAATTCCGATTAACGATATAACAATGGGCGATTGCGTCCTCTTGCAGACGGGCGATAAAATTCCTGCCGACGGTGTGATTATCGACGGCTCAATTCAAGTCGACCAATCGATTCTCAACGGCGAGGCTAAGGAAGAAACTAAAACTCCCGCGCCGAATGAAACTGCCGACGCCGAAGCCGCTCAAAGTCAAGATTTCCTCAATCCGCACAAAGTTTTCCGTGCGGCAGTCGTGGCGGGCGGTTCCGCAGTCATGAGGACAGTCACGCTCGGCGATAACACCGTTTACGGAAAAATCGCGGGCGAATTGCAAATCGACGAAGACCGCGATACTCCGCTCAAGCTCAAGCTCGGTGACCTCGCCGATCAAATTTCCAAATTCGGTTATATCGGCGGTGTGGCGATTGCCGTTGCGTTCATGTTTGAGCGTATTGTCATTCAAAATAATTTCGACGGTGCGTTGATGGCGGCTTATTGCTCCGATTGGATGAATATTTTAAACAGTCTCGTTGAAGCCGTCATGCTCGCCGTGATAATTATCGTCATGGCTGTGCCCGAAGGCTTGCCGCTCATGATTGCGATTGTTTCCGCGCAGAACATGGGCAAGATGTTAAAAGATAACGTCCTCGTCAGAAAAATTTCCGGCATTGAGACGGCGGGCAGCTTGAATCTTTTGTTCAGCGACAAGACCGGCACAATTACCAAAGGCTTGCTTGAGGTCGTCACGTTCATTGACGGCACCGCGAATTTCACGGAAACTTTCGACAAGCTTAGCGGCAAACTTCAATCGCTCGTTTCGCTGTCAATCAGATTCAACAACGGCGCAGTCATCACAGGCGACAAAATCGTCGGCGGCAACATGACGGACAGAGCTTTGCTCGGATTTTTAATCGGCAAGGACACCGCGCCAAATGTCACCGTCGTTGATACCGTTCCTTTCGACAGCGCGAAAAAATATTCTATGGCGAAAGTCAGCGGCGATTACAACTTGTGGCTTATCAAAGGCGCGCCCGAACGTCTGCTTGACAAATGCAGCTACTACTACGACGCGAACGGCACTAAGCAAAAACTTTCCTCGACCGTTGAGATTAATGCAAAGATTGACGAACTTGCAAACCGCGCGATAAGAACTCTTGCCCTCGTGACTTATGACGGCGACGTTACCGACGGCAACATTCCCGACAGCGGCTTGACGTTCGTGGGCGTCACGGGCATTCGCGACGACGTGAGACCCGATGCCATTAAAGCTATCGAACAAGTTCATTCGGCGGGCGTTCAAGTCGTCATGATTACCGGCGACAGGAAAGAAACCGCGCAGGCTATCGCAAAAGAAGCGGGCTTGATTGAGATTGATGACGCGATTGTCATAACCAGTGCCGAACTCAACGAAATGAGCGACGAAGAAGTCAAGCAGAAACTCCCCAAGCTCCGCGTTATCGCTCGTGCTCTGCCAACAGATAAAAGTCGTCTCGTTCGTCTTGCACAGGAATTGAATTTGGTTGTCGGCATGACCGGCGACGGCGTCAACGACTCTCCCGCGCTCAAAAAAGCTGATGTCGGTTTTGCAATGGGCGGCGGCACCGAAGTTGCAAAAGAGGCAAGCGAAATTGTTATCCTCGACGACAACTTCAAATCTATCGGCAAAGCAATTCTTTACGGCAGGACAATCTTCAATTCGATTCGCAAGTTCATTATCTTCCAGCTGACAATAAACGTCGGCGCGGTTTTAATTTCGTTCGTGTGTCCTCTGCTCGGCTTGGAAAATCCGTTGTCGATAACTCAAATACTCTGGGTCAATCTCGTAATGGATACTTTGGCGGCTCTTGCCTTCGGCGGCGAACCTGCGCTTGACAGATTCATGGAAGAGGCTCCCAAAAGACGCGACGAAAAAATTATCAACAAATACATGTACTCGGCTATCGGCACGGGTTCGCTTTGGGGATTCGCAATGGGCTTGGTCTTCCTGCTTACAGACTTCAGCCGCGATCATTTCCGCGACGTAAATCCCGAAGGTGTCACCCTTTCTTTCGGCGGCGACAGCGTTTACGTTTTGACCGGCTACTTTGCCTTCTTTATCTTCCTTGCCGTGTTTAATGCCTTCAACGCACGCACGGACAGGATAAATCTTTTTGACAATATCGGAGGCAACCCCGGCTTCTTGAAAGTCATGGGCTTAATCGTCGTTGTGCAAATCGCAATGACTTACTTCGGCGGCGCAATCCTCCGCTGCTACGGCTTGACGGCTTCCGAATGGATGTTTGTCATTGCGATGGCGTTTACGATTATTCCCGTCGACATTGTCCGCAAATTGATTATCGGCTCGAACAAATAAAATTTTCGTCAACAAGGATATTTCGGCAGCACAAAGAATTTTTGCCGAAATATCTTTTTTTGTTCGGGAGTCTTTGTCATGAAAAATTATTCGCCTGCAGTTTCCGTGATTATCCCTGTCTTCAACGCGGAAAAATTTTTGAGCGTGTGCCTCGAAAGTATTTTGATTCAAACGCTGAAAGACTTCGAGGTTATCGTTGTCGAAGACTGCTCAACCGATTCAAGCCTCGCCGTTGCCGAAAGTTATCTTAAAAAATTCGGCGGGCGGTTGAAAATTATCACCTTGCCCGAAAACACCGGCAGCGGAGCCGTCCCTCGAAACGTCGGGCTTGAACACGCGCAAGGCAAATATATTTTTTTCGCGGACGCCGACGACTTGCTGACAGATAACGCGCTTGAGACGCTTTACAATTTCGCGGAAGAATATCGGGCGGAAGTCGTTTACATGGAAAAATTTTTTACCTGTGACGAAGAGCCGCTTCCAAAAAATCTTACGCTTTCCGTTTGGCGAAAAGATTCTTTGGTTGACGAGCCGACCTTTGAAACTACAGATTTTAACGAGCGCATGAAAAATTTTTTGACGGCAAAATTTTGTTGGACACCTTGGTCAAAGTTTGTGCGTCGTGACTTTTTAATCGACAACAGAATAAACTTTCCGAACATGAAGCCCGCCGAAGATGTCATTTGGACATTTAAACTCCTCTGCTTTTCGAAAAATTTTCTGCGGGTGCCGATGCCGCTTTGCATAATCCGAACGAATCCCGGCTCGGTAATGAGGCAAATAAGAACGCCCGAACAAATTATAATTTTCCGAACGAACCCGCTGATACTCGGCTTGGATTGCCTCGATGAATTCATGCGTGAGCTTAAATCTTTCAAAAAGAATCCCGTCGTTCGTTTGCAGGTTTTGAATTTCTTCACGCTCATGCAACTGGACAACATGGCGGAGGCTTTAAAAAGTTTGGACGCGGCAGAAGTCTACGAAATTTTTTTGCGCGAATTTAAAGAGGCGGGCAGCACTCAACCCGCGCTGATTTCTTATCTCTTGCTCATGACGAATCTTTATCGAAATGAATTGAAGGCTTTGACATGATAAACTTTTCTGATAAAATGTGCGTGTAAAAATTTCTTTGGGGGGTGAGACGATGGAGCTTGGCAAGGGACAAAAAATTCCGCTCAACGAAAACTTTTTGACGATAAAATTTCAACGCCCCGACAGTGCTCTTGAGATTGACACGGCGGCCTTTTTGACGGACGAACGAGGCAAGGTTGCCGGCGACGAGGATTTTGTTTTCTACGGCAACGCCCGCCACAATTCCGGAGCCGTCACGCACAACGACGACGACTCGATTGACATTGACCTTTCAAGAATTCCTCGCCACGTCGAAAAAATTTCTTTGACTGCCACGATTTACGAAGCCGATAAACGCCGACAAAACTTCAGCATGATTAAAGGTGCGGTCTTGAAAATTTTCGGGACACGCGGCGAAATTGCAACTTTCCCGCTTGAAAATTTTTCGGTTGAGACGGCGATTGTTCTGGGCGAAGTCTATCGCTATAAAGGTGCTTGGAAGTTCAATGCAAAGGGCGCGGGTTTCAGCGGAGGACTTGCCGCCCTGTGTAATGATTTCGGTATCGAGGTCAAAGACGTGCAACCTCAACCGCCACCCGAACCTCCGAAGCCGAAAATTAACACAAGCCGCGAACGCTCAACCAAGAGCCGTGAAAAAATAAAAATCCCGCCGCCGCCTCAAGCTCGCGAAGAACCTCCGCAACCGAAAAAAGTTGAACTTCGCAAGGGACAGAAAGTCAGCCTCGTCAAGAAAGGTAACACTCTCGGCGAAATCGTCATCAACCTCAACTGGAGCCAGCCTCCGAAAAAAAGCGGTTTCTTCAGCCGTTTCACAAGTCAAGGCATTGACCTCGACCTCGCGTGTCTGTTTGAACTCAAGGACGGAAATATCGGCGCGATTCAAGCTTTGGGCAATCACTTCGGCGAACTGAATTATCCGCCTTACATTGCCCTCGACGGCGACGACAGGACGGGTGCGGTTGCTGCGGGCGAAACCATTCGCGTCAACGGCAAATACGCTGACAAGATTCGCAGGATTTTGATTTACACTTTTATCTACGAAGGCGCGGCGAATTGGGAAGAGGCAAAAGGAGTTGTCACGGTGAATTGTCCCGGCAGCCCCGAACTTATCGTTCGCATGGATGAATACGGCTCACGCAAACACACCTGCGCAATCGCTCTGCTTGAAAATGTCGGAGGAACTTTCAGCGTCGAAAAAGTCGTTGAGTTCTTTGACGATTCGGAACAAATGGATCGTGCGTTCGATTGGGGATTGCGTTGGACGGTCGGCAGAAAGGATTGAATAATGGACGTTGCTTATTGGTCGAATCATGAACTTGTCGGCAGGGCAATGAATGTGACTTTGCGGGAGATATTGGCACCCTACGTTGCCAAAGAGCTTTTCGACAATTACGGCAAAGACAGCTGGTGGACTGAAGGCGTCTTGAATGTTCTGCACGATTATCGGAAAACAGATTTGCCGCCGAACGGAGACTACGCGGAGCTTGTCGAATCGCTTGACATCCATCGCTGTTTGCTTTTGATTGAAATTCATTGGCGAAACATTTTCGGCAAGAAACAGCCGCGAAAATATCTGGATTGGGTCAGAGAGTTGAAGAATGTTCGCAACGAATGGGCGCACACTCATTGGAAAAATTTTGACGAACGTTATACGACGCGGGCACTCGATACCATGTTGCTTCTTTGCGAAAAGCTCGACGACGAAAACGTCAACAAGCTGCGGGACATGTTGCGCGAAAGAGTTCAAAGCAATGTCGGAGGCTCAAGTCTTGTAAACATAAAAAGAAACGGAAATTTTTCTGCCGCCGGCTCGCGGGAAAAACTTCCGCCAAATACCAAGAACAAGAAGAGGAGAGGATCATCTATGGCTATCAGTTTGCAAAAAGGTCAGAAAGTTGACTTGACGAAAGGCAATCCCGGTTTGAAGAAACTTTTAATCGGGCTCGGTTGGGATGTCAACAAATACGACGGCGGGCACGACTTCGACCTCGACGCGGCGGCATTTCTTTTGGGCTCAAGCGGCAAAGTCAATTCCGACGAGGATTTTGTCTTCTACAACAACCTCAAGCACAAGAGCGGCGCGGTTGAACACATGGGCGACAACCTCACCGGCGAGGGCGAAGGCGACGACGAAGAAATTAAAGTTGACCTCGAAAAAGTTCCCTCCAACGTCGACAAGATTGACTTCACCGTCACGATTTACGACGCAGAGGCGCGCCGCCAAACTTTCGGGCAAGTCAGCAACGCTTATATCCGCGTCGTCGACGACATGACCGGCAAAGAAATTATTCGCTACGACCTCGGCGAAGATTTCTCGGTTGAGACGGCGGTTGTTGTCGGCGAAATTTATCGCAACAGGGGCGAATGGAAATTTAATGCAATCGGCGCGGGCTGGAGCGGCGGCTTGGCGGCTCTCGGCAGAAATTACGGCGTCAATGTATAAACTTCGGCGAAATTTTTTTACGGCTCTCGGCTTCGGTCGGGAGCTTTTTTGTTGATAAAATTTCAACGGCGAAATATAATTGACGCGCTGAAGGAGGCGGAAATTTTGAAAATATTTTTTTCGGCAGGTGAGGCGTCCGGCGATGTTCACGGCGCATCTTTGGCTCGCGAAATAAAAAAAATTTCTCCTTCGACAGAGCTTATCGGCTTCGGCGGAAATTTGATGGAGGCGGCGGGTGTCAAACTCGTGCGCAACTTCAAAGCTTACAACGTCATGGGCGTCGTCGAAGTCATAAAAAATTTGCGCAGGATTTTGAAACTCCTCAACGACTTGACGGAAATTATCCGCGAAGAAAAACCCGATTTGCTCGTGCTGATTGATTATCCCGATTTCAACTGGCGACTTGCCGAACGCGCAAAAAAACTCGGCGTAAAAATTTTGTCGTATATCCCGCCGTCGGCTTGGGCTTGGCGAAAAGGTCGTGCAAAATCCTGCGCGGCAATCGCTGACGTGTTCGTTGCGATTTTCCCGTTTGAACTTCCCGTCTATGAAGAAGCGGGCGCGAAAATTTTTTTCTTGGGCAATCCGCTCGTCGACACCGTCAAGCCGTCAATGTCGAAAGTCGAGGCGCGAAAATTTTTCGGCGTCAAAGAATCGGAGCAAGTGATTTTGTTGATGCCGGGCTCGCGTCGCCAAGAAATAAAATTGCTCTTGCCGCCCATGATTGAAGCCGCGAAAATTTTATCGGGCAAAAAATTTTTCCTGCCGGTTGCGGATGGCGTCGAACAATTAATCGACACGGCAGGGCTTGATATAAAACTTGTGAACTCGGCGCGGCGATATGACTTAATGCAAATCGCAGACGCGGCAATCGCCACTTCGGGCACGGTCGTCTTGGAAGCGGCACTTTTGAATTTGCCTTGCGTCGTTTTGTACAAGATGGCTCCGCTGAATTTTTTTATCGGAAAACTTTTGGTCGACATAAAATTTTTCAGCTTGCCGAACATTTTGGCTGGCGAAAAAATTTTGACGGAACTTCTTCAAGACGAAGTGACGCCCGAAAAAATTTCCTCCGAAGTCTCAAAGCTTTTGAGCAACAAAATTCAAGTCGTCGAAAAATTGCAGGCGGCTTGCGCAAAACTCGGAAAGCCCGGCGCGGCGTCGAGGGTCGCTCAAAAAATCTTGGATACGGCAGGAGGTGACAACTCTTGAAATTTGATTTACAATTATTCGCGGAGAAAAATTTGCAGAATCAAACTTCCGCTCAACTTCGCAAAGGTATTCGTGCTTTTCAAAAGAGAATCGAAGAGCATTTAATTAAAATTAACAACCCGTCGGCGAGCTATCCTGATTTTTACGATGAACCGGACAAACAAGCAGGAAGAATCGGTCATTGGCTACACGAAATTAAAAATTTCAATGAATCAATTCAAAATCGCGTCAATGAACTTGAAAAGAGAGGAGAAAAATTATGAATGAAACGATTGATAAAGATTCTGTGCGATACATAATCGGCAGCGTAATGAAATATGCTTACGAATCAATAGACGAGGAAAAAGCTGAACCAACGGATATAAATAAAGGTCGTTCTCTTGCTTATTGGGAAGTTTTGGATACAATTCATACTCGTTTGGAAATTTGTGACCTTAATCCTAAAGACTTCGGCTATCCCGACGATTGGGAGAAACCTTTTTTTGCCAAATGAGAAACTACAGACGACTTTTGGTTTATATCAAGCCGTACTTGGGAACATTCGGCTTGGCGATAATTTGCATAATCTGCGCGTCGGGCGCGAACCTCTACTTGCCGTGGATAATCAAAGACATGATTGACAAGGTGCTTGCCGAACGCGATATGGCGATGCTGAATTTTATTTCGGTGAGTATCGTCGTGGTTTTTGCGATTCGAGGAGTTTTCTACTACGGGCAATCTTATCTCGTGTCGTATATCGGTCAACGTGTCGTCGTCGACGTGCGCGAGGTCATGTTCCGAAAGTTTCAGCGAATGCCTATGGCTTACTTCGACAAACACCAGACCGGCGAAACGATGAGTTACCTAACGAACGACGTGGGAGCGATTCAATCCGCGCTCGTCGATAACTTGATTGAAATGTTCACGGAGGGCGCAATTTTAATCGGCTCAATCGGCATGATGCTCTACCTCGATTGGAAGTTGACGCTGCTTACTTTAATCACGGTGCCGCTCGTCGGGACTGCCATGAGGATTTTCGGCAAGAAAATAAAATCGACGGGCACGGTGATTCAAGAAAAGCTCGCCGATATAACTTCGCTGTTGCAGGAAAGCATTTCGTCAATCCGCGTCGTGAAATCTTTTGTCCGCGAAGATTATGAAATTGACCGCTTCAAAGTGGAGAACGAATTGAACTTCAAGGCAACGATGAAAAATGTTCAGCTGACAAGTTTGCTGACACCGACCGTAGAATTTTTGGCGGCGGTTGCAGTCACGTTGATTGTTTGGTTCGGCGGCTACGAGGTTGTCAACGGAATTATGTCGGCGGGCGCGCTCGTTGCCTTCCTGACTTACGCCGTCAACCTCGCCAATCCCGTCAAGCGTCTCTCAAGAATTTACGGCAGGCTTCAAAAGGCAATGGCGGCTATCGACAGAATTTTTGATGTGCTTGACTTGCCCGAAACCGTCAACGATAAGCCGAACGCGATTGACTTGCCGAAGGTCAAAGGCAGCGTCAAAGTCGAGGGCGTGACGTTCAGCTACGACGGAATTCACAATGCTCTTGAAGATGTGAGCTTTGAAGTTTTGCCGGGACAAATGATAGCTTTCGTAGGACCGAGCGGCGCGGGCAAGTCGACGATTGCAAATTTGATTCCGCGATTTTACGACGTGACGGCAGGTTCGATTGAAATTGACGGGCACGACTTGCGCGACGTGACTGTTCATTCTCTGCGCGAGCAAATCGGTATCGTTCCGCAAGAGACTTTGCTTTTCTCGACGACCGTCATGGAAAATATTCGCTACGGAAGATTGGACGCCACCGACGAGGAAGTTATCGCGGCGGCGAAGGCTGCCAATGCCGATAAATTTATTCGCGACCTGCCCGAAGGCTATCAAACAAAAATCGGTGAACGCGGTTTGAACTTGAGCGGCGGTCAACGTCAACGCATGGCGATTGCGAGAGCTATGTTGAAGAATCCTCAAATTTTGATTCTTGACGAGGCAACCAGTGCTCTTGATACCGAAAGCGAAAAAATTGTTCAATCGGCGTTGGATGATTTGATGGTCGGGCGCACAAGTTTTGTTATCGCGCACCGATTGAGCACGATTTTTGCGGCGGATAAAATTTTCGTCATTGACAAAGGAAAAATTTGCGAGGCGGGCACGCACAAGGAACTTTTGGAACTCGGCGGCGTCTACAGCAATCTTTATAATATTCAGTTCAGCAAACTTTAACCCGCTTCCAATGAAAAACTTTTTCCGCGTGATATAATCGGAAAAAATTTTTTGGAAGTGGATTTACATGAAGAAAAAAATTTTGAGCGGCTTGTTAATCGGCGCGTTTATCTTCGGTCTTGGTGCGGCAGATGTTGCACAAACTCAAGCCGCCTCTCTCGACAAGGCGAAGGAAGCTAAAGAAAAATACGGCAAGGCGAAGGACACCTTCGGGCAAATGCGTGACGGCGACAATTCCAATCGACCCGAACCGCCCAAAGATGAAAACGGAAAGCCCATGCCTCCTCCCGACGGCGATAATTCCAATCGACCTGAACCGCCCAAAGATAAAGACGGAAATCCAATGCCTCCACCCGACGGCGACAATTCCAATCGACCTGAACCGCCCAAAGATAAAGACGGAAAGCCTATGCCTCCTCCCGACGATAATAATTTCAAAAGATAAATCGACGCGAACAATTTTAATCCTGTCACGCGGCAGGATTTTTTTTTGTCGACGAATAATATTCTGCGCGAGGTGAATCGATTTGAAACTTTACATTGCGGAAAAACCCTCAATGGCGCGGGAACTTGCCGCCTGCTTAAAGAATCCGCAGAAGGGCAACGGCTTCATAAAAACTTCGGGCGGAATTGTGACTTGGCTTTTCGGTCACGTCTTGCAACAAGTTGAGCCGGATGCCTACGACCCGAAATATAAAATTTGGCGGGCGGAAGACTTGCCGATTGTCCCGAAAACTTGGAAACTGGAAGTCAATCCGTCAACCGTTCAGCAATTCCAAATCGTCAAGGAGCTGATAAGTGAGGCGGATGAAATTATCCACGCCGGCGACCCCGACCGCGAAGGTCAGTTGCTTGTCGACGAGGTTTTGGATTTCGTAGGAAACAAAAAGCCCGTCAAGAGAATTTTGCTCAATGCCCTCGACGAAACAAGTATCCTCCGCGCCAATGACGACCTGCGCGATAACGCCGATTTTTTTAATCTCAAGCAGTCAGCCCTCGCGAGGAGCCGCGCAGATTGGCTTATCGGCATGAATCTTTCACGAGCTTACACTTTGGCAGCGAGGAGGCTTGGTCACCGCGATTTGGTTTTGCCGATTGGCAGAGTAAAGACGCCGACGCTTGCCTTGGTCGTTCGCCGCGAGCGCGAGATAAAAAATTTCAAGCCGACAGATTTTTTCACAATCAGAGCGACGTTCGCCCATGTCAACGGAATTTTTTCGGCGCAATTCAAGCCGTCAAAGAAAATGTTGAAGTTGAAAGCCTTCGACAGCGAGGAACGACTTATCGATAAAAATTTCGCGGAGGAGCTTGTAAAAAAATTTTCGACCGCGCCGCTCAAAGGAAAAATTTCTTCTTACAAGACGACGGAAAGAAAAGAATCTCAACCGTTGCCGTTCTCGTTGTCAAGTTTGCAGGTGGCGGCGGGCAAAGCGTTCGGCTACACGCCGCAACAAGTCCTCGACGCCGCGCAGAGCCTCTACGAAAAAAAGTTGACGACTTATCCGCGTTCCGATTGCGAATTTTTGCCGACGACTCAATTCAAAGACGCGCAGAAAATTTTACGGAACCTCACGGGCTCAATCAACGACCCTTTGAAAAAATTGGCGACGCATGCGAACGCCTCGATTAAAAGCCGTGCTTGGAACGACAAAAAAATTTCGGCGCATCATGCGATTATCCCGACGCAAAAAATTTTATCGGAGCCGTTGCCGCCCGTTGAGTTCAACGTTTACAACCTCATTGCGAAAAATTACGCCGTGCAATTTTATCCGTTGCATGTCTACGACGAGACCGTTGTTGCCGTCGAATACAAAGGCGAAAATTTTTCTGCGCGAGGCAAGGTCGTCAAGCAAGCGGGTTGGCGAGAATTTTACGTTGCGCCCAAAGCCAAAGCCGAAGACGAGAGCGAAACTCTTTTGCCGCAAATGGAAACCGGCGACGAGGTCACGCACAAAAAATCCGAACTCAAAAAAAGCGTGACGAAACCTCCCGTAAGATTTACTTCGTCGAGCTTGGTGGACGGCATGAAAAATATTCACAAGTACGTTAAAAATCCCGACGCCAAAAAGCAACTCAAAGACGTTTACGGAATCGGCACGGAGGCGACGCGGGCAGCGATTATCGACGACCTGATAAGGCGCGAATTTTTAAAGGTCGTCAAGAAAAATCTTTATCCGACCGAGCGAGCTTACCTGCTGATTGACGCCCTGCCCGACGAAATGACTTATCCAGACGCGACGGCGATTTGGGAAGACAAATTGCATTCGATGAGCGAGGGTGACGGCACCCTTGAGGATTTTTTGGCGGGTCAAGTGAAATTCACGAGCGACTTGTGTGCGGCGGCGACCACTGCCCATTTTGCTGAAGCGGAAGGCGTTTTCAAATGTCCGACTTGCGGCTCCGCCCTTATCAAACGCAACGGCAAGAACGGCGAATTTTGGGGTTGCAGTGCTTATCCGAAATGCCGCACGACTTTCAATGACAAGGACGGCAAGCCCGACTTCGAAGGGAAAAAATTTCTTCTTGCAAAAAATTTCAATGCGCCCAATGATTTTAATCCCGCCGACTTTGAGCCGATAATTTCTTCCGCCGATTTCAGATAAAAAAAATTTCCCCGCCGATTGACGGGGATTTTTTTGTTGAAAAAATTTTTACTTCATAAGGACAGCGACGACCATTGCACCGACGCCGATTATCAAGGTGAAAAACATGTTGCGCACGTTGTTGTTGAGTGCAGTGCGGATTTCCCGCATATCCTCATCTTGACGCGCCCGACTTGCCCGCATTTCATTAACGACCGAATCGACTTTTTCCGAAAGTGCATCTACCTTTGTCACCACGACAGCTACTTGCTTTTCCAAGTTCGTGACGCGTTCGTCGAGATTCTTGTCCTTTTTTTTTGCCATGACAATCGCCTCCGATTAAGCGATTTTTGCCATCCAAAGTCCGTGCAGGTTGCAAAATTCGTAAGCGGCAAGAGGTTCGTCGCCGTCCGCAACAATGAATTCGGCTTCGGGCTTATCGCTTGCCGTGAGGTGGACGTATTGCCCGCCTTTTTTTGTTTGAAGGTAAATCCATTGAATCAAATGCGCGTCCGTCATTGGGTGCTCGACGCTGCCGACCTTGACGATAACTTTTTTGCCGTCGACGGTCACTTGCGGGACGTGTTTTTCCTGCGCGGCGTCGGTTGTGTTTGCCTTGAGAAAATTCATGGGCTTTCCGCCTGCCGAAATATCCTGTCCGCCGCCGTTAATCAACATGACAACAGATTTTTTGTCGTCCGAAATCAAAAGCCTGCTCATAAATCATTCCTCCTTATTTGTCAAACCGAGTTCAGCCAAAAGTTTTAAGTCGCTTTGAACGTTGTTATTCGGCGTCGTCAACATATTTCCTGTAATTGCGGCGGAGGCACCGTTCAAAAGCGCAGACGAACCGTTGTCGGGAAGAAATTTTCTTCCGGCAGCAAAACGAACGTCGGCAGTCGGATTTATGTAGCGGAAAATTGCAATCGTGCGCAAAATTTCTTCAGGCGACAGAGTTTTTAAATTTTCAAGCGGCGTTCCTTTAATCGCCGTCAAAATATTAATCGGAATGGATTTTATCTCAAGCGCGGCAAGTTCAAACGCCAAATCGATTCTGTCTTGCCAAGTTTCGCCCATACCGATTATCCCGCCGCTGCAAACTTCCAAGCCGACTTCTTGAGCAAGTTTAATCGTGTTGATTCGGTCTTCGAAGGTGTGCGTGGTGCAAATGTGCGGAAAAAATCTGCGCGAAGTCTCCAAGTTGTGATGATAACGTTTGACGCCCGCCGCCTTGAGCCGTTGAAGTTGTTCGCCCGATAAAATTCCGTGAGAGGCGCATAAATCAATCTTTAAAATATTTTTTAAGACTTTGTAAGTTTCAATCGCCCGCTCGAAATTTTTTCCGTCAAGAGCACGTCCGCTCGTCACGATTGAAAAGCGATTAACGCCCGCCCGTTCATTGGCAAGCGCGACTTTCAAAATTTTTTCCGTCGGGAGGAAATCGTATTCGTCAATGCCGGTTTTGTGCCGCGCAGATTGAGCGCAATATTTGCAATTTTCGCTGCAACGTCCGCTTTTGCCGTTAATGATTGTGCACAAGTCGATATGGTTGCCGCAAAATTTTTTTTGAATCAGAGCCGCGCCCGCCTGCAATTCCTCAAGCGGCGTCGTCAATAAAAATTTCAAATCGTCGTCGGGTGTAAGTCGTTGACCGCCGATAATTTTTTCCGCAATCTTCACAAGCCTTGACCTCCCAAAATTTTTTGCAACTTGACGCCCAAGAGTGCCGCAGCTGTCGCCTTCATGAGGTCGCCCGGTATGAACGGCAAAACCGCCGGTGTCATTGCCTGCCACAAGTTCACGTCAAGCACGAGCATCATTGAAATTAATCCGCCCACGTAAGTTATCGGCACCGCGATTAAAATATTTGCCGTCATGTATCGTTTGAAATGCGGAGGCGTTCCTTTTGCCAAACTCAACAGCGGATAAGCGATGAGCCAACCGAAATAAAATCCTCCCGCAGGGCCGAGCAATCGACTCAAGCCCTCGCCGCCCGCGAATACCGGTAAGCCGACCGCTCCCATCAAAATGTAAATTAAAATCACCGTGAACGTTTGGCGAGGCGTCAAAAGATAAGCCGACAAGCTAAGCGCGAACGTCAACGCCGTCACATAACCGGGCGTGAACGGCAACGGGAACGAGATATATGCCGTCGCGCAGCACAACGCAACGCACATTGCCATCTTTGTCAAGTCTCTTACTTTATCGTTTTGCATGAAGGTTTCCTCCCGTGAATTTCGTCAACGCGTCGATTATACAGGAGGCTATTGTCAACGTCAACGATTTGATTGTTTACTGTAAACGCAAAAAAAAGAGCCGTCTCAAAAATCGGAGGCGTACCCTTTGATTGAGTGTGTTGGTAAATTCAACCGACGGCTTCGATTGAACGTTTAAATTATTTTTGTATTGTCTTCTACTTTTCTTTTGTTGCGCCCAAAAGAAAAGTAGCAAAAGAAAAGGGCGTTTGACCCGCAAAAAAACATCCATGTTTTTATTGCGGGCGGCCGTCATCCATGACGGCCGGGCACTCGCTACCCGCTGCTTTTTATTTACCAACACGTTCTAATGTTTCGTCCAATCGACCGCAAGCTTTAAAATTATCTCGGCAATGTCCTTTTGTTTCTGTTGATAAGTGTGACCCGTTCGCTCGATAAAAATTAATTTGTTATCCTTCGCGGTCGGCATGTGCGAATTTATATTTTTCAGGAAGCCGACGGGGTCGCCGTCAGTGAAATTGTCGTAGGTGCCGATTATCAACGCGCCGCTGTGATTTATCTGCTCAAGCTGTGAAAAATTTCCGCTCGCGTTGTCCAAAATGCCGCTCAACCAATCGTGTGCGGTGTTCGCCGTGCAAACGACCCAACCCATAAAATAAAACGGCAAAATTTTTTCGCCTTGCCCGTAGCGAACGAGCTTCTCAATAAAATCTTTTTCACCGTCGCTGACATTGCTCATCATGTGCGCCAAATTCGCGGGGCTCATCAAAATAAATTTCTCAACGCGTTTTTTGTCGTGGTGCTTCGAAAGATAATAAATGACTTTGTTCGCGCCGAGCGAATGACCCGCCAAAATCACGTGACGATAATTTTTTGCGGCGTAGTCGAGGTAAGCGTCAATGTCCTCTTCGGTGTAGGAAAATCTTTCGTTCCAAGAGCCGATAAGTTCTTTTTGCGAAGTCTTGACGTTGTAAGTTTCAATCTCTCCGAGCGCGTCGTTTGTCTGCGCGTAGATAAAATCAATTCCGTTCGCGCTCAACGTGTCGCCTATGTTGTAATAAAAAGGATTTGAGTAAAAGTTTCCGTGAATGCCGGTTATCGCAATGACGACGGTATCGGATTTTTTCGCGGGGAAGAGGACGCCGTTCAAGACGGTGCCTCGCCGCGTCGCCACATCAAGATTTTCCATGTTATCGCCTCTCAAATATGCAACGGTGCGCGGCAGTTCGGTAGCAGGCATTGCACGAAACGCATTTTGAAACGAAATTTTTATCGGCAAAAATTTTTTTCGGCAAGTCGGGTTCACGAATCAGCGGGCGCGATAAACTCAACAATTCAACTTGCGTTTGATTCAAAAAATTTTCCATGACTTGACGACTGCGCCAACCGCCGACGCAAATTATCGGAACGTTGACTTCATCGGCAAGCCGCGCTGCGAAGTTTGCAAAATATCCCTCGTTGACGCCCGCTTTAATTCCGCCGACCGAAGTTCCGTTGCCGCTCACTTCGATTGAATCAATTCCTGCCGCCGCGAGCAGTTTACAAATTTCGAGGCTCTCATTTTCATTGAGTCCGCCGCTTGTGAAATCGCTTGAGTTAATTTTTATCGTGACGTGAAGTTTCGGCGCGGAAGTTTTTATGCCGCGAAGAATATCGAGTAAAATTTTTGCACGAGCCGCCGTCGAGCCGCCGAATTCGTCTGCCCTGTGATTGACAAGCGGGCTGATAAATCTGCTCAAGAAGAAGAAATGCGCCGCGTGAATTTGAACGCCGTCAAAGCCGCAAATTTCAGCGCGAACAGCCGCGTCGACGAACATTTTTATAACTTCGCGAACATCCTCGGTCGACAAATTATTTTCGGAAACTTCAACGAAATTTCTATCGTAAAATGCGCCGAGTGCAAGCTGACTTATCGCCGCGCAATTTTCCGCGTGAATAATTTCGACGAGCTTTTTGTATTGCGGAATCAATTTGTTGTCCGAAAGTCTCATCATGCCGCCGAAATAAAAATCGTTGTTCGCCACGCTCGTGAAGCCGGTGATAATCGCGCCGACTCCGCCCGCCGCAAGTTCGTGATAAATTTCGTAAGTGTCGTTTGAAATTGCGCCGTCGAAATCCGCAATGCCTTCCCATGTCGCCGAACGCACCAGACGATTTTTCAAATGCAAATTCTTCAGCTCCACCGCGTCAAAAAGATTTTTCATGTTAAAACCTCCCAATTTTTTCTAGGGGTTGTTGGTAAATTCAAAAGCAGCGGTGAGTGAACACCCGGCCGCACAATTTAGTTGTCAGCTGTTAGCGATTAGCTGAATAGAATTTTCTAACAGCTAACAGCTAATAACTAACAGCTACTTTGGGCGCAGCAAAAGAAAAGTAGATTTAAAATATAAAAGTCATTGAAACGCTTAATCGGAGCTGCCGGTTTAATTTACCAACACTCCCTAGGAACCAACCGCGCCCCGTATCGATTATTTTTATTTCGCCGGAATCGATTAAAGGTGTTATAAAATTTCTGACTTGAGCCGTGTCGACGAAGCCGAACGCCTCGCGCAACTCAATATGCGAAATCAAAGGATGGGTTTTCAATATATCTTGCAAAGTTTCGATATTTTTTTGCGGAGGAACGGGTTTTATTTCCCCGCCGCTCAAATCAGAAAATATTTTGGCAAAAGTTTCGAAGTCGATCAGATTTTGAACAAGCGCGCCTTTATCTTTGTATTGAATCAAATAACTTGGCAGGTAATGAATTCCGAGCCGCCGACAAATTTGCAAATCGCTTTGAAAATTTTTTTCTGCGCTGCCGTCGTTGTACGCGGCGAGAAATTTTTTTATGTCCAAACCGCTCTTGACGACGACTTTTAAAATTTCTTGGAGGCGCGTCGTCGGGCGGCAATCGACAATCGTGGCGTAACGCAACCTGTACAAAAATTCGTCGGCTTTTTCGGCGTCAACGAGTTGCGCGGCTTTGTAAGCGATATTCAGCGGCGCGGAAGAAATTTCATCAACGGAAAAAAGTTGGAAGCCGTCCATATTGATTGGCAGACCGCCCAAATTTTCTTCCGCAAGATAAATTTCGGCGAGGCGAGCGTTATAATTTTTAATCGCGACCTCCTTGCCGAATCTCAAATCTTCGGGGTCAATCATTTCATAAACATCGCGAACCAAAAGGCTCATGACGTAATGAAATTCAATCTTGCCGGCAAAATGTGTTTCGAGCTTTCGGAAAATCGGTTCGCACTCATAAGACAAACCCATCATCGGGTCGGTGAAAGTCACGAGAGAAATTTTATTGTCCATTGAGTTTCATCTCCCGTCGAAAAAAATAGGCTTTGTTGACAAGAAAAGCTCTGTGGTGCTAAGATTGATTCGTTAGAACAACAATCATGAGCACGGCACAGAGCCATTCCCGCATTTATTATAACGCTCGCGCCGCGCTTGTCAAGAAAGGCGTGAGTATATGGGTATTGGAAGAATTTATCTCATCACGAACATTATTAACGGCAAAAAATATGTCGGACAAACGATTCGCCCCGTCGAAGAACGCTTTAGAGGACACAAAAGCGGAAATTTATTTGTAGACAAAGAAATTCAGAAGTATGGCGTGGAAAATTTTTCTCTGGAAGTTATTGAAGAGTGCAAGACTATAAAACAACTCAGAGAACGCGAAATTTTTTGGATGGTCGAGTTAAATTCAATATATCCTAACGGTTACAACATGAATGACGGAATGGATAATGTTTCGACGTTTACACCGGTGTCGGCGAATTACTCAACACCCAAAGACCCTGTTTCTATCGTCAAGGGCACCGTCGGTCGCAAATGGAAATGGGAAATTATTTGGTATCTGCACGAAAAAGACGCCACGCGATTTAGGGGCTGTTGGTAAATTAAAAGTGAATAACACAAGCAGCGAGTAAAACGAAATTCTCAAAACAAAAAGCCAATTTGTCATAACGAGTAGAGATGTGACGGTAATTCTTGATTCGCTGAAAAAATCTTTCAACGAGGTTGCGTTGTTTGTACAGTTCTGAATCAAAGTCATGC
>JAFXTD010000065.1 GCA_017535925.1 Selenomonadaceae bacterium | reverse complement strand
ACGGCTCCCCACGCCGCACTGAAACAGGATGTTTCTGCGGCGCGCCCCCGCGAGGGGTCTTTTCTTTTTGCTACTTTTTCTTTGGACAAGCAAAGAAAAAGTAGAAGAAAAACATAAAAATCATTAAACGTCAAATCGAAGCGAGGAATTCAAACTGCAACAGCCGGTTCTGCGTACCCACTCTTTGGCAAAGACGGGGGCTCCAAAAGTTCAGTACGTCCTCTTCTTGACAAAATCGTCGTAACTCATTGAGCGCGTGTGCTTGGTGTGAGCCCATTCGTGTTCGTTGCGGTGCAGGAAGCCCAAAAAAATTATCGGTATCCACGAATAAATGAACAGCGGATAAAAAAGCAGATACCACCATGACTTGAGCTTGGCGCGAACTTTCACGAGAATAATCATCGGCAAGATGTATTGCGCAATCATTATCACCATTAAAATCTGCGAAGGCAACACGGAATAAATATTCGTGTAGAGCGTGCCGACAATCAGCTGAATATAACTCATCAAAAAGAAAAACGACGACAACATTAAAAAATGCGGTTGCAACAAATAAAGACAACCGTCGAACATGCGAATATCTTTGCACCGCCAACCCTCGCGAATCATTTTCGGGATAAAGCGGTGCGCCACGTCGAATTGACCTTGCGCCCAACGTTTTCTCTGCGTCCAAGATTGCGCGAACGTCAAAGGCTTTTCGTCATAAACAATGGCGTCGTGAGCCCAAGTCGTCTTGAGTCCTTCGGCGAGCGACTTCATTGTAAATTCCATGTCTTCCGTCAAGCAATTCGCCCGCCAACCGTGTTTCTTGAGCACGTCGAGAGTAATGCACATGCCCGTGCCGCCCAAGACCGCCGACAAGCCCAGATTCGTTTTGGCGAGGTGGCTGACGTAATCGATAACCCAAAAGGCAATCGCGAACGTGCCGCTTACCCAAGTGTCGTAAGGATTTTTTGCGTCGAGGAAGCCTTGAATAATTTTGCCGCCTTTGCAGAGGCGATTGTTCATTTCCATTAAAAAATTCGGGTGAACGAGATTATCGGCGTCGAAAATTGCTACGGCGTCATAAATCTTTCCCGTCTTTTCCATTTCAAAAAGTTTATCGAACATCCAATCGAGCGCGTAACCTTTGGATTTTTTTGTCTCATCGATTCGCTTGCAGACAATCGCTCCGGCGCGTGCGGCAATTTCGGCGGTGTTGTCGGTGCAGTTGTCGGCGATAACGTAAATATCGTAAAGCTCGTCGGGATAGTCGAGGGTCTTCAAATTTTTTATGAGCGGTTCTATCACGGTGCTTTCGTTGTGAGCGGCGACAATCACGGCGAATTTTTTTTGCGGAATTTTTATCTTGACTTCCGAACGCCGCCACATTCCGAAGAAACCGATTACACACAAGTAAAACGTGAACAGGAACAGCACGGCTTGAATCGGAACCATTATTATATCGAGAGGGTATTCGAACATTTTCAACCCTGACTTTCAGAAATTTTTACGGCTAGTCTACACTTCCCGCGCCGCCCTTGTCAAGCTGTGATAAAATTTGCACGGAGGTGTTTTGTTTGGAAAGTTCAACCTTCCTGTATTTTTTGACGGCGTCGATACTTTTGACGCTCGCGCCCGGCCCTGACATTTTGTATCTGCTGACAAAGAGCCTCGCGGACGGAGCAAAGGCGGGAATAATTTTGGCGTGCGGCTTGGTGAGCGGCATTGTCTTCCACACGACGCTCGTAATGCTCGGCGTGGCAACGTTCATATCTTCTTCGGCAACGGCGATGTTCCTCTTGAAAATTTTCGGCGCGGCTTATCTTTTATTCTTGGCGTTCGGAGCATTCAAGGCGGCGCGACTCGGCAAAAAAATTTCCTTGACTCGTTCGGGAGCAAAAAATTCTTCAGCGGCACTTTACAAGCGCGGTGTCTTAATGAACGTCCTCAATCCGAAAGTGTTATTATTTTTCCTCGCCTTCCTTCCGCAATTCGTCGACCTCAATCGTGAAGGCGCGAGCTTATCGATTTTGTTTTTGGGAGTCGTCTTCGCTGCGCAGGCGCTGATAATTTTTTCATGCGTTGCGTTCTTTGCAAGCCGCGTGAGGAATTTACTCTTGCGACGAAAAAACATCGGACAAATTTTAAATTTCGTCGAAGCCGCTGTCCTTGCACTAATTGCGCTGACCTTGATTATCCTGTAAAAAAAATCCCGCCGAATTTTTTCGACGGGATAAAATTTTTTTATGAGACGATTTTATTTAAGTGTCTTGCCGCTTATCGTGTGGCTCGTGCCGTTGATATTAACGGAACTGCCGCTCTTGACATTCGTGAGGATGACCGAGCCGCCGCCGTCAATCGTAAGCGTGAGGGTGTTGCTTGCGAACGCCGCTTTAGTGTAAGTGCCGTTCGTGCCGTCCGCTTTGAGGATTTGCAGGATGTCGCCGCTTGCGTAATCGGTGATGGTATCTTTGCCGGTGTTCGGCTGATAGATGAAGGTGTCGTTACCTGAACCGCCCGTGAGCGTGTCATTACCTGCGCCGCCCCACAGCGAATCATTACCTGTTCCGCCGTTGAGTGAATCGTTTCCTGTGCCGCCGTCGAGATAATCGACTCCTGCGCCGCCCCACAGCGAATCATTACCTGTTCCGCCGTTGAGTGAATCGACTCCTGCGCCGCCGATAAGCGTATCTGCTCCCTTGCCGCCGAGTATTGAATCGTTGCCGTTACCGCCGTTCAAGTAATCGGCTCCGGTGCTGCCGGTGATGGTATCGGCTCCTGCGCCACCCAAGATTGACGAATTGGCTCCCGTGCTCTTGATGAAGTCGTTGCCTGCACCTGCGTCGATTGTGACTTTCGCGCCGCTTGAGACAATCGAGTCGTT
>JAFXTD010000001.1 GCA_017535925.1 Selenomonadaceae bacterium | reverse complement strand
ACATTGTCGAGAGATTTTTTCAGCGAATCAAGAATTACCGTCACATCTCTACTCGTTATGACAAATTGGCTTTTTGTTTTGAGAAATTCGTTTTACTCGCTGCTTCTGTTATTCACTTTTAATTTACCAACAGCCCCTAATTGCAGACGTTTTGAAACGGACAGTGAATTGTATGAAACTTTCGGCATGAATATCGAAACGGGCAGTGGCGAAGATGTCATTATAAATTACGAACAGCTCAAAGAATTTCTTTCCACCGGCGGCGGCGACAAATACAATCAGAAAAAAACTTGGCGGCAAAATGACAATTATGCTCGGCAACAAAAATTTCTTCTGCAAAAAGAAAAAAATTTCAACGTAAGACGCAGATACAGATAATCGGCGATGCCTATCCTCTGTTTACGTGACAGGGGATTTTTTTTTGCAACGGTTGATTTTGAAATAGCTGCGTGTTAAACTTAAATAAATCGATTCAAGAAAACTTATAATCATTGATTATGCAAAGGAGGATTTCAATGATTGATATTACCGACAGAGTACGCAACAAAGATTTACTCGGAAAGATTGTCAGCGCGGAAGAAGTAGCGAATTGGATTCAGCCGAATTGGACAATCGCTTGCAGCGGCTTCACGGCTTCGGCTTATCCGAAAGCAGTTCCGCTTGCTCTTGCCGAACGCATGAAGAAAGAGCCCTTCCAAGTCAACATTTGGACGGGTGCCTCGACGGGTCCCGAACTCGACGGCGCGCTTGCCGAAGTCAAAGGAATCAAACAGCGTTTGCCCTATCAGACAGACAGCAAACTCCGCCCGCTCATCAACGACGGCACTGTTGATTATCTCGACTTGCACTTGAGCGAAAGCGCGCAGTTGACTCGCACCGGCTTTATCAAAAAGAAACCCGACTTCGCGTTGGTTGAGGCTTGTGCCATTACCGAGGAAGGAAATTTGATTCCGACGACAAGCTTGGGCAATGCGGCAAGTTATGTTCAAAGCGCGGATACCGTTGTTGTCGAAGTCAACACAACGCAACCGCTTGAGCTTGAAGGTATGCACGACGTTTACATTCCGCTCGACCCGCCCAATCGTCTGCCGATACCGATTGTTCACGCCGACGACAGAATCGGCACGACTTACATTCCCTGCACGCCCGACAAGATTAAATTCATTGTTCCCTGCGACGTGAAAGACCACACCCGCGATTTGACACCCGTCGACGAAAACTCAAAGAAGATGGCGGAGTTCACTCTCGAATTGCTCAACGCCGAAATAAAAGCGGGACGCATGCCCAAAGGTCTTTTGCCGCTTCAATCGGGCGTCGGCAATGTTGCCAATGCGGTTTTGGAAGGTTTTATCGAAGGCGACATGACCGACTTGGTTGTTTACACCGAAGTCATTCAGGACGCAATGCTTGACCTTATCGACGCGGGCAAATTGAAATTCGCAAGCGGCACGGCGTTCAGTCCTTCACCCGCAGGCATGGAAAGATTCTATAAGGAAATTGACAAGTACCGCAAATACATTCTGCTCCGCCCCGAAGAAGTTTCAAATTCGCCCGAAGTCGTTCACCGTCTCGGCGTTATCGCCATGAACACCGCGCTTGAAGTCGACATTTACGGCAACATAAATTCGACGCATGTCACCGGCACGAAGATGATGAACGGTATCGGCGGCAGCGGCGATTTTGCACGCAATGCTTACCTTACGATTTTCTACACGCCGTCGACTGCCAAGGGCGGCAAGATAAGTTCAATCGTTCCTTTCTGCTCGCATATCGACCACACCGAACACGACGTTGACATTATCATTTCCGAATACGGCATTGCAGACCTGCGCGGGCTTGAGCCTCGTCGTCGTGCTTTGGAAGTTATCAACAAATGCGCGCACCCCGATTACAAACCGATGTTGCTTGATTATTATGAACGTGCTCTTGCTGCAACGAAGAAGGCTGCAACGCCGCACCTTTTGCAAGAGGCTTTGAGTTTCCATACGCGCTTCCTTGAGACAGGAGATATGCGCAAATAAATCTGATACGGCAGGAGCAATTTTACTCAAGGAGGAGTTTTTATGTTAATGGTTAGGGATGTAAGCGATTTTATTCGGCAAATGCAAGGCGAATCTGTGAAAAGCAAAGCCGGCATAAAAAAATTGCAAGACGCCGGGACAGATACCAACAGCAAGGCTTATAAAGTTGTTATCTCTTCAATGGAGCAATCGGCGGGCAACGGCATTGCTTATACCAATCCGCAGGCGATAAAAAACCGAATGATGAATTACGATTCAAACGGAAATTGGATTAACCCGGCAATCGCTATGGGCGCGAAGTCCAACGGAAAAGTTTTTATCGAATAGAAAAAATTTTTGGGTTAAGTGGTTAAGGAGAATTTGAAATGAAAAGTTATCAAGAGGCAGTCAAAAGCCGCCGTTCAATCTACAAACTCGGCAGAAATATTCCTGTCCTTCAATCGGAGATAATCGCGGCAGTCGAGCGCATGACCAAAGACACTCCGTCGGCATTCCACATGCAATCGGCGCGTGTCGTCATTACCATGCTTGACCATCACGAAAACGTTTGGCACTGCGCCAACAACGTGCTCAAGGCTGTTATTCCCGCGAGCAAATTCGCCGATACGAAAGCAAAACTTGACAGCTTCGAGGCGGCTTACGGCACGATTCTTTTCTTTGAGTCGAGCAACATGATTAAGGCCATGCAAGACCAGTTCCCCGAATACAAGCACAATTTCCCCGGCTGGGCAATGCAGGCAAACGGCATGTTGCAGTTCTCGGTGTGGACGGCACTTGAGGATTTGGGACTTGGCGCAAACCTGCAACACTACAACCCGCTGATTGACGAGCCGATTAAACAAATTTTCGACCTGCCCGAAAGCTGGGATTTGACGGCACAATTGGTCTTCGGTGAGAAGTTGGAAGAGCCGGAGCCGCTTGAAAAAGTTCCGACAGGCACTCGCGTAAAAATTTTCAGAGAAGTTTAAAAAGCAATTTGTAATGCGAAATGCGTAATGCATAATGAATTCGATTTTAATTGCGCATTGCGAATTACGCATTGATTTTAGGAGGTTTTAACGAAATGTTCAAAGTTCTTGGCGTAGACCACATCGGCATAGCCGCAAAAGATTTGGCAGAAGTCGGCGCGTTCTGGGAATTGCTCGGCTTGAAAGCTACGGGCGCAGAAACCGTTGCCGAACAGAAAGTAACGACAGGTTTTTATCCCACGCCCAACGGCAGCGAAATTGAATTGCTCGTTGCCACCGAACCCGACAGCCCGATTGCAAAGTTCATGGAGAAGCAAGGCGGACGCGGCGGCATTCAACATATCGCACTTTTGGTTGACGACCTCGAAGCGGCTCTTGCCGACCTTAAAGAGAAGGGCGTCAAGCTCATCGACGAAAAACCGCGCAAGGGTGCCGGCAACAAAATGATTGCGTTCATTCACCCGAAAGCAACTCACGGCGTCCTCTTGGAGCTCTGCCAACCGATTTGAAAATCAATTAGGAATGTGGAATGAGGAATTAGGAATTGAGATTCGCTTTTTTTAATTCCTCATTCCTAATTCCTAATTCCTAATTGATAGAAGGGAGATTTTTGAATGGCGACAGTTCAAGAAAAAATCGCCTTAATGCATTCCAAGAAGGAGCATATCCTTCAAGGCGGCGGCAAGGCAAGAATCGATAAACAACACGAAAAAGGCAAGTTGACGGCTCGCGAACGCATTGAGATGTTCTTCGACGAAGGCACTTTCGTTGAACTCGATATGTTCGTCAAGCACCGTTGCACCAACTTCGGACAGGACAAAAAAGATTTACCGGGCGAAGGCGTCGTCACCGGCTACGGCACTGTTGACGGTCGTCTGGTTTATGCTTTTGCTCAAGACTTCACGGTTGAAGGCGGCTCACTCGGCGAAAAGCACGCGCACAAAATCTGGAAGGTCATGGACTTGGCAATGAAGATGGGCGCACCTTTAATCGGCATTAACGATTCGGGCGGCGCACGCATTCAAGAGGCAGTCGACGCGTTGAGCGGCTACGCGGGCATTTTCTTCCGCAACACGGCTGCCAGCGGCGTCATTCCTCAAATTTCCGTCATCATGGGTCCTTGCGCGGGCGGCGCGGTTTATTCGCCTGCAATCACCGATTTTATCTACATGGTCAAGAAAACCAGCCAAATGTTTATCACCGGCCCTGCGGTTATCAAATCGGTCACGGCGGAGGAAGTCACGGCGGAAGAACTCGGCGGCGCAATGACTCACAACACTCGTTCGGGCGTGGCTCACTTCGCGGCGGAAGACGAAAAAGATTGCATTGAACAAATTCGCTACCTGTTGAGTTTCCTGCCCAGCAACAACTTGGAAGACGCTCCGATTGTCTACAATGACGACGACCCCGACCGTCAAGACGAGGAACTCAACACGATTATCCCCGACAATCCCAACGCGCCTTACGACATGAAAGATGTTATCCGCATGATTGTCGACAACGGCGAATTTTACGAAGTGCATCAATATTTCGCAACGAACATTATCACATGCTTTGCGCGTTTCGGCGGACGCAGTGTCGGCATTATCGCCAATCAGCCGGCGGTCATGGCGGGTTGCCTCGACGTTGACGCTTCTGATAAATCTGCGCGCTTTATCAGATTCTGCGACGCGTTCAATATTCCGCTCGTGAATTTGGTTGACGTGCCCGGCTTCCTGCCTGGTGTCGACCAAGAGTATAACGGCATAATTCGTCACGGCGCGAAGATGCTTTACGCTTACAGCGAGGCGACTGTCCCGAAAGTCACGGTTATCACGCGCAAAGCTTACGGCGGCTCGTATATCGCAATGTGCTGCCGCGAATTGGGTGCCGACCAAGTTATGGCTTGGCCTTCTGCAGAAATTGCGGTCATGGGACCTGCGGGCGCGGCGAACATTATTTTCCGCAAAGACCCCGACAAGGAGCAAAAGACTGCCGAATACGTCGAAGAATTTGCAACGCCCTACAAAGCAGCCGAACGCGGTTATGCCGACATGGTCATTGAGCCGAAAGAAACTCGTCCGCTGATTATCACCGCGCTCAATGCATTGGCAAGCAAACGTGAAGTCGGACCCGCAAAGAAGCATGGAAATATCCCGCTGTAAGGAGGAATTCCTGTGGCTGAAAAAGTTAAACCGGAAATTATCGCGGCAATCACGGCGGCAATTCAATCAATGTTCGGCGGAGGCAAAGTCGTTTCCGTCAAGATAAAACGCAACGACAACTGGGCTCTGGCGTCCAAAATCAATCGCTGATTAATCGGAGGGAATAAATCAATGGCAACAAAAAAATTTAACGTCACTGTGAACGGCACGACTTATGAAGTCGAGGTCGAGGAAGTCAAAGCGGCGGGCTCTGCTCCCAAAGCTGCTCCTGCCCCGAAAGCGGCGGCTCCTGCTCCCGCACCCAAAGCGGCTCCTGCACCGGCTGCGGCTCCCAAAGTTGCGGCGGGCGCGGGCGAACACTCTATCGACGCACCCATGCCCGGCAAAGTTATCAAACTCGTTGCGGCGGAAGGCGCGGCTGTCAAAGCAGGCGATGTCCTCTTGATTCTCGAAGCAATGAAGATGCAAAACGAAATCACTGCAGACGCCGACGGCACCGTCAAAAAATTCAACGTCGCGGCAGGGCAATCCGTCAAAGCTCACGAATCGCTTGTCATTCTCGGCTAAAATATTTTTCATAAATTAAAGAGCACGTTTCCAAATTCGGAGACGTGCTTTTTGTTGTTCAAGATTCGTTTCGCAAAATTTTTTCGCCCCAAGCGTAAAGCTCGTTAAGAATTGGAATTAATTCCTTACCGAGCGGCGCAAGCGAATACTCCACGACTTTTGGCGGCGCGGAAATTATTTCTCGACGCTCAACAAGTCCGTCCGCTTCCATTTCGCGAAGAGATTTTGTCAGCATGAAGTGCGTTATTCCCGGGATTCGCCGCATAAGTTCATTAGGGGCTGTTGGTAAACTCAAGTAAAAGAAAAACATAAGCAGTTCTTTGATAAAATGAGTTTGAAAGAAGTGAACAACTTATGTCAAATTCATTTTACCACAAAGATTTAACCGACGCTCAATGGAACAGAATAAAATTTGTGTTTGAAGAGGGTGCGAAGGTCGGACGCCCGCCGCTTAATCCCCGAATCGTTTTCAACGCCATAATGTGGATTCTCAAAAGCGGAGCTCGTTGG
>JAFXTD010000010.1 GCA_017535925.1 Selenomonadaceae bacterium | reverse complement strand
TTGAGTGCCTCCACACATTCGGGCGAACGAAAATCTCCGTCGCCGTCAAGATACGTCACGACGTTTTTGTTTGTCTCAAGCAAAAGTTTCACGTCGTCGAGGTCTGTCGCACCGTCTCCGTTCCAATCTTTAACCTCGCTGACTTCAAACTTGATTGCCTGCCTGCGTTTGTCGAAGTGAGGATTTTCGTTTGGCGTTCCCCAAAAATCGAGTTCCGTCTGAACAATCGGCGAACCCGCATAACATGTCGCGATTAATTTTTTCAAGCCGAGCTGATTGAAATAAATCGCGAAGTATTTGAAGAATTCGCTTTCGTAAGGGTCGTCGCAGTTGCACAAAACGATTTTGTCTTTGAAGTGTTGACGGTAGTAGCGCAATTCGTTTTCAATGTCACGGAGCTGTGTGTAGAATTCATCTTTCTTGGCTTTCGCCGCCGAATTTAAATTTTTGTTCTTCGCCATGAAAATTCTCCTGTCAGCTTGCGTTGTCAGCCAAACGCAAAAGTTTCAACTCCAACGGGTCGTCGGGCTTGGGCGGGGCGTGATGCTTGGCAATGATTTTCGCCTCTTTGAACAAGCCGATTTGCTGAAGTTGGCGCGCGCCGATTTCCGCATGATAATGATAAATGTAAAGCTCGCGGTTGCCGTTAATCTCAAGACGTTCGGCGAATTTCGGTGCAAACTTTGTAACAAGCACGACGAAAATTTTTCCGCGAATCGTCAAGTCGCCTGCGCGTCTGCCGGTGTCGTGAAGGAGGGCGCAACGAATCAGAAATTCTTTGTCGACGCCGCGTTTGTCCTCGATAACAAGTCGTTCGACCTTGTAGGCGGTTCGCAAGCTGTGAGCTTGGTCGGCGATACTCATTGCGAAAAAAATTTTCTGCTCCTCAGCATTGAGATGGGCAGAAATATATTTGCCGTCCTCGACAGTGACACGCGCCGTCACCGCCCGAACGAATTGCATAATTCTTTTTAAAACACTCATGCCAAATAAATTAACTCCACACAATTTTTCTCTGTGCAAGAAATTTCGGCGTCGGATTTTTTTTGCGGTGTCAAGGAAACTTCAACGACTTTGCCCGCCGCCCGAAGTTCAGCCGCCTTTTGAATAGCCTCGCCTTCTTGACCGGAAGCATAACTCAAATAAAAATCTTTGAACTGCGAATCCTCGTCAACGCCTTGAAACTTTCTTGCGGTCAAAATTCTTTCGATGCCCAAAGCAAAACCTGTAGCGGGACAAGCCGCGCCGAAGTCTTTGAGCATGTTGTCGTAGCGACCGCCGCCCGCAAGCGAATAGCCTACGCCGTGAGAATACGCCTCGAAGACCATGCCGGTATAATATTCGAAATCGCGAATCAAGCCCAAGTCGAAAGTGATTTTATCGGCGACGCCGTAAATTTCCAGCAGACGATAAATTTCTTTCAAGTTGTCGAGAGCTTTGCGGGAGCGGTCGTTGTCGGCGATTAATTGAGCCGCGTCCAAAATTTCTCGTCCGCCTTGAAGAGTCGGAATTTTTTTCAAGCGGTCGTCGACGGCAAGATTATTCAGCGCAACAATGTCGTGTCGTTCGATTGCAGATTTGATTTCGGCTTGAAGAGCGGCGGATAAATTTTCCATGAGCCCGCCCGCGAATTCGACTTGCCCCAAAGAAATTTTGAAGTCTTCCAAACCTGCAACAGTCAAAGCTTGCGCGGCGAGGGCGATAATTTCCGCGTCGGCGAATGCGTTTGAAATTCCGATAAGTTCGACGCCCGCCTGATAGAATTCGCATTGACGACCGGGCTGATTTGTTCGGAAGCGGAAGACGTTTGTATTGTAGGAGAGCTTGAGCGGCAACGGCGAATCTTTCAAGCGGCTGACGGCAAGCCTTGCAATCGGCGTGGTCATTTCGTGTCGCAGGGCAAGCGTCCGATTGTTGCGGTCGAACATTTTAAAAAGATGCGGCTCTTGTGCTCGTCCGTTCGAAGTCGTGAGCGTCTCAAGATATTCCATTGTCGGTGTCACGACTTCCTCGTAGCCGAAGAGTGCGAACAGCGTAAAAATTTTTTGTTCGACTTTGCGTTTAACGACAGCCTCCGCCGGCAGAAAATCGCGTGTGCCGTAGGGTGTCTCTAAAAGTCCTGTCATAAAAAATCTCCCTTCGGTCGATTTTTAGGAACCGGGAACCAAGAACCAGGAACTAGACTTTTTCCTAATCCCTACTAGGGGTTGTTGGTAAATTGAATCAGCGGCTGCGATTGAGCGTTTCAATGATTTTTATATTTTAAATCTACTTTTCTTTTGCGGCGCCCAAAAGAAAAGTAGCAAAAGAAAAGGGCGTTGACCGCTATAAAACCTTCCAGGTTTTAAGTCGCGGCGGCCGCACGTCCATGTGCGGCCGGGTTTTCACCAACCGCTGCTTTTTAATTTACCAACAGACCCTAGTTCCCAGTTCCTATTTACCAGTTCCTAATCATTTTACAAGAGATTTTTATTTTGGGCAAGCGGGCATGAATTGACGCAAAATTTTTTTCAAGGTAAAATGATTTCAAAAAGACAGAGGAGAAAATTTTCATGAGCAAGATTAAAGAGGCGTTCGCGCAGGGCAAGGCGTTCATACCGTTCATAACGTGCGGCGACCCGAATTTGGAAACAACCGCCGCCGCAGTCAGAGCCGCCGTCGAAAACGGAGCCGACCTCGTCGAATTGGGTATTCCCTTTTCCGACCCCACTGCCGAAGGTGTCGTGATTCAAGAGGCAAATGTTCGTGCGCTCAAAGGCGGCGTCACGACCGATAAAATTTTCGACATGGTAAAAAATCTGCGCGGCGATGTGAAAGTTCCGTTCGTCTTCATGACTTATGCCAACGTCGTCTTTTCCTACGGCGCGGAAAAATTTATTTCGACGTGCAAAGAAATCGGGATTGACGGTTTGATTTTGCCCGATGTTCCCTTCGAAGAGAAAGAAGAATTTTTGCCGCTGTGCAGGAAATACGGCGTCGATTTAATTTCAATGATTGCCCCGACTTCCGAAGACAGAATCGCCAAGATAGCTCGTGAGGCGGAGGGCTTCGTGTATATCGTTTCAAGCTTGGGCGTGACGGGCGTGCGCAGCGAAATTAAAACCGATTTGACTTCGATAGTCGCGGCGGTCAGAGCCAACACAAAAATTCCCTGCGCTATCGGCTTCGGCATTTCGACGCCCGCGCAGGCAAAGCAGATGGCAAATATTTCGGACGGCGCGATTGTCGGTTCGGCGATTATAAAAATTCTTGCGGCTCACAGCGAAAAGGCTCCCAAACTTATCGGCGAATACGTCCGCGAAATGAAAGAAGCTCTGCGCTCACTTTATTCTAACAGCTAACAGCTAACAGCTGACAACTACAAGCCGCCGGCATTCCACAAGCTTAGCGGGTCGGCATATTGATAGACGCCGTCAACTTTGATAATGTATTCGAGGTGGAGGTGCGGTCCGGTCGAGTAGCCGGTGCTTCCGACTTGCGCGATAATCTGTCCCGCCGAAACGCTTTGCCCCGCCGCAACGTGAAGTGTCGAGCAATGAGCATAGCGCGTGTAAGAATCAATCGCGGGATGATAAATCAGCACTTGGTTGCCGTAGCCGTCGCCGAGATTTTCGGCAATGACAACTTGCCCGTCGAAGAGCGAACCGATATACGCGCCGTAGTCGTAGCCCAAATCGACACCCGCATGAAATTTCCATTCGCCCGAAATCGGATGAATTCTCCAGCCGAAAGGACTCGTCACGGGTAATTCAATCGCTTGAACTTGCGCGGGCAACATCAGCAGAATTATCAATGCCCAAATCTTTTTCAAACTCTGCAACCTCCTCCGCCTCAAATTCGACGCGCATGGACTTCCAGCGGTCGTGAAGCCAAAACCATTCGGCGGGATATTTTTTTATATGCTCCTCAATCAATGTCGCAAGCCGTTGCGTCATTTTTTTTATATCGGCGTGCTTGTCCGAAGTCTTTTCAACCATAAGCGGCGGTGAAATTTCCAGCGTGTGCGTGCCGTCCGAATTTTTGTGCATGAACGCCGGGAAGATTGGAATTTTTCTGAAGCGTGACATTGACGCCGCGCCCGTCACAAAGAGCGTTGCCTGATTGAAAAACTTCACGACAACTCCGTCGACGCGCCCGACATCTTGATCCATTATCAAGCCGATAAAGTGCCCCTCGTCGAGCATCTTGTACATTTCGCGAACACCGCTGCGATAGGTAATGTGCATGCCGATAAGCGTGCGGTATTCGTTGATAAATTTGTCCGCGCCTTCGGATTTTTGTTTCTTCGCCACACCGACGAGCGGGATACCGTTTTGCGCGAAGGCTCCGCCCATGAGTTCCCAGTTGTCATTGTGCCCGGTCATAATCACCGCGCCGCGAGTGGAAGAATTTTTGTAGCGTGTCAAATGTTCCAAGCCGACAACTTTAACGTGACTTGCCATATTTTTTTTGAGCTTCGGGAAGGACAAAACCTCCATGAACATCGCGCCGAATTGAACCGTACTTTCTTTGGCGATTCGTTCCGCCTCCGCCTTTGAAACTTTCAAGCAACGAATGATATTTTCCGTAGCAAGTCTTTTGCGTTTGGCGGGCAGGAATATCCAAATCAAATTCGCCAATCCTCTCCCGAAGGTCAAACAAAATTTCAGCGGCAGAAGACAAACCAACGTGCTCAAGCATTTTAAAAATCTGTATTCGATTAGATTCACCGTCTTTCAAGATTCTCAATAAAGTTATTCAGAAACGTGCTGAACTTCGCCGCGCCGTAAATGTTCATGTGCCATACATCATAAAAATCCGCGTCTGTCACTCCATGCAGTTTCCAACCGTCAATAAAAATCGCCGACGGATATTTTTTGCAGGCTTGTCCAATTAAATAATAAAACTCATCAAGCAACTTTTTATTGAAATATTTTCTGTAAACTTCCGTTTGCGGCGGCAGGAACATTATCGGGCGAATATTATTTTCCTCGCAGAGCGTCAAGTATTCGTCCAAAATTTTTACATTCTCGGCTCGTGTCGCCGGATACTCTTTATTGTCCCAAGGAGCAATCACATCAAGCATATTTAATCTTTCAACCCAAGTCATAAATTGGCGCGAAGGTCTTTCCAAATAAACATTGTTTCTGTCAAGCGGCTCCGTCGGCAACCTCGCAGACAAGTAAGCTGCATTAAACAATTTTAAATATTCTTCTGCAGGCATCCAAAAATTATGTAAATCGCCAAAAGAAATCGCATACTGGGCAAGGCGCCAATTTTCACTTTGCATAAGTGACCTGTCTTCATGAAATGTACCGGAAGCAAGACCTATAAGCGCATAACGCAGTTTGCTATGCCCCCCCCATATAGCACGGCTCGTTTTGCGATTTGAAAGTCATAGTATAAATCTTGACCGCCGCGAGCGAAATTGAAAAGCTTACGTTTGAAGCGGGTAACATCCAAAGACATGGTAGTATGGCTCAACCCTGTGGCAAACATTTCGAATTCGGCTGCTCGTTCTTTGAAGTATTGCAAGGCTCTTTCCAGCAAAAAATATTCATGCGTGGTCGCCATGAACAAATCTATGAACTTATTTTTTGGGACACCGTATTTCAAAATCTTTTTCGGAAAAATTTTATACGTTCGTCCGTCATGAACACAAATGAGAGCGTCATAATAATAAATTCCCGACAGCTCTCTTAATTCATAAAACGGATGAAGCAAATCCCGCGGCAAGCCGACTCGTTCCAAAATTTTTTTTGCAGGCTCAACTTCATCAACGACAATCGCGCAGTATTCCAATTCGGGATTTAAAATTGAAAGTGCTCCCGACAATTGGTCTGTCAATGTCACAAGCAAGACACGCATTTTTATCAACCTCCGCCGTCAATATTCTTTCGCTTAAAAATTTTTCCTGCCAATTTCAATTCCCAATTCCACATTCCCAATTCTCAATTGAAAAAACCCCCTCGCCTGTGACGAAGGGATTTTTATTTCGTTTGAAAGTCTTAACGATAGCGCGGAGGAGGCGGACCCGGAGGAGGCGGAGGCGGATAATGAGGACGTCCGTCGCGATAACGAGGCGGCGGTGGTGGCGGAGGAGGAGGATAATGAGGATGCCCGTCGCGATAGTGAGGCGGCGGAGGAGGCGGATAATCTCTGTGCCGACGTTCCCAATCTTTACGGTATTGACGTTCCCAATCTTTACGGTCGCGGCGTTCGTTTTCGGTTTCGCGGTTAAGAATATACTTGTCTCTGAAATTCGCCCATTTACTCGTGCCCATATCCTGCGTCTCAATTTCTGCGTTCAAATTGTCAGCGGGAGCCGCCTCGACTTGCCCGCCGAAGATAATCAGAGTCGCCGCAGCTGCAATCAAAAATTTCTTCATGGCAGTCAACCTCCTTTGAAAATAATTTTCTTACATTTTAATCAAAGAAAATTATTTTTTCGTTAAGGCTTCGTTAAGACTGTTTTAAATTTTCAAGTTCGCGTTCGAGGCGACGGATTTTTTCAATGAGCTCGGGAACTTTTTTCAAAGCCGCCTGTTGACGGAGCCAATCGCTGTGAGATTGAATCGGGAAGCCGCTGCCGAAAAATCCTTCCGGCATACTTTTTGAAATGCCCGAACGCGCCGCGTAAACCGAATTGCCGCCGATATGAATATGCCCGACCGTTCCGACTTGCCCGCCGAAAGTCACGTTGTCGCCGACCGTCGTCGAACCGCTGATTCCGGTTTGCGCAACGATTAAACAGTTCGCGCCGATTTTGCAGTTGTGAGCAATGTGAACGAGGTTATCAATCTTTGTGCCGTGCCCGATAATCGTCGAGCCCATAGCCGCCCGATCAATTCCGACATGCGCGCCGATTTCCACATCGTCTTCGATAATCACATTGCCGACTTGCGGAACTTTGGTATGAATGCCGTTTGAAGTCGTGAAGCCGAAGCCGTCCGAACCGATAACCGCCGAGCTGTGAATCACGCAACGAGAACCGACTTTGCAAAATTCGCGGACAGTCGCGCTTGAATAAACGATTGTGTCCTCGCCGATTGAGGCGTGTTGCCCGATATAGACATGCGGATAAATTATCGCGCCGCTTTTAATTTCCGCTCCGTCGTCGACAACCGCAAAGGGCATAATCGTCGCGCCGTCGGAAATTTTTACATTCTTGCCGATATGAGCTTCGGGACTTATGCCGATTGGAATTTCAAGCTTGGGCATGAACATTTCCAACAAAGCCGCAAAAGCAGCTCGCGGGTCTTTGACTTTGATTGCGGGCTTCGGGAAGTCTTCCGTGTCAAGCGGAATTAAAACTGCCGACGCCGCAGAAGTTTTTGCCTCGTCGAGGTGCGGCGGCACCGCAAAGATTAAATCGCCCGAACGAGCCATTTTGATATTCGACAGCCCGCTGATTTTTATCGCGCCGTCGCCCGCAAGTGAGCCGTCAATCAGCCCGGCTATCTCTTGTAAATTTTTTTCCATTTGAATCGCCTGCTCATTGCATTTTGTTAATCACGTCTTGGGTTATGTCAATGCCGCCTTTGAAGAGAATTTTCTGGTCTTCGGAATTGTTAACAACCACGTCGATATTTTTTTCGCGTGAAATTTCTTCAATCACAACATCCATGCGGCTTTTGATTTGCGTGGCGTAAGCTTGATTTATGCTCTCCAACTTGCGCTGAAAATCCATCTGAACTTTTAAAGCCTCTTCGTCGCTAAGTTCTTTGCCCGAATTTTCCTGTTCAAATTTTTGTTGCTCGGCAGTGACTTTGCTTTGAGCCTCTTCCATTAATTTTTTCACACGCGGAGCCTCTGCCATGATTTTTTCCACGTCGACGGAGGCGATTTGTCCCGCGCCGCAACCTGCTATCAGCAATGACGACGCCAAAAGCGCAACTGCCGCTATTTTTTTTGCAAAGTTCATTTATAAATCACTCCTGTCAAAGTCGATTCATTTCTTTAATCAAGTCGTTTGTCAAGTCACGAGCCTTCTTGCCGGGAATTATCACAGCTCCGACTCTTTCGGGCGGCTTGAGTTCAAAATTCCACTCGATATGTCGCGGCAAAATTTTATCGGCGTCATCGGGGCTGCGTTTGACCAAAACCGTTTCCAAACGATAGACTGCCGCCAACATCGTCGCTTTGTCGATAATCGAATCCAAAATTTTTTTCTCAAGCTCTGCTCGTTCTCTGCCGACCTCGTTGAGTTCGGTTAAAAGTTCTCGCCGCCTGATTTGCCTGTCTTCCATTTCACGCAACGAATCTTCCATGAGCTTTTTGTTTCGTTCGGTGACGTCCGATTCTTTTTGCCGCGTTTGAGCCTCGACTTCTGCTTTCAATCTTGCTGCCTCTGCCTTGAGCCGTGCCTCATCTTCGGCTACCGAATCTTCCGCGAATTTTACAATTTCCGCCTTCCACTTTTCAAGCAATTCCAGTTGCGCTTTATTCCTCGCCATTTCGACTGCCTCAAATTTTTGTTGCAGTTCATTGACTTGTTCCGGCGTCAAGTGCAAATTGTCGGCGTTCTGCAATTTCAGCTGAAGATTTACTTGTTCATTCATATATTCGGCGGTGATTTTGTCTCGCTCTTCAAGGTAATGCGGCTCGGATTCTTTGCGATAATTTTCCGCCGCCGCTTTCTTGCGCATTTCAAGCTCGGCAAGTTGACTTACGACAATCTGCGCATTTTTTTGCCAAGCCGCCTCGTCGAAAACTTCTTTGTTCGGGTCGGGCGGAGGAATCTTCGGCAATTCGACAATCTTCATTGCCTCGTTGAGTTCGAGGCGCAAACGCAATTCCCTCGCCCGCAATTCGTTCAGATATTCGCCGTCGGGGTGATTGGCTTGGATTTTTTCTATGTCGATTATCCCGAAGCCTTCCGATTCTTTGGGCGCAGGCTTTTCGATTTTTTCGGCAGGTTCGACGGGCGGAGCAGGTGAGCCGTAAAAGTAGAGTCCGCCGCCGATTAATGCCAACATCGCCGCCGCCAAAACTTTGTAGTTCACCGTGCCGCCTCCTAAAAAAAAGTGATTAGTGATTAGTGATTAGTGATTAGAATTTTTCTAGCCACTAACCACTAACCACTAACCACTAACCGCTGATTATTTCTTGCCGAGTTCCGAAATGACTTCCGCCGTTATGTCTTGCCCGCCGTAAATGACAGCCATCTTGTCGATAACAACAGCCAAGCCTCTTTTGTCGGCGACCTTTTTAATCGCGGCGTCAACTGAATTTCTAATCGGGTCGAGCAATTCTTGTTGCCTCTGCGCGAGCCGCTCTTGGCATTGACGATAATAATCTGCCTTCTCTTGGTCGTTCATGCCGGCAGATTTTTCGTCGAATTCTTTTTTGACATCGTTAATCGCCGTTTCCATTTGCCCTTGAAGATTTTGTACATCGGGGTGGGAAGACATCGCTTGCTGATAGTCTATCGTCCCGACACTTGAAGAGCTCGCCGCCGTTGCGATATTTCCGGTTTGTGTCAAAGCTATCGCTACCACCGAGCCGATAAAAATCACTGCGATTAAAATGCTGACGAGCTTAACTTGTTTCTTCTCCAATTTTATCATTATGCAACTCTCCTTAAATTTTGACGCCGCCGATTATAGCAGACGGTATCTTCCTTTGCAAATTAAAATTTTTTCATGAGACGGTGCTCGCGCCCAAACCCTCGCCATTAATTTCCCCTCCGCTGCTCAAAATTTATTGCGCTTATCTTACCAGAATAATTTCAGATATTCAAGACGCGAAAAAAATTTTTGCACGCGGAAAAGTTTTTTGCTATCATTTGGGCGAAATTGCCCTTTCGTTTGTTAAGCAAAAGGGCTCAAAGACAACTCGTCACTGCGGAAGTTTTTCACTTCGATTTGACGTTTAATGATTTTTATGTTTTTCTTCTACTTTTTCTTTGCTTGTCCAAAGAAAAAGTAGCAAAAAGAAAAGACCCCTCGCGGGGGCGCGCCGCAGAAACATCCTGTTTCAGTGCGGCGTGGGGAGCCGTCATCCATGACGGCTCCTGATTTCGCGTTTTTATTGAAAATTTTTTTGGAGGAATGTTGTCATGAATTTTAAAAAAAAATTTTTGGCGGGCTTGACGGCGGCGGCGTTGAGTTTTTCGTTGACGTTCGGCAGTCCCGTTGTCGGCGAGGCGGCTAATTCAAGTCTTATCGGCACCGGCATAGCGATAGGCATTCAAGCCGCGCAGTTGAACGCGCAGATTAATGAGAAGATTAAATATTATGACACGACCGAAGCCGGAAGGCAGGAACTTTACGACAACTTCCGCAAACAATACGGCGTCAACGAAGACCCCGAATACAATGCCGCGCTCGACAGGATTATGGCGAACTTGACAAAAGGCGTTGCCGTGATTGACCCGACGATTAAAAGCAAGCCGTATCTTTATTTTGTCTCGAATCAAAATTCTATCAACGCCGCCTGCTCAATGGGGCATGTCATGATGGTTAATGCCGGCACGTTCAAAAAAATTACCAACGAGGATGAAATTGCGGCTATCGTCGGACACGAGATGGGTCACGGACAAAAAAATCACGTCGCCAAAAGCAACAAGAAACATCTTCAAAAGCAAGTGACGGCTGCGATTGCGGGCACGGCTATCGGCGGCGGCGCATTGGGTTCGATTGTCACACAAGTTGCGCTCAATCATTCGATTGCTCACGGCGACAGAAAACATGAGACGGAAGCAGACCTCTTGAGCTTCGATTACATGGTTCACACGAATTACAATCCCGGAGCCTGCGCGGCAGTCATGCAAAAATTTGTTGAGATGTCAATCGGCGGCAAGCGATCGGGTGCGGCGGCGTTCTTTAATCCTTCAGACCACCCCGACAGCGAGAAACGGCGCGACGCTTACGTCAAAAAGCTTTACGAGTACAGCAAGAATCATGTCACTGCCAAGAACGCAATTATCACCGTGAACAACAAAACTTTCATGAAGGTTGCCGCCTCCTCCGATATGTCAGCTGCCGAGCGTTCGTATTTTATTCTTGGAAATTTGGCAACGGCTTATCACAAAGGACAAAACAAATACGAGGCGACGGTTGAAAACGGAATCGTCATGCTTGGCAACCAACCGATTATCGCGCCTCTTGACGGCGACGAGGACGCTTACACCTTAGCCGAAAGATTGAACTCAATTAAATAGTTAGCTGTTAGCTTAACACGGAGGAAAGTTTATGAAAGTGGCATTGGCGAAACAAATGCACGAGATAGACAAAAGCGCAATCGAGGAATACGGCTTGCCCGAATTGTCCTTGATGGAAAGCGCGGGTCATCGTGTCTTCGAGGCAGTCAAAAATTTTTTGGGCGGCGTCGGCAAGAAAAGCATTTGTATCTTGGCGGGCAGCGGCAACAACGGCGGCGATGCATTGGCGGCGGCGAGGTATCTTTCGAACGCGGGTGCTCGTGTGAAAATTTTTTTGCTCGGCGATAAAGACCACCGAACTCAATCGCTCAACGTCCAGATGAAAATTTTGCGAGGCATGGGCGTCGAACTTCAACAACTTGACAGCGACAGAGCTTGGGAACGCTTGCAAGTCACGTTGAGATTTTGTGACGCGGTCGTCGACGGAATTTTGGGCACGGGTTTCAGCGGACAACTTCGCCCCGCAGCCTTGCGTTTGATTCGTCTTGTCAACGCCGTAAAAAAAATTACCGTCTCAATCGATATTCCCTCCGGCGTCGATTCGGATACGGGAGCGGTCGGCGAGGCTGCCATGCAAGCCGATTGCACCGTTGCGCTCGGTTTGCCGAAGGTCGGTCATTACATTTGCCCCGGCGCGTCTTACGTCGGAAAACTTTTCGTCGACAATATCGGTTTGCCCGCCGACCTCTTGACGGAAGAAATTCATCAAACGCTTGTCGACGACGAACTTGCTTTAACTTTCCTGCCCGCTCGTCCGAAAGATTCTCATAAAGGAACTTGCGGGAAAATTTTAATCGTGGCAGGTTCGCGAGGCATGACGGGCGCGGCATCTTTGGCGGCAATGAGTGCAATGAAAGTCGGCGCGGGTCTCGTGACTTTGGCGGTGCCCGAAAGTCTCAACCCGATTTACGAAATGAAATTGACCGAAGTCGTTACGGCTCCTCTTGCCGAAGTCAAGCAGGGAATTATCGGCGGCGATAAAGCTTCGGAAAAAATTTTGGACTTGGCGGAAAAAGCCGACGCGATTTTAATGGGTTGCGGACTTGGTCGCGAACGTGAAACTCAAGCTCTCGTAAGAAAAATCGTTGAAGAAGTCGACAAGCCGCTGATACTTGACGCCGACGCAATTTATCCTTTCAATGCTCACGCCGACGACCTTAAAGCTTGCAAACAAATCCCGATACTCACGCCGCACTTGGGTGAACTTTCGGCATTGTTGGATATTCCCGTTGAAAAACTTCGTGCCTCGCTCGTTCCGGAAGTTCGACGCGCCGCGCAGGAATATCGTGCAATAATCGTTGCCAAATGCGAAACGACAATCATAGGCTACCCGAACGGAGAAATTTTTATCTCGCCTCTGGGAAACAGCGCGATGGCTTCGGGCGGTTGCGGAGACGTGTTGGCGGGCGCGATAGCCGGTCTCATGAAACAAACACCTTTTGCACCGTTGACGGGTGTTTGGTTGCAAGGAACGGCAGGTAACTTGGCGGCAGAAGAAAATGCCGAAGGATTAATCGCCTCCGACGTAATGAACAGCTTGCCCGCCGCGATAAAAAAACTTCGCGCAATCGGCTATCAAAATTCTTGAGAAAACAATCGCCTCTCAAATTCGGGAGGCTTTTTTATTTTAATGAAAACCCGGCCGCACAATTTAGTGATTAGTGGTTAGTGGTTAGTGATTAGAAAAAAACTCTGACCACTGACCACTTTGTTTGGGCGCAGCAAAAGAAAATGGGAGAAGCTCACTCTTTGCAAAGACGGTGTCTCTTTCCCTTAAACATGATTGTCACTCAAAGCAGCATGTGATACAATGACGCCGCTAACGAAAGGAGTTTTGCAAATGACTTCAACAGAAATAAAAAATTTCGGGATTATGGGCTACCCTGTCGGTCACTCGTTGTCGCCGCAAATGTACAAGTCGGTCTTCGAGGCGGAAGGCTTTATAAATTACAACTACATACCCTTGCAAGTTCAAGCCGGAAAACTTTTTATGGCAGTCGAAGCAATTAAAAGCTTGGACTTTCGCGGCGTGAACGTGACCATTCCTCACAAGACAACCATTTCAAAATACCTCGACGCGATTGACTCTGACGCATTGGTTATCGGCGCAGTGAACACGGTCGTAAATGACGGCGGCATGTTGACCGGCTACAACACAGACGTTGCGGGTTTTTTGGCGGCGTTGAAGGAAGCAAACTTTTTGCCCGAAGATTGTCACGCGGCAATCTTGGGCGCGGGCGGAGCGGCTCGTGCGATTTTGTGGGGCTTGTGCAAGAAACGCGCCTCACTTATCACAATCGGTGCACGCAATCCTCAAAAGGCTCAAAACTTGGCGAATGACTTTTTATCTTACGGTTCTGTTCAAAGCTTCGATTGGAATTCCGACGACTTCAAAGAAATGATTCAAACGGCTGACATATTGATAAACACGACGCCGCTGGGCATGTTCCCGCTCGTCGACGACATGCCGCCCGTCGATTTAAAACTCTTGCCGGAAGGCGCGCTCGTCTACGACATAATCTACAACCCGATCGAAACGAAATTGCTCAAGACGGCAAAGGAACTCGGCTACCCGACGCTCAACGGATTATCAATGCTGTTACTTCAAGGCAAGGAAGCTTATCGGCTCTTCACGGGACAATTCCCCGACACGAAAATAATGGAAAAGACTTTGAAAAAAATCCTCTCAAAAAAATGAACGACTTCGACGAACGCTTGAGGAAATTGATTCACATGGAGCGACACAACTTCGCGGGAAGTTCTTCGCGGGCGATTGTCGAGCTTGTGAATTTGCTTTTTGACTTCGCGATAAAAATGCGCGCCTCCGACTTGCACATTGAACCTTTTGAAAAAGCTTTGCGCGTGCGTTATCGAATCAACGGACAACTTCAGGAATTGCATCAACCTTTACCGTTGCACTTGGCGGAACCTTTGACGGCACGAATAAAAATTTTGGCACGCATGGACACGACAGCCGCTTTCCTGCCGCTCGACGGAGCAATTCAATTCGGCAACGTGGAAATGCGCGTGGCCTCCATGCCGTCTTTCGGGGCGGAAAGTTTGACGATAAGGCTTTTGGATTCTTCGCCGGCACTGCACAATTTAAGCGAGTTGGGTTTCACTTCGGCGAACGAAAAAATTTTTCGGCAGATGATAAATTCGGCAACGGGCATGATAATTTTGACGGGGCCGATGAATTCCGGGAAGTCGACGACGCTTTACGCCGCCTTGCGTGAATTGAATCAACCGACGCGTTCGATAATGACTTTGGAAGATCCGATTGAACAGCACGTCGAAGGAATTTCTCAAGTGCAAGTCAATGAGAAAACCGGCTTGACATTTGCGGCGGGGCTTCGGGCGATGTTGCGTATGGATTGCAACGTCTTGATGGTCGGGGAGGCTCGTGACACAGAGACTTCCAAAATCGCAATACGCGCCGCGCTCACGGGTCACTTGATTTTCACCACGCTTCATGCAAACGACTCGTGCAGCGCGGTTTTTCGTATGCTTGAAATGGGCGTCGAACCTTACCTCCTTGCGGCGACTTTAAAAGGCGTCGTGGCTCAAAGGCTTGTCAGAAAAATTTGTCCTCACTGCGGAGCGAAAGGTTGCGAGCACTGCAGAGGCACGGGCTTCAGCGGACGAATCGCCTTACATGAAATTTTATGCGTCGATAAAAATCTGCGCAACTTGATTCTCAACAGCCGCGACCTCGACGAAATAAAAACTGCCGCGCTTGAGGCGGGCTTGAAAACTTTAACCGACGACGCTCACGAAAAAATTCGTGCAGGCTTGACGACGCTTGAAGAAGTCCGACGCGTCTTGGGTGAAGATTTCATAAAGGAGACAGCCGATTGAAATTTCTGCGGAAGGCTTGAAACTTTCCGAGCCGAAAGCCGAGGCTCTTGACGAATTCAAAATGCAAGGTTGCAAGCAAAAACTTTTAATCTTTCAGCCTATCGGTTATAATGACCGATAATGTTTCCGACGGCGGGGCAAATCTTTAAAAGGTGGAAGAGTAATGAATCGGGAGTTTTACGACAACGAGCGCGAGATTGACTTGGCTGAACAAAAGACTTTGCATAAGCGGGAGAAAAAAATTATCGCCGCCCGTTCGCTTGTATTTCTCGGAGGAGCAGCGAGCTTTGCAATCGGTTGGGACAGCGGAACACATTACTGCTACATAATTTCGGCGATAATGTTGATGATATTCATACGGCTGATAAATTATCACGACTACTTGAAGCGTCGAAAAAATTTTTTAAAGAGTCGTTTGGCGGTCGTGAATTCATATTTGGCACGCGCAAAAGGAACATGGCGCAAGCGTTCCAACGACGGGAGCATTTATCTGAAAAACAACAGACCTCAAGACGAAGACTTACATATTTTCGGAGTCGGCTCGGTCTATCAATATATCTGCGCGGCAAGAACAAAACGCGGACGAGATTTATTGGCGGAAGCATTTACACCGGAGGCGAAAGACTTCAACGAATTGAGGAATCGTCAACGCGGAGTGCAGGAACTTTTGCAACGACCGCGCTTGGCATTGGACTTGGAAGCATACGGACGCTTAATGCCGAACAATCACGACACGAGCGAATTGGTTGCCAGCGTGGAAGAGGAACAACCTTTGACAGGAAAAATTTACGCGCTGCGATATGTTCAACCCGTCTTGGTGATTGCAAGCTTGTTGCTTTATGCGTTCGGTCAAGCGGGCTTGGAAATTTTGGGCAGCGTAATTATTTTGGGAGTAATGGCGGGCGTTATGGCGATACCTGCCGTGAACGAACGAGTGCGCGGCTTGAAAGTCATCTCAAAAGAGTTGCGGGCTTACGAAAGAATTTTTGAACGCTTGGAAAGTACAAATTTCAGCAGCAAAAGATTGATAGCCGTGCGAGACATTTTGACAGACGAGGTTCAAGCGAGCGAGGAATTGCGGCGATTGCGGGTTTTGGTTGAGTTGGTTCGTGCGAGGAGAAATCCCGTCTTCTTTATCGTGTGGAACGGATTGTTGCTGGGCGATTTGCATTTGGCGAAAAGATACATGCAATGGCGCGAGGCAGTTCGGTGGCACATTGACAGTTGGCTGGCGGCACATGCGGAAGTGGAAGTGCTCATGTCTTTGGCGACGATAGGTCAAACGCGAGAGCGATACACTTTCCCGACGTTTTATGAAGAGCCGGAGCCTCACATAAAAGCGGAAGGTTTGAAAAGTCTTTTGGTTGCCGAAGAACGAGGCGTCGGAAACAATGTCGAATTGACAGCGGGCACAACGATAATCACCGGCGCGAACATGTCCGGCAAGACGACTTGGATAAGAACTTTGGCGGGCGCGGTCATGTTGGCTTATGCCGGAGCACCGGTCTGTGCCAAAAATTTCCAAGTGAGCAGCTTGAAAGTTTTAACCTCGATAAGAGTGAACGACGACTTGAGTCAAGGGCTGTCGACTTTCTACGCGGAACTCATGCGAATCAAAACGATGATAGAAGCGACGGAGCGCGGCGAACGATTGCTGATATGCATTGACGAAATTTTTAAAGGAACGAATTCAAACGACAGAGTGAGCGGCGCGAAGGAGGCAATACGACGTTTGACGACGGAGCGGAACATAACTTTGGTGACGACGCATGACTTTGAACTTTGCGAATTGGAAAAGGAACACGAACGGATAAGCAACGGACACTTTGAAGAACACTACGAGGGCGACGAAATAAAATTCGATTACAAGTTGCGCGAAGGTCGAACACACACGACGAACGCCCGTTATCTTTTGCGCTTGGTCGGAATAAATATTGATTAAAAAAAAGAACCGTCATTCACGACGGTTTTTTTTTGCAACAAAATAATTTAACGCGAAAAATATTTCAGAACCTCATCGATAAATCTGCGGGCAACGAGTTCGGAGAGGACGGCTTCGGATTCATGAGCGGCGATTTCCTCGCGAAGAGATTTAAGTTGCGGGTCGAGCTTGCCTGCCTTGAGCGATTGAATTGCAACTTTATCGGCGTGAAGGATTCGCTTGAGCTGTTGAAGTTGCGGTTTGCATTCGACGAGATATTTTTGCGGCAGGCGATAAAGCAGACGGTCTATCGAATTATCGATTTGAGAAATGCGGCGTTCGAGTGTCGAGAAGTCGGGCTTGCGATTATGTTTCAAGTCGGCGAGGATGTTGTTGACTTCCGCATTGAATTCGGGGTCGTCGGGCGACCCGCACTTCGCCCAAGAATTTTCCATGTGCCGCGAGTGCATTGCGAAGTTTTTAAAATCGATATTGAGTTCGCCAAACAATTCGGCGAGCGCAATTTCCCAAGCGAGTTCGGGATTATAATCGGCGGGATTGTTTGTGTAAATGGCACCCGTAGTGAGCGCGACTTTGGAAAGTTGAACTTGTTGCATCGGATTGAAGAAGACGGCAGTGACATGAGCGGTCGGCAAATTTTCTATGGCACCGAGCGCGAGCTTGACATTGCGGTTGCCGTCGGGCGTGAGCGAGTAATCGTTTACGGGGTAATTCCACCAGATACCGACTTCGCGATTAAAAATTTCGTTGACTTTGGCGAGTTCGTCATCCGAAATGCCGGGACATACGACGCCTTTGCCCGAATAGAGGACAACAATTTTATCGTCGAGGTTTTCGGCGAGGTCACGGGTGTACGGCTTGAGCTTGTTGCCTTTAATCATGTCCTCGTAAAAATATTCGGTCGGGACTGTGATAAGCGGAGCAACGTCCTTATATTTTGTGCGAAGATATTTTTGGACGCGATTGAGGAATTTTGCTTGGAGCTTGCCGTTTTCGTGATGGTTGCCTTCAGCGTCTTTGAGGTCGTCGAAAAAAATTGCGAAGTCACGGACGCCGATTTGATAGAGGCTTTCGAGTTTGCGAATCAAAGTGTTAAAATCCTGTTCGCCTTTGGAACCGGAATAATTTAAATCGAGACCGGGCGAGACGGCGAAGATAAACCGAACTTTATAAGCTTGTGCGCGTTCGACGAGAGCTTTCAAGTCGGCAAGTTCATTGGCAGGATAAGGCGTGCGCCATTTGTCACGGTGATAAGGGTCGTCCTTCGGCGCGTAGATGTAGTAATTGAGATTGTGTTGACGGCAGAAGTTGAGAATATCGGCGCGCTCCTCGAAAGTCCACGGCGCACCGTAAAAACCTTCGACGACCCCGCGCAGAGGAATCGGTACGGCGTAAACCGTTTGACACGTGAGCAAGAGCATTAGGGCGATAAGAAAAGTTTTCATGACGATTTCTCCTGATACTGACGGAAATTTTTAAGGACACAAATCGGACGCTTTTGAGAGGCATTGCCGAACGGATTATCGATAAGCAAATCGGAGGCAAGTTGAGCGTTCATGCCCGGCGTTGCAGCGACGATTCGCGAGCGTTTGAGGTCGTTGACATCGGCAATCATTGCGCCGAAGCAATTCATGCGAGTCTTGAGAGCGGCGACAACTTTATCGGGATTTTCCGGACCGTAGACAACACACTTATCGAAAGGCGGCATTGTTCCCGTAACGTCATCAATGAGAGCAGCTTGACGCCCGCCCCATTTATAAAAGAGACCGCGAATCCCGACGACCTTTCCGAGAAAACCTGCCAAGAGAGCAAAGGCAACGCGCCATTCGCCCTCCTTTTCCATGAGAGCCTGCATACCGTGCGGCGTGGCAAGCGAGCCGTAATCGGGTATGAAGCGACAACAGAGTTTTGCGAGGTTGGAAAGATGCAATTCGTCAGGGCGAACGATATTGCCTTGAGTAATTGCGACGACACTTTCGGCGACGGTAACGACATCATCTTGAGTAACAATATCGCGAGTGTAATGTTCTATCGCGTCGACAATATCATCTTTCGGCGTGAGGATTCGAGTGGTAATCGGAATAATTTCAACATTCATAAATAAACCTCCTCTTTAAAGTTATAGGTTATAGGTTATAGGTTTTAGCTAACAGCTAACAGCTACTTCGGTAAAATGCCAAAATGCAAAACAGCCAGAGCAGTGATAATGATTACGACATAAAAACAAAACCACGGGATAAAATTCGTTCGGATAAGTTTTCCCTCGACGCCGGAAATACCCGTAGTGGCACAGACGGCGACTATGTTGTTTATGCATATCATGTTGCCTATCGCCCCGCCTTGATTTTGCAGAGCCACTATAAGCAGCGTCGGCAATTCCAAAATCTTTGCCGTCTCAAATTGCAACGGCGCGAACATAACATTGCTCACCGTGTTTGATCCGAACATAAAGGCTCCTATCGTGCCTATAAACGGCGAAACATAAAAATAATTCGTTCCCGCAAAATTCGCCATTCCGCTCGCCATTGCAATGAGCATGGAGACAAGCCCCGCGCTGTTGGCATCGGAATAGCGATAAACAGACACAAGCGCAAAGCCGAAGAGCAGGGCGATAAATGCTCCCGAACACTGATTCACAGATTTTTTTACAATGGAAGAAATCTGCTCCCCGTTGAGTCCGTAAATAATTACGGCAATAATTATCGCCGGTATGAAAGGAAAAATGCCGGGGTTATTGACGAATTTAAATGACCAAGCGGCGTTCGCAACACCCAAAAGATTATTCAACTCCACAGAAAAAGATTGAATGACGGGCTTAATGCCGAGCTGCGGAATGCGTGTGACCACAAGCCAAAGTGAAATGAAAAGATACGGAAGCCACGCCTTGAACAAAGACATTTGGAAATTATTTTTGTCCTCTGCAGACTTCGCCGCCGCCTTTTTATCTTCAAATCTCCATACGGTCTTTGGCATGAGGAAGCCTACACGAGCGCAAGCAAGCAGAACGAATATTGTCACCGCCGAAGCCGTCAAAGAGGTTAGCTCCGTGCCGATATAACGAGCAATGGGCAGAGCCGTTGCGCTGAACACAAAAGCCGCAAACAGGCAAAAAGGCAAAACCGGCATTGCCTCCGAAAAGGATTTATTTTTGCCGAACATTTTCGTGACAAGACCAACGACGAGGAAAATGATAAAGAATGCACCGGCACACAAACCCAAAGCGGTTAAAAAGGACAAAGCCAATATCCACTCGTCAATATTGATTTCCATTGCGGGAAGTTCGGAAACTACGGCGGCTATAGCTGCATTTGTGGGAGTACCCGCTCCGCCGAAAGATACAGGCGTTGAATTTAAGATAAGACAAGAGACGGCTGCCGCCATAGGTGGAAAGCCGAGACCGATAAGCAAAGGTGCGCAAAGTGCCGCCGGGGTTCCGAAGCCTGCCGCGCCTTCAATGAAAGCACTGAAAGCAAAGCCTATGATAACGAGCTGAATACGCGCATCTTTTGATATGCTGTTGAACATGCCTTCAATGCGTTTCATTGCGCCGGCGACGGTGAGCGTATTCATGAGCAATATTGCGCCGAAGATAACGAACAGCACATCAAAGGAACTCAAAAAACCCATCACCGTGTAAGCCGCAATGTGTTGAAAGTCCATGCCCCAGTAGCTCAAGCCGATGATAACGATGGCAAGCCACGATATGGGAAGAACTTTTTTCGCCGCCATGTTCAGCCCGACCGTCAATATAATGGTGAGGATAATCGGTATGGTCGCTATCAATGCCAACATAGCGATTTACTCCTGTTTAGCGGCTCCGACAAGTTTCCGCAATTCATCTGCAGTCAAAAACACGCGGGCTATCGACCAACGCATCGGGCTCCTTCCGACTTCACGATAAATGAATTCAACGGGAAAATCTACCATATCGCGGGCGGCTTCCTGCAAAGTCAATCCTTTCCTTGCAGTCAATGTAACTTTGGCGACGAGCTTAACCGATTGCTTATGTTCAATGACCAACGCCTCGAAGTAATCATCTTCACGCGGAACACCTTCCCGCTCCGCCTTGCCGCGCACGTCGAAGCCGTCGTATTGTTCAAAGGGCAGTTGCGGTTTGCAAATGGCGTCGACAATCATTGCGGATTGAGTGCCTTCGTTTCGAAATTCAATGACAGTGGCAAGCGTCACTGACTTATCGTCAACGGACACGACTTCGAACGGCGTGCGGCTGTCAAGCTTGGGGACAACTTTTTCTTTGCGCCCGTCAAGATAAAAATATACGGCTGTGACGATTACAAATATCACGACGAGAAAATATATCAAGAGTTCCAACTCCTTTCATTATGAAGAGTAATTATAAACGAAAGTTGGACATTTGCAAAGCGTTAAGCTATAATTGGGGCGAGGTGTTGAAATTGGAATACAAAAAATACAGCAAGGGCTATTATCTGCCGCCCGAAATGATAACGGATTGGGCTTTGAAAGAATATCCGGAACGCGCTCCGATTTGGTGCAGCGTGGACTTGCGCGACGGCAATCAATCGTTGATAATCCCGATGAGCTTGGACGAGAAAGTTGAATTCTATAAAATGCTGGTGGCAATCGGCTTCAAAGAAATAGAAGTCGGCTTCCCTGCAGCGAGCGAGACGGAATACGCACTCCTTCGCAAGCTGATAGAGGAAAATTTAATCCCCGACGACGTGACGGTACAAGTTTTGACTCAAGCGCGGGAACACATCATAAAGAAGACTTTCGAGGCACTGGACGGAGCAAAGAACGCAATCGTTCACGTTTACAATTCAACTTCTGTGGCGCAGCGCGAGCAAGTTTTCAAAATGTCGAAGGCAGAAGTTAAAGAGATAGCGACTGACGGAGCGAAGTTGTTGCTTGAGCTGACAAAGGCGGCGGGTGCAAATTATCGCTTTGAGTATTCGCCGGAAAGTTTCACGGGCACCGAACCCGAATATGCTTTGGAAGTTTGCAATGCCGTCCTCGACGTGTGGGAGCCTGTGATTGACCGACGCCCGATAATAAATATTCCCGTTACGGTCGAAATGAGCTTGCCTCACATTTACGCCGCGCAGGTTGCATACATCAGCAAATATCTTAAGCACCGCGATAAAGTTGTATTGAGCTTGCACCCGCACAATGACAGAGGTTGCGGTGTTGCCGATTGCGAGCTCGGACTTTTGGCGGGCGCGGACAGAATAGAAGGCACCCTCTTCGGCAACGGCGAACGCACCGGCAATGTCGACATCGTGACTTTGGCAATGAATATGTATGCTTTGGGCGTCGACCCCGAATTGAATTTTTCAAACATGCCCGCGCTTGTTGAAATGTATGAACGCGTTACTCGAATGAAAGTTCACGACCGCCAACCTTATGCGGGAGCGTTGGTGTTCACGGCGTTCAGCGGCAGCCACCAAGACGCGATAGCCAAAGGAATGCATTGGCGCGAGGAAAAAAATCCAGACCGCTGGACTGTGCCTTACTTGCCAATCGATCCGCACGATGTCGGGCGCGAATACGACAGCGACGTTATCCGAATCAATTCGCAGAGCGGCAAAGGCGGCGTCGGTTTTATCATGGAGCAAAAGTACGGCGTCGAAATGCCCAAGAAAATGCGCGAGGACTTCGGCTATTGTGTCAAGTCGGTCAGCGACCACAAACACAAAGAACTTCTTCCCGACGAGATATATCAAATTTTCCTCAACGAGTACGTCAATGTGGACAAACCTTACAAGCTGATAGAATTTCATCTTCGCAAGGAACCCGGCGGCGCACGAGTCGGCGAGGTCGAATTGGGAGTCAACGGCGAACATGTCACATACCCTGCGCGAGGCAACGGACGTTTGGATGCGGTGTCGAACGCCTTGCAGAAAAATTTGGGAATCAGCTACACGAATTTGACTTACAACGAACACGCACTTGAAATCGGACAGAGTGCACGAGCGATAGCATACATTTCAATCACGGCAAGCGACGGCAAAGTCGTATGGGGCGCGGGAATGGATACGGACATAATCACGGCTTCGATACAGGCATTGCTCAGCGCGATAAATCGGATGGTGAATTGACGGCAGGAGACGGCTATGGATGTTATAGCGTTGGTCGGACCAAGCGGCACGGGCAAAAGTCACCGCGCCTTGCAAGTGGCACGCGAACATGAGGCGGACGCGATAATCGACGACGGAATTTTAATAAAAGACGGACACATAATCGCGGGCGAAAGTGCCAAGACGGAGAAAAGCAAAATCATGGCTGTGAGGCGAGCAATATTTGTTTTGCCGGGACATGCAGCCGGAGTTCGTGAGGCGATAGAACAAATTCACCCTCACAGAATCTTGGTAATCGGAACTTCGGAAAACATGGTGCAAAAAATCGCCAAGACTTTGGATTTGCCCGCAATACAACAGATAATCAGAATAGAAGACATTGCGACGCGGCGCGAGATTGAGGCAGCTCAATATCATCGCTTGAAAGAGGGCAAGCATATAATCCCCGTGCCGACGATTGAACTCAAGCCTCACTTTTCGGGTTGGCTTATCAATCCTCTGCACAGCATCTTCAAACAATCAGATGTAAAACGTCGAAAGCTGGGCGAAAAATCGATAGTGCGCCCCGTGTTCAGCTACTACGGAAAATTGACAATCGAAGACAGAGTAATCCAAGCGATAACCGAACGGATCTTGAAAAGTCGAGAATACATAAAAAGTTTGAAGAAAATCGCAGTTCAACACGTCTCAAAAGGCGAGGAAGACAGAGGCATAAAAATAACTTGCGAAGTTGTTTTGAGCTACGGAAGCCATATCCCGACCTTGATAAGACGAACGCAAAGCAACATTCGCGACGCCGTCGAATACACAACGGGAATGATAGTGCACGCGGTAGACATAAGCATCCGCGCTCTTTACGTCGAACAACGAGTGCACTGAAATTAAAGATTAAAACGGTAAACATTGGAGCCGCCATGGACGGCGGCTCCCCCGCAATAAAAACATGGATGTTTTTTTTGCGGGACGAGCGGTTGCGGGTAACCTCAACCTCTGAATCATGAAAGACGAACGCCCCCGCGAGGGGCCTTTTCTTTTTGCTACTTTTTCTTTGGGCACGCAAAGAAAAAGTAGATTTAAAAAATAAAAGTCATTACAACGCTCAATCGAAGTGAGGAACTCCGACAAGCACAGCCGGTTCTGCGTGCCCACTCTTTGGCAAAGACGGGGAAAGAAAAGTTTTTAATGCACAAAAGCCCAATCTCTGTTATAATGACTTAAAAATAATTTGAGAGTGAGGATTCATATGACATTACCGTTAGATACGACCAAATACGCGGTTGCGCCTCTGGCCATCATCATTTGCAAGCCGATAAAAAATACGGACGGATCCCTGCGCGATTATCGTATAATTTTCGGTAATGAGCCATTCAAGCGGCTGACGGGCAAAACGGATTTTACGGGAGCACTTGTGAGTGAACTGATAGACAATCGAAAATTCATGAAGACGCAGCTGGAAGACGTGCCCGCTCCTTATATCGGCTTCGCAGTGATAAACATTGCAGAGGACGAAAAGAAAATTGCACGCAAACAATTCCTCAAAACGATACGCCAAACGGAAGGCTCGACGGTTCTCCTGCGCGAGAAGACCTACGCCCAATTCGAGGCAGTTTTTGTGTCGAAGGCTTTCGCCAAGCTCATGCAGTGCAGTGTCGAGGAAGCCCTGCGAACTTTGAATCAAAACGGAGTAATCGCTTTCACGCACGCCGACGACCGCCTTGCTGTCAAACGCATGTTGAGGCGACGCACTTCCGAAGACAGCACCAAAGATTTGACAATTCGGATGACGACGGCTAAGGGCGAGATCATCTGGTGCAACGTCAATCACACGTTCATAGACGACTTCGGCGAACATTACGTCTATTGCACTTTCTTCGACGTGACTTCGATTAAAGTTTATGAACGGCGTTTGCAATTAACTTACATGAGCATAGGCGACAATTTCTATCGCGCAAACGAACGGACGCTTTCAATGTTGAGAGCCAACTTGACGAGAAACAAAGTGGAAGACGTTCAAGGGCGCGACTTGTTCGGGACGGATTCGGTGATACGCCCCTACTCCGAGCTGATAAAGTTGCGGGCGAAAAATTATCCGATAGAGGAAGAGCAAAAGTTATTCGTCGAAATGTTTGACGCCGAAAAAATTAAAGCCCGCTTCGCACGCGGCGAAACAAGCTTGACAATGTATTTGTTTTCACGGCGGCGCGACGGGCATTATTGCTACGTGAACTATCGGGCGGTCTTCACGCGTCACCCGATTAGCAACGACATAATCATTTTCATTTCGGAACAGGAAGCCGGCAAAGAGAAAGTCGAAGGTGCTCTGCTTGATAAAATTTTGGCGCGGCAATTCGACATGGTAGCTTACCTCGTGAACGACAAGTACAGCGTGGTTGTCGGCGACGCCGCTCTTATCGGCAAAGGTTCAATCTTCCCCGTGACCCGCGAAGGTCGTTACGAAGAATATTTGAAAAATCAAGTGCAACCCGTCATGACGGAGGACAATCGCCTTGAGGAATTGAGTTTGTCGACTGTTCGCAATGAAATTAAAAAGTCGGAGCCTTACGTCGTGAACATCACTTGCAAAATCGGCGGCGAAATTTTTTATAAGCGATTCGACTTCTACACGATAGACCCGCGAGCCGATTTCTTTATCCTGCTCAAGAGCGACACGACCGCAATTCAGCGCAAGCAAACTGAACAGAACGAAAGGTTGCGTGAGGCGTTGACGGTTGCCAAGCAAGCAAACGTTGCCAAGACAGCTTTCCTTTCGCGCATGAGCCACGAGATACGCACGCCCATGAACGCGATTATCGGCTTGGACAACATCGCCCTGCACGACAAAGACTTGACGCCGACGCTGAAAGGTTACCTCGAAAAAATCGGATCCAGCGCCCGCTACCTCTTGACGATAATAAATGACATCCTCGACATGAGCCGAATTGAGAGCGGACGCATGACGCTTCGCAACGAGGAATTTTATTTCACCTCGTTCGTTTATCAAATCAATTCGATAATCGACGAGCAATGCAAAGACAAAGGCTTGACTTATAATTGCGAGATAGTCGGTGACATCGGCAAATATTACATAGGCGACGACGCGAAGTTGGAGCAAGTGCTTTTGAATATCTTGGGCAATGCCATCAAGTTCACGGAACGCGGCTCTGTCACGTTGATAATCGAATGCACTTCCCAATTCGACGGGCAATCCAATTTCCGTTTCACGATTAAAGATACGGGCATTGGCATTGACAAAAAATATCTGCCGAAAATTTTCGACGCCTTCAGCCAAGAAGACGATACGACGACCTCACGCTACGGCGGTTCGGGTTTGGGCTTGGCGATAACCAAAAACATAATCGACATCATGAACGGAACGATAGAAATCAATTCGGAAAAAGGTGTCGGAACGGAATTTGTCGTGAACGTGCCGCTTAAAGATTCTGTGCGCAGCGAATCGGGCGAGACTTGCGAAATGCGTCCTCAAGATTTCAAAGTGCTGATAATCGACGACGAGGAATTGGCGCGCGAACATGCAAAGTCTGTCTTGCAGGAAGTGGGCATAGAAGCAGATACGAGCAGCGGCGGCGTGGAGGCATTGGAGCAAATAAAATTACGACATGCGCGGCGCGAAGACTACAACTTAATTTTAGTTGATTGGCTCATGCCCGAAAAAGATGGCATAGAATTGACACGCGATATCCGAGAGCTTTTGGGCGAGGAAACGGCGGTAATCGTGCTGACGGCTTACGACTGGTACGAGGTTGAAGACAAAGCAAAAGAAGCGGGCGTCGATACCTTCATGGCAAAACCTCTTTCGTCGTCGAACGTGCTTTACGAATTCCGCCAAGCCTTCAATCGGAAACAAAAACTTCTGCCGGAGAAAAAGAAAGTTGACTTGGAAGGACGACGGATATTGGTCGCGGAAGACATGCCGGTCAACGCCGAGATAATGATGATGATTTTGGAAATGCGCGGCATGGAAGCAGACTTGGCAGAAAACGGACAGATAGCCGTCGATAAATTTGCGGCGTCGCCCGAAAGATATTACGACGCGGTTTTAATGGATATTCGCATGCCCGTAATGGACGGCTTGGCTGCAACGACGGCAATAAGAAAATTGAATCACCCCGACGCCAAACGAGTTCCGATAATCGCAATGACAGCCAACGCCTTCGACGAGGACGTTCAACGCTCTTTGAAGGCAGGAATGAACGCGCACTTGACGAAACCCGCCGACCCTGAACATTTATACAAAACACTTGAAGAACTGATTAAAGATTAAATCAAAAAGGAGCCGCCATGGACGGCGGCTCCCCCGCAATAAAAACATGGATGTTTTTTTTGCGGGCCGAGCGGTTGCGGGTAATCTCAACCTCCGAATCATGAATGACGAACGCCCCTGCGAGGGGTCTTTTCTTTTTGCTACTTTTTCTTTGGACAAGCAAAGAAAAAGTAGATTCTAAACATAAAATTCATTAAAACGTTCAATCGAAGCGAAAAACTCCAAGCATGACAGCCGGTTCTGCGTGTCCACTCTTTGGCAAAGAAGGGGACAACCTCTCCCGCTTACTCTCTGAAATACTTCATGGCGGCTTTCTTCCACTCGCGCTTGGTGTAGAGGATTTTGTAATCGGTAATGCCTGTCGCGTCGGCAAGAGCACCGATAATCCTGTCACATTCTTCACGAGTCGCGGCATGAATCATTGTATAAAGATTATAATTCCAATTCGGCAAAGGCGTCCGGTCGTAGCAATGAGAAACGGCGGCATTTGAACTCATGACGCTTGCAGTTTCGTCGAGCTTATCGGGCGACACTTTCCAAGCACACAACGCATTAGCTTTGAAACCAATTTCGCGGTGACGGAGTACGGCTCCCATCTTGCGAATTTTTTTTTCGTCGAGAAGTTCTTTCACGCGCCGCAAAAATTCTTCCTCCGTAATGCCGACACGTTCCGCCAAAATTTTGTAAGGCTCCTCGCAAAGCGGGAACTCCTCCTGCAACACTTTGATTATCTCTTTATCCTGCCGACTCAACATTCGACACGACCTCCGAGCTATTGGAGTTTGAACTGCACATTGACTTTGTACCGCTTGTTCGCCTTGAGACGCAACATATCTTCCACACCGTCAAGCGACCTTATTTCCGACAAGATATTCGATTCGTATTCGGCGCAGGGCGTCAACAAGGTGAACCACAAATTGTAAATCCCTTCGCGTTCGTAATTGTGAGTTGTGCCGGGATAACGATTGATTGCCTCCGCGACGGCACTGACAGCTGACGGCTCGACTTTGAGCGCAACCAACGTCCCTTGATAGCCCAACCGATTCGAATCAAAGAAAGCTCCTATTCTCCTTAAGAAGCCCGCCGCCTTCAGTGAACGCACTCCGGCAAGCACGGTTTCCTCGTCCGTACCGAGTCGCGCTGCCAATTCCGCGAACGGATGACTGCAAATCGGTATGTTGCCCTGCAATTCGTTCAACAATGCCTTATCGAAACTCGACAGCCTCATCATGTTAAACTCTCCTCCGCCTCTGCTCACGACGCAAATTTTCTGCCGCTATTTTATCAAAGAATTTGCGATAACGTCAAGCAAATCTGAACGACCTTCATTTTTTTGTGAGGAGTAAGGCAAAAGAGATTCTTCCTCGACGCCCAAGGCGTTTCCGATGATGTCGAGGTTTTTTTTTCGTGAAGTCTTCGGGACTTTATCTGACTTGGTTGCGACAATCAGCACGGGCAAATTTTTTTCGACGAGGCTTGCGAATGATTCCAAATCGGATTTCATGGGCGCGTGTCGCATGTCAATCAGTTGGCAGACAAATTTTATATCGCGGCGGCTTGAAAGATATTCGTCGATGAATTTTGCCCAGAGTTTGCGATTGGTCTTCGAGGTTTTGGCGTAGCCGTAGCCGGGCAAATCGACCAAATAAAATTCGCGGCGGGTGTCTTCGATTTTCAATTCGACACGAAAAAAATTTATCGTCTGCGTCTTGCCGGGTGTGCCCGAAGTTCGCGCCAAAGATTTTCTGTTGGTCAAAGAGTTAATCAGCGAGGACTTGCCGACATTTGAACGACCGACAAAGACAATTTCCGGCAGAGGTTCTTCGGGACAAGTAGCCCTGCTCACCGCCGAAGTCACATATTCGCTTTTGATAATCGTTACTTCCATATCAATTCCTCCAAAAAAAAATTTGCCCTCCGATTTTCGGAAGGCGAATCCTTGTTCAAAATTCAAGCGTGTTGCCGACGAGCATGGCAATTTGTGCGTCGTTGGGAATGCGTTCGTCGTCTTTCTTCGAGTAAATTGTTAAAAGGTAGATTTTATCCTCAATCGCGACGTAGTAGATGAGGCGGAATCCGTTTGACTTGCCGACGTTCGCCGAAGTGTTCGCAATGCGGACTTTGTAGAGAGCCGCGCCTTCGGGTAAGTTGAAACCCTCAAGCTTGTCACCGACGAGATTGCCCGCTTCCAAATCCGGAAGTATTGAACTTATATCATCAAGAATTTTTTTGTATTTCTTTTTCCTGATGTAGTAGTCGATGTCACTGTTTATTTTTTTACTGCGTTCAATTATCATCTTAAAGCAACCTTTTTCTTCGGGACGACAATTTCTTCTTCTGCCAAATCATCTTTATATTTTTCTCTAAGTTCTGCAATCCAATCACGCCAATCGCCGCCTTCGGGCAACAAGCCTTTGCGCATCAAATTGACTTCCTTACACGCCTCGATAATCGATTCTTCAATGCTGCAGTAGCGTTTTTCGTTATCCATAAAAATCCTCCTCACTGAAGAAGCGCGGTCTTCAAAACCTCGTCCATGTTTTCGACGGGCACGAATTCCAATTTTTCGCGGACGCTCTTTGGAATATCTTCGAGGTCGGGTGCGTTTTCTTTCGGCAGGATAATTGTGTGCATTCCCTCGCGATAAGCCGCAAGAACTTTTTCTTTGAGCCCGCCAATCGGCAAGACATTTCCTCGCAAAGTAATTTCGCCGGTCATTGCAACATCACTGCGAACTTTCTTCTTCGTCAAGGCGGAAATCATTGCGGTCGCCATAGTAATGCCCGCGCTCGGTCCGTCTTTGGGAACGGCACCTTCGGGCACGTGAACGTGAATATCATTTTTCTCGTAAAAGTCGTCGGCAAGTTTCATCAAGTCACTGCGGCTGCGGATATAAGTCAAACCTGCCTGCGCGGACTCCTGCATGACTTCGCCGAGCTTGCCGGTCAAAAGTAATTTGCCGTTGCCTTTTAGGACTATGGCTTCCGTCGGGATGATATCGCCGCCGACTTCCGTCCAAGCCATGCCGGTTGAGACGCCGATTTGAGGTTGCTTTTCGGCGTGTGTCTTGAGGAATTTCGGACGCCCCAAAAAGTCGTGCAGATTTTTCTTGGTAATGTAGACGACGCCCTCGTGACCTTCGACGATTTTTCTGGCAGCTTTACGACACGCCTGCCCGATTAACCTTTCAAGCTCACGGACACCCGATTCACGAGTATATTCGGCGATAATTTCTTGAAGGACGCCTTTCGTGAAAACCAAGTCGCCGCCTTTGAGTCCGTTTTCTTCTTTCTGTCGCTTGGTCAGATAGCGTCGCGCAATTTCCAATTTCTCTTGTTCGGTGTAGCTGGACAACGTGATAATTTCCATGCGGTCGCGCAGAGGCTTCGGTATCGTAACGGGATTGTTCGCCGTGACTATCCACAAAACTTTTGACAAATCAAACGGCGTGTCAATGTAGTGGTCGACAAAAGAATTATTCTGCGCGGGGTCGAGGACTTCAAGCAACGCAGCGGAAGGGTCGCCCGCATAACCGTCCTTGCCGAGCTTGTCAATTTCGTCGAGAAGGAACACGGGATTGTTCGCGCCGGCTTTTTTTATGCCTTGAATGATTCGCCCCGGCAAAGCTCCGACGTAAGTGCGTCTGTGCCCGCGAATTTCTGCCTCGTCACGTATGCCGCCCAAACTTGCCCGAATAAATTTTCTGCCCATAGCTTTTGCAACCGACGACGCCAAAGAAGTTTTGCCGACGCCGGGCGGACCCACCAAACACAAAATCGGGGCGGGCTTGTCTTTGGTCAGTGCCTTGACTGCCAAGAAGTCCAAGATGCGCTCTTTGACTTTTTCAAGTCCGTAGTGGTCTTCGTCGAGTACCTTCGCCGCCTCCGCTATGTCCATTGAATCGTCTGTCGACACTCGCCAAGGCAATTCAATCAACCAATCGAGGTAGGTGCGTATCACGTTGCCTTCCGAAGACATCGACGGGATTTTTTCCAAGCGTTTCAATTCCTTGTCGACAATCGTTTTGACTTCTTCGGGATAATCGCCTTCCTCCAATTTTTTGCGATAGCCCGAAGTTTCTTCCGCCGCGTCCTCGTCCTCGCCGAGTTCCTTGTGAATCGCCTTGAGTTGTTCGCGCAGGTAATGATCCTTTTGAAATTTTTCAATCTGGTTGCGAACGCGCTTGCTTATCTGCGACTCCATTTGAAGAACTTCCAACTCACGAGCCAAGATGACATAAAGTTTCTCAAGCCGCTTCTCAACGTTCAGGCAACCCAAAATTTCCTGCTTGGCGTCAAGTTTCAAATTCAAGTGACTGGCAACCAAATCAGCCAATCTTCCGAAATCTTCAAGGATAGTCACGGCAACGAAAGTTTCGGAAGGAATGCGCTTGCTTAACTTGACCCACTCCTCGAATTGATGTATGACGCCGCGAACCAGAGCCTCCGTCTCCATAGTATCTTCCCAAGTGTCCTCGTGAATTTCAACGACGACCTCAACGAATTTGCCTTCGTCGTGATATTCACGCATGATGCCGCGATTGATGCCCTCGACCAAAACGCGAACATTGCCGTCAGGCAACTTAATTATTTGTCGAATCTCCGAGACAGTTCCGACTTCATAAAGATCTTCCTCTTCGGGCGAATCGTTATCCGTGTCCATTTGTGCAACCAGAAATATCCGGCGATTACCGACCATTGCCGCTTCGAGTGCTTGAATGGAATTATCGCGACCAACATCCAAATGCATAATCATATTCGGAAAGACGACAATTCCTCTGAGTGCCACGAGCGGCAACGTAACTTTCTCAGCCATTTGAAAAACCTCCTTCGGCGGTTTAATGCTCATGAAGGGAACTTTTGAGCCGCCTCCGAATCCTTTATTGCGAAGAAGAAGTCCGCCGCGTCCTTCTGATATTCGCTCTTAGTTTGGGTTCTTGATTAAAGAGAACGTCTTCTTTCGTGACGGTGCAAACGGTATTGCCGCCGACACTGGGCACCTCGAACATAACGTTGCGCATGATTCTTTCAAGTATGGAACGCAAGCCGCGTGCGCCCGTCTTACGTTGAATCGCCTCTTTTGCTATGAGCCGCAATGCCTCGTCTTCGAAATTGAGTTTTGCTCCGTCCATCTCCATGAGCTTTTGATATTGTTTAACCAATGCATTTTTCGGCTTGGTCAAAATTTCAACCAAAGAATTTTCGTCCGGCGCGTCCAAAGTCACGGCAACCGGCAACCGCCCGACGAATTCGGGTATCAAGCCGTAATTTATCAAATCGTCCGGCTGAACATCACGCAAGGTTTTTCCGACATCCTTTTCGTCTTTTGATTCGACCGCCGCCCCGAAACCGACTTGAGCTCCTTTGGTGCGTTTCTCTATGATTTTGTCGAGGTCATTGAACGCGCCGCCGCAAATGAACAAAATATTTTTCGTGTTAATCGTCAAAGTTTCGGGCGGTTGCATTTGCATTTGACCTTGACGGGCGGGCATTTGAACATTGACTTGCGTGCCTTCCAAAACTTTCAACAGAGCTTGCTGAACGCCTTCACCCGAAATATCGCGGTGCATTCCCTGCTTGCGAGCGATTTTGTCAATTTCGTCAATGTAAATGATTCCGCGTTCCGTTTTTACAATGTCACCGTTCGCGGATTGAATCAGCGCAAGCAAAACATCTTCGACATCGTCTCCTACGTAGCCCGCCTCCGTCAAAGAATTGGCATCGACTATGGCGAGCGGTACTTTCAAAATTTTTGCCAGCGTTTGAGCCAGAAGAGTCTTGCCGCAACCCGTAGGACCAATCATCATGATATTCGACTTCTGCAATTCGATATCCGACTTGCCGCTTTTTGCTTGCCCGATTCTTTTGTAATGATTGTAGACGGCGACCGAAAGAGTTTTCTTCGCATCCTCCTGCCCGATAACATATTCGTCGAGCCGAGCGCAAATTTCTTTGGGCTTCGGCAATTTATTTGTGCCGACGACGGAGCTTTCTTCCTCTTCCGTATCCCGTTGCAAAATCTCGTTGCAAATCTCAATGCAGCTGTCGCAGATATAAACGCCCTTGCCGGCGATTAATTTTCTTACGGCGTGCTCGGACTTGTCACAAAAAGAGCAACGCAATTCGTCGCGATTATTTCCGAATTTCAACACACTCCCACCTCCCGATAGCGGTAAGTGATTATTAATTGTCAAAAGAGGCGCGCATGGACGCGCGCCGCCCGCAACAAAAACACGGAAGTTTTTTTGCGGGCACATCGGGCTGCGGGTAATCGCAACCTCCGAACAATGAATGACGAACGCCCCCGCGAGGCGTTTTTTCTTGTAGGAACTAGGAACTAGGAACCAGTTCACTAATCCCTACTAGTTCCCAGTTCCTATTTACTAGTTCCTACCATCAAAGACAGGGGCTCACTGCGCCGCAACCGCACGAGTTATCACGTCGTCGATCAAGCCGTAAGCTTTGGCATCCTCTGCCGTCATGAAGTTGTCGCGCTCCGTGTCCGCCATGACTTTTTCTCGCGGCTGTCCCGTGTGCTTGCAAAGAATATCGTTTCCGACCTCGCGCAGTCTCAAAATTTCTTTTGCTTGAATTTGTATATCGGTCGATTGACCGCTCGCTCCGCCCAACGGTTGATGAATCATTATCCTTGCCAAAGGCAATGCATATCGTTTGCCTTTCGCGCCCGCCGTCAAAAGCAAGCTGCCCATGCTCGCCGCCTGCCCTATGCAAATCGTCGATACATCAGGTTTAATATACTGCATTGTATCGTAAATCGCAAGCCCCGCAGTGACTACGCCGCCCGGACTGTTTATGTAAAGATGAATATCTTTGTCGGGGTCTTCCGATTCGAGGAACAAAAGCTGCGCGACGACCGAATTGGCAACGTCATCATTTATCGGGCCGCCCAAAAAAACAATCCTGTCTTTGAGCAGGCGCGAATAAATATCGTAAGCGCGTTCGCCGTAGCTCGTCTTCTCGATAACCATCGGCACATAATAAGCCATATTCAACACCTCATAAAGTTTTCAAAAAAGGGCGTTTCAAATTTACGCCCTTAAAATTTTTCAGCTGTCTTATTTTTCGTCCGCTGCTTCAACGGGTACTTTTTCCGGTTCAGGTTTAGCGGGTGCCGTTTCAGGTTTAACGGGTGTTGCCTCCGGTTGAGGAAGTTTATCCTCTTGCGCGGGAGCCGCCGCCTCTTGGGAAGCAGCCTCGTCGGTCGCCATGTTGTCAAAAATAAATTTAATCGTCTTGCGGCGAAGTATCGTTGCAACCACGCTTTCCAACTGTCCGTTGCTCTGCAAGAACTTCACGATTTGTTTCGGCGGTGTCCTGTAGAGCCGTGACATCATTTCAATCTCAATGTTTAATTCTTCTTCGGTGACAGAAATTTTTTCTGCCGCTGCCACTTTTTCAAGCATGATATCCGTAAGAACATTTTGCTTGGCTGCCTCGCGATAATCCTCGCGCATTTTGTCCATGTCGAGTCCCGAAAACGCCATGTATTGTTGGAGGTTCATGCCTTGTGAGCGAAGTTGCGCGTCGAGTTCGTTAATCATTTGAGTAATACGATTTTCAATCATGACAGGCGGAACGTCGACCGTCATATTTTCAACTGCCTTGTCGAGAACCGCTTGGCGTTGGTTTTCGTCTGCGCGGCGAGCGGCATTGGCTTCCATGTTCTTGCGAATGTCGGCTTTGTATTCGTCGAGCGTTTGGAAGGTGCTGACCTTCTTTGCAAAGTCGTCGTCAAGCGCGGGAAGTTCACGGTGTTTAATGCTGTTAATCTTGCAGGCGAATTCGGCATCTCTGCCCGCGAGGTCTTTGGCATGATAGTTATCGGGGAAGGTGACTTTGACGGTGCGTTCCTCGCCGACTTTCAAGCCGATAAGTTGTTCCTCGAAGTCGCCGATAAATTTGTGCGCGCCGATTTCCAACGGAGCGTCTTTTGCCTCGCCGCCCGCAAATTTTTCGCCGTTGACAGTGCCGGTGTAGTCCAGTGTGATAAAATCGCCGTTGACAATCGAATCGCCTTCCGCCGCGTCAATCAAGTTGGCATGGTGTGCACGCATGTCTTCCAACTGCTTGTCGACATCTTCGTCGGTGACGGGCTCAACAACTTTTTCCGCGAAAAGATTTTTGTATTGACCGAGTGTCGCTTGAGGATAGGGCGTGAAAGTCAACGTGAAGACAAAATCTTTTCCTTCCTCGTTTGTGACAACTTCGGCTTTGGGTTCGGTGACGGGGCGCAAATTCAAAATGCCGAATGCCTTGCGCGAGGCGTTCTGCAATAAAATTTCGCTTGCCTCGTTGACGATTGCACCTTTGCCGAGATGAGCCTCAAGAATTTTTGCGGGAATGTTGCTGCCTTTGCGGAAGCCGCGAATCGTCACGCGCTCACTTAAAACTTTTGCGGCATGTTTTATCGCTTTGGAAAATTCTTCCGCCGCCTCTGTAACTGTCAATTCAATCGTGTAGTCGTCTATTTTTTTTTGAGTCAGTTTCAAAACTTTAACCTCCCATTTCTTTGTGCAATGCGGCATTTATATTAGCACAGCAACGTTAAAATTACAAGACGCTTTGCTCGTAAGCGAATGATAAAAGTGGTCAGGGGTCATTTTTTTTCTAGGGTGTGTTGGTAAATTGGAATGGCGACTCCGATTGACGAATCATAATTTTTATATTTTAAATCTACTTTTCTTTTGCAGCGCCCAAAAGAAAAGTAGCAAAAGAAAAGGGCGTTAGTCCGGCTATAAAAACATCCCTG
>JAFXTD010000009.1 GCA_017535925.1 Selenomonadaceae bacterium | reverse complement strand
GTTGCGCCCAAAAGAAAAGTAGCAAAAGAAAAGGGCGTTAGTCCGGCGGATGAACATCCTGTTCATATCGCCGGCGGTCGTCATCCATGACGACCGGGTTTTCACCAACCGCTACTTTTGAATTTACCAACAGCCCCTAGTGGTTAGTGGTTAGAAAAATTTTTCTGAAAGCTGAAAGCTGAACCGAAGGGAGAAAATTTTGTGAGGACAAACAGTTTAATCAAGCTGCTGATATGTCTCGCGGCGATTGTGGCAGTGTTTGTAATTTTTATTCGCCCGCTTGCACATTCAATTCGTCAAGGGCTTGACTTGCAGGGCGGCACACACGTCGTCTTGCAGGCGGAGGACACCGAAATTGCACAAGTCAATGAGGACGCAATGCAAAGAGTTGTTTCAATCATGGAGCGGCGTGTCAATGAACTTGGCTTGACCGAACCGATAATTCAGCGCGAGGGCGAACGACGCGTCATAATCGAATTGCCCGGCATCAAAGACCCCGACAAGGCAATTGAGACAATCGGCAAGACCGCAATGCTTGAGTTCAAAGACGATTCGGGCAAGACGCTCTTGACAGGCACTGACCTCAAAGACGCGCAAGCCGCAATGAATCAGCAGAACGGTCAATGCGTCGTCAACCTTGAATTCAGCGACGAGGGCGCGCAGAAATTTGCTGACGCGACTTTGGAAAATGTCGGGCGGCAAATCGCAATCCTCCTCGACGGAGAAATTTTAACCAACCCCGTCGTTCGCGAACCTATCCTCGGCGGCAAGGCAGAAATTTCCGGTCAACGCGACTTGGAAGAAGCTCAACACTTGGCAGTCCTCTTGAGGAGCGGCGCGTTGCCCGTCAAAGTCAACATAATCGAAACGCGCACCGTCGGTCCTTCGCTCGGTCAAGATTCAAAAGACAAATCGGAATTCGCCTTCGTCATCGGTATCGCGGCGGTTTTGGTTTTCATGCTTCTTTTCTATCGCTTGCCGGGCTTTATCGCCGATATCAGCTTGATGGCTTATACGCTCATGCTGCTCGGAACTTTAAAAGGACTTGACGCGACGTTGACGCTGCCGGGCGTGGCGGGAATAATTTTGTCAATCGGTATGGCGGTCGACGCGAACGTTTTAATTTTTGAACACTTCAAAGAAGAATTTCGTTTGGGCAAGTCGATTCGCTTGGCAATGGACGCCGGCTTTAAGCGAGCCTTCACGACGATTTTTGATTCAAACATAACGACGATAATCGCGGCGGGAGTTTTATTCCTCTTCGGCACGGGCACCATTCGCGGCTTCGCGATAACTTTGGGCTTGGGCGTTTTGTTGAGCATGTTGACGGCGATAACTTTAACGCAATTCCTGCTGAAACTTTTGGTCAACGCAAAAATCGTGGAGAGTCCTTCGGCTTACGGAGCTGACGGATTCGTGTTGTTTGATTCTTCCAAGGAGGTGAAGTCATAATGCCGAAATTTGACATTGCCGGTCGCGGCAAGATGTGGTTTATCATTTCCCTGCTCGTGATTGTTCCCGGTCTTATCTCAATGGTAACACGCGGCTTTAATTTCGGGATTGACTTCACGGGCGGCACGATTATCGATTTGAAATTTGCTCAACCCGTTGCGATTGCTCAAGTCCGCGAGAGCTTGAAACCTTTCGGGCTTGACGGAGCGACGATTCAACTTTCCGGCGAAACTTCCGACGTTGCAACTTCAACAGACGTAATGATTCGCACCGTCGACTTGGAAGAGGTTCAGCGCAAAGAAGTCATGGCGGCGATTAAAGATAAAGTCGGAAGTTATGAAGTCTTGCGCGAGGAAAAAGTCGGAGCGGTCATCGGCGGCGAATTGATTATGAACGCGGTACTTGCTCTGATAATTTCTTGGGCACTGATAATTTTATACGTCGCCTATCGTTTTGAATTGCGCTTCGGTATCGCAGCGGTTGCGGCTCTCGTTCACGATATTTTAATCGTTTTGGCTCTCTTCTCGTTCACGCAGCGGCAAGTTGATTCCTCGTTCGTCGCGGCTCTCTTGACGGTCGTCGGCTACTCAATCAACGACACTATCGTTATCTTCGACAGGGTACGCGAAAATTTGAAATTGCACTTCAGGCGCGGCGGAGACGTTGTCAATCTTGTCAACCGTTCGATTTATCAAACCTTGACGCGTTCGCTGTACACCGTCTTTACCTGTTTGTTCACGACGTTCGCGCTGTTCTTCTTCGGCGGCGAAACGACAAAAGATTTTGCATTTGCTTTAATCGTCGGCTTCATGAGCGGTTGCTATTCCTCAATTTTTATCGCGGGTCCGTTGTGGCTTGAGCTTAGAAAATTCGGCGGCAAGAAATAATTTGGGAGATAAGACATGGCAAAATCTACAGCGATAAATTTGCTTTTGCTCGACGGCACGGCGAACGGGCGAATCAAATGCACAATCAACAGCAGGACAGGCGTTATCTTCCGCATTCCGCGCAAAGACTTGGCGAACTGCAAAAAGCTTGACGGCTTGGAAAATGACGGCGTTTATTTTTTGCTCGGCGAAGAGAATGAGCAACCGACGATTTACATCGGGCAGGCGGGCAGTCGCAAAAACGGCAAAGGAATTCTCAACCGCCTCAACGAACACGAACGCAACGCCGACAAAAATTTTTGGACGGAAGCAATTATCCTCACCACATCGAACAATTCTTTCGGCGCAACGGAAATAAGTTGGCTCGAACACAAATTCTGCAACATGGCGATTAAGGCGGCGCGCTACTCCGTCAAAAACGGCAACGACCCTTCGCCCGGCAACATCACCGAAGAAAAAGAAAGCGACCTCGAAGACCACGCCGAATTTGCGCAACTGGTTTTGAGTGCAATCGGCTACAAAATTTTTGAGCCGCCGCAAAAAATTACTCCGCCGCCCATCGACGATGGAATTTTTTATCTGTCACGCAAGATAAAAGTTCTCGGCAGGACAATCAACGCGAAGATGAAACGAACAGCGACGGGCTTTAAAGTTTTGGCGGGCAGTGAAATTTCTCCACTCGATGCCCCGCAATTATCTGCGCCGCTGAAAAAAATTCGTCACTCCGATAAAATTGCGAACGGAATTTTACTTGAGGACACGGAATTTAAATCGTCGTCAACCGCAGCGGCTTTCGTCATTGGGAACAGTGTAAACGGCAACGATTATTGGAAGACAAAAGGCGGCTTGACTTTAAAAAATTTTTCGCCGGAATAAAAAATGACACCGCGAACGGTGCCGAAAAATTTTTTACTGCGATTGTTCTTGTTCGTCGAGGAATTTTATGCAAGCTTCTTTGTCTCCGTGTTTTACAAGTTTGGCGAATCGTTGAATCAGTTCCCACTCTTCGGGATATGAGCGCACTTGGTGTTGCTCACGAACACCTTCAGGCTTTCGCCAACCTTTTTGCATTCCTCCGTGACGTGGTTCACCCTTCTTGTTCATGGCAATCGAAACGGACATGAAGGAAATTAATCCTCCGGCATGTCCGTTCGCAAACACCTCCTTTAAAAATTATTATAGCACATGAAATTATCTTCATCATTAAAAGTAAAAATTTTTCTGCAGCAGGAGAAAATCTTGCGGCAGATTTTTTTTTGTAAATCATTTGCATGGAGTCAACTCAAAATTTTATAATCAATGCAAAAAATTTTTGGAGGTTTTGATATGGACATCACGCGCAGAAATTTTTTAAAGCTCGCGGGCACGGCAGGTCTTTTGTTTTCGTTCGGGAAAGTTCACGCCGCGACGAATGAAAAAATTTTAATCGTTTACTATTCGCGCACGGGTGAGGAATACGGGCTCGGCAACATCACCAAAGGCAACACGGCTATCGTTGCAGAAATTATCGCGCAGAAAACAGGCGCAGATATTTTTGAAATTAAACCCGTGACGCCTTACCCCGTCAACTACGAGGAATGCAAAAAAGTTGCGAGCCGTGAGAAGGCAACCAAAGCGCGTCCGCCGTTCATCGGGGACATCGACATTTCCGGCTACGATATAATTTTCGTCGGCTATCCCATCTGGTACGGAGACGCCCCGCAAGTCGTCTACACTTTCCTTGAGAGCCACGACTTCGGCGGAAAAAAAATTGTTCCGTTCTGCACACACGGCGGCAGCGGTCTTTCAAGCACCGACCAAACAATTTCTCTGACTTGCCCGACCGCGAAAATTTTGCAGGGCTTCGAAGTGCGCGGCTCCGTTGCTCAAAATAATCGTTCGCAAGCCGAATCTGTCGTCGAAGAAAAATTGAGGAGGCTCGGTTTGATTTAAGGAGGTTTTATCATGGAAATCACCAGACGCGGATTTTTCAAAATGGCGGGCGTCGCGGCACTCGGCGCGGCTGTCGGTCAATTCGGAATCCCTGAAGTTACTGCCGAAAAATTTTCCAAACTCAACGCAGCACCCGTCGTCGCCTCAAAAAATATCACGGGACAAAATTTTTCGGGCACGGCGGCTAAAGTTTACTTCACGGAAAAAATCGACGCCGAACATCTGATTGAGCTTTACAAAAAAATAAACGCTGACGTCACGGGCAAGGTCGCTGTCAAACTTCACACGGGCGAGCCTCACGGTCCGAATATTTTGCCGCGTGACATGGTTCAAGCCTTTCAAGCGCAAATTCCGAATTCGACGATTATCGAGGCGAATGTTGCTTACGGCGGCGGGCGTTCGGACACTGCCAAGCACAGAAAAACTTTGCAAACAAACGGCTGGACTTTTTGCCCCGTCGACATCATTGACGCGGACGGCGATATAAATTTTCCAGTCAACGGCGGCTTCCATTTGAAAGAAGTTGCAATGGGCAAACACTTGGCGGATTACGATTCGCTGATTGTCCTCACGCATTTCAAAGGACACGGCATGGGCGGCTTCGGCGGCAGCTTGAAAAATATCGCTATCGGCTGCGCGAGCGGCAAAGTCGGCAAATTGCAAGTTCACGGCGTCAAAGATTACGGCAAATGGGTTCTCGGCGAACTCTTTATGGAATTGATGGCGGACAGCGGCAAAGCGATTTGCGATCATTTCGGCAAGCAGATTGTATTTATAAATGTCATGCGGCGAATGAGCGTTGACTGCGATTGCGTGGGCACTTCGGCTAAGGAGCCTACTTGTGCTGACATCGGTATCCTCGCCTCGACTGATATTTTGGCGATAGACCAAGCGTCGATTGATTTGGTTTACGCCGCGCCCGATACAAAAGACTTGCGCGAAAGGATTGAATCTCGACAAGGTTTGCGGCAGCTTTCGGCAATGGCAGAACTCAAAATGGGCAATCCGCAATACGAACTGATTAGCTGTTAGCTGTTAGCTGTTAGAAAAACCTAAAACCTAAAAAGGAGAAAACAACATGAACATCACACGCAGAGACCTTTTCAAAATGGCGGGCGTTGCGGCAGTCGGAGCGGCTGTCGGTCAATTTACAACGCAACCCGTCGAGGCGGCTCACGGCAAAAAAATTCTCAAGCTCAACGCGGCACCCATCGTCGGTTCAAAAAATGTCACGGGGCAAAAATTTTCGGGCACGGCGGCAAAAGTTTACTTCACCGAAAAAATCGACACGCCGCACCTCATAAAACTTTACAACAAGATTAACGGAGAAATTTTCGGCAAGGTAGGTATCAAACTTCACACGGGCGAACCTCAAGGACCGAACATTTTGCCGCGTGATATGGTCAGAACTTTCCAAGCTCAAGTTCCCAACTCAAACATTATCGAAACGAACACTCTTTACAACGGCGCGCGCTACACCACCGAAGGGCACCTCGAAACTTTGAAGACGAACGGCTGGACTTTTTGCCCCGTCGACATCATGGACGCGAACGGCGGAGTCAATCTTCCCGTCAAAGGCGGCAAACATTTGCAGGAAGTCACAATGGGCAAGACCCTCGTCGATTATGATTCTGTTATAGTGCTCACGCATTTCAAAGGACATGCAATGGGCGGCTTCGGCGGTTCGTTGAAAAATATCGCTATCGGCATGGCGAGCGGGCAAGTCGGCAAAGTTCAAGTTCACGGCTACAAGTTGGCTGAAATGCCTCCGCCCGGTTCCACTTGGTTTGACGGTGTAAGTATGCCGCTCAAAGAAGAATTCATGGAGCGCATGGCTGATTCGGGCAAGGCAACCTGTGACTTTTTCGGCAAGCGGATTGTCTTCCTCAACGTCATGCGGCGCATGTCTGTCGATTGCGATTGTGCCGGAGTTGGAGCCGCCGAACCGACCTGCGCGGACGTCGGTATCCTCGCCTCGAACGATATTCTTGCGATTGACCAAGCTTGTTGCGATTTGGTTTGGACGGCGAACGATACAAAAGACTTGCGCGAGAGAATCGAATCACGTCACGGCTTGCGTCAACTTTCGGCAATGGCTGAACTCAAGATGGGCAACCCTCAATACGAATTGATTGGTATCGACTGATGAAAAAATTTTTTATCACGGCATTGACGGCGAGCTTGGTTTTCGGTACGGCGTCGGCTATGAAACCCGTGACGATTTCCGAGCAAGGCAGTTTCATGGCGGGCGGCAAGGTCATAACTTCGGCGGGCGTTTATAATGGCGTGAACGACCCCAAGGATTTTTCCGGCAACACTTTGCACGGAGACCACGCTTATGTTTTTTATCAAATCCCCGTCAAGGCAAAAAAATATTCGCTGGTGTTTTTGCACGGCTACGGTCAATCGGGCAAATCATGGGAGACGACGCCCGACGGTCGCGACGGCTTCCAAAATATTTTTCTTGAGCGAGGCTACAAAACTTTTATCGTCGACCAACCGCGCAGAGGTCGTGCAGGGCAATCAACCGAGCCTTACACTTTTCCCGCGAAGCCCGACGATCAACTTTGGTTTAACAATTTCCGAATGGGACAATGGCCGAATTTTTATGACGACGTTGCTTTTCCTCGTGACGAAGAATCTTTGAGCCAATTCTTTCATCAAATGACACCGAGCTTTCCGACAGAGCAAAAAGTTATCGTCGACGCCATGATTGCTGTCTTTGAAAAATCCGGCGAAGGAATTTTGATAACGCATTCGGCGGGCGGCGGTTCCGGTTGGATGACGGCAATTCAATCGGACAAGGTTAAAGGTGTCATTGCGTTGGAGCCGGGAACTTTTCCTTTTCCAAAAGGTGAATTGCCGGCAGTCGAGGATACGACAAGTCCTTTCCCCGCAGTCGCTCAAGAAGTTTCACGGGAAGAATTCATGCAACTGACGAAAATTCCGATTGTGGTTTATTTCGGCGATAATATTCCTACGGGCGATAAACCTGTTGCGAATTGGGGATTTGATAATTGGCGGACGCGGCTCAATCTTGCGCGCAAATGGGAAGCCGTCATGAAAAAATACGGCGGCGAAGTGGAAATTGTTTATCTGCCCGATGTCGGAATTCGAGGCAATACACATTTTTTGATGGCGGACTTAAACAATATCGAAGTCGCAAACGTCATGGAGCGTTGGCTCAAGTCAAAAAATCTTGATAAATAAATTTTGAAAAACGGCGGAGGAAATTAAATGAAGTATCGCATGCTCGGAAAAAGTTTAAAAGTTTCGGCAGTCGGGCTCGGTTGCATGGGAATGACTCACGCTTACGGCGCGCCCGCCGATAAAAAAGAAATGACCGAACTTCTCGCGCAGGCGGTCGAAATCGGTTACACGTTCTTTGACACGGCAGAAGTTTACGGCACAGAAGAAAATCCTCACGAAAACGAGGAACTTGTCGGCGCGGCTCTCAAACCTTATCGCGAAAAAATTGTTATCGGCACAAAATTCGGACTCACGTTCGATTGGAAAAGCTCGGCAACGAATTTGCCCGTGATAACCGATGCTCGTCCCGCCGCAATAAAAAAATCCGTCGAAGGCTCGCTGAAACGCCTTCAGACAGATTACATTGACCTTTACTATCAGCATCGGCAAGATAAAAATGTTCCCGTCGAGGAAGTCGCCGGCGTCATGCAACAGCTTATCGACGAGGGAAAAATTTTGCACTGGGGACTTTCCGAAGTCGACGAGGAAACAATTCGTCGTGCTCATAAAGTTTGTCCCGTCACGGCGATTCAAAATCGCTACTCAATGATGGCGCGTTGGTATGAAAAACTTTTCCCCGTGCTTGAGGAGTTGAGTATCGGTTACGTTGCTTTTTCACCGACGGCGAACGGACTTTTGAGCGGAGCTTACAACAAAGATTCAAAGTTCGCGGCGAAGGTCGACTATCGCAGTGACATGCCGCAGTTCACGGCGGAGGCAATGGACAAGAATCAAAAACTTTTCGACCTGCTCGAAGAGACCGCGCAAAATAAAAACGCCACGAAGGCACAAATTGCAATGGCTTGGATGCTGTGCAAGAAGCCTTACATTGTTCCGATACCCGGCACTCGTAAATTGTCGCGGCTGAAAGAAAACGCAGGCTCGGCAGAGGTCGAATTAAGCGCGGCGGAAGTCAAAGCCCTCGACGACGCGCTGAACAATATGGAAATGTCTGCAGTTTACGGCGGCGCACCCGTCAAGTCTCGTTAAAAATTTTTTGAGGAGGTTCTCTCATGAAAGAAGTTGTCGTTTTGGTCGGCACCGGTTCAATCGGTCAGGCAATCGCTCGAAGAATCGGCGCAGGCAAAAAAATTATTCTCGGCGATTTGAAATTGGAGGCGGCTCAAGCGGCGGCAAAAATTTTTGAAGGCGCGGGCTTCGACACCTCGACAATCGCCGTTGACATTTCAAGCCGCGAATCAATTTTGAAACTCGTCGAATACGCTCAACAATTCGGCGCGATAAAAAATTTAATTTGTGCGGCGGGCGTCTCACCCTCGCAAGCACCGGTAGAAAAAATTTTGCAAGTCGACCTCTACGGCACGGCGGTTTTGCTTGAAGAATTTGGCAAAGTCATTTCGGACGGCGGCAGCGGCGTGATAATTTCTTCGCAAAGCGGACACAGACTCGGAGCTTTGACGGAGGAACAAAACTTTCAATTGGCAACGACCCCGACCGAAAAACTTTTGGACTTGCCGTTTATCAAGGCGATAACCGACACGCTCAAGGCTTATCAATATTCCAAACGTTGCAACGTCTTGCGTGTGGCGGGTCAGGCGACGGCTTGGGGCAAACGCGGCGCAACGATTAATTCAATCAGCCCCGGCATAATCATCACGCCTCTTGCCGCCGACGAATTGAAAGGCCCTCGCGGCGAAGGTTATCGCAACATGTTGAAAGCCTCGCCCGCAGGCAGAGCCGGCACGCCCGATGAAGTCGGTGACTTCGCGGAATTTATCATGAGCAGTCGAGGACGTTTCATAAGCGGCGCAGATTTTCTGATTGACGGAGGCACGACCGCTTCCTATTGGTACGGCGATTTACAATATCTTAAAGCGACTCATTGAGGTGACGACATGAAAAAAATTATTTTATTAATTCTCTTGTTCCTAGGGGCTGTTGGTAAATTAAAAGTGAATAACACAAGCAGCGAGTAAAACGAAATTCTCAAAACAAAAAGCCAATTTGTCATAACGAGTAGAGATGTGACGGTAATTCTTGATTCGCTGAAAAAATCTCTCGACAATGTT
>JAFXTD010000061.1 GCA_017535925.1 Selenomonadaceae bacterium | reverse complement strand
CAATGCCTATTTCAGCTTGCCGAAAGGAGCTTACAAAGATTTTGTCGACGGCGTGTTTGATTCGAAGACAGGGCTTGTCAAGTTCCGCAATGTTCATTGGTTCACGAATCTTGACTTAAGCAAACGTCATGAAGATATTTTATTGTTCAAACGCTATTCGCAAGAGCCGGAGCTTTTTCCACACTACGACAACTACGACGCAATCGAAGTTCCGAAGACGGCTTTTATCCCTTGCGATTACGAAGGCGTCATGGGCGTGCCGATAACTTTCCTCGACAAATACAATCCCGCCCAATTTGAAATTCTCGGTTGCACTTACATCTACGGCGATTGCGGCTGTCACAAGGACGGCACGTCATGGGGCGCGAAGATTAACGGAAAAGATATTTACAAGCGATTGTTTATCAGGAGGAGGCAATGAACAGGCGAATCGTGTCGGCTTTGCTCGGCTACTTGACATTGTTTTGCGGCGCGGCAATGATACCGCCATTCCTCTTGGCGGCGATTGAACAAGAATTCGACGGCGCGGCGGCGTTTCTGTTGTCGATATTCTTGTGCCTCGCGGCGACGTTTGAGCTTGAACGATTCGGCGGACTGCAAGACAAAGACAATCTCGGAATACGCGAAGGCATAGCGATAACCGGCTTGGGCTGGCTGTTGATGTCAATCTTGGGACTCGTGCCTTATTTTGCGGGCGGCTATTTAAATTTTCTCGACAGCTTGGTTGAATCGGTATCGGGCTTTTCGGGAACGGGCGCGACGGTTATCGAAGACGTTGAAGTTTTGCCGCGAAGTATTTTGCTTTGGCGGAGCATGTCGAATTGGTTCGGCGGCTTGGGGATTGTCGTAATCTTCATGGCGATAATGCCTCAATTCGGGCGCGGCGGCATGTACATTTTGAAAGCGGAAACGACAGGCCCGACGAAGGAACGACAAATGCCTCGAATACGCGACAATGCAAAAGCCCTCTTCTCGGTTTACGTGGCGTTGACGATAATTTGTGCGGCAAGTTATTTTTTGTGCGGGTTGAGCCCTTTCGCCTCGATTAATCATGCAATGACGACGATAGCGACGGGCGGCTACGGAATTTACAACGGGACTGTCAGCGAATACGGCAACGCTTACTTGGAATATTGCATGGCGTTCTTCATGGTCGTATCAAGCGGCAGCTTCGCAATGTATGTTGTGGCTTTTCGAAGAGGTATCGGCACGATTTTCAAGAACACGGAGTTCCGAACATACTTGCTGATAGTTGCGTTGGCTTCGGCGGTTATCGCGCTTGATTTGTTTTTTGAAAAGGGCGTGGACATTGAGACGGCGACGAGGGCAGCTTTTTTTCACGTGTCAAGCTTGAGTTCGACGACGGGCTTTGTGGCTCACGACTTTGACACCTATCCTCCATTGAGCAAAGCGTTTTTAATGATGACGATGTTTTTGGGCGGCTGTGCAGGTTCGACGGCGGGCGGCTTGAAAGTTGCGCGAATCATTTTGCTGTTCAAGTTCGTTGCGCTGATTGTTCGCCAAAAAATTCATCCGAATTTAATCAGCCAAGTGAAGTTGAGCGGTCGCCCCGTTGATTTGGATGTTGTCTACGGCGCGGCGAAATTTTTCTTTGCAGTCGTCGTGTTGGATGTTTTGTTCGCGGCGGTCATGATGTTTGACGGGATAGACTTTGTGAATTCAATAAGCGTGAGCGTTTCGACGATGGCGAGTGTCGGTCCCGGCTTCGGAATTGAGGGCGCGACGAGCGGTTACAGTTTGTTGCCCGACTTCAGCAAATTTTGTGCGTGCGGTTTCATGTTTTTGAGCCGCTTGGAAATTTTCACGGTACTTGCGCTGTTCAGCCCGTTGCTTTGGGACAAGTCAAAGAGCTGGTAGCAGAGGTTGCCCCCGTCTTTGCCAAAGAGTGGGCACGCAGAATCGGCTGTCGTGATTCGGAGTTCCTCGCTTCGATTGAACGTTTTAATGACTTTAAATTTTTTCTTCTACTTTTTCTTTGCCGGCACCAAAGAAAAAGTAGCAAAAAGAAAGGTGCTTTAACCGGCGGATGAACATCCTGTTCATATCGCCGGCGGCCGTCATCCGTGACGGCCGGGCTTTCGCCAACCGTTGCTTTTGAATTTACCAACACGCTCTAGTTCCTAACAGCTAACCGCTAACCACTAACAGCTAACAGCTAAATTGTGCGGCAGGGTTTCGACTACCCGCTGCTTTTCGAATGCAATATATTTTTGAAGGAGAGATTTGATTGAAAGCTTTGTACTTGGATTGCGCGGCAGGCATAAGCGGCAACATGTTTTTGGGTGCGTGCCTTCAACTCGGTGTGCCCGAAAAATATTTGCGCGGCGAACTCGACAAACTCAACTTGCCGCGTGAATTTGAATTGGAAATTTTCGACGTGAGCAAGAACGGAATCGGCGCGACTTACGCTGACGTGAAACTTCCCAAAAGTTTTGAGAGTGAACTTGCCCGCCCGAACATAAGACACTTGCACCGCCACGAACACATAAAAAATCACAGTCACAGGACGTTCGGCGACATAAAAAAAATTATCGACAACGCGGAACTGAATGAGGCTGTAAAGATTCGTGCGCTTGCGATTTTCAATGTCATAGCTGCGGCGGAAGGCAAAGTTCATCAACGCTCGGCAGAGGAAGTCACTTTCCACGAGGTCGGCGCGATTGATTCGATTGTCGATATTGTCGGCTGCGCGATTTGCCTCGATTATCTTGACGTGGAAAAAATTTTTGTCTCTCGAATCAACACGGGCTCCGGCTTCGTGAAATGTGCTCACGGTTTGATGCAAGTTCCGGCTCCCGCGACTGCCGAGCTTCTGCAAGGATTCAAGACGTATCACTTCGGCGCGGAAAAGGAACTCACGACACCGACGGGCGCGGCGATTGTCAAAGCCCTCGCCGAATACAGCACTGACTTGCCCGAAGACTTCGCGACGGAAAAAATCGGTTACGGCGCGGGCACTTGGGATTTGGATATTCCGAACGTCTTGCGAATTTATCTTGGCACTTTCGGCGGGCAATCGGAAAAACATTTGGTCAAGCTTGAGGCGAACATCGACGACATGAATCCGCAGATATACGATTGGCTTTACGCGAGGTTGTTTAATGCGGGAGCCCTCGACGTGTGGACGACGCCCATTCACATGAAAAAAAATCGCCCCGCGCAAATGTTGAGCGTTTTGGTCGACGCGGAACACAGGGAGCTTTGCATAAAAATTATTTTCGAGGAGACGACGACAATCGGCTTGCGCGTGATAGAAATTTCGCGGCGCGTTGAAGCTGTTCGGAAGATGGCAAAAGTTGAAACGCAGTTTGGCGAGGTTCAATGCAAAGTCAGCGCGTATGACGGCAAAATTGTTTCGATAACGCCCGAATACGAGGACTGCCGCCGCCTTGCCGAAAAAAATTCCGTGCCGCTCAAAGCTGTTTGGCAAGAGGCATTGACCAAGCAAGAGGCGCGACTCGGATAAAAAAATCAGCTCGGCTGTCATTGAAGACGGTCGAGCTTTTTATTTTGATTAATTTGTTTTCACCTTGAAAAGTTTTACGGGCAAGCCGCAGTTCTTCAGCCAATCGACTATCACGGTTGAGCTCTCTCCGAAGTCCAACGGTTTTTCGACAAAAATTCCTTCGAGGTTATATTTTTTAATAAAGTCGGTCAGTGCAACGGTGTCTTTCAAATCAAAATTGAATCCCGAAAAATTTTCCTTGCAGACAAATTGTCCCTCGTCCTTCGGTTGAAGAAAATACACGTTGCAATTTTTAAGATTATGTTCGAAGAATTTCACCAAAAGTTTTTGTCCGTCGTTATCTCGAACGGAAGCGACAATCAAAACATTTTGCGCGAACTGTTGACGAATCGGGGAGAGAATCTCTTGCAAATTTTTTTTGTAGAGAGCACCCTGCTGTTTATTTTTTTCTTTGGTTGTTTTTTCGTCGTCTTGCGAATAATATTTTTGCATGACAGAGACCCAATCTTTGTCGGCGGCGAGGTCGGCGAAAAATTTTTCTCGTCGTGAATCGGCAAAGGTGGGAGATATGACGCGAGGATTTTTCTTTAACGCGTCGACAAATTTAATCGGGTTGGTTTTCAGCTTGGCTTGTTCGAAAAAATTTTTGCCCTTAGCCGTGTTGATAAAGACGATCGAAACGCCGCGCTTGTCATACGTTTCCGGTGCAAAATCTTTTATGCCCCAAGCGTCGCCTATGATCAAATCGCTTTGCGTGTTCGGGAATTTAAATTTGCAAGCCTGACAACTGGGTCGTTCCGAAATACCTTTCAAGAAAAGTTTTCCGTAAAGGTGTTTTGCATTCGCAATAATGATATGTCCTTGGTCGGCAAAAATTATATCCATTGTGGAAATCCAGCCCGTGCGCTTGCTGCGAAAGTTGACGTGAGTAATTTCATGTGCATTGACAACTTCGCCGATGTATCTTTCCCAAAGAGCAGGCGAAGGCACTCCGTGACAAATTATTTCCACAGTCAAAAGATTATCGTAATCCTTGCCGAGAAAATGTTTCAAGCCGGCGCATTGACAGGGTACGCCGCTGAACAAAACGCTCGTCGATTTGAGAGCCTCTTTGACTTGACGATAAACGTCGCCGATTTGACTTTGAACATATTTGCTCCCGCGCAGATTTTCCAATTCGTCGATAGTCCTTGCCGAAGTGTGCAAGACATGCCAATTTTTATCGAAGCCCGCGCCGAAGACAACGCCTCCGTTGCGCAAGACAATTTCGCTTAGTGCCGTGAACATTCCTCCCGACGAACTGTGGCGAAGAATTTTATCGTTATCGTAAATCGCCGTGAAAGTCGGCGGCAATTCCGTGACCGTCTTTTTTGTAAAGTTCAGCGCGGGACAAGTTGCATCGCAACGACCACATTGTATGCAAAGTTCGGAGTCAATCTTCGGATAAGCAAAACCTTCGGCATCGCGAATCATGGTTATTGCATTTTTCGGACAAATATTTGCGCATGCCTCGCAACCGCTGCAGTCGGCGCGATTGGCGGCAATCATTTCTTCAATCTTCATAAGTCTTCACCTCCAAAAATTTATTCCCAAAATGCATTCGCCAAAAATCTGAAAGCTTTCTTTCGTTCGAGCGGCAAAACTTCCCTGAAACGAGAGAAATCAATCTTCAGCGGGTCATCCAATTTAATTGTAAAATCCGGTTCCGCCACGCGGTCGCTCAATCCGAAAAGTTCAAGCAAAGAACTGATTCGGGAAAATCTTGTGGTAAGCAATGTGCCGACCTTATAAATTATGAACGGTCGCTCAAATATCATTGAAAAGGCGGTGCCGTGAAAAGACCGCGTGCAGATTATGGTTGCGTGTGACATAAGATACAAAAATTCTTCCACGCCGTTCGCGTAATGATTGAAATTGTTTCTGTCGAGAAGATTCACGACGGGCAAGCCCAGTTGCTTTGCCAGCGCGTAAACTTCTTGTGGAGGTTGTCCGTCGAAAAAATAAGTCAGCAAATAGCCGTTCTCATAAATTTTATTGTCAAGCCACGCAGGTTTCTTTGAAACTTTTCGCCATTCGTCAGCCGGCAAAAGGAAAACCGGGTCGAGAACTTGCAACGGTCTTTTGCCCGTGAGCTTTTCGAGAAGGTCGCAGCCATCTTTTTCGCGAACAGAAACGTGAGGCATTTCCAAAACTTTTTCCCGATAAGTTTTCTTGACCTCTTTGGGAAGGTTGGGGCGTGTAATGCTCGCGGCATAAGCTATTCTCTTTTCGGGCGGCGCGAAGTCCAAAAATCTGCCGGGAAGTTCGAAGTCGGGATTCCAAACTTGGTCGGAGCCCACGACAAAAAAATCGTAATCGTCGGCGATGTCTTCCAAATATTCTATATCAAAACGCGTGCGTATGTTGGCATCGCTGAAAGCTTTATTTTTAAATTGACGGACAGTCTCGAAGACCGTTTTTTTCCGATTGCCTTCCTCCCAACGATCTCTCTCCATCTTGTAAGGCAAAAAGGGAACCGTTGTGTGGTGCCAAAGAACTTCCACAAAATCCGCGAACCTTCCCAACGTTCGATACAGTGCATATTTCTGAATCACGTTGCCGTAATTGGTGTAGACGTTTAAAGTCAGCATTGCGACTCTCATATCAATCCCTCCTTAAAATTTTCAGTGCACCAAAATAATTTCCTCAATGCGAGCGTTTTCCGCTTCAGTCTTGCTTATAATACCCATTTTTTCCATAGCGTCAATAACGACGAGTTGTCTTTTTTTTGCGAGCCGGAAGTCGACGTAGGGCGAATAGAGACTCGGCGCGTTCGGAAGCCCGGCAAGCATTGCGCATTCGGCAATCGTGAGGTCGGCGGGCTCCTTGCCGAAGTATCCTTGAGCAGCGTCGTAAATTCCGTAGAAATTCGAGCCGAAATAAATCACGTTCAGATAAATCTCAAGTATCTTGTCCTTATTGAAGTCTTTTTCCATGTTCATTGAGAGGATTAATTCTTCTGCCTTGCGCGTGAAAGTTTGGTCGCTTGTGAGGAAAAGATTTTTGACGGTCTGTTGAGTGATCGTCGAGGCTCCTTCTTGAATTTCGCCCGCCTCCACATTCACGAGGATTGCGCGGGCAATGCCGATAAAGTCGAAGCCCTTGTGATTATAAAAGCGCGTGTCCTCGACAGAGATAATCGCTTGAAGCAAAAAGGACGGCATTTGATTCAGCAAAACGTAATTCGGAATGGTTTGTATCCTCTCATCGACGGCCGGCTTGATTGAAGTCATTCGGTCGAGCGTCGCCAAAAAGCCCGGCTCTTCTTCTTGCCGCCCGGCTTGAGGAGGAGGCAATTCGTCGACGGCAGAAATTTTTTTGTCTTCGGCGGCAGAAATTTTTTTATCGGCGTTTTCGTATTTGGCGGGGTCGAAGGGTTGCTTGTTGCGTTCGTCAAAGAGAGTTTTTATTTCGGGAACGCCTCGCGATTTTATTTCCTTCTCTTCAAAAATTTTGTCGGCGAAGATTTCAACATAATCGGCGGGGTCTTCGCTCTTCATGTATAAAGTCACGGCGAACGAAATAAAAAAAGTCACGACCATTGCGACGACAAATTTTATAAACAGGAAAATGTTTCGCAAAGAACGTTTCGGCTTCGAAGGATTATCGTTACTCAAAAAAAAATTACTCCCCTCAAAATTTTTTGCGGAGAGTATATCATAAAAATTTTTTTTTTAATAGCCCAAAGTCTTCAGCCAAGCTTCAACATCTTTTTCGACGGCGGCGGAATCATTTTGCGCGGTCTTCCCGACAATCGCCAAGCCTTGAAGAACTTCCGAATTCGGGCAAGCGTCTTTTATTTCGCGTTCGGTGCCGGCAAGTCCGCTGCCGCCGTGTGTGCAGAACGGAATAATTTTCTTGCCGCTGAAGTCGTTGCTCTCAAGGAAAGTCATCATAACTCTCGGCAAGGCACTCCACCAGATGGGGTAGCCGATAAAAACCGTGTCGTATTGCGCGAGAGTTAAGTTGTCGATATTTTTTTCAAAGGCGGGGCGTGCGTTCGATTCGAGTTCGGTCTTGGCAATTTCGGTGCAAGCCTGATATTCGTTCGGATAAGGTTTCGCGGGCTTGACTTCGAACAAATCGCCGCCGACTTTTTGAGCAATCATTTCCGCGACAATTTCCGTGTTGCCTTTGGTTATCGTGCCGACGTTGTATTCTTCGCCGGTGCGCGAGAAATATAAGACAAGAATTTTTTTGTCGGAAGAAGTTTCAACGGGAGCTTTCTCGACAGATTTTTTTTCGGGCTCGGCGGGAGTTTTATCTTCGCCGCCGCAACCGCTTAATAGGAACGAGGAACTGGGAACTAGGGGTTGTTGGTAAACTCAAGTAAAAGAAAAACATAAGCAGTTCTTTGATAAAATGAGTTTGAAAGAAGTGAACAACTTATGTCAAATTCATTTTACCACAAAGATTTAACGGACGCTCAATGAAACAGAATAAAATTT
>JAFXTD010000060.1 GCA_017535925.1 Selenomonadaceae bacterium | reverse complement strand
ATTTTATTCTGTTCCATTGAGCGTCCGTTAAATCTTTGTGGTAAAATGAATTTGACATAAGTTGTTCACTTCTTTCAAACTCATTTTATCAAAGAACTGCTTATGTTTTTCTTTTACTTGAGTTTACCAACAACCCCTAGTAGGGACTAGGGATAAGAAACTAGTTCCCAGTTCCCAGTTCCTAATTCCTACAAGAAAAGGGCGATAACCCGCTGAAAAAGCATCCGGCTTTTTACGCGGGCACTCGCCAACTGCTGCTTTTTAATTTACCAACAGCCCCTAGCTGTTAGCGATTAGAATTCTAACCACTGATCATTTTCCTTGAGCAACAAAATTCTTTTGATAATCGAAGCACTCATTGGCAATGTCTTTGTTGAGAATCACAAGGCAGAGCAAATTCGGAATAGCCATCAAGCCGTTCATTGTGTCCGAAAAATTCCAGACAACGTCGAGCGTTTGCGTCGCGCCGATAAACGTAATGCAGCTGAAAATAAATCTGTAAGCGTAAATAACTTTGCGGTTGCTGACAAGATATTCGAGAGATTTTTCGCCGTAATATTCCCAGCCGAGGATTGTCGAATAAGCAAAGAGCGCGAGGGCAATCGAGACGATATACTTTGCACCTTCGCCATAGACCGTGCTGAAAGCCAAAATCGTGAGCGGCGCACCGGAAATCACTTTGCCTGTTTCGGGGTCGAGCGAGCCGAGCATTCCCGAACTTGCGATAACCAAACCCGTCAAGAAGCAGATAATCATTGTGTCGAAGAAAGTGCCGGTCATGTTGACGTAACCTTGACGCGAGGCATGGTCTGTGCGAGCCGCCGCCGCCGCAATCGGAGCCGAGCCGAGTCCCGCCTCATTTGAAAAGACGCCGCGAGCCACGCCCCAACGCATTGCCGTCAACATACTTGCAACGATTGAACCGCCGACGCCGCCCGCGACCGCGTCAAACGAAAATGCCATTTGGAACATAATCGCCAAACCGCCGGGCACGTTTTCAAAATTGACAATGACAATTATCACGGTGAAAAGAATGTAAAAGAACGCCATACTCGGAACGATAAAGCTTGAGACTTTGCCGATAGAATGAACGCCGCGCATTAAAACCGCCAACGAACAGACAACGAGAATTGCGCCGGTGATTTCGCCCGACCAGCCGAAACTTGATTGAAAAGCGGAGCTGATTGAGTTTGCTTGAGTCATGTTGCCGATACCGAACGAGGCGCAAACCGCGAACAGTGCAAAAGCCGTTGCCAAAAATTTTCCGAAGCCGCCGCCGATACCGTTTTTCATGGCGTACATGGGGCCGCCCGCCATTTCGCCGACGGAGTTTGTTTCGCGATACTTGACCGCCAAAACGGATTCGGCGTATTTGGTTGAAAGACCGAACGCCGCACTTATCCACATCCAAATAATCGCGCCGGGCCCGCCGAGTACCATAGCCGTTGCCACGCCGACGATATTACCTGTGCCGACCGTCGCACTTAAAGCCGTCATGAGCGATTGGAACGGTGAGAGGTCGCCTTTGTTGTCCGCCTTGTGGAGCATAATCATTTTGATTGCGTACCAAAGATTTATCCACGGCAAAAATTTTAAGCGGATTGTCAAGAAAATGCCCGTGCCGACGAGGAACGCCAGCATTATCGGACCCCACACGAAATCATTAATATCAGTCAAAAGCTGTGATAGATCCATTAAAAAAAATCCCTCCCGAAAAAATTAAAAGATAAATCTTTTCACAGCATAAATTATATTTAATTCGTTATAACCTGTCAAATTTTCGGTAATGAATACATACGCCGCAAAAAAATTTTTGGAGGCATCTTCGAAGCCGTTTTGTCGAATTATACCTGTCAGGCGGAGGAGTATGTCTTCGCGGGCGTCGACAAAGGAAAATTTTTTGATAAAATATTTTTCAAAAGGACTTGAGGAGGCAAGCGTATGAAAGAAGATTTTCATGAGGAGATGCGTTGTATCGGAATGCGTATTGCCGGTTTTCGCAGGTTGAGAAACATGACACAAGTCGAACTCGCCGACAAGTTGGACATAAACAAAAAATATCTGTCGCATATCGAAAGTGCCTCCGAAATAAAAATGTTTCGCTGCCCATGCTGATAAGAATTGCCCGTGCCTTGGATGTCGAGTTGGCTCTGCTCACTGACATTGACGGTATTTATAAATCGGACTTGAAAAATTTTTGGAGCGACATGAAAGAAACTTTCGACGAGATAAAAAAGCTCAACGACGATATGGACAAAATGCTTGAGCAATTCGAGCGGGCAGATAAAATTTTTTCAAGCAAAGCTAAGGAGTGATTGATATGGCGATTTCAAAGGGCGCGAACTGTCCTCACTGCGGCAAACGCTACGTCGTCGAATACGGCAAAGGCAAAATAAAAGTCAGCAAAGGTTGAGACGCGATGGCTTACGAAGAAAAAATCACCGAGCCCGTCAGCCGAGAGCTTGTCAAATTCAGCGACGCGGCACTTGAGCGCGGTTATAAAGTTTCCTACGAAATCGCGGAAGAAAAATTGCCGCCGCCCCTTGCCCGCGAGGTCGAACGTCAGCTTAGAATTTCCACAGACAAAATCAAAAGCGAGAACGCAAAAAATTTGAACGAGGCAACGGTTAAGCTTATAACTTCGACGACGGCAACTCTTCTTGACGTGGCGAAAGACGAAAAAAATTTTGACGAGGCAAGTCGTGCTTTGGCAGATAAATCCGACAGCGTCGTCAAGAAAATCGTCATTGAACGCGGTAAAAAAGTTGTCGTGGCAGAGGCTCAACGTATCGGCAGAGAATTCGCAGGGCAAGCCTCGCAAAAAATCGTTCGCAACATTGCCGGCTCAAACAATCCCGTGCTCAACGCGGTGGCTTTCGGAGACATTGTAAAGGACTTGGCGTTTGATTGGGCGGAAGGAAAAATTTCCGACGAACAATTTGTCAAGTTCGTGACACGCCGTTGCACCGTCCTCGTTTTGAAATCTTTGGCGATAAATTTTCCCGGAGGTCTTTTTGCCGGCGTGGCGATTGAGCACGCTTGCAACGAAATTTTCGCGCTGATGGACGTGGTTGACGCAGGACTTGACGCGGCGTCTGACAGGCGCAACATCGTTTCAAAAATCAAGACTGATGCTTTGAACGAGATGAATCGTCAACGCGGCTTGATGGAAAAATATTTTGCCGACGAAAAATTTCAATGGGACAAAAATATTCGAGGCGGCTTCGAATTAATTTCAAAGGGCACTTATTCAAACGACGTTGAAGTTATTGCGGCGGGCTTGGATAAAATTTTGCAGAACTTCGGCGGGAAAGTTGCCTTCGATAATCGCGAGGACTTCCGCAGAGATTTTCGGCGCAGAAAAATTGTTGTGAACTTGTGAGGTGATTTTATGATTCCCGTTTTAATCGGAGGCGGTATCGGCGCGAAAGTTATCAGCGATTTTTGGCAAGCCGACAAAAACGAACACGAGGCGCGCAATGTAAATTACGAGGCGTTCACAATGATTGAGGCGGCGTCGAGGAAATTGCGTTCCCAATATGAAAAAGCGGAAGGCACCATGCTCAAGTTGGCGAATCGCAAGAAAGGAATTATGAGCGGCACTCTTCCAAAATTTGTCGCCGGCACGAAAAAGTTGTGCAGATTAATTTTAACAAAAAACTTTCCGCCGAAGTGATTCGCTCTTTGGCATTGCGCCCCGAAGATTTAAACCTTATGAACCAAATGATTTCTGTTTCGGGCGTGCAGATGTCTGACAGAGAAATTGTCGGAACGCTTTTGTTTTCCGCCGAACACGGAGGACTTGCGGGAGGAATCGGCGGGCTTATTATCGGCGGTATGAGCGGAGCTTTTGTCGGAGCGGTTTTCACCGGACTAAGCGGCGCGATTAAAAAGGACGCCAAGATAAAATTGGACATTGCCTACACGCGTAGCGACGAGGCGGAGGTTATCGCGCACAACACCGACACCGCACGCATTGCCCTTGAAAATATCGACAACAAAGCCTGCGACCTTTTGAAGTTGTTGACGCAAAGGAATTTATCTGGCGCAATGGCTTCAACGTGGAAATTTACAGCGACGAAGACATTGACGACATCATGAATTGTTGCAACTTCGCGGCAGCCGTCTCCGATATTTTGAAAGCTCCTCTGTTCGATTCGGAAGGAAAAATCAGCGGGCAAATTGACAAGACTTTGCACGCGGGCAACGAGTATATCAAAAAAATGCAAGCCGTGAGGTAAGAGAAAATGTACAAGCTGAACGTTAATCGAAATGAATGCATCGCTTGCGGCATGTGCGCCCTTGAGTGCAAAATTTTGCAGGAAGATTCTTCGGGCAAAGTCGAAGTCGTCGGCGAAGGCATTGTCTCCGATTCGGAAGTCGGCAAGGTCAGAAATATCGCCTCGCTTTGTCCGACGAACGCATTGACTTTGACGGAAGAATTTGTAAACGCCGCTGCAAAACTCACAGAGCTGAAAGAAAAAATGCAACAGACTTTGACATTCACGCCGCCTTCCGCAGACGAATACGAATACGATTACAGCTCTTCATCTTCGGCGGAATCTGCAGGCAAAGCTGCTTTCCGTGACGAAATTTATTCGCAGGCGGAAGCTTTGGCTCAACAGGTTATCGTCATGTACGAGCAACGCAGATTGAACAAAGTCGCCCGCTATGCAGAAACTACCGGCAATTACAAATACGGCGTTCATAAAAGATTGATTAAAGACTTGCGCTCTTTCGTCAACGAGTCGGAAAGTTATACAGGTAAAAAAATTTCCTTACCGTCAGATTTTTTCATCTTCCGCACACGCGACACTGATTACATAAACGAGCGGCAAGACCATTCAAACGATTGGTTGGCGGGCAGAATCAAAGAACACCTCAAGCCCGCAAGCGAATTTTATACTTGCGTCCGCACCGACAGAACTTATGAATATGTCACGGTCAGTCATTGGTTCGGCGAGGATACAAGAGAGAAAAAATATTCCTACGCTTATTACATCAAGCCCGACAGCGTTGCGCGTTTTTATCGTGACGTGGCGAGGGCGACTTGGAAGGCGGGCAAGTACACGAAACAATTTTGCGAGCGGGAGCTTGAACGTTTTCACAAAGAGATTGCTCAAGAGTGGAACGAAAAAATTTCTTACCTCTTGCGGCAACTCGGTGACGATGACATAAAAAAAAATTTTTTGGTGAGCGAACACCGCGAGCCCTTGCGCGAGGAAAAAACCGTTCAGAAGTCTTCGCCGATTCATGAACTGAAACGTATTTTGATAAACAGTTATCCGAACTATACTGTTTTTGTTAATCATAAAGATAAAGATTACGGCGACCTGTGGCATATCAGCCATAACGGCTACGAATTTGTTGACGAACGTTTTGAAAGAAACAGAACGAGTGTCGACCGCAATTGGCACCAAATTAACGACAGAGAAAAAGCATTTGCGCTTGAGCTGATTTGTCAAGGCAGATACAGCGAAAGTGATTGCATTCGTATCGGCGTCATTCGGAAAGAAAAAAGTTCTCTCGGCGGACAAAGCGAGGCGGACAGATTTTTGGGGTTCGCTTTGACAAAGGACAGCTTCTGCATGAAAGGTTTATGGCTTGCCGATTGCATCATTCCATACGGCAACATAAAAGAAGTAAACGACAACAATGTCTTCAACAGCAAAGAAATAATTTTTTTTATCGGCAAAGATGAAACGGGATATATTACATTATCCTCCGGTCAATATGGTTTTGACAGTTGCACGCGTGAACAGTTGCAAAAATATCTTAACACCGTCAAGAATAAATATTCGCCCGCATACGATAAAATTTTTCTCAAGTCAAGCTCAATGTGGTCTGAAACTCCTTGGCTGAAGAACGGAAGCCTTTGGGGTTAATGATTCGACTCTTGCAAAAAAAAAAAGACGCGCAGATTTTTGCACGTCTGTTTTTTATTTCAGAATGAAGTGCCGACCGTGAAATGGAATCTGCCGCCTTGAGAGCCGCGCCCGTAATCCAAACGCAACGGACCCATCGGAGTATTCAACGACACGCCGAAGCCGTAAGAGCCTTTGAAGTTTCGAGGTCGCAAGCCCGTATCCCACACGCCGCCGAAGTCCGTGAAGAGCGCGCCTTGAATTTTTTTTGCAAGCGGGAAACGATATTCCAACGAACCGAGAATCATTCTGTTGCCGCGAAATTGGTCGTCACGATAGCCGCGCAGAGAGCCTTGACCGCCGAGCCTGAATTGGTTGAATTCGGTCAAGTCGCCGCGCCCGTAACCGTACATGCCGCGAAATGCCCAAACTTGATCGTGGTCGCCGGCAGGACGATAGTGTTGATGTTCAATCGAAACTTTTTGAAAGTTGAAGTCGCCGCCGAAGTTGCCGACCTCAAGTGCAAGATTGACCTTGTTGCCTTCTTTCGGCGAATAAATATTGTCGCGGGTGTCTGTGACGTGTTCGAGGGTAATTGAACGCGTCAAGCCGAAATTTTTGTGCCGCCAAGAGGCATAGTTGCTGCCGTCGCGTCGTCCGACATTGCCGCTGGAAACGTGGCGAACATATTTATCGCGGCGGTTGCGGAAAGTGATAAAGTTCGTCGAGTATTCGCTGACGGGTCTGCTCAACGTAATTTCGCCGCCGGAATATTTGCGCATGTATTCTTCTTTGAAATGCCCTCTTGTATCGTAATCGTTGTAAGCGTAGGTGCGGTTGTAAATTTGAAATCTTATTGCGGTCTCGTGACGGTCAAGCCACGGGTGGCGATAAGTGAAATTGTAGCCGTGAGCGTCTGTCTCATCGCCGCTCTTTTCATACATTATGGCAATCAAATCGCCGTTCCCGCGAAAGTTCGTATCACTTACGCTGACCATGCCGATAATGCCGTCGGAAGTCGAATAGCCCGCGCCGATACCGAAAGTGCCCGTGCGTTTTTCTTTGACGTTGATTTCCATGACAACCGCATTGGGTTCGACGCCGGGATTCATTTTTATATTTACGTCCTCGAAGAAGCCGAGGTTGTAAACACGTTGCATACTGCGCCGCGCCAATTTTGCATTGAAAGGCGTGCCGACCTCTTGACGCATTTCGCGGAGGATAACTTTATCTTTGGTCTTCTTGTTGCCTTTGACGGCGTAGCCTTCCAAAATGCCCTCGTTGATTTTCAGAGTGAGGACGCCGTCTTTGTCGATGTTCATATCGGTCACTTTCATGAGGATAAAGCCTTCGTTGCGATAATCCTCTTGAATCGCCGAAATGTTGTCGTGCAGGGTGTTGCTGTTCAAAATTTCGCCGCGCTTGAGGGTCATTATGTTGTCAAGTTCTTCTTTGGTGTAAAGCGTGTTGCCCGAATAAACCACGTCTTTAAGAATCGGATTTTCGAGGACGTGGAAAGTTATGACAATGCCTTCGGGAATTTCTTCGAAAGTTTGATAAGCCTCGTAGAAGTAGCCGGTGTTGACAAGAGCATTTCTGTCGCGAAGAGCCGTTGCCGCGTTGAAAGTGTCGCCGACGTTTTCAATCACAGCAACTTTGACTGTCGGAAGAGTCGCCTCGCTTGCCCCTTCGAAGACAATATCGACAATCGTCTTGCCGTCAAACTGTTTCATGTACTCAAGGATTGTCGAATCCACTTGCGAACGATAAGGTTCGGGAACTGGCTCGCCCGTCTCCACTGTCGGTGATTCCGGCTCCTTTGTATCAATTTGGGAAGTGTCAATCTTTGAAGTGTCGTTTTCTTTTTCAACGGGCTGTTCCGTCGTTTGAGTTTCGGTTTGAGTTTCGGTTGTCGGCGTTTCGGGAGCGGTTGTCTCGACGGGTTGCGGTGTAATTTTTGATTGTTCGGGGTCAACCACTTCGACTTCGGCGGGAACCTCCTGTTTATCTTCAAAGGGCTGACTTACCGTGGAAGATTGCGCGGGAGCCGCCTCGCCCGTCGCGGAGAAAAGCATTAACGCCGCCATCAACGCAGCTCGTTTACTTCGCAAAAATTTTTTGACTTTCAAAAGTGAATCCTCCTCTTAATTAAAACTTGAAGCGTGCCTCGACACTGAAGATATATTCTTTGCCCTCGCGCTCAACCGTCAAACCGATATTGTCGTTGAAGTCGTATTGAATGCCGTAGCGATTGACTTTGTGGCTGCCGAAGCCGTGAGTGTACCGAATCATGAATTTGTCGCCGATATATTTTCCGATTGTGAAGTTGTAATCTCTTTTGTCGCGTTCGTTGGCGTTTTGGTCGGCGGGGCTGTGGCTTTCAAACATGGAGCCCGAACCTCTGGAAACTTTCAACCGGTCTATGCCCAGTGAACGTTTCAAAGCGTCTTCAATCTCTGCAATGACCGTCATTTGCAAGCCGATAGCCAAAGCGTCTTCCGTCGTCAAATTGCCGCCGCCGTTTTCGTAGGAGCCGCGCAAAGTGAGGAGCCGCAAAATTTCCGTCTCGGTCATTTCCGGGCTTGAAGTCAATTTGAACTTCATCTTGTCGGGCGCCCCGTCGATGGTTAGGAAAATTTTTGTTCGTTCGATTTTTGTTTCGGCGCGGAAATGCAATGAAGGCATGAAAGTATCGACTTGATTAAAGTGCGCTTCGCCCTCCCGAATATTAAACACTGATTCCAAATAAGTCAAGGTGCCGCCGCGTTTAACTGTGATTATTCCCGAAGTTTTCGGATGATTTGTCATGCCGCCGAAGTGCGCATTGCCCGTGAAGTACATATCGTAGAGCCGCGATTTATAAAAATGAACTTTATCGCCGAGATTAATCGACACGTCGAGAAGAAAATTCGGGAGCGGCGTATCGTCATCGGGAATATCGGGAATGCTGAAGCGGCATTTGTCGAAGTCGACTTTCCCCGAAAGGCAAGGCATCTTCCAATGCATATGTTGCCTTTCGCTGAAGTTGAAGTTCGCGTTCAAAAGTCCCTTGTAAAAATCGCTGTTGATGTCGAGGTCAACCGCCGCGAGGTCGAAGTTATAATCGCTGAATTCCAAGCCCGCGAAACTCAAGCCGCCCGTCAAAGCAAAGGTGCCCGCGCCGATATTGCCGGAAAGATTTTCCACGTCGAAGCGTTCGCCCTTGAATGCCAAAGAAATATTTATGTGCTCAATCAAACTCTTCATGCTCTTGACTTTAATCGAGCCGTCGTTGAGAGAAATTTTTCCGTTGACTTGAGGATGAGCAGCCGTGCCCGTGATTTTAACGGAGCCGTCGAGGTCGCCGATACCCCAAGCAACGTAACTGCTCAAGACCGGCAACAAGCTCAAGTCCGCGCCGTCGAGTGAAACGATTAAATCAAGCTGTTCGTTATCGGGAAGATTTTCTTTGCTTTTCGCAGTGATAGCTTTAAGCGGGATGAAACCTTCCGCACTCGCGCCGTAAACCTTGCCGCCGAGTTCACGCTGAACGATTAATTGTTCGACGTTGACGCGCCAATCTTTCAAGAGGAAATGTCCTTGCAGGAGGTCGAAGGTCGAACCTTTAATGCCGCCCGTCGCCGTCAAGACCACTTCGGCAAAAGGATTATCCATTGTGCCCTGAACTTTCGCCGCGATATTCGACGTGCCGACCATTTCCCAATCGTAGCCCGCCGCCTTGCTTAACATGCCGAGTTCAATTTCTTTGGCAACCAATTTCAAATCGAGTTCGCCGCCGAGTTTTGCCGAGCCGCTAAGATTGAGCGTTCCCTTATCGCCCTGCTTGCCTTCGAAGCGATTGACGAAAACGATATTGTTAAGCAGCCTCACGTTGAGGGATATGTCGTGAATGTCGTAGCCCGCGAACGTGCCTTTTAAAATTTCGCCTTCGAGGGAGCCTTGCGGGTTGCTCAAAGTGCCGCTCAATAAAATTTTGCTATCAAGTGCGCCGTCGATTAAATCGTTTTTCTTATTAAAAATCGTGCAAAGGTTGGCAATGCTTGTGCCCGTCAAATCGAGTTCGCCGCTGATTGCCTCGCTGTCGAGGTTCGTGCTGACTTGTATTTGACAAGAGCCGCCTTCCTCGCCGCTGAAGTGAAAGTCGTCAAGATAAACGTTCATGCCGTTCGTCGAAATGTGCCCGTAAAGATTTTTCAAAGCGACGCCGTTCAAATGAATTTCTTCCGCCTTGAGTTCGCCGTCGAAAATCGGAACATCGGGTGTGCCTTGAATAATTCCTTCAAAAGTCGTGTGACCTTCGGCAACATAATTTTGAGGGAGCTTGCTTTGAAAACGTTCGAGGCGAATGTCCTTGCCGGCGACGACGAAATCCATAACCCGCGTGTTCTTGTTAATCGTGCCGTTCAAAACCATGTCGACCATCGGCGAAGTAATTTCAAAATCTTGCAGGCGGAGGATATCGCCTTCCAAAAAATAATCGCCCGTCATGCCGCTTAGGAGAAATCCGCGATAGGAGCCGCGATTGAATTTGATATTTCCTGCGACTTGCGGATTATCGATTGTGCCGGTGATTTTGACGGTGTTGGAGACGTTGCCGGTTATCGGTTGGTCGGGGGCGACGAGCGCGGCAATATCCTCTGCGCGGACGGTCGTCGTGTCGAGTTGAAGATTGATTTTCTTTTCGCCCGTCAAGCCGACGTTGCCTTCGACAACCGTCCACTTAATTTGCCCGTCTTTTTCCAAATCGAATTTGTCTATGTTGACGCCGTCGAGACTGCCCGAAGCCGCAAGCTGAATCGAATCAAAGGGCTGCTTAAAAAATTTTCCTTTGAAGCGTTCGCCCTCGCGTTTGGAGTTGTCGATGGCGGAAAGTTGCAAAGTCACGTTGGGATTATCGGCGTCGCCGCGAAGAGTCCCCTTGAAGTCTGCAAGCCCGCTCATATCGAGGGCGTCGTTAAATTTTTTCAAGAGAGACATATCGACGTGCGCGCCGTAAAAATTCAGATTGAGGTTGGTAAGGTCGTTGATTGTTCCTTCCAAGCCGAGCGTGCCTCTGTCGGGGAGGTTCGCGCTTAAGTAGTCAATCGTCAAATTGTCGTCGCCGAAATAAAAAGAGGCGTTCGCATCGTTGACGTAAAGACCTTCGAAGTCAAGCCCGGTTGCGCCCGCGTTGCCGTAAATTTTAAGCCGTGCAGGTTCGGAATAGTTGCCGTTGATTCCGACATCAGCGAAAATTTTTCCGTTGACGATTTTATCCGAGCCGCCGAAGTCACAAAGGGTCGCCGCGTCGAGTCCGTTCGCCTTGACGTGCGCATTAAAAGAAAAATCTGCCGTCTTGATTTCCGCCGTGCCCGTGACGTTGCCGCCGAAAACATTTGCGTGCGTGTCGCTAAGGTAAATCATTTCGCCGATGTAACGGAATTTGGTTGAAATGTTTTGTGTGGAAAGATTTTCGTAGCCGAGCCAATCGGAATAAATTTCGGCGTCGACTTGAGGATTTTTGGCAGTGCCGACGAGGTGAGCGCGAACATTTGCCGAGCCGTCAATGCCTATGTCGCTGATAATTGCGGAAGGAGTGAAGCCGTCACTTTCGGCGAAGATGTCAAAAAAAATTTCGTCGGTATCGAGACGAATTGTGCCGCTTGCCAGAGCGTATTGACCGTTCGCCGTCGCCGCCGCGTCCAAAATTATTTCGCGTTCGTTAAAAGTTATGTTGCCGTTGATATTTTCAACGGAGGTTCGTTCAACTTTGACCGCCGCGTCTTTGATTTTCGTCGAGCCGAGATAAGTCAAAGTGTCGTCGCGGTGCAGGAGGTGCAATGAAAATTTTTCAGCCGCGCCGCCCAAAATTTCCACGTCTTCGGGAATTTTATCGGCGGGCAAGTAGGGGAGGATTTTGTCAAAAAAAATTTCGTCGACTTCGGCATTGATGACTTGCTGATTCATGCTGACCGTGCCCGAAGCCGTGACGAGTGCGCCGAGAGTTTTCGCATTGACTTTGGCGGGGATTGCGTTCATGTCCGCGCAGTCCGCCTCGCCCGAAATTTCTTCAACCGAAATATTTTTCCCGTCGAAGTCGGCATTGATTGTGCCGCGTGTCAAAAAAATTTTCGCACCGAAAGTCGATTCGCCCTCGCTCTCAAGCTTGATGTCGTTGACGTTCCAAGAATCATCTTCGCGTTGTTTGAGGTTGACCGTCGCGCCGTCGAGTTTAATTTCGTCGAGGGCGGCAACGGGATCATCCTTCATGGCGAACAATTTAAAATCAATCTTCGCCGTTTCGACGCGGGCAATCAATTCGTCTTGCTTGTCGAAAATTTCAATGTCATTAACCGTTATATCGCTGTCCTTGTCGCGGTCGAAAAAGTTTATGTCGTTGAAGTCGACGCTGCCGATTTTGACGGGCACGCCCAAAGTTTTGGAGGCAATGTCTTCCGCCTTAGTCAAAGCCTTTTCGATAATCGCCGTTCGCTGTGAATTTATGTAAAGCCCGCCGCCCAGTGCAAGTACAATCAATGCGCCGCCGAGTATTTTTAAAAATTTCAACACGATCGGCAACTCCCTTCTATCAATTGGAAATTGGAAATTGGGAATGGGTAATGAATTGCGAATTTAATTCCCAATTCCTAATTCCCAATTCCCAATTCATTCAAAGGCTCTTTCTCTGGTCAGTGCGCTTTCAACATCTTTGGACATTTCGCGTTCGACGTTTTCGGAAGGCAACGGTGCTTCGTTTTCAAAGTCAATCGTGACGACCGGCGCAACTTCTTTAACTTCGGGAATGGCGGCTGCCTCACTTGTCAACGCGGCATCTTCACGAGACTGCGCGGCGGTCTTGCCGTCGTGTTCGGATTCGATATAGCGCACAACGTCAATCTCAACCGGCACGCCCATATATCTGTCAAGGGAAGCTTTGGCGGTGTTGTAGTTGTAAAGCGCGGTGAAATAATTTGAACGAGCCTCCGTCAATTTTCTGGAAGCGTCCATGACGTCGAGGTTTGTTCCGACACCCGCCGCGTAACGAACTTGAGCGATTTTGTAATTCTCTTCGGCGAGCGCAACAGAGGCGTGAGTCGTCCCGATATTTCTTTCGGCAGCGTGAAGATCCAAGAAAGCCGATTGAACGTCAAGCTGAACTTGTTCACGAGTCTGCGCGGCGACTTCCTGTGCACGAATGAGGTCTGCGTCAGCCTGATTGACTTGAGCCCGCGTTATGCCTCCGTCAAAAACATTCCAAGATGCGCTGATACCTGCCGTCCATTGGTCACTTACCTTGCTGCCGAAAGGATTTTCAGTGGTGAGCCCTTTAGAAATTGAAGCGTTGACACTGGGACGCCAACCGGCTTTTGCTGCCTTCTTTGCGGATTCGGCTTGTTTGACGGCGTAATCTGCCATAGCGGCATCTGCGCGATTCTCCAAAGCGTAAGAGGTGCAGTCACTCAAATTCAAATTATATTTTTTGTAAGTGAGGGTGTCTTGCGGGCGAATCACGGTGTCGGCGGGCAAGCCGATATAATTATTCAGATTGGCAACGGCAACGTCGTATCTGTTTTGAATATTCACGAGGTTTTGTATGGCGTTTGCAAGTTCGACCTGCGATTCCAACACGTCAACTTTTGCAACGGTGCCGACGCGGAATTGAGCATTGACGTTTCGCAAATGCTCCTGCAAAGTCAAAACTTCTTCCTCGTAAACTTCGATTAAATTTCTGTATTGCAACACGTCAAAATAATAAGTCGTCGATTGCAAACGAACTATCTGCATTGTATTTTCAAGAGACAAGTCCGCCGAGCTCAAGGCATAGCGAGCAGACCTGCGACCTTCCTTGAGACGCCCGCCTTGATAAATCGGCATGCTGATTCCGGCAGTGTGACCGAAAGAACGGTGATAAGGATAGTCTCTGTAATATTGCCCGCCGAATTTTTGAGCGTATAATTCCCAAGAGATTTGCGGATTGGTTTGGCGACGAGCCTCACTCAAACTCCAAAAAGCTCTCTCACGTTCGGCGACCGATTCTTTAATCGTGCGGTTGTTTTCATAGGCGCGTTGAATTGTTTCGTCGAGCGTGATGTTCATTATTTCTGCGGCATCAACCGTACCTGCCGTAAAAGTTGCCATACCCGCGACGAGCAGAGCCGTCAATTTCTTGTGAATATTTTTCTTGATACGTTTAAAAATTTTCATCGCAATCACTCCTTTTTAGCTGTTAGGAACTAGGAACTAGGAACTAGGAACTAGGAACTAGTTTCTAATAACTAACCACTAACCACTAATCACTAATCACTAATCACTAATTCTGCGTCGTGTCTTCGATAACAACCGAGTCGCCCGCATTCAAGCCGGCGTTTATGATAAATTTATCTCCCGACTTGCCGCCGACAGAAACTTTTTTGCGGGCGGCTTTTTTATCTGAATCAACAGTGACGACGAAATATTCTCTGTCGCTTTGCTGAATTGCACTTTCGGGGACGAGCAGGGCATTCGGGATTTTCACGCCGTCAATTTTAATTTGAACAGTGTTGCCCAAAAGCAAAAGCCCGTCGGGATTTTCAAAGGTCGCCTCAACTGTCGTGTCGTTTAAAAAATTTAGCGTTCCTTGTTTCGTGTAAGAGGTGCCGTCGCTGAACTGCAAAGAAACTTTCGGCGCGCTTGCCTCCAAAAAATTTTTCTCCTCCGCCGAAATTTCAAAGCGAACGATTGCGGGATTAGTCCTTCCGATTTTGGCAAGAATCGTTTCGTTGGCATTGACTGTTTCACCGAGCCGGGCAGTTTCGATACCGATTTGACCGGTTATCGGCGCGTGAATCATTCCCGCCGAAGATTCTTCTTCCAAAAATTTTACGCGCTCTTGAAGTTCGTAAATCTCGTTTTGAATTTCTTCGACGGGATTTTTCTGCGCGGTCTCTTTAGCCAACTTGGTCATTGCCTCGCCGAGTGCCGCCTTTGTTTGAAGGAGTTCGGTCTCTGTCTCTTGGCTGCCGATTTTGAAAAGTTTTTGACCTTCCGCAATTTCGTCGCCGTCTTTGAAATATCTTTCCAAGACTTTGCCCGAAACGTTCGAATAAATCATGACTTCATGACTTAAAGAAATTTTTCCGTCATGCTCAAGCGTCACGACCGCTTCCGTCGGCGAAATTTTTTCCGTCTTGAGTTCGGCGGGATTTTCGTTGCCGCAACCGGCAAAAAAAATTATTCCCGCAAAAAAAATTATCGCCGCGCAGATTATCAAAAAAAATTTTTTCATTCCCAATTACCAATTCCCAATTCCCAATTAATCAAAATTCCTGCTTCAAGCCGAAGTAAAAAGCTCTGTCTTTCTTTTTGTTGACGTTGTGAAGTTCGCCGAGAAGATAAGTCGAATCGGCAATCTTGTATTGAGACTTGAGACGAAGTTTGCCGTGATTCAGGTCGTAGGCTTCGGCAGAAAATTTAAATCTGCTGCCGGCGTAGGCGTCGAGTCCGATACCGGGCTTGCCTGCGATAATCCCGCCGCGTGCTCCGAAGTACGTGCCGAATTTTTTTCCGCCTTGAAGATTGAGCTTGGTGTTGTCGCCGATGTCCTCCGCGCCGAGTATCAAAGAGGTATCGTCGCTTGTGAAGTCCACATTAAAATTCGTGTTCCAGTCGTGAGCTTTGCCGCTGTATAGTATATCAACGGAAGGCGTTACGTCAATGTTAGAAATTTTATTCGCCGTGCCTTCCACCTTGCCCAACATTCTGTCGGCGCGTTCGGTTATGCTTCGGGCGTTGCTTACGGTCGCTTTCAAGTCTTCGGCAACTTTCGGGTCGCCCGCGAATTTGTTCATGTTGTCCGCCATGTTCGCCACGCTGTCCGAAGTCTTTGCAATGTTGTCAAGCGTTCGTCGCAGCTCGTCGACGGTATGAGGGTCGCCCGCGAATTTGTCAATGTTGGCAGTCATGTGTTCGACATTCGCCATAGCTTGATTCATGCCGGCAACCGCGCTGTTCATTTGTTGAATCATATCATTGAACAAATCCTCGTTATTTCTTGCAAGGTTTGCAAATGTGCCGGTCATGTCGTTGACGTTCGCGGAGGCTTTACTCATGTTGTCGCTCATCTCGACGACAGATTTTTTAAAAGTGTCGTCGCCGATAATCGCATGCACGTCCTCCAAAAGAGTTTCAACCTTGTCCATGACTTTTGTCAAGCCGTCGAACATTGCATCCATTCCGGCTTCATCCGCGCCATAAAGATAGTCGCCGTTCTGAAGATATTCGCCGTTATCGACCTTCGGTTGAAAGTTTATGAACTTCTCCCCCATGACGCCGCTCGACGCAATGGAAACTTTCGACTGCTTTGGAATTTTTGCGTCGTCATGAACTTCCATAGTGACGGTGACGCCCGTGCCTTCGTTTGCAATTTTTGTGACCTTGCCGACCAACACGCCGCTCAAACGAACATCCGATTGCGGCTGAAGACCTACAACCTGCTTAAAGCCTGCGTATAAAGTGTAGTCGTTGCTTCCGCCGAAGTGAAAATCTCCGAGACCGACCGTCGCTCCGCCGAGCAACATGAGCCCGCCGACCGTGAACGCTCCGACCTTTGCTTCAACTGACATTGCCTCGCCTCCCGAGAAAATTTTCCTTAAAACCCGAATAAGTTTCAAATCCCAAAATAAATAACGCAAGCTCGAAAGAATTTTCTGCAGCTTTTTCTTTCAGCTCGACAAAAACGGTATCATTAGGTACTTTCAAAGTATCAGTCCCTTCAAGAATCTCTTTAATCGCACCGGGTAGAGCCATGCACATTTTATAAAAAGCGTCCTTTTCGCCGGTAACAAGCTCATAAAATTTATCAATGCTTACTCGCCGAATCCTGCTGTGTTGTTGCCTTTGTCCGTCAAGCGAAATTATCCACGGGATATTTTGAGACTTTTTGGCAATAACTTCAACGAGATAACACGCGCAGTGATTGTCGCTTAAAAGTTGTCCCTGCATTTTCATAAAAGTTTTTGCGCCGGATGAAGAATTCATCGTGTTATGTTTGTTTTTCATCTCGACGTAAATTGTACCGACTTTATCGCCATCAAATTCAATACCGTGGTCTTTTTTGAATATAACATCCCAACCGGACTTTGGAACTGTGCAACCTGCGATATATCGAAAAATATTTTGATGAAAATAACCAATGCTGTTGTTATTCGATTTGTCGCGTTGCCGAAAAATTTCGCTCTGAATAATTTCTTCCCACGTTACGCCGTAAATATTTTTATCAAACAAAAGCTTTATCGGGTCGATAATATTGCCATTGAATTTTTTCAAGTCATAAGGTTGAAGACTGTCACCGTATTGCAAAATTGTTTCGCGAATATGTTTCTTAAAATTTTCATCGGAAATAAAGTTCAAGCTCATTGCAAAACCTCCAAGGATTTTCGGATTTCGTCAGCAATGAAAAACGCAAGGTTTACAGGCACTGCATTTCCGACTTGCCGATATTGGCTGTACATTGAGCCGCAAAATTGCCAATCGTCGGGGAAAGATTGAATTCTCGCATTTTCCCGAACAGTAAAAGGGCGCGCTTCAAGCGGGTGGCAACGTTCGGTTTGTTTTTGCGTCGGTGAAGTCAAAACCGCCAACGATGGCTCTTCCAAGCTCATACGCCGCAAAATGCCCGTTCGTCCTCCTTCCATTTCCCAACAACTTTTCATGTACGGCTTTGCCAATTCTGCCGGAATATCGCGCCAGTATCCGCCCGGTGGTACCAATTCAAACAGCTTGCGTTTTTGTTCGGAATATTCCGCTCCGACACTTTTCGGAACATTTTTTAACACGTCGCGAAGAAGAGGTTTATATTCGTGCGGCAACGGAAATTTTATTTTTAAGTCCAAATCTTTACGGACGCCGACAGTTATCAGACGTTCGCGCTTTTGAGCGTTGCCGTAATCCCAAGCATTAAGAATTTTTTTGTCGATGCGATAACCGCATTCCTTGAAGACATTCGCTATCGTTTTATATGTTCTGCCTTTGTCGTGCGTCAAAAGACCTCGAACATTTTCAAACAGAAAAATTTTCGGTTGTAACTTTTGCAGAAAAATTGCGTAATGATAAAAAAGCGTTCCGCGAGCATCCTCCAACCCGAGGCGTTTGCCGGCGTATGAAAAAGATTGGCAGGGGGCACCACCCGACAATAAATCCAATTCGCCGCGCCGAATGTCAAAAAATATTTCAAGATTAAGCGAGGAAATGTTTGCAATGTCTTCATTTATGACATTCCAATTCGGGCGATTTAACTTTAAGGTAGCGGCGGCGTCTGTATCGATTTCAATCAAAGCAACCGGCTCAAAATTTGCGCGTTCAAGTCCGAGGGCAAGCCCGCCCGCGCCTGCAAAAAGTTCAAGCGTTTTAAATTTTTTCTCCATGAAATCACCGCGTTAATCTATGATTCGGAAGAACGCCTTGACGCGCTCGTCTTGAATTTTTTTGAAATTGTCGGGCGTGTCGACGGCAATCAAGTCGCCGTTGTAAACCATTGCAATTCGATTGGCAATGCGGCACGCGCTGACCATGTCGTGAGTGACAACAATGCTCGTGACTTTCAAAGCGCGTTGCGTCTCGATAATCAAGTCGTCGATTTTTGTCGTCGTGACAGGGTCAAGACCGCTGCTCGGTTCGTCGTAGAAAATAATTTCCGGACCGAAGGCAATGGCTCGCGCCAAAGAAACTCTTTTCTTCATGCCGCCGGAAAGTTCATTGGGCATACGGTTTTCCACGCCCTCCAAGCCGACTTGATGAAGTTTCTCGCGGACGATTGATTGAATTTTTTCTTTGCTGTAATCGGTGTGCTCGACAAGTCCGAAGGCAACGTTATCGCCGACCGTCATTGAATCGAACAGCGCGGAATATTGAAAGACCATTCCCATACGCAGACGGACACGCATCATTTCTTTTTCGTCGAGGTGAGAAATTTCGTCGTCGCCAATCCAAATTTCGCCGCTTGTAGGTTTAATCAAACCAATCATCAGGCGGAGCAAAGTCGACTTGCCCGAACCCGATCCGCCGATTATCGCAAGCGTTTCGCCGTCGGCAATTTCAAGATTTATATCTCTCAACGCGACCTTTTCACCGAATTTTTTTGTGACATTAACAATTTTAATCATGATTCACCTTTTATAGCTATCAGCTTCCAGCTTTCAGCTTTCAGGATTTTTCTAACAGCTAACAGCTAATCGCTAACAGCTAACAGCTAATCGCTAACAGCTAACAGCTAATCGCTAACAGCTAAAAGCTAACCGCTGTATATTACAAACGTCAACAGCGCGTTCAAAATAAAAATGACGATAATCGACGTGACAACCGTCCTTGTCGTGGCAATGCCGACACCTTCCGCGCCGTCAGGGCAGTTCAAGCCGTAATAGCAACCGAGCACCGCAATGACATTGCCGAAAAAAATTGCCTTAATCATTCCGCCTGTCAAGTCGTGAATCGTCGCGAACATCTGAATCGAATTGACAAAAACGTAAGAGCTTATGCCCGAATATTGAGTGGCGACGACCCACCCGCCGATAACGCCGATAATATCTCCGAAGACCGTAAGCAACGGCACGGCTATCATGCAGGCTATCATGCGCGGGACGATAAGATAATTCACGGGACTGACCGACATGACTTTAAGCGCGTCGATTTGTTCGGTGACTTTCATTGTAGAAATTTCCGCCGTGATTGCCGCACCGACTCGACCCGCGCAGACCACTCCGACCAAAACCGGACCGAGCTCTCTGCCGATTGCGATTGCGATTATTCCTCCGACCGTCGATTGCGCTCCGAAACGAATAAATTCATGCGCCGTCTGCAACGTGAAAACCACGCCCGTAAAAAGCAAAGTCAACGATACGATTGTCAACGAGTCGACGCCCAAGTGAGCCATCTGCGCGATTATATGACGGATTCGCGGCTTGTGCGTCAGCTGTTTCATCGTGTCAACGTAAAGCAAAATTATCGTGCCGAATTCTTCAAAGCGTCTTATCATAAAGCCGCCGATTATCTCCAAAAATTTCGTCAGCAATGAGCCGCCTCCTTTCGCCGAAACATTATAGCATAAAATTTATCGAGGCATGAATAGACGCTGAAAAAATTTTTTGCGAATTTGACATCAAAGACACAATCATTTAAAATTCATTGTAAAAGGTGCGGAGGTGAATTGATGCTTAAAAAATTTTTGGCAAGCTGCGCGGCGTTGTTCGCAATATTTTTTTTGATAAGCACGCCGACAATTCAGAAGAAATTTTTATATCCGTTCCCATATCGCTCGACGCTGGAAAATTATTCTTCGCGCTGGAAGGTCGATAAATTTTTGGCAATCGCCGTGATGAAAGTCGAAAGTAATTTTTCGCCGGAAGCTCATTCACAAAGCGGGGCGGTCGGGCTCATGCAAATCATGCCGGAAACTGCGGCTTGGATAGCTTATCAGCTCGGCGAGCCTCCCGAAGAAGTTGCCGACGACATAAAAAATCTTCGCGAGCCCGAAACAAATATCCGATACGGCACTTGGTATCTTGCCGAGCTTGAAGACGAATTCAAAGGCAATGACGTTTTGGCACTTGCCGCTTACAACGCCGGGCGCGGCAACGTTCACGAGTGGATTGAAAAAAATCATTGGAAAGAAAATTTTTCCGACGTTGATAAAATTCCCTACGCCGAAACCCGCGATTATGTCAAGCGAGTCCTCCATTGCCGCGAAAAATATTCCGAACTCTACGGCACAGATAATTTCATTTCGACGCCGATTGCCTTTCACGAATTGCGCTTTGCCCGCTTAAAAAATTTATCACTGTAAATCAAAAAGCCCCTCCGAAATCGGAAGGGCTTTTTTTATGCAAGAAAAATTTGTCGTCGGATTATTTAATGCCTGCGCCGTCAAGAGCAGAGCGAACGGATTTAGCCGCAGCATACATTTTCTCTTGTTCTTCGTCGGTAAGAGCAATTTCAAAGACGCGCATAAGACCATCGGCACAAACCATGCGAGGCATCGAGAGCGCAACGTTGGTAATGCCGTATTCGCCGTTCATGAGAGCCGAGCAGGGCAGAATCGTGTGTTCGTCGTAGAGGACTGACTTAACGAAACGAACAGCCGCCATAGCAACGCCGGTGTTGGTGTAGCCTTTGCGATTGATAACGTCGTAAGCAACCTGAATGAGTTCTTGCTCAACGGCTTTCTTGTCAAGCGGTTCGGTATGACGGAAATATTCGTCAAGTTTTTCAAGCGGGAAGCCTGCGCAGCCGGTGGTTGACCAAGCAACAAAAGCAGCGTTTCCGTGTTCGCCGAGAACGTAGCCGTTGATATTCTTCGGGTCGACTTCGTACTTGTTGGCGAGGATGCGGCGGAAGCGATAGGTCTCAAGCATAGTGCCCGTGCCCATAATCAAGTTGGTCGGATAGCCGATTTCTTCAGCGATTTTGGTTACGACATAAGTGGCAACGTCAAGCGGGTTGGTGATAAGGATAATGACAGCCTCTTTGGTGTGTTCGGCGATGTTGCGGAAGACCGAATTCATGATTTTTGCGTTGGTGCCCGCGAGTTTCAAACGGTCGGGAGTTTCGCCCGGGCGAATCGACGGACCTGCGCAGATAATGACGATGTTGGCACCTTTGCAGACGCTGTAGTCACTCGTGGCGCGGAATTTGATATTGGTGCTGTAGACGCAAGCGGTTGCGTGGCTGGAGTCTGTTGCCTCGCCCCATGCCTTGTCTTGATTGAGGTCAATTAAAACAATTTCAGATGCGAGTTGGAAATCGGCGAGTTTGTTGACGACTGCCGAGCCGACGTTAGAAGTTCCGACGACAACAATTTTCCTGCGGTTACCCATTTGGCATTCCTCCCTTTAATAGAAAAAAACGTTCGCGGAGCATTTTGCTCTGTTTGAGTGAAAGTTTACAACTTTTGCCGCCCGCCGTCAAGAACTGCATGAAAAATTCTGAAAACTAAATTGACATTATAAAATTTCGTGTTAGTATAAACGTAGGATATTGAGCAAAACAAAATTCAGCTTTTAGTGGTTAGCGGTTAGTGATTAGAATTCTGACAGCTAACCGCTGACAGCTAACAAAGGAGAGTTTTTATATGACAACGCTTTTGGAGAAAACGAGGAAAATTAATAAGCTGCTCCAGCGTTCCGAAAATGTGGAGTACGACGGAATCTCAAGGGTCTTGAGCAAAGTTCTCGACGCCGGCGTTTACATTGTCAATAAAAAAGGCGATGTCTACGGCTATTCGCTCATTGACGACGAAGACTACTCGACCGAAAACGAAATCCTTCGCAAAGGCAAATTCCCCGAAGCTTACGTCAAGTGGTTGAATCGTTTCGACGACACGCAAACCAATCCGAAAAATTATGTTTCGCCGGTCAAAGGCAAGCATGTCACAATCGTTCCCATTTACGGAGTGGGACGCAGAATCGGAACGCTCATTGTCGCTCGCCAAGAAGAAAGTTTCACGGATGACGATTTGCTTTTGGCGGAATACGGCGCGACGGTCGTCGGCATGGAAATGTTGCGCGACCACACAGAAAAAGTTGAGATTGAAGCTCGCAAGAAAGCAACCGTTCAAATCGCGCTGGCAACGTTGAGTTTCTCGGAGGCAGAGGCTGCCATTAACATTTTGGGCGAACTCAACGGCAATGAAGGACTCCTCGTCGCCTCGAAAATCGCTGACCGCGTCGGTATCACTCGTTCCGTTATCGTCAACGCCCTGCGCAAATTTGAATCGGCGGGTGTCATCGAATCGAAATCTCTCGGCATGAAAGGCACTTACATTAAAATCAAAAACGAATACCTCATGGAAGAAGTTCAAAAACTTCACAGGTGATAAAAAATTTTAGTGGTTAGCGGTTAGAAACTAGAGCGTGTTGGTAAATTAAATCGTCGGCACCGATTGGGCGTTTCAATGATTTTTGTTTATTGAACCTACTTTTCTTTTGCTGCGCCCAAAAGAAAAGTAGCAAAAGAAAAGGGCGTTTGCCCCGCTGAAAAAGCTTCCGGCTTTTTACGCGGGCGGCCGCACGTCCATGTGCGGCCGGGCACTCGTCAACCGCTGCTTTTGAATTTACCAACAGCCCCTAACCACTAACCACTAATCTCTAACAGCTGACAGTCACGGCATAATGTCGAGGTGGTTCAGAATGTTGATAATCGGCGGCAACAAAATTATGATGAAAACCGAAGGGAATATCAGCAAAATCAACGGGAACAAAATTTTTATCGGAGCCTTCAAAGCCTCTGCCTTGATTCGTTGCCGATAACGTTCGCGCATGTTGTCCGCCTGTTCGACCAATGCCTTGCCCATGCTCGTGCCCAATCGTTCCGCTTGAATTATCGAAGTCGTAAACAAATACATATCTTCCAAATCACATCTGCCCGCCATTTCGTGCAGGGCTTCTTTTTTTTGACAAGCCGAGCCGCATATCTTTTTGCATTTGCCGAAATTCGTCCGACAGTGCTCCCTTCGCACGGTGCAGGATTCTGTCGACAGAGGCATCGAAGGAAAGACCCGCTTGCACACTCACGCTCAACAAATCCAAAAACGGAGGCAGCTCCGTTAAAATTACCCTGCGCATGTACGACGCGGGCAACATCACGTCGATAGCAGTCAGCGTCAATAAAATTGCGACGCGCTGTATCAAAAGCAAATTCGACGTGAAGAAAATTATCAGCCCCGCGCTAAACGCAACGGCTATTGTCATGCCCCAAGAGAAAATTACTTTTTCGCGGCTCCAAACGTTTTGCTTGCCGGCGAGGACAATCTGCCGCTCAATCGTCTTCAAAATTGCTCGCGGTGCGAAATTCAAAAATAAATTTTGCACGGAAGTTATTATCGGCGTGAAGATTCGCTCCGTGAAAGACAGCTCCGACCAATCGCGGCTTGCCATGACCTCAGAAGATTTTCTCTGCTCGATTGACCGAACGCCCGCGCTTTCCGAAAATATCGACAGGTTTTGGATACGGCTCGGCGTGTTTCATTTTTTGGACGAGTATCATTAAAAAAATAAACACCGATAAGCCCGCGAAGATTGAAATAAACAGAATCATTTTCGACGCCCTCCGATGTTATCGGCTTCAAAAAGTGACAAAGGCAAGTTTGTCAAGGAAAGTCGGTTGCAAGCCCGTCGCTTCGAAATGACCGACAGATTTTCCGCGCTCGTCGATAATATCCTGCAAAACTATTGTATCGCCTTCCATGCTCTGCACTTCGGTAATGTATGTAATTTTTCTTGAGCCGTCACGAATTCTCGACTGCTGGAGGATTAAATCGATTGCGGCGGAAATTTGCGTGCGTATTGCTCGAACCGGCAACTCCATACCCGCCATCAAAACCATCGTTTCCAAACGCGATAAAGCATCTCGCGGCGTGTTGGCATGTGCCGTCGTCAAGGAGCCGTCGTGCCCGGTGTTCATTGCCTGTAACATGTCAAGTGCCTCGCCCGAACGAACCTCACCAACGATAATTCTGTCGGGTCTCATGCGCAGGGCGTTGCGCACCAAGTCACGAATTGCTATCGCGCCCTGGTCGTGATTCGAAGCGGACAACATGGTCTTGTTGAAGTTTCAATTCCGCCGCGTCTTCAATCGTCACGATTCTGTCGTCGGGCGGAATGAATCGTCGTCTTGCCCGAACCCGTGCCGCCGCTTACCAAAATATTCAGCCGCGCTTTTTGCCATGCGTTCGTCCGGCGTCCCGAAATTAATCAAGTCTTGAACCGTCAATGCCGACTTGGAAAATTTTCTTATCGTGACCATTGAGCCGTCAAGTGCAAGCGGCGGGATTATGATGTTGACACGCGAACCGTCAGCCAAGCGGGCGTCGACCATCGGCGCAGCCTCGTTTATCCTTCTGCCCGGCGGCGACAAAATTTTTTCAATGATATTCATTAGGTGCGTCTCGTCGTGAAATCCAATATCTCGTCGCAAATATCCGTGATAATCTGAAGTCGTTCGCCTCTCGAAAAAATGCTTGCCTGTTCGTCGAAAGCTCTGTGACAATAGCCGGAAACTATCTCTTGAATTTCGTCGCGTGTCCTGTTTGAGCCGGCAAGTATCGTCTGCTCGTCCGCCGACATCTCCGAAACTATTTGCCTGTGAATTTTGAGTTTCAGTTGCTGATAAAAACTTTCCGAAGTGTCCGTCGGTCGATAATACCGTTGGCGAATTCGTTTATCATGTATGTCACGATTTTATTATTCGTCTCCGCATATCGTTTCGGCGAGGCGGCATCAATTTCATACCGGTTGAGATACAACAACGTGTTCTGCACTTTGTCTTTTACGTTTGCTTGGAAGTTTGAATTTTCGCCGTGAACCGCAACATATCTTGCCGCGTAACCCGCCGCCGCGTCCGGTGTCACGTAATCCAAAATGAAGAAGCCCAAATAAATCATCGCCGGCAGAAGCAAGGCAAATATCGGAAGTATCAGTGCGAATTCGACTGCCGCCTGCCCGCGCCGCTTTAAAAATTTTATCATGACGCTCACCTCCTAACTGCAATGCGTAATTCGTAATGCGTAAGGCGCAATTAAATTTGTCAATCATTACGCATTGCGCATTTCGCATTCCTAATTAGAAAAGTGAGCCCCTCAATTTGAATCGAGGGACTCATTTTTTTCAACCGTGCGCCCGACAGAATCATAATCTGCCATTTGTGTGGACTGTCAAATTTTCAATCATGCTCTGTTGCTATTATTCGTAAGTGATTAATTTGCTACTGTGAAGCTAGAAGCGACGGAGTGAATTGCCTCAAGTTCATTTCCGACATCGGTGGTCGATTGATTTATTTTGGATTTCAAGCCGCCGGACTGGAACAGAGCAACAGCAATGACCGCCACCAATCCGAGAATCAGTGCGTACTCAACGAGCCCTTGCCCTTTCTCTTTGATGAGCTCCTGAATTTTCTTTTGAATTTTCTGCAACATAATAAATTTCTCCCTTCCATGGTTTGTATATCATATCCTCGCGTTCGGTTTAGTCCACAGCTCGCCGAAGCACGAGGAATCCGATAACTTGTTTAAAAATTTTTTTCTTGTGCTTGACATTAATTGCCACCGCCAATGGGGCTTTCTTGATTTTCATTTTGGTTTTCGGGGTTAAGGGGGCTGCTGCCGTAATGTTCATTGAAGGTCGTGAAACGATTGGCGATACTTTGAAGAGTAGTTCGGAATTTGGTATACAAGCCGTCATTGGTGAACAAGCCGAGAGTGACAATCGCCACGAAGCCGAGCAAGAGCGCGTATTCGACAAGACCTTGACCTTTTTTCGAAAAGAATCGGCGAATTGACGATGAAGCCGATGATTTCCTAAACGCCGGCGATACCGAGAATTATCATGCCGATTTGATTTTGAAGCAATTCGTCGAAGTGGTGCGGGTCGACGAGAACCAACATGCCTGCGATAAATCCAAGAGGAGGCTCTGCCTTGAGTGGTGAGCGTCAAAATTTCGCGGCGCATACGGATTCGGCTGTTGATAGTTTCGCTGATAGAATCCAAGACTTGAGCGAGGTTGAAACCGCCGTGACGACGAGGCTGAAGTCGTTAATGCCGACGCGCTTTTCCATATTTTCCGGTGCTTGCTCCATCAGCATACCGTAAGAAATATCGCGCATGACGTGTTGGAACTCCTCGCTTATCGGCGGCTCCATTTCCCGCGAAACCAACTCCATAGCCTGCATGAAGCTGAAGCCGGCGCGCAAAGCATTTGAGATTGTCGTTAAGCAGTCGCTAAGCTGATTGACGAAAATTTCGCCTCAAGAAAATGAATTCGACGATAATCACGACGAAGAATACAATGACGGCTCCTTTAGGCTTGAGCGTGATAGCAAAAGTCATGCCGCCCAAAAGAATGGAGGACAATGCAACCAAAACGATGAACTCGGAACCGAGCAAGGGAATTCCTGCGCGGCGCAATTGAATATCCAAATTTGAAAGAAAAGACATTTGCGGGAGGAAGGCGACAACCTTTCTCACGATTTTATAATCCATGAGCGTTTGCGGCGGCGAATCAAAGCGTGGAAGAGGTTTATGTGGTAGCGCGCAAGATATTTTCTAAGCAAGAAGAGAATCATGAAGACCGCAAGCCCGCAAAGCAGAGCAACCAAGTTAATAAGCATCGTCGATAATCTCTTTTGCCATAGCATTAATTTTTTCGGAAAGAAGATTTTCGTGATCCATGACGTTTTTGATATTGCCGCTGTTATTCGTTGGGCAGGAGTGCAGTGACTTTGTGAGCAAGTTGCCTTTCAATGTCGACCTTTTGAGAGTCTTCGGCGCGGCTTAAAACTATGTTGACTTTCTTGCCGTAGTGTTTCCACATTTCAAACAAGGGAAGCGTCCGTTTTATATGCTTAATCTCGAAACCGGTATTGAGCATGGCGCAAATAAAAACCGTATCAGCGATTTCGCACATGTTCGTAGAAAAAGGACTCAAGCCCGAAGGCAAATCAATCAAGACGTAGTGGAAAAGATAGCGGTTAAACTTTCAACATCAATCAGTTCGGAATAAAGAGTTGAATATTATCGGCGACGGGCAGGAAGTAAGCATTGAGCCTCAATGGTGAAAGAAATTTCACGTCACGTAATCGGGTCAACGTCGAAAAAAATTGCCATATCGCTGAATTGTAAATCGGCGTCGATAATCGCAACCAAATCGCCCGTTTGCCGAACGATGGAAAGCGCGAGGTTCGCTGCGACCTTTTGCACTGAAGAAAGAACAGGAACGCGGTTTGGTGTTTCTGATTCCGCGAGAGAAAATTTTCACCGGAAAAAGGTTTGAGCACACAACCGACAGCTCCGGCGCGAATAGACTCAAAAGCTTTGTCGGCGTCCCATTTTTTCATGAGCCCGATAATCTGCAAAGGCAGGCAACATGAGCCGATTGTCCGCGTCGTCAACGTCGATTAAAAATAAATTCGGAGTAAAGACGGCGGCAAGACCTTGTGCAGATTTTGATTCCAAATAAGACGCCATGAGAGTCAAGCTCGGCAACCGCTTAAAAATATTGGCGGTGTGGGTGAGTGTCGCCTCGTCGGCGTCGACCAAAATTACGTTGTAGTTCAAAGCAAAACTCCTATAGGCTCCACAGCCTCTTGAAAAACGACATTTTCCTTCGGCTTGGGTCTATTGGTGTAGAGCCCGACCAAATCGTAAATATCTCTCTTGAGTTTGGAATTTGAACGGTTAAAATAAGCGGGCAACCCGAACGAATCGAATCGCTTGCGGCTTTAAAATCATTGGCGAGGCGGTGATAAAATTCATCGTCGGCGTCAATGAGAGTTTCAGGGCGTACTTTGTTCACGTCGTAGCCGAAACGCAAAATCGCCTCGTAACCGTTTTTTAGGTTTTTGATTGCGGGAACAAAATCCGCGACGCACAAAAAAAAATCGTCAAGTTCATGTCGTTGATTGTCCATGCCAAAATCGTAGTCGTTCCGCCGGAATGTTCATTGCGGGGTCGACGTTCACAACTTCTTTTGCAAGAGCCGGCGTCAAAAAAATCAAGAGCATGAAAAAAATCACGGCAGATTTAAAAATCAGCTTAAACATAACTCCACCAAATTAGAGCGTATTGGTAAACTCAAAATATCGTGTGACGAATTTCAAAACCCTCGTCAGATGGGGCAATTGCGTTACTTGGTATGACGGGAAGTACGGGAGAAGGGATATTCGGCGGCGGCACGGCAGGAATTACCGGCATTGGCGGCGCGGGAGGCTCGCTGCTTCTCGTCGCTGTGTAATAATCGGTCTCTCGTATGTACATGCTGTCGCTGCGCGGCTTCAACGGGCGTAGTGCAAGATAAATTCTTCCTATCGAAGTCATTGCGGTTATTCTTGTAATTTCGTCCGGCTTCAAAGCCAAAGTGACAGAGCCGACCGCTTCCGCATGAGAATAATTTTGCAACAATTCAACTTTGTCGACGTCTTCGGGTTCAACATTATCCGCGTCATCTAGTTGCTCCGTGAGAGTTGATTGCTCGTCCTGCTTCTTTTTCTTTTGTTGAGGCTTTTGTATGTAGTACTCAACAGCAAGACGTTTTCCATGAGCACTTCGGATTTTGTTCCGCCTTCGGAATTCAGAATCAGAATTATGTCGACGCGGTCGCCTGCCTGTAATCGGTAAAAACTTTTTCGGTTGTCAAAATATCGCCCGCAAATATTTCAAGCTTTGTCGGGAGATTTATAAAATTTTCAATTTCGTTTGAAGTTCCTTTAGGCAGTGATTTAACAGCGAAATCTTTGACGGTGAGCATATCCGCTTGGATAACCACTCCGCGCGGGATATTGACTTTCGCCACGACCACTTTGGTCATTTGTATCGGCTCGACCTTCAAGGCTTTGGCTTCCTCTTCAAATGATTGCTTTATATGGGTAAGCGTCGTGTAGACCATCAAAATTGTTATTAAAGCAAGTGCACCGGCTCCGAAAAGCAGTTGTCTCGGCGTCAAGCGTTTAACCAAACTGTTGAGAGCTTTCATTATCTTGGTAAACAAAGAATCTGCCCCCAAACATCAATCATCTATTCAACAGTACTAATTTCTTATCTGTAATTGAGGCAGCCGCAGAAGCCGTTATCGTTACAAAGACTTCCCTGCCGAATACTTCAACAAAAATCGGTTCAATGCTCTCTTTCAAAACAACGTAAAATTTATCTGCTGTTTTTTCTCTGCGTTCGAAAGTCGGTGTAAAAGGCGTGCGGTTCGCGTTTTTGGTGACGATTGCATTAAGTTCATCATCGGTCGCATTGTTTGCCCCTGCAAGAGCCGCCGCGTCCGCCGCGTGTTGCAGTTCCGATTGATATATGTAGACATGACCCAACTCCATGACCAACACCAACATTATTAAAAGGAGAGGCAACAGCAAGAATATACCAACCATACGTATAATGTCGAGATTTTTATAATTATTATTGGTAAGATTGAAATGCACAATGAGAAAAATTTAAGGAGGAAAAATTATTCGTGCCGCTTTAAAAACGGGGGCATGCGGAAAAATTTTTATGAGCATAAACGAGCGAATAAAAGAATTACGGAAAAGTCTCAAAATGAATCAAACAGAATTTGCCCGCAAGATTGGAATAAGTCAAACAAATTTAAGTTGGCTTGAACAGGACGGGCATACGGTTTTGGAACGCAATTTGAAACAAATCTCCTCGTCCTTTAACGTTCGGGAAGAGTAGTTGCGTACCGGTGCAGGCGATAAGTATCGGCAGGATTCAATCGAAGAATTTTTTAAAGACCCGACGCCGGACGATATTGACAGAAAGATTTTGAAGAGCTACATTGAAATGAATCCGAATCAGCGGCAATATATAAAAAATTGGATAATGAGTATCGCAGAAACAGAAAAGAATCGCTGACATCACGAGGCGAAAAAAATCAGGCAGGTTTGTTACCTGCCTTTTTTGTGTGCAAAAAAATTTAATCAACTTTCCAAAAAGTCCGAGCTGTATTTGTCACCGCCGTCGGCTGCCGTCTGATAGAATTCCATAGCATGAGAGAAACACTTCAACTCCAAACAAAGTTCTGCAATTTCGCCTGCGGAAATAACATCGCCGAGACGGAAGGCGTCAAAAAATTTTTCAATCGCCCGATAAATATTTTTCGGCGTGCCCAAAGCATTTTGATTCATGTAAGCCAAATATTTGAGTGCTTCGACGTGACCCGCTACCGCCGCCTGCGAAAAAAGCTTGAAGGCGTTTTCGTATTTCTTGTTGCGGAAAGCTCTCTTTGCGGCAGAAAAATTTTCCTCCGCCAACGAGACTTTTGAAACTTCGGGCGTTTCGTGCGGCAAAAATTTTTTGAAAGAGAAGTCCGCCGCGTCTGCAGTGTTCAAATCCTCTTTCATGCGAACCAACAAATTTTTTCGTTCGATTATTTCGGCTGAAAGAGCCGCCAAAAATTTTTCGTCGACGGGCTGCGAAACACTTTCCGTCGTGAAAATTAATCGCCAAGTCGCATGAAGTTCCTTAAGCGCGGAAGTTATCGTCTCCATTATTGCAAAGTCCCGAATCAAAAAATCCGTCTGCCCGCAAATATCCTCGACTTGCTTGCGGAAAGTGTTCAGGCAAAAATTTTGTTGCGCCTTGCAGATTTTTGATACCTGCCCGAAATATTCGACGAGTGCCTCAAAAAAATTCTTCCGCAAAATTTTTTCAAGGTCGCTCAATTTTTCGCGGGCGGTTTCTTCCAAATTACGGCGCAAATTTTTTCGAAAAGTCCCCGAAAGATAAAGCCGCTTGAGCAGGCGGGCGCGCTCGGCTTTAAACTCGTCCCAAGTATCGGCGGCTTCCTCGACACAAAAAATTTTCGTGCAAATGTTTATGAGATTTATCAAATTTTCGCGTGAAAAATTTTCGGTCAAGCCCGTATCAAAATTCGGCAAGGAAAAATTTTTTACTTCGGGCAGCGGCGGATTTGTCTTTGTCATATCCAAAAATTTTTTCGCCCGCGCCAGATGAGTTTCGATTATCTTTGCCATTGCGTCCAAAAAAATTTTCGCGAGCCGTGAATATTCCGCCGAAATATTTTTTTCCGCGTCGTCGACCAACTTTTTCAGCTCCGAAGAAGTTTTTCCCGAATGCAATGCGGCAAGTTTTTCCGAAGAAAATTCTTCCGCCGTGACCAACTTTTCAAAAGCCGCAAAAATTTTTTCCTCAAGAGAGCGAACGAAATTTTTTATCGCGAAGTCAGCGTCGAAGAGAATCGCCTTGATTGTCGTTTCTTCTTGAAGGATTTTTCCTTGCGCCGCAATCAACAAAATTTTTTCGTGAGAATTCTCGGCTCGGTGAAGTGCCTCGACAAGTTTTTGCATTTGGTGCAGGCGAATTTTTTTCAAAGAATTCTCCGCGAGGAACGAAAACGCCTCGTTGACTTCGCCGAATAAATTTTCCTCCGCGAAATTTTTTTGTCCCGCCGAACGCAAATAATTTTCAAGGCAGGCAATTCCGGATTTTTTTAGCAAAGTTTCACTCGATTGGACAGGTTGCGCCTCGAAAAATTTTTCCGGCGAAAGACCGATTAAAAATTCATCGCGCCCCGTCAAAGAGAGTTCGCCCATGATTCTTTCAGGCGTGAGCGGCTCGTCGTTATTTTTCAGCAGCGTTAAAATTTTTTCGCTACAGAATACGTCGGGCGCGTCGAGGAAGAAGATAAGATTTTTTGTGAAACCTTCCGCGTTCAAAAGCTCCGTGAGTTCAAAAATTTTCCGCGAAGGATTTATCGCCGAATCTTGTTCGCGCAGGGCGGAACGAATCGCCGCGAAAATAATTTTGTCTTTGTTCGGCGAAGACTTGACCGCCCGCAAAAATTTTTCAGTTCGTGAAAGGTCGTCAGCCAAAATGTTCACCGCGAAGATACAAACGTCGCAAGTCTGAAGTTCCTCCGAGTATGAGCCTTCCGAAATAATTTTCGCCGCAAAAAGTTTAAAATCTTTTGTTGCGCCCGCGATTGCAAGTTTTATCGGCTCGTTTGAACTTTTCAGATGACGTTCCAATTTTTCCGTCGCCGCAAAAAAATTTTCAAGCAGAGAAATATTTTCCGCCAACTTCAATTCGGATTTCCCGTCGAAAAATTTTTTGGCAACGGCAAGTTCTTTGAGCAAAGATTCTTCATGTTCGCGCAGTTTTTGTTCGGCGGCAAGTGCGGCAAAATCTTTTTCCGAACAAATTTTAATCGGCACTTGCAACAAAAAACATTGTCGACGAATTGCATTTGCCGTATCGGAAAAATTTTCGGGCACGATTAAAAAATTTTCTTCCGACGCAAGCTCCAACATTTCGGACAAAGTGTTGACGATAAATTTTTTCGAGGCAGTGATTAAAGTCGCGGGGCAAGGAAATTCAATTTCAAGAGCAAATCGAACGTCCGACAATTCTTCGCGGGCGCACAAGTCCGACGCGGGCAACAGATAAACTTTGGCGGGATTGGCACTTATGTAAGCGGCAACGGTCTCAAAATTTTCGCGCAAGTCTTCTTCGGCAACGGCAACGAAATTTTTTTCATTCCAAGACGCAAAATTCATGAACAGTCACTTCCTCGCCTCAATTCAATTTATCAACGACTTTGCGAACGGTCTCGACGATATTTTTCTTTGTCTGATTCTCAAGATTTCGTTGGTCAAGCCCGATAAATTCTTTTTCCATTATCTTGCGGATGTTGTCTTGAATCCACTTGTTGAAAATTTTTCGGCTCTCTTTGGTCTCTTCCTCGTTGCGAATGATATTTATGTTTTTGGTCATCACGGAAATGAACGCCCGCTCCAAGCTGATTGCATAGATAATCGCCTCGCGGGTGAATTCGCGCAGAATTTCAATATCCTCGTTTAGAATTTGCAACATGTCTTCTTCGGAACTTATTTCCGTTTGGCGGCTAAGCTCGTGCATCTTCTGAAGTTTTTCACGCGTCAATCTTCCCGCGAAACTTGAATTTTCAGCCGAATAGGATTCTATAATTTCTTTCAAGCGATTTTCGCGTTCGTTCCCGTTCAAGCACGCAAAAGCATTTTCGCCCACTTGCCGAAAGGAAGAGCCTCGACGGCAAAAGAAATACCCGCGCTTATGACTTCCCTGTTTGCCGGCAAAAATTTTTTCAGACTGCCCGCCATTTCCAAATTCGCCGAAACATTGTCGTGCAAGAAAATCTTCGCAAAAAAATCGGTGTAACGACTTTCACGGTCAATTTTCGTAATAAGTCGCAAGATTCGTCGCGGATAATCAGTTGAAGACAAAGGTCGGCGGATAAGAGCCTCCATCAAGCCCGAAGTGAATCTTTCGACAAGAGAATTGAAACGGCATTTGTCGGCATTTTTTATCCACAGCGAATTGAAAAGCTCGGTGACGCTTTCGATAAGTTCTTCCTTGTGAGGCGAATCGGCGGGCATGCCCATGACTTCAAGAAATTTTTCGGTAATTTCCGGATAAATTTTTTGCTCCTCTTCCTCCGTGACAATTCCCGTTCCAAATCTTCGCGGAAAGTTGCGTCTATTTTTGAAAGGGGAAGTTGACCCGTGCCGGAAATGTCGCCTTCGCTTTTGACTTTAACGAGCAATTCCGACTCAAGCTTTCCAACTTGTCACGAATCATTTGGCTGAAAGGTTGCGTTTTGCTGATTCTGTCGTTGTGACTTACGGCGATATGATAAGCCGCGCGCTTAAAGGTTCTTAAAAGGTCTTTTGCCTCCGGATAAGTTGCCACTGCGCGGATTCGTACTTTTTCAAAATAGCGTCGAAAAAATTTTTTGCGTCGGCGATTGTGTTTTCTGCGCGGCGTTTCAAAACTCTGAAGCGGTCGTTGTTGTAATAAGCGGTCATGCTGCTCCAAAGCTCGTCGATACCGAAAGACATTTGCCCGCCGTTCATTGTTTCTTGAGAAGATTTTGTGCCGTCTTTGTCTTGATTCTGCTTGGTTGCTGCGGGCGTAATTCCGAGACTTTCAAGATAAGCTCTTGCCGTGCCGACGAAAATTTGATTGTCTTTCGCAATATTATTTTCCGGAGAATCTTTTTTTTATTCGGCGGCGTTTATTTCAGCCTCTTCAAAACTGTTGGCGCGGTCGATTTGATTTCCGAAAACAAAAGCTTTATCGCTCAAAGGAATATTTTCCTCGTCGCGTCCGCTCCTCAAAATCGTCAGCTGTGACCTTTCAACATTCTGCGTTGTTCCGTCATTGGTAACCAAAATTATCGCGTCAGCCTCGCGCAACATTTCCAGCGTTTGCTTTTCATGCAGTTCGGTCGGCGAATTAAAGCCGGGTACGTCGTAAAGGACAATATCATTCATTGTGCCCAAAAAAGCCGATACAAATATAACAATTACAACGGCATAGGGAAGACCGGTACGAAATGTCGATTTATTGGTAAGCTGACCTTTAATGCCCGTTATGTAAATTTTAAAATCGTTGGTTTCGAGTTCGTCACCGTAAAAATCTTTTGGGACTTGAGCGAGTAAATAGCGAATAGTATCTCTGTCCTGCAACATGTTTTTTATATCGGAGGCTGTTCTTTTATTATGCTCTTTATAAAAAGCGGGATTCTTATCTGCTATGGAATCCCACCACCTGCCGAAAGTCCCCAAGTCCATTGTGTCGAAGTCGGGATTGTGCGGATATAGAAGAATCGTTTTAAGCGTGTCAGCGAAAATATTTTTGAATCCTTCTGTGTTGTAGGACGCGCAGATTTTTGTGGTAGTGTAGGAGCAACGCGTCGAGTATTCGGGCAAAAAATTTCTCTTGAGAAGCGCATTGCCCGGTGTCGATTTGCCTGCCTTTTCCAAGCCGACAACCGCAACCGTGAATAAAACTCTCTGATTGCGTTCCCTCAATCGAATCAATTCGTCGAATCATCCCGTTCGGGTCTTTCGAAAGAATTTCTTCAAAAATCTTGTCGGTCTCTTCCAATTTCTCAATGAATTTTTGTTGCTCGGCGTTAAGATTTTCAGACATCAATCAATCTCTCCTCTTGGTTGAATGCTCGTTGCTCATTTTCGCGAAGGCGGTAAAAATTTCCTCGCGGGTCGCCAAAATTTTTTTCTCGGCGGACGGCTTAGGTTTTTTCGGTTGTGCACTCGTGTTGCTCTTTGAATCGGGCTTGTTCAGCGCAGGGCACGGCTTATCCAAGGTGCTGATTAAAAATTTTTTTCCGTCCGTCGCCTTGACAAGATTCATATTCGATTTGAGTTGTCGACCCGTGAACTCAAAAAACTTTTTTACCTCCGTGCAAGTCCAATTAGTCGGCGAAACGGTTTGCGCGCAAGCTTCCTTCCCCGTTTGAAAAAATTTTTCTATGTCAAAACCTTCGCGGAAGATAATGCAAATGTCAGTCAAGTCCTCGTCGGTGTGACCCGTCTCCTGCTTCCATTGCCGCCAATAATCGGCAAAATCAGCCGCGTTCAATTTATACAGCTCGCCGCCGTGCAACCGCAACACAACGAAATTTTCTGCCTCATATGAATAAGTTTTAATCGTTTGCGCGTCAATGCATTCGACAACGTATTTGTAAATTTCTTTTCTCGACAAAATCTTCACCTTCTCTCCGTCTTGCGCCGAAGAAATTTTTGTTGCAGCTCGGATTTTTTTTCGGCGAAGGATTTTTTTCGCGCGTTGAAATTTTTTTCTGCTTCCGATTGTTCGGCGGCAATTCGTTGTAAAATTTTTTCTTGTCGTGCCAAAATTTTTTTTGCCTCTTGCGGCAAGGGTTCGGGGAAGGAAAACATTTCCAAAGGCTCGGCGGTCGGTTTCTTCAAGGCGGAAATTTCCCGTTCAATTTCTCGCCGCTCGGATTCAATTTCACGTATCGCCGCTTGAATTGCACTTTCCAAATTTTTTATCGAATCGAATTCCGCCGCCGGCTCGCATGACTTTGACTTTATGAATTGCATGGACAAAATTTTTTGCCGAAGATTTTCAAACTTCCTGCCGTTCATTTCGCCGCCTCAATTTTTGAATTTTCGGGTGCCTTGAAGTCGACTTCCGCCAAAATTTTTTCGGTGTCCTTCGGAAGTTCGCCGCTTTGAGAGGCTTCTTGAAGTTGCTCGCCGTATTCTTTTTGCAAGTCCTCTTTGTAAACCGCAAGCAAAACTTTATCGTCTTCGGAAGCGCGCCGCATTTCGTTGAGCCGTGTCAGCAAATCGCGTTCAGTTTTTTCGGGGAAATAAAATTTCAAAGCGTCAAGTACGGCAACGGTTATGCGTTCCAATTCGCCTGCAGGCAAGGTGCCTTTCAGATATTCGCTGATGTTCAAATTTGTATAGCCCGCCGCCTCGAAGGCGCGAATGAAAGCTTGCACTTCCTTGAATTCCATTGCACTGCGTCCGATTTCCACAAGAGAAGCTTTGGGAATGCGCAAGCCGATTTTTTCTTCCAAAGCTTGAACTTCAGCCTGCATGCCCAAGACGCAATACGCGCCGAAATTTTTTTGCAGGTGTATGCGGTCGATTTCTTCGGCGGGAATTTGCTCCTTCAAGTAGGCGTAATACTCTTTGAAAGATTTAAATTCATCGCGCCGCTTCCAATCCTCGTGCTTGTCGGCTTCCTCCATTCGATAGCCGATTTCTTCGGGGCGTTCATTTTTTTCGACGACTTCATTTTCTTCCGCGATTTTCGAAATTACTTTCACGACCAACTTAACAAGCAAATCGACGACAATGGGAGCAAGAATCGGACCGAGCGGACCCGTCATGATTCCGCTTACGACTTTCAGAAAACCCGTTGCCTTACCGGCTATCGTGCCCAAAAATGACGTGACGGCTTTGCTTGCCAAAGAACTGATAGCACCAATCGCGCCGGTCACTGCCGACGAAATGCCGCTGCAAATTTTCCCGATACCGCTCGCGATACCGCCAAAGAAACTTCCCAAAAAGCCCACGGTGATTCCTCCTCAATTCTTCAATCTCAAAAAGCCCATAGCTTCACGTTGAATATTCAGCTCCGCCGCCTCGAAGTCTTCTTCACTTTCGGCTGACAAAATTTTTTCGACAAGGGCACGGAAAATTTCAAAAGCCTGCGCCGAATAATTTTCGTAGACATTGCAAAAAAGCCACGTTTGCCAAACGTCACGGACAACATTTTTTTCGACGTGTTCAATTTCTCGACGAAAAATTTTCAAAGCGTCTTGCGAAGTGTCCTTGAACATTTCGCGATATTTTTTTCGAAGAGAAAAGCCGCCGCGCATAATCCAAAGATATTGGCAGACAACCTCTTTTGAAATTGTCGCGGGGAAATGTTCAATGCCGCGCAAGACACCGCCCGCGATAACTTTCGGCTCGGAATAATAATTTTCGGCAACGGCACGAATTTCTTCAGGCTCAATTTCGCGTTCGGAAGTGTTTGCCTCTTTGGTGATTTTAACTTGCATTGCTTTGACTTGACCTTGAGAAAAAATAATCGCCCTGCCCGTCGGCAACTTCGACAGAAAAGTTTTTTGTTCGTCGGAAAGAGCAATCGTATCGCCGATGGCGTCCTTGTCGTCGCGGGCAAAAAGTTTGTGCACAATTTTGGTGTTGGTGTTCTTCAAAACTTCGGGCGTCATCTTATCGGGGATTTGGTCGACGATAATCAGCGATTCTCCGTATTTGCGAACCTCCGCCAACATATCGGCGAAGACTTCCACGCCTTGCTTCTTGTTCATGCTGTCGCCGGGCACGTAGCGGCTTAAAAGTCGGTGCGCCTCTTCGATTAGCGTTATGTGTTGGAAGGCGGGATTTTTTCTGTGCAACGCTTGAACTGCTTGCAAAAGATTCGTGAGGATAAAACCCATAAGCAAAGATTTTTCCGCGCCGTTTTTTATTTCTTCAAGTTCAATCACGACTTTACGCTCAACCAAATCAAAAAAATTTATCGAACGCGGCGTGTCAAGCATCATGCCCTTTGCTCCGATTAAAAGACTTTCAATGCGCGCTTTGAGTGAGCCCATGTATTCATCTTGAAGACGTTGACCGAAACCTTCTTCCGCCGTGACTTTCTTGACTGCCGCCCAAAAATCGGACATGGTCGGGAAAGGATAAACGCCTTTTTCAAAAGGATTGCGCGGCTCGTCATTGCCGTTGATATTCGGTCGCCATTCGTTCGTGCGGATGTCCCAGCCTTTTTCCTCGTAAGCGCGATAAACCGCTGTCTCCAAAATTTGCGGGATAGCCGCCTCCATATCGAAAGACGCCTCAAGGGTTGCCTTAATCATATCGGCACGCCCCGTTATCGCTTCGTCGGGGAAAAGTTCAAAAGGATTCAAAAAGAACGGCGCGATATTCTGTTTGCCCGGCGTAAAAAAAATAAGTTCGGGGCAACGCTCTTTCAAAATTCGATACTCTGTCTTTGCCGGCTCAATGACCAAGAATGGCAAGCCGCTGTTGATTAAAATATTTTGACAAGTCGTCGTTTTGCCGCTGCCCGTGACGCCCGTAATGAACGTGTGCTTGTTGAGCGCGCGTCTGTCCAAGCATACGGGCATTTTTCGTTCCGTGCCGTCTTGAACAAGATGACCCAGCGGAATTTTAAATTCGTCGGCAACGGGCGTAATGTTCAAGCCGAATTCGACTTCCTCGCGCAGGGCAAGTCCCGGTATTTCTTTTTGCGGAAGTGCCGCGATTATGCTCAACTCCTCGACCGAAATCCAATTCCCGAAATAACTTATGCCGCACGTCTGCAATCTTGACAACGCCGCCGAATATTTTTCCGCCGCCGAATTCACAAACGCGGGTATTTGCATATTTTCAAGCGCATGAAGACAATTTGCCTCTGCCGCAGAAATTTCTCTGAACGTCAACGGAATTTTATTGCCCTTCGCTCCGCTGTAAAGTGAAATCGCTGTGTTGGCGAGGCGTCTAAGCATGGCGGGTTGTGCGGCGAAAAGATATGCGCAAGACAAAAAAATTCCCTTGCCTCTGCCGCTGTCGAGACGAGGAAATAAAACTTCGTCAAGATATTTCAACCACTGCGCGGCGGTCTTGGTCTCAAGTTCCGTTTGCTCAACTTCAAGCGTGTTTGTCGATTGTGTTTTCGAAGTCGAATCGCTCTTGTTATCCGTGACACTCTCCGAAAAATTTTTTGCGGAACTTTGGCTCAAGCTTTCGTTTTGTTGAGTTGAATTCGTCGTGGTGTCGGTTGAGGATATTTGACAGCCGAAGACGTAGGAACTTTGATTTTGTTCGGAATAATTCGCGCCCGCCGAATTGCCGCCGCTCCTTTCCACAGAATCATTTTCGTCTTTCGATTCTTTCACGACGCCGTTTTCTTTTTTCGTCATGAGGTTTTTGTTCGTGGCGTCGCGTTCGTTGCGGTTGAAGGTGCTGTTTATGCTGTGTTGCCTGCCCGAAGTTTGCCCTGCCGTCGCCTGTTGCTGATTGGAAAAATTTTTCTGTTCGCTGTGGCTTGTCGAAGTGGTCTTGCCTGCGGAAGTGTTTTCGCTCTCCTGATTCGATTCGCTTATTTGCGTTCCTGTGCTCGCGGTTGTGCTTGAATTTTTGGAAGTGCCTTCGCTTTTTGTGCGTTGAAGTGAATGACGAACTGTCGGCGATAAGGTATCGGCAATTTCAATCAAAACGTCTTCAAGTTCATTAAGCTCCGTTTCGGCAAGCGGGCGCGCTATCACCATGAAGCCGAATTCGTCGCCTGACATGACGTTTATCAATCTGTCGACGCCTTGAAAATTTTCGTTATCTTTTTTGCTCCCCGGTACGCCCGTCAATATGCCCGCGCATGAATTTTTTTTCAGCCGTTGCAGTACCGCTCGTTTGTCCTCGTTGCTCAACTCTCGAATTTGACAGCCGCGAAAATTTCCTTGTATGCCGGGCTTTAGAAGGTCATTGCCGATTGTCGGTGCGGAAAGATTTTCGGGCTTGTCATGTGAAAAATCTTTTGCCACTCCGAAATAAAAATTTACGTCCTGACCGTTGCCCAATATCAAATAAATAAAACTCACGCCTTCCAAGTCGCGGAAGGTGCCCAAAATATTTTCCATTGCCTCGCGCCGCGGGGCTTTTTCCTCGAAAGTCAATTCTTCTATTTGAAACAATGAACATTCTTTGAGCGCAAGCTCTCTTTCCGTGCCGAGCATTTTTCGTTCGCCGTCAAAAATTTTTTCACGCGATTGTTCGGAAAGATATTTTATCAGCGTTCGTCCTTTTTCAATCGCCGCGTTCATATCCTGCATAATTTTTTCCTCAATCAGTCTTGCAGTCTCTTTGAATAAATTTTTCCGCCGAAGTCTTCGCCGACAAAATCTTCCGCTCTGCCGACCGCATATTCTATCGTATCGGAACCGACCTTGCGAATATAAACAAAGACATCGTCCTCTTCGCTCACGTCTTCTTCATCCAAATTGCATCTGACAACATTGACTTCTTTTATTGAAGTTGCCGCCGCTTCTTTCGTGTAGAAAATTTCAAACGTATCCAAATCGGCGTAGGTGAATTCAGTCCATACTTTGCGCGGAACATCGAGGTCGACTTTAATTTTGAAACGGTCGTTGTCACTTTCGCCGATATAGTACAGGAAAGGTGCCTCCGCTCCCGCTCCTTTTTTGGCTCCTTCAATCACGACATCGCGTCCGCCTTTTCGACAACGTATGAGCCCGAAAGCCACACCGGTTTTGCCCGTGCGAAGGCGTTCGTAATCTTGACTTTCGACAATTTCGGAAGTGTCTTCGTCCGCGTCGTGAATCTTGGCAGCCTTTTTATTTTCCTCGTCGGGGTCGAAGCCAAGCGGCATGTGCAATTCAAAGACGTTGGAAACTTTTTTGTCGCCGCCGATTATTTCTTCAAGCTCCAATTCCTTTTCAAGAATTTTTTCTTCAAAAAGTTTTCGAACGATTGAGGACTTGCAGGAATTGCCCGCAAGCAAAATATGAATCGGAAGAGTTTCGGGATTTTTGAAAGCGGCAATCATTGCCTCGAAGAAATTATCTGCTCCGCGACGAATTCTCTCGGTCAAGCAATCTTCCAGTCGCTGTCTGTCCAGTTGCAAATCGACTGCGATAATTTTATTTTCCGTCTTGGAATAAAGTTTTATCTTCTGCTTGGTCTCGAAAAGCTCGTTGCTCTCGTCGACGTTTTCTTCCCAGAACGGGCGCAAAAATTCCGCAATGCGTTTGCGATTGACGTAAGCCTCTTTCGTCGTCAGGATAATCGTATCGCCGCCGGCAACCGCTTTGCATTCGTAAGGCAGGGCAAAAGGAATTTGTTTCTCGCGCATCTTGGAAAGATTTTTTTTGTAGACTTCATAGGCGATAAGATTGAGGAGGTTTTCGCCGCCCAAGTAAGGGTCGCCGCGCCCGACGTTTTCGCATTGAGTAATCACAAATTTGGAACGCCCTTTTTCGGGGATGCTCATAATTCCGAAATCAAAATCGGTGGTGCCGCCTCCGAAATCAAACACGGCATAAGCAACTTTCTCGCCGAGCTTTTTCGGTTGTAAATTCAATTCGCCGAGAGCACAGCTTGCATAGGCGACGGGTTCCGGTGCTCCGAAGGAAATTTTAAATCTTTTCATCATATCGGCGTCGTTCAAAATGGAAGGCGGCAAAGATTTTTTCAAACCGCGTTCAAAGCTTTGCAGAATTTTTTCGCGAACAGCAATTTCATAAGTGACGGGGAACGAAAACATGTACTCCAAACAAATGCCCGTGTGCATGTTGTTGATATAAAGTCCGAGATAATAAGCGTAAAGTTCAATCGGGTCGAAGTCGTCTTCGCTAAGTTGAAGATAAGGCTTGAGCTCAACGAGATTCTTTTTTCTGTCCTGCAGATACATGTGCAAATCTTTATCGTTCGCCCACTGCTTGAGCTCACTGAAAACGGAATAGAAAACGGAAGCGTCAATGCTCGTATCTTTTTCGGCGTCATTGAGTACGGCGGCTGCGGTGTGTGAAAAACGAGCCTGTTCCCATTCGGTGAAAGGTCTGCCTGAACGAGCGCGATAAGCTTCCTTGAAAGATTCGTAATCGCGCAGCTCAACGACGGTAGGATTTTCGTAATCTTTCTTTTCGGGAGCTTTGGAATAATCGCCCTCGCCGACGCGCAAAAGTTTTTCGTCGACACCGACACGCCGAACGACAACCGTCGATTTTGTCCCGAAGTCAATGGCGACAATGCCGTCTTTAACATCCATGTGAGGCGGTCTTCCGAAAAACGGTTCGTTCTTGGGAAGTTCGATAATCTCTGCGTCTTGCGGCAAAGGCTCGAACAATTCCCAATGCCCGCCTTTAGGGTCTGTCAAAATTTTTTCGTCATAAGCCACGATATTTGCACGAACGGAATCACAATGGCAAAGTTCCAAGCGGACGCGGTCAATCGGATTTTCGGGAGCGGCAATCTTGGCGTTGACCTTCGGCAAAGAATTTTTCACGCCGAGACCTTTTTCAACCAAAGCTTTGAAATCAATCGTGCCGTTTTTGACGTTTGCATAAAAAGATTTGAAGTCGAAGGTGCATTTGCGAACGGAATTTTTCGTGTAGTGTCGAACGTCGGGGAAAATTTTCATGAAGAAGACGTAAGCCTTCTTTGCTTCGGGCGAAAGACCTTCGGGAATCAGTTCGTTTGCAAGCCAAGCGCGAACAGCCTCTCCGTGCCACATTTTGGTAGCGTTCATGCCGTTCAATCTGTAAATCGGAACCATCGTAACCTTGTCGCCGTCCGCCCAATAATTTTCGATGCCGCTCGTGTTCATGCAAAGGGACTTGTTATTCTTCCAACCGATAACCAAAATATTTCTCTTGAGTTTGGTGGGGAAGTGGCGGAATAAGCCGTCGTCGTCAATGTAAGGATTGTTTTGCCCGACAATAAAACTCTTTAAAAATTCTTCGGGCGTCATGGGCAAAAAGGTAAAGCCTTCGAAATCCCAGCCCGGCAAATTTGCAAGCGGACGACCTCTTGTAGGGAAGCTCGGCAACTCGACAGCCTCGAAGCGCGGGAAAATTCCTGCCGTCTTTCTGTCGAACCAAACTTTTTTATTTTCGAACATGACGAAGGGCGCGTCTTTGAATTGCTCAAGCTCATCAAGCGCGAAGGAAATGTAAGATTCAAATTCTTCCAAAGAAATGATTTGCGGTTGAGCGACTTCGCGTTTCTCTTCGGCGGGTGAAAAATTTTTAGCCGAATGCCTCAAAGCCACTTTGTAACAAGGCAAGGTAATATCTTTTGGTTTGTCGTTTTGAGAATCCATGGTCAATTCTCTTTCAAGTCTTTGCGAAAATCCACCCATAAAAAAATCTCCTCTCTTTGAACAATCTGAAAAATTTTAATCGTTAAGATTGACAAATGCAACCTTCGACAGAAAAAATTTTGGCGCGTCATCCGTTTCGGCGACGACGTATTCAATTTTATCGGGCGCGGTCTTGCGAATGAAAAGCTGACCTTGAGTGGCGTGATTCAAAAAATTTATGCGGCAAGAAATTCTTTCGACCTCCCCGATTGGAATTTTCCCGCCGAAAGCGCGCGGCTCGTCCGTGAAGAAAATATCGAATTTGTCTTCTGTCACGTAGAGAAATTTTTTCCAAGTGCCGTCGTTGTCTTCGCGAGGAATCACGATTTTGAAATCGCCGTGCCCGTCTTGCGTGCCGAGGTGGAAATAAAAATTCGCCGCCTCGTTTGAAAAATTCTTGTCGACAATCAAAACGTCGTTGCCGCCGCGTCGACAATCAAGCAAGCCGAAAGCAACGCCGCTTTTACCCGTCGGGATTCGTTCGTAATTCGATAAAGATTTTTCGGAACCGATTGGCTCATGCAAAATGAAATTAATCATATCGGGCAAGCGACCCGTCTTTTGAAAAAGTTCCTCGAAAAAAATTTGGCGTTGACGAATCATTTCCTCGTGAAAAATTTTTTGCAGAAGTTTCGACTTGCAAGAGTTGCCAGCCGTCAAAATGTGGCAGGCTTGAATCGGGCGATTGAGAAAAGCTCTGCGAAGTGCGCAAAAAAAATTCTCGACGCCGCGCAAAATTCGTTTGCTCAAAACATCGCGAAGTTCCTCAACCGAAATTATCAAGTCCAAAGATTTTTTCCCGTGCTCTTTGAAAAGCGTAATCGTCAAAGGCTCGTCGTCGATTGATTCGAAGTCGTCCCATTCCTCCCAAATCGGGCGCAACTTATCACTCAAGCGACGGCGATTTAAATTTGCGGCAAGCGAATCACTCAACAAAAATTCCGCACCGTCAAACGGCTTGCAACCTTCGGGCAGAGAAAACGGAATTGCATTTTCACGCATCAAGCTCAAATTATTTTTGTAGACCTCGTAGGCTATAAGGTTCAATAATTTTTCTCCGCCGAGCCCGCTGTCACTTTCGGCGGCGAAGTGTTCGATAACGTCATTGAAACCTTTTTTGTCGTCGTCGTTCGGCAACCGCCAAAGTCCGAAATCAAAATCGGTAGTGCCGCCTCCGAAGTCGAAGACCGCAAAATAAATCGGCTCCTTTTCCGTCGGGCGAGAAATTTTTTTTGCACGTTCCAATTCGCGAAGAGCACAGACCGCATAAGCCGCCGGTTCACTTGCTCCGGCATAAACCGAAAAATTTTTCATCAAAGCCTCGTCATTCAAAATTGATTCGGGCAAAGATTTTTTCAAGCCGCGTTCAAAACTTTGCAAAATTTTTTCGCGGACAGATTGTTTGTACTTGACGGGGAACGACAAAATGTATTCGAGATAAATTCCGTTGTACATGCTGTTGATGTAAAGACCGAGATAATAGGCGTAAAGTTCAATCGGGTCGAGGTCGCCCTTGCTCAAGGTGTCGTAAGGGTACAAAAAAATATCTTTGCCGCTTCGGTCTTGCAAGCGAATAATTCCGTTGCGTCGATTCGCCCACTGCTTGAGCTCGCCGAAAATACTTTGAGCAACCTGCCTGTCTTCGCTGTCCAAAAGTCGATTCAAAGCCTCGTGCGAAACCGTCAACTGTTCCCATTCCGTGAAAGGTCGCCCGTCTTTAATTTGATAAGCCTGCGCGAACGAAACATAATCGCGTAACTCAATGACCGTCGGATTTTCGTAATCGTTCGGCGAAGGTTCTTTTTCCAAGTCGCCGCGCCCGATTCGCAAAAGTTTTTTCCCGTCGTCGAGGCAAACAGCCACAGTGCTTTTCGTGCCGAAGTCAATCGCGCAGACGCCGCTCGTTTTCACGTCGAGTTTCGGGTCGCGCATGTACCATTCTTCATTAATCGGCAAAGTTATCAAATCATCGTCGGCAGGGAAAAATTTTTCCTCGTGAAGTTCCCAATGCCCCGCCTCCGAATCAGTCAAAAATCTTTCGGGATAAGGCGTGAGGTTTGCGCGTCGCGTGTCGCACTCCAAGAAAAATTTTTTCAAGAGATTAGTATCGACCTCTCCGCCGAAATTTTCAAGACGATTCGCCGCCGCCTGCCAAGCCTCCGTGTCGAGTTGAAAATTTCTTCCGTCAAACGACAAATAATTTTTCATCTGCGAATACTGCTTGCGAAGTTTATCGGCGTTGTCGCTGTCAAAATCTTTCGGGACAAGACCCGCCTCAAGCAGAGCACAAGCCGCCGCGATTTTTTTGTCGAATTTATTTTCAAGCGGCAAGTTGCAAACGGGAATCAGCACCGCGCTTTTCGAAGGATTCGAGCCGCAAACACGACTTGCCGAGCCGAAATATTCGACAAACTGACCCGTCTTTTCAACGCAAAAATAATTTTTTCCGCCGGCAACGGAAAAGACACTGCGCGCTTTGTCCGAGCCGAAATCTTTCGTCGACCAAGACATTTGAGTATAAAGACAGCTTGCCGTGACTTCCCTGCCGTCAATAAAAAAACGCGGACGACGATTGCCCGGCGCGTGAGGATAATGATTTGCTTTGCCCGTGAAAATTTCTTTGCATTCTTCGGCGGAAATGCAACGACCTTTGAAACCCGCGAATGTCAAAAAAAAATCTTCCTTATGTTTGCCTTCAATGAGCGCGGAAAATTCTTCAAGCGTAAGCAACGGACAAAAATTTTTATCGAACTTCGGCAACAACAAATTCGTCAACGAATCATACCAAACATCTTGCTTGAAAAATAAAAAGCGATTGTCAAGCAACGCGCAAAGTTTCTCAACATAATTTTTGAATTCGGCAAGTGATTCTTGAGCCGCGCCGATAATTTCTTGGACATTGCCTTTGAAGAGACGACTTCGCGAGAGGCAGACTTCACGAACGGATTTTGTCTTCAACAATCCCATCAGCTCACCCCACCCGAACGTTGCTTTTCCTGACAATTTTTTTGCTGATATTGTTTCGATAGCCGGCAAGATTTATTTCGCGAACGACGCCTTGAGCCGTGCTGTTCGTTCCGCCGGTTGAGTGTTTGTCGGAGGTGTAACCTTCGCCGATTTGCGTATTGAGCAACTCAATGACTTTATCGCCCTGCGCGGCGTTGACAAGTCGAACACAATATTTAAAGACTTCCCAAAAAATTTCTGCCTCGTCGAAGTTTCTTTCGCGTTTGCTGTCAAGTGCCGCGTCCCAAATATTTTCAAGGCGTTTCATCTGCGCGCCGCTGCAAATGAACGATGCAAAGTTTTCCGTGTAGAGACCGGAATTTTGGCGTGTTGCCGAATCGATACGCAAAAATTTCCGATAAATCTCCCAACCTTCGGGGAATCTTTCGGCAAGCTGATTCTTCAAGTTGTCGCGTTCACTCTCGACGGAATTTTTTTCATTGCGAAGATTTTCAAGTTCAGACTTCAAACGTTCGCGCTCGCCTTCGACGGAATTTTTTTCGTTGCGAAGGTTATCAAGTTCAGACTTCAAACGCTCGCGTTCATCCTCGACGGAATTTTTTTCGCGGCGAAGATTTTCAAGCTCAGACTTCAAACGGTCGCGTTCACCCTCGACGGAATTTTTTTCATTGCGAAGGTTTTCAAGTTCAGACTTCAAACGTTCGCGTTCACCCTCGACGGAATTTTTTTCGCGGCGAAGATTTTCAAGCTCAGACTTCAAACGATTACGCTCATCCTCGACGGAATTTTTTCCGTTGCGAAGATTATCAAGTTCAGACTTCAAACGTTCGCGTTCACCCTCGACGGAATTTTTTTCACGGCGAAGATTATCAAGTTCAGACTTCAAACGTTCGCGTTCACCCTCGACGGAATTTTTTTCACGGCGAAGATTATCAAGTT
>JAFXTD010000008.1 GCA_017535925.1 Selenomonadaceae bacterium | reverse complement strand
TCTAACCGCTTCCATGAGTTTGAGAAAACCAGTGTGAGAGTTGGCAAAGCGAATTCGCTTGATGATAACTTTGCCGCTAGAATCGATGATAGCGGCTTCGTGAAAACGTTTGGCAATATCAATACCGACTATGTACATTAACACCACCTTTTCGGACGCTCTGACTAGTGCGGCTCAAAACCTGTTCAGCGATGAGAAGACATAACTTCAGCCGGCTCATTATTGAGAATCCGCAGGTCAGAATCTTCACTCGAGTTTCAATACACTTTTATATAACAGGAGGCGAATATTACAATGAAAAAATTTTTTGCAACGTTGATTGTCTTAATGATGTTTTCTTTTCAAGTCGAGGCAATTTCCTGCGAGGATTCGACGTTCGCGATTGAAACGATTAATCAAAAGTTGCGCGAGTGGAAATGTACGCCGCTTAGGATTCAATACGGCGGCGACGAACTCAACAACGAAGAAAATATCAAATACATGAACGATTTGGCGGAAGGCAACGGCTTCGAGAAAAAATTTACCGCGTGCATGGTCTTCTACAGCGATTTTCATTCGCCGCCCGATGACAGAAAAATTTCTGCTTGGAATTACGACAGCGATTACAAAAATTATTCGTGGTACTTCGGGCTTTACGAGGACGGCGAGTGGAAACTTTTAACTTGGGGGTATTGAAATGAAAAAATTTTTGGCGGCAATTTTATCGGCGGGACTTTTGCTGACGGGTTGCGGCGGCGGCGAAAAAACTTCAAGCGACGAAAAAACTTTTACGTATGGAACGGTTGCTTACGGCGTGGCTATGGAGAACGTCGGAACCAATCCGCACGAAAGCTACAGCGGCTGGAGCACAATTCGCTACGGTATCGGCGAAACTCTTTTCAAATTCAACGAGCACATGGAACTTGAGCCTTGGCTTGCCGAAAGTTTCGAGCAGGTCGACGACTTCACCGTCAAAATTAAAATCAACAACGCCGCAACTTTTTCAAACGGCAAAAAAGTCGACGGCGCGGCAGTTAAAGCTTGTCTTGAAAATTTGATTGCTACTCACGACCGAGCACCGCGCGATTTGAAAATTTCTTCGATTGAGGCGGACGGTCAATTCGTAATGATTAAATCTTTCGAAAAAGTTCCCGCGTTGTTGAATTATTTGAGCGACCCTTACGGCTGCATTGTCGACGTTGAAGCGGGCGTCAAAGATAATATTGTTATCGGCACCGGCCCTTACAAAGCCGTCAAAGTCACCGACACGCAGATTGATTTGGTTGCGAACGAAAATTATTGGGGAGCCGTCAAGCCGAAGATGAACAAAGTTGTCGTCAAGAGCATAACCGACGGCGACACGCTCACTATGGCAATGCAAAACGGCGAACTCGACGCGGTGCAAGGCTTGCCCTATTCAAGCTTGCAACTTTTCAAAAATAATGACTACAAAATTTCTCAAACGAATACTTCCCGCGTTTATCAAGCCGCTTTTAACTTCAAAACGCCCGCGCTTCAAGATTTAAACGTCAGAAAAGCTGTTTCAATGGCGATTGACAAAGAAAATTTCTGCAAGGTTTTGCTCAACGGCAACGGCACGCCCGCAATCGGAGCTTTTCCCGCGAATTTGACTTTCGGCGGCGATAAAGTTCATGCGGTTTCCTACGACCTCGACGGCGCGAAAAAACTTTTGGCTGATTTGGGCTGGTCTGATTCCGATAATGACGGTTACGTCGACAAGGACGGTAAAAATCTTGAATTGCGTTGGCTTACTTACACTTCAAGGCAAGAATTACCGCTCTTAGCCGAAGCCGCGCAGGCAAGTTTGAAACAAATCGGCATTAAACTCAACGTAAACGCCACAGACAATTATAAAACCTTCTTAAAGAGCGGCGACTACGATATTTTTTCCAAAGCTATCGTGACGACCCCGACCGGCGACGGCGAATATTATTTCACGAGCCACATTGTGCCCGGCGCGGTAGATAATGCCGGATTTTATGACAGCGAACAAATTTCCGCGCTTGAAAATGAATTGCACAACACCTACGGCGCGGATAAACGTTCGGAGCTCGTGATTAAAATGAGTCAACAAGTCCTCGACGATTGCGCGCTGATTTACGCCTCACATTTGCGCATGTCCTTTGTCATGAAACCGAACGTCGAAGGCTTCAAGGCTCATCCTTCCGATTATTACGAAATTACCGCCGAACTCGACAAAAAGTAAGTAAGATTTTCGCCTCGACAAAATGTCGGTTTTTTTTGTTTCCGATTATTCAAATCACATATTTAGGATTCGAACTTTTGCGCCTTCAAAACACCCTTCAACCTTTTAAAGAATCCGCGCTTTATTATGAATAATTCAGACTTTCAAGAACGTATGGACGAATGGAATCGCCGTTGCGCATTAATATTCAACACGAACTAGATTTAAAGCGCAAACGGCGTATTAAATCATTAAAAAAGCAATAAAAAATGCCTCCTATATATTTAAGGAGGCGTTTTTTGTTTATTATCATTTAAGCAACTCGATTAGAGGAGTTAAATCCATGTTAAGTTCCTTAGATTTCATTTTTATAGCGGCTTGAATTGCATTTTGTCTATCCACGTTCATAACTTCCATTATCGAATCAGCAATTTCTCCTATTGATTGAATATCTTCAGCTGTAAATGAATTATTTTTTTGATGTAACGAATTTTCTTCTTGTTTATCTTCTGTTTGCGGTTCAAGATAAGGTTCCGAGACTTCTTCCCACCATAAAAGAAATTCTTTAGCCACTTTATATTTTGAAATTTCATCGACACGATTAAAAGCATATTCATTCACTATCAGTGAAACATCTTTGAGCGGTACAGATAGTGTTTCATCATCATATTTCGATTTTGAAACCCCATATATGTAGAAAAAACTTGAAACTGTTTTTATAGAATCACATATACCCCAATGAAATTTACAAAGTGATTCGTCGCCTGAAGCTGAACGAAGAGTCCCTATTCCGACAAAAAATCTTGGATTATTTCCTTCAATCTCAAATATTTCCAGCAATGTATTATTCGGAGTCTTCAATTCGGAAACTTTTTTAGCTGAATTTTTAATATCAATAACTTCCGGAATTTTATATGAAGTTTTTTGTCGTTCATGTCTGATTTCATCGAGTAAAGGATAAAATTTGCTGACTAAAGCCGAAATATTTTTCTCAATGTTAATATTATGAACTGCATGATAAATTTCATAGAAAAAACAAGTCGGAATACGATTAAGTTTCGGTCGAAAAGACTTTACAAATTCAGATAGCTTTTTATTTTTAGACGGAATGTTTTCGGGCAATTTTATATCTAAATATTTCAATACAACTGCGCGACTTTCTTTAACTAAATCCTCGTTTGAAACATCTTTGCTAAAATTTTGTAGAGACTTAAAGATTTTTTTGTCTGAGTTGGAAAATTTTATCGAACGAAGTCTCTCAAGGTCTGTAAAATCTATTTTTCCGACTTTAACAAATTGATGAATGCTATAAACTCGATACATTCCAAGACCATTTGACTGCTCTAAATCCAAAGGAAAACTTTTATCTTCGATTCGTAAAGGTTCTTCAATTCCGGGAGAATCATTTATAAGACCACAATATATATTTTCACGCTTCTCATCTACGATATAAATCGAAAGACTTAAATCTTTTTCTTTTGCATAGAGTTTATACCTGTCAATCTGCGTTTTTGGAAACATATAAACTTGAAATCGACCATAAGAATAATCATTTGTGGATTTAACTTTAACTTCTGCAAGTGAAATATATGACCGGCTATCTTTTTTGTCATTTTCATACTCAATAATTTGTTCAACAACAAAATCAATTAAACTTGCTCCACTTTTTGCAGTTTCATTCGGACGACGTACTACATTTCCAAATTTTTCAAGATATTTCTTGACTATTTCCTCACCGATTAAACCTTTTTGATAAGCAGGCGTCGATTCAAATTTTTTTCCCATATAAACCACCTCAAAATTATTTTAACAAAAAAAATTAGCCCTTACAAGTCATTAGGACTTTTTTCATTCCAAATCCGGATATTTTGTCGTTGTATTGCGTTTTACTGCACGTTTTATCTTCCTAAAGTCCGATGAATCGCGGTCGCCGATGATTATATTGTTTTCTTGCATAAATGTTTCCAAATTCTCTATGTTACTCGACGAAATATTACTGCGCGGATTCTTCAGCGTGATTGTTCGCATGTCGCCGTCCAAAAAGACGCATTCAATATTCAAAATCAATGCCGTGAAGGGTAAAACTCTTGCCATATGACCTGAAATTATTCAAAGTAATTTTGCCGACCTTATCTGTTGTGAATTCATAAGTCATATTCATCACCTTGCCATTCCATTTACTTGACCGCGAATAAAAAATCAAGTAGAATTGCCACGAGGTGATTGTTATGAAAAAATTATTGTCTGTTATCGTCGGAATCGCTCTTAGTTTTTGTATGCTTAATACTTGCAGTGCTTTAGGTGCTTTTAGCATTGATAAAGCAGCTTATGTGTGTAGAGAAAAACCTTTTATGATGTATATTGGTGATATTATGATTGAAAAATTAGACTTTTATATAGACTTATCAGAGAATTCAATGGCTTTGGAATATCCAAGTGGACAAGAAAGCCTTCTTATAGCTACATTTTATTATGAACCAATAACCAAAACAATAATCACATATGAAATCGGCGGAAATCTTTATAAACCATGGGATTTAGAATTTATTAAACTTAAAAATGGACAATGGGGTTTTAAGCCTGATATTCCGGAACATAGAGATAATCGTAAATACATAAGAAAAATTACTCCTAAAGGTTTTCATGAGGTAAATGATTATTTCAATTCTGTAGGTAATCATTATCCGTTATCAGTATTAAAAAAAGTCGGCGAATACATGGACTTAGATTCTTTTCCAACTATTGACTAATTGAAATCGACAACCAAAAGCCCTTCGGCGGTCGCGTCGGAGGGTTTTTTCGTTGACTTAGATAAAAAATTTTGCTAAAGTACATTTGAGGTGATTGAAATGACTGAAACAATAAAAATAACGGTTGACAGCAAGGATTTGAAAGAATTTAAGGAAACAACCGGAATGACACTGCGCGATTGCTTGAAATTGTTAATGGACAATGTAAAATATGGCGGTAACTTGGGATTTGACCCGTTCTGGAGCGAAGAGAATCAAAGACACCTGCAAAAATCGATTCGCGAAATGGAAGAAGGCAAAGTCGTAAAGTTCACGGCGGAAGAATGGGAGAAATTCGTAAATGAACAAGATATTTAGTGACAGTGCCTTTGAAAACTATCTTTATTGGCAAACGCAAGATAAAAAGACGTTGAAACGAATAAACAATCTGCTAAAAGACATAGTCAGGAACGGATATAATTGCATAAGCAAGCCTGAACCGTTGCGCGGCGAATTATCCGGCTGGTGGAGTGTCAGAATTGATGAAAAGAACCGCTTGATATTCAAGATTGAAAATAACGAGATAGAAATCTATCAATGCGGCACGCATTACGGCGAAAAATAATCAAAAAGCCCTTCGGTGGACGGTCGGAGGTTTTTTTTTGTCGGGAAAAAATTTTATCCCTGCGCGGGGCTTATTTTTTTTGTGCAAGTCGATTAAAATTTTGCGCGGGTGATTAAGTGAACGAAATTTTGAGAGTTGAAAATATTTCCGTGGCTTATGGTGGAAAAATAATCGTTCGCGGCGTAAATTTTTCCGTAAAGCGCGGAGAAATTTTGATAATCGCGGGCGAAAGCGGCAGCGGCAAGTCGACGATACTAAAAGCGATTGGCGGTCTGCTCGGCAAGGGCGGCGCGATTGTCGACGGGAAAATTTTTTTCGACGGCAAGGAAATTACTTTCTTGAGCGACAACCGGCGGCGGAAAATTTCGGGCGAGGCAATCGGATATATTTTTCAAAATGCGGGCGCGTCTTTTTGTCCGATAAGAACAATCGGCGACCAAATTTTTGAAGCCGTCCGTGCTCATCGCGATTGGGACAAAAAATTTTTCCGAGAGCGGGCGATTGAACTCATGCAGAAAATAAATCTCAAGCCCGAAGTTTTAAACGAATATCCTTTCCGACTTTCGGGCGGCATGGCTCAACGGGCGGGAATTTTGGCGGCGACAATCCTCGAACCGAAAATTTTGCTTGCAGACGAGCCGACAAGTGCATTGGACATCGTAAATCAAGCCGGCGTCGTCAAAGAACTTTTGAAACTGCGCGAGCGGCAAAAAATTTCAATCGTCATGGTCACGCACGACTTGAGAATTGCAAAATTCATGGCTGACAAAATTTTAATCATGAAAAACGGATTAACGGTCGAATTCGGGACGCGGGAACAAATTTTCAACGAGCCAAAAGAAATTTACACGCGAGAATTAATCGAGGCGTCGGGCTTATGATTCTGGAAGTTCGGCACGTGAAAAAATTTTTCGGCGCAAAAAAAATCCTCGACGACATAAATTTTTCGATTGATTCGGGAGAAATTTTGGGGATTGTCGGCTTGAGCGGCGGCGGCAAGTCGACTTTGGCGAAAATTATTGCGCGGCTTATCCCTTTCGACGGCGGACAGATTTTTTTATGCGGCGAGGACATTTCAAACGCGACGGGCAACAATTTTTATCGCAACATGCAAATGATTTTCCAGATGCCCGAAGATTCTTTAGACCCGCGAATGACTTTGGGCGCGAGCATTTCCGAGCCGATTAAAAATTTTTTTGGCGATAAAAATCTGCGCGAACAAGTCGAAAATCTTTTAATCGAAGTGGGCTTGCCGAAAAATTATTTTGAACGTTATCCTCGCGAAGTATCGGGCGGCGAATGTCAGCGGGCGGCGATTGCCAGAGCAATTTCAATCGCGCCGAAGCTTTTAATCTGCGACGAGGCAACGAGCGCGCTTGATGTGACGATAGCAGCGCAAATAATTACTTTGATAAAAAAAATTTGCACGGAAAAAAATATCGCGTGCCTGTTCATAACACACGACTTGACAATTTTAAAAAAAATCGCCGACCGCGTGCTTGTTTTGGAGGACGGGCGGCTGAAAACTTTAGACGAATCAAAATTTAAGGAGGTCTTGCAGTGGAGCATTTGAATCAACGCATTGAAAATTATTGGGACGCTCGCAGCGAAAATTTCAGCAAAGTTCGTCGCCTCGAACTTGACGGCGTCGACGGTATCGCGTGGAAAAATATCTTCAAAAAAAATTTGCCCGCCGGCAAGAACTTGAAAATTCTTGACGTGGGCACGGGCGCAGGATTTTTTGCCGCGATTCTGTCAAAGTTGGGTCATAAGGTTATCGGCGTGGATATGTCGACAAAAATGCTCGGCGAGGCTGAAAAAAATCTTCGCGAGCTGAAACTCTTTGCCGAATTCAAAAAGATGAACGCGCAGGCTCTTGACTTCGACGACGAAACTTTTGACGCGGTCGTTACCAGAAATTTGACGTGGACTTTGCCCGATGTCAAGGCGGCTTATCGCGAATGGTTCCGCGTCTTGAAAGTCGGCGGAGTCCTCATGAATTTTGATTCGGATTACGGCGATAAAAATTTTCTCGACGAAAAAACTTGTGCACGCGCTGAAGTTTGTCGACGCATGCTTGACGAATGCGCCGCGATTAAAAATTCTTTGACGATAAGCACGCGCCGCCGTCCGTTTTGGGATGCAGGTTTCTTGGAAGGAATAAATTTTTCCGTGAGGCTCGAAGAAGATATTTCGCACGCCGTCCACAGGGATAATCGTTGCGATTATGATTCGGTGCCGCTGTTTGCCATTTGCGCTTTTAAATAATCAATCGAAAATTTCACACGCGCCGAAGAAAATCGGAATTTCACGCGCCGCGCTCGTCTCGCTGTCGGAGGCATGCACGGCGTTTTTCGTTTTGTCTTGAGCGTAGAGTTTTCGGACTGTACCTTCGGCGGCTTCGGCAGGGTTGGTTGCGCCGTTGAGTTCGCGAACTTTTTTTATCACGTCTTCGCCCGCCAAAACCACAGCCATAATCGGAGCGGCAGTCATGAATTCGACAAGCGCGGGATAATACGGGCGACCGATATGCTCGACGTAATGTTTGGCGGCAAGTTCGGGCGTCATCTTCATGACTTTCGCCGCGATAATTTTAAAACCGGCGTCCTCGTAAATTTTGAGAATATCGCCCGCATGATTTTTGCCGAAAGCGTCGGGCTTGATTAATACCAAAGTTTTTTGCATGAAAAAATCTCCTTTCTTGTAGGAACTAGGGGCTGTTGGTAAATTACAATGTCGGCTCCGATTGAACGGTTCAATTAATTTTTGTTTATTGAACCTACTTTTCTTTTGCGGCACCCAAAAGAAATTAGGAACTTAGTAAATAGGAACTGGGAACTAGGGGCTGTTGGTAAATTAAAAGTGAATAACACAAGCAGCGAGTAAAACGAAATTCTCAAAACAAAAAGCCAATTTGTCATAACGAGTAGAGATGTGACGGTAATTCTTGATTCGCTGAAAAAATCTTTCAACGAGGTT
>JAFXTD010000059.1 GCA_017535925.1 Selenomonadaceae bacterium | reverse complement strand
ATTTTATTCTGTTCCATTGAGCGTCCGTTAAATCTTTGTGGTAAAATGAATTTGACATAAGTTGTTCACTTCTTTCAAACTCATTTTATCAAAGAACTGCTTATGTTTTTCTTTTACTTGAGTTTACCAACAACCCCTAGTGATTAGAAAAATCCTGACAGCTAAATTAGGAGGATTGAAGATGCGTAGAGAACGTGGTCGACGCCCGCGCAGGAAAGTCTGTGCGTTTTGCGTCGATAAAGTTGAAAAGATAGACTACAAAGACGCGGCAAAACTTCGCCGCTTCACGACCGAACGCGGGAAAATTCTTCCGCGCCGCATTTCCGGCAACTGCGCCAAGCATCAGCGTCAAGTGACAATCGCCATCAAACGCGCCCGCAACATTGCGCTCTTGCCGTTCACAGCCGATTAAAATTTTTCACGGGGAGCCCTGCGCGGCTCCTTTTTCGTTAGGTGCGAATCATGCAAGAGAAATTTTTTCTGCCGACGACACTGGTCATTTGCATAATCATTTTTATCGGCTGGCAACAATTTTTTTACGCGCCGACACAAAGAGAAATTTTAAATGCGAAACTTGAAACGCGACGACTTCACGAGGTCGAACGGGAAGTTTTGGAACTTAAGGCACGTCACGAAAATTTATCGGCGTTCTTGGCGACGAAGGAACTTGAACTGGACGAAATGAGAAATTTTTTGCCGACGACACTCGCGCAAGATAAATTCATCGACGAACTTTATCGGGCGGCGGAGTCTTCTCAAGCACAAATCATTTCGGTGCAGGCGGGCGAGCCAATCGCAGCGGAAAAACTTCAAGAACAAATCGTGACCGTGAACTTGGAGGCGGATTACGTTTCGTTGCTGAACTTCATACGCGAAATACTCGACGGCGAACGTTTGGCAAGCTTGGAAAATTTTTACGCGGGAAGTTCGGAAGAAAGAATTCTCTCGTGCGAAGTGACCTTTAAAATTTTCGCCGCTACCCCGTGAACTTTACAAACGCCGCCGCCTCTGATAAACTCTGAAAAAAATTTTAAAGGGGAATCATCATGGCGCGGCAGTCAAAAAAAATCGCAAAAAAAATTCAGCCCAAGAAAAAAGTTGAGCCGGAAAATAAAAAGCCCGAAAAAAAAGTCGGAAAAGATTATCTGCTGATAATTGTCCTCGCATTGACAATCGTCTTCTTGCTGGTCGGTTGGTCGAACTTCACGGCAACGAATCGCGGACTTTATATGGCTTTGCTGATTTCGTTGTCGACGACTTACGCTCGCCGCCATTACAACTTCACCGAAAAGCAAGATTTATGGCTCGAACGTGCGGGCGTGGCGGCTATGGGTTGTGCAATCGTGTTGTTCGCCTTCGTGGTTTATCAGCAATACTTCGCATAAATTAATCGGGAGTCAGGAATTAAATTCGGCAATCATTCCCAATTCCCAATTTCCAATTCCCAATTAAAAAAACCTCTCGTCAAAAATTCGGCGGGAGATTTTTTTTATCCGGTGTCAAAATTTATTTCAGAACGAAAACGGTAACATTGCGTCGACCGAAATCCATCGCTTGCCAATAATCCTCCATGCACAAATCGATTTTGTATCCGTAAATCGCGCCGCCGGTATCAGCAGCCAAAGCCTCGCCGTAGCCGGGGATGTAAACTTTGGTGCCGAGCGGAATTACATCGGGGTCGACCGCAACAACGCCGTAAGTCGCGGGAATGCCCATCGCCGTGATTCCTGCCCCGCTGCCGTCTGTGGGGAGGTAAGCCGTCGCCTCCATGCCCAAGACTTGTGTATAAGGCACGTAACCGTTCGGCGTCTCAACCAAATCTTCGGGCGGAGTCGGTTCTTCGAAAGGTTCCTCGTCGGGCGCGTTCAAGTCTTTGCCAAGAGAATTTTCAATGGCTTGAGCGAGGGCGCGAGTCATTTCGTCGTCTTCGCTGACTTTAATTCTGCCGTTTTCGCCAACTGCAATCGCTGTCGGTTCTGCGCTCGTCTCTTCGACTTCTTCAACTTCCTCAACTTCAATCGGTTGAATCTTCGGGAATTCGACATTATCGGTAAAGCCCGTGTTAATCATCGCGAAACCCGCGAGCATGAGACTGAGTACGCATTTTCTTTTAATCGTCTCAAGTGTCTTGAATATTTTTCGCTTCATCATTCCGCCGCCTACGCAACATCCTGTCGCGTCCCAAGCAGGACGACCGCCTTAGTCGCCTCTTTGCTTCGGAGCAGCCTTCCCCCTTTCAAAAATAAAACAAAATATCAAAATCAAAAACCGCCGCGTATGATACTTCGCGACGGTTGATTTGTCAAGTTTGTTAAGTCAAATTCATTGATTCTTCCTGTTTGTTATTGTTCTTTATTGTTTTAAAAAAGTCACGGGGAAAGTGAAGTACGTATCGGGATAGGGCTCGTCTTTTAGCGTGAAGTGCCACCACTCCGAGTAAAGAGGTTTGAAACCGTGTTTTACCATGGCGTCACGAAGAATCATTCTGTTTTTGAATTGTTGCTTTGTAATTTTTTTGTAATCGGGGTGAGACAGTTCGCCGAAGTAATCGAAGGTGCCGCCCATGTCAAGTTCCTTGCCGGTCTTCATGTCAAAGAGCGTCAAGTCGATCGTCGAACCGCGAGAGTGTCCGGACTTCTCCATTATGTAATCTTCGGGGAACAGACGTTCCTTGCCGATTTCGGGATAGAAATAATTTTTCATGCGAATATCTTTTACATCTTTTGCCCAGCGAACAAAATGGTCAACGGCTTTTTGCGGACGATAGGCATCGTAAATTTTCAAGCGGTAGCCCATTTTCATAACGTCGTCGGAAACTTTTTTGAGAGCCTCCGCCGCCTCGCGTGTCAGGAGCGCGCAAGGCATTTCGTAGCCGTCAATCTTTTCTCCGACAAAATTATACGTCGAATAGTAGCGAATCTCTTGGATAATATCGGGAATGAATTCGCCCAAGACGACGAAGCCCGACGGGTCATCGGGCGATAAAGATTTTTGAGCCTGCGCGGGCGTGACGAACAACATCATAACCAACAACAAGCCCGTTAAAATTTTTCCGAACCTCAAATTAAGTCACCCTTTCAAAAAAATTTTTCGGTGTCAACACCGCGTCGATTTTAAAATCATGAGCTTCAAGCGGCAAAGTGTCGACAAGCTGAAAGTCACAGGCGAGGGCGATTTTTTTTGCGTTGACGGCAAGCGGCAAAAATCTGTCGTAGTAGCCGCCGCCCAAGCCCAAACGTCCTCCGCTCAAATCGAACGCCGCGCCCGGCACAATCACGCAATCAATCTTTTCGGGCGCGATAAAATTTTGATTGTGCTTGACGGTCGGGATATTGAATTCGCCAAGCTCCAATGCCTCGAAATTTGGGACTTCAACGGCTTTCATTATGCCCTTGCCGAAGATAAAAGGTATCGCCAAAATTTTTTTATCGGCGAAGCACGCGGCGAACAATTCATTGAGTTGAAGTTCGTCGGGCGTCGAGGCATATGCCATGATAATTTTTGCCTCGCGATAAATTTTCGTCGCCAAAAATTTTTTTATCAGCTCGTGACTGATTCGGTCGCGTTCGTTGTGAGGAATTGTCTTCCGCTTTGATAAAAACTCCTGCCGCAAAATTTTTTTACGCTGAAACATTTTTTCGTTCCCTGTAAGCTTTGCGCGCCTCGTTCAAAGACATTTTGTTTGCTCCGCCGCGATAATCGGGATGATGGAATTGATAATCGTCATCTTCCCAGCCGCACACGTCGCAAATATCAAATTCATGATTAGCTTCAACCAACCCCTCGCCACAGCAAGGGCAAGGAACTAAATTTTCATTCGCAACCGCCATGTTCAATATCCTCCTTTTTGCGCGTCTCATAATAATTCAATCCGTCGTCAGGCTTAAACATGGTGAAAATTCCTTTAATCGGACGACCCTTAACGAAATCATTTGTAACTTTGTCATAGCGAATAAGAACGCCAACTTTATCAACATGCCCCAAAATATTTCCGCCGACAGGTGATTCAATCAACTCAAGGGCACGTTGTTCGTATTGCAGCAAAGTAAATTCGGGATACTGTTCGCCATGGTCACGCCAATGGTTATTCAGTGATTGTTTACTTTTGAAACCGCGAACAATAAATTCATTTGCGCCGGAAGGTGAGATTATCATTTATCAAGACCTTTCGTATCTTCCGCCACTCCGTTAATCGCCGTTCGTGCAACTTCAACATCAACCCTTTCGGCAATGTTCAAAGTGACAACGTCGTCAGTCAACTTGACAATCGTGCCGTAAATGCCGCCCAAAGTTATCACGCGGTTGCCGACCTTCAAGCCTTCCAACATTTTATTGCGTTCGTCGTGCGCTCTCTTCTGCGGACGATAGAGCAGGAAATAAAAAATCAAAACCATTAAAATTATCGGAGCGAAATTCGCAATCGTCGCTGTAGTTTCATCCATTTAAAAATTTGCCTCCCTCATAAAGCGTAAAAAAATTTTCGCGGAACTCGGTGAACTTATCGGCAAGAATCGCCTCGCGCATGGCAGCCGTGAATCGTTGCAGATAACGCAGGTTGTGCAAGGCAAGAAGCCTCAAGCCGAAAATTTCATCGGTGCGGACGAGGTGTCTGATATAAGCGCGGGTGAATTTGTTTCTGCAGGCGTAGCAATCACAATTCGTTTCAAGCGGCTCAAAATCCTCCGTGAACTCTGCGTTCTTCATGACGAGCCTGCCGCGTGGTGAAGTTTGAGGATAAACCATTGCCATGCCGTTGCGAGCGACACGCGTCGGGAAAACGCAATCGAACATATCGACGCCGCGCAGGACACCTTCAATCAAATGATCGGGCGTGCCTACACCCATTAAATAACGCGCCTTGTCTTCGGGCAAGTGACGCGTCGAAATTTCCAACATGCGATACATAAGTTCACGAGGCTCACCGACACTCAAGCCTCCGACGGCACAACCGGCAAAGTCCATTGCGCCGATAACTTTTGAACTTTCCTCGCGGAGGTCTTCATACATTCCGCCTTGAACAATTCCGAAAATGCCTTGCTTGGGATTCGACGCCGCTTTCAAACTTCTTTCCGCCCAACGGTGTGTGCGTTCGGTCGAGGCTTTGGCGTAATCGTATTCGGCGGGATAGGGTATGCATTCGTCGAAAGCCATTGCGATATCCGAGCCGAGTTCGGCTTGAGTCTCAATCGAAATTTCGGGCGAAAGAAATTTTTTCGAGCCGTCGATGTGCGAGCGGAAAGTCACTCCGTCTTCCGTGATTGTCCTCATATCACCGAGACTGAAAACTTGAAAGCCGCCGCTGTCAGTCAAAATGCCGTGTGTCCAATTCATGAACCTGTGCAAGCCGCCCGCCTGCTTTATCAGCTTTGAACCCGGTCGCAAAAATAAATGGTACGTGTTCGCCAAGATGACGCCTGCGCCCAAATTTTGTACCTCGTGCGGCGAAAGTGTTTTTACCGTCGCTTGAGTTCCGACCGGCATAAACAACGGCGTCAAAAATTTTCCGTGTGGCGTGTGCAAGATGCCTGCGCGAGCCCCCGTTGCTTTGTCTTTGTGAATCAGTTCAAATGTTATTGCCGACATGAAGCCCGCTCCTTAGAAAATCCAAAGTTATTTTGTCAAAGCATCCCGCCTTACTTCTTCAGTCCGTTAAATTCTGCTTTCGATAAACATTGCGTCGCCGAAGGAAAAAAATCTGTAATGTTCCTTGACTGCCTCGCGATAAGCTTGCAAAATGAAATCTCTTCCGGCGAACGCGCTGACCAACATCAACAGCGTTGACTTCGGCAAATGAAAGTTTGTTATCAGCGCGTCGACGATTTTAAATTCGTAGCCGGGATAAATAAAAATTTTCGTTGAGCTTGAGCCGACCGCCACAGAATTTTTATCAATCGCCGCCGCCTCCAAAGTTCTGATTGAAGTTGTGCCGACCGCGATAACTTTTCCGCCGCGCTGTTTTGTTTCGTGAATCAAGTCAGCCGTATCTTGCGGTATCGAAAAAAATTCTTCGTGCATTGTGTGTTCTTCAATCGTTTCGACTTGAACGGGGCGGAAAGTTCCGAGCCCGACATGCAAAGTCACGAAGCCGAGATTGACGCCGAAATTTTCAAGCTCTTGCATTTGCTCCTGCGTGAAATGAAGTCCGGCAGTCGGTGCTGCGGCAGAGCCTCGTTCGCGATTGTAAACCGTTTGATAACGTTCGCTGTCGTCAAGTTTCTCGTGAATGTAGGGCGGCAGAGGAGTTTCGCCGAGCCTGTCAAGAATTTCCTCGAAGACGCCGTTGAATTTAAATTCGACGACGCGCCCGCCGAAATCCGTGCGCCCGATAACTTTGCAACTCAATTCATTGCCGAAAAAAATTTCTGCGCCCTCCGTGATTTTCCTGCCGGGCTTTACTAAACTTTCCCAACAGGTGACGTTCAATCGTCGAAGCAAAAAAATTTCTGCGCGAGCTCCCGTCGATTTGCGTCCGATAAGCCGCGCAGGGATAACTCTTGTGTCGTTGAAGATGAGCGTATCGCCCGCCGTCAAATATTTTTTCAAGTCGTAAAAGTGTTCGTGTTCGATTGTCCGCCGCGCAGGGTCAAGCACCATCAGCCTTGAAAAATTTCGCGGCTCAATCGGTTTTTGCGCGATTAATTCTTCGGGCAAGTCGTAATCAAAATCGCTTAACAGCATTTTATTTTGCAGGTTTCCTTCCCAAATATTTTACTTCCAAATTTTCAAGAGTGCCGTCCATGCGAAGTTCGGCGAGGACAAAATTTATGTAGTTCAAAAATTCTTGGTCGCCCTTCTGCATGAGAATGCCGCAAGAGTGTTTTGTAAAAGGTTTGTCGGTCAGCGGCGCGGCAAGACGAGGCTCGCGTTTAATCCAGCTGAATGCCTCGACCGTCTCGGTTATCATGATGTCGGCTTTGCCTTCGGCGATTTGAATCGGGATGTCGGCGTTGTCCTCGTGAACGATGAGTTTTGCGTTCGGGAGGTTGGCGCGGGCAAATTTTTCGTTCGTGCCGCCGGGATTAATCATGATTCGAACGGTCGGCTTGTTGAGGTCGGCAACGCTCTTAAATTTTTTTGCGTCGGTCTTGCGGCAGAGAATCGTTTTGCCGAAAAGCCCCTCGCCGTAAGCGTCACTCATCGCCATAACTTTTTCTCTTGCAAAGTTCCTCGAAATGCCGCAGAGCGCAATGTCAAACTTTCCCGCAAGACAATCGGCAGCAAGCGTCGGCCAAGTCGTCGGAACGTATTCAATCTTCACGCCCAAAGACTCCGCGATAATTTTTGAAAGCTCGGCGTCAATGCCCTCGTATTCGCCCGTCGCGGGATTGAGATAAGACATCGGGATATAATCGCCGGTCGTGCCGATTCGGATTGTGCCTCGCGCTGCAATGTCTTCCAAGTGCCCCGCCTCAAGTCGACTAATCGGCACAAGCAAGAGCACGGCAAAAATTATCAAGCAAAATTTTTTCATGGTAAGTCCTCCGTTAAAAAACTTTTGGCAGAAGGTCGGCAATGTCAATCGTTATCGGCATGAAGTAAAGCCCGCCGCTCGAAGTCTTTATGAAGTCGATAACCTTTTTTGCGAAGTCGATATTCCAATCCATCGTCGGCTGAAAATTTTTCGGGAAGACGGCTTTGTCTTTGCGCTCCCAGTAGCCGCGACTGCGATTGCTCAAAACGGGCGACACTCCCCAATAAATTTCGTGCCCGTTGAGAAGGTCGGCGTACATTTCCAAGAAGCGCATGTCAAAGAAAGGCTGCGTGAAAAATCCCGAAGCTCCGGCTTGTGCTTTGCGTTCGACGCGATAAAGTTCGTCACGAATGCCGCTGCGATATTGGTCGACGCCCGCATAAATTTTCACGTCGGGCAATTCCTCACGGAACTTGCGAATCACGTCAATCGTCTCCGTCGGATAAACCGTGCGCGTCAAATCTTTGGGCGGGTCGCCTTCGATTATCAAAGCTTCCTTGATTCCGAACTTGATAAAATCCTCACGCATAGGCAACGGCTTCGACAAGTCAATATCCATTGCTCGGACGTGAGGTATCGTCGGGAGCGCGGCTTGAGTAAATTCGGCGGCTTGCCAAGGACGAAGTTCAAAGCTCATCAAGTCGGGGATGTTCACGCAATCGACTTGCGGAAATTTTTTTATGACTTCAATGTCGGCTCGAAGGCTCGCCGCGTCTCGCGGAATGATTTCAACTGCAATTCTTCCCATAAAAAATTCCTCCTCGTGTAAAATCTTGGAAGATTTTAAATTGTTTTTGCGCGGCTGTCTACCGATTTTTTAAAATGTCTGCTATAATCGGCGCGTGATTAAAAGTTGAGGAGTGCGATTCATGATAAAGTTATTCGTGACCGACATAGACGGGACGCTCTTGCCGGCAGGCACGGCTGTCGTTCCGCCGAAAAATATCGAGGCAGTCAAAGCAATGATAAAAGCCGGCGTTGAAGTCGTAATCGCTACCGGCAGAATGTATTGTTCCGCGTTGCCGATAGCCGCTCAATTCGGAGTGCCTTTGCCGATTATTGCCTACAACGGCGCGTTGATAAAATCTTCGGCGGGCGAAATTCTTCACACTCAATACATGGACGAGGCAACCGTCATTGAGATTATAAAATTTTTCAAGACGAGCGGGCGACACATTCAAAGCTACAGCGATGATATTCTCTATGTCCCCGAACGCAATCGCTACGTTGAACTTTACGAGACGAACTTAAAAGTTGAGGCGGTCGAGGTCGGTTGGGAAGGTCTGCTTGAACGCGCAAAAAATGTTCCGAAACTTTTAAGCATATCCGATAATCCCGACGAACTTGCCGCCGGCATGAACGCGACAAAAAAATTTTTCGGCGATAAAGTCGAAGTCACTCGTTCGCACCCGATGTTCGCGGAATTTATGGCGGGCGGTGTCTCAAAAGCCGGCGCGATTAAAATTTTGGCTGACAAATTCGGCTTCGACAACGAAGAAATTTTGGCTATCGGCGATTCGGAAAACGATTTGCAAATGCTGACTTCGGTCGGGCTCGGTGTGGCTATGGGCAATGCCGTTCCCGCCGTCAAAGCTGCCGTCAATCACATAACCGCCTCCTGCGACGAGGACGGTTTCGCCAAAGCCGTTTACGATTTTGTTTTGTAAGGAAAGATTTTTATGGAAGACAAAAAAGAATTTGCAGATAAGTCGAGGATAATAATCGTCACGGGCATGAGCGGCAGCGGTAAAAGTCAAGCTTGCCGATACCTCGAAGACTTGGGATATTTTTGCGTCGACAATTTGCCGCCCGTCTTTATTCCGAAATTCGTTGAGCTGTGCACTCACGCCGCAGGGCAATTCAATAAAATGGTTTTCGTCGTCGACACGCGCAGCCGAGAATTTTTTGACGACCTCGTTCAAGTCCTCGACGACATGGACAAAGAGAATCAAGATTACGAAATGCTTTTCATGGATGCGGCCGACGATGTGATTATCCGCCGCTACAAAGAGACGCGCCGGCGACACCCGATGGCACCCGCGACGAGGATTTCCGACGGCGTCTTCAAAGAGAGGACACGCCTTGAAAGTGTTCGGTCAAAGGCAACTTACATTATCGACACCTCCAATTTGTCCAGAGCCGAGCTTCGCGAAAAAATTCAGAGGCTCTTCGGAAACTCCGACGGCGAAATTATGAACATTGCGATTTTGTCGTTCGGCTTCAAGTTCGGAATGCCTCTTGATGCCGACATGGTGCTTGACGTGAGATTTTTGCCGAATCCTTTTTACGTTCAAGAGCTCCGTCACAAGAGCGGCACTGTCCCCGAAGTCGCTGCCTATATCGAAGAAAAAGCCGTCACTCAAGAATACCTCAAGCGGCTTGATTCGTTTGTTGATTTTCTTGTTCCGCAATACATTCGCGAAGGCAAAAGCCAACTGGTTATCGCAATCGGTTGCACGGGCGGAATGCATCGCTCGGTTTTCGTTGCCAAACACATTTACGACTTGCTTGCCAAGAAAGGTTACGCCGTCAATCTTGAGCACCGCGACCTTATGAAAAACGACGTGTGGGAGGTTTAAGAAATTAGGAATTGGGAATTGTTTTTGCATTCCTCATTCCCCATTCCCCATTCCTAATTCCCAATTGAACATGTTCCATCTTTTGAAGTGGCTTTATCCCGGCATGAAAATGAAACGCTGGCTTTTGCTCTTTGCAATCGGCGTCATGCTATTCAGTCTCGGCGGCGCACTCGCGATTAACTACGAATATCTCGGTCGCCTCGAAGAAGAAATTTTCTTGCTGGTTTATCGAACGGTCGGCAGCTACAATTACATGATAACTGCGGGCGTCGGTATTTTGATTATGATAATCGGCTCGTGCCTCATGCTTTGGGCAACGCGTTCGATTATTCGTTCGATTATCGCCGTGCTTATTCCCGACCGCTCGGAAAATCTTGTCGACTTGATTTATCAGGAACGCAAACTCGGACGCGGCCCGGCAGTCACCGTGATTGGCGGCGGGCACGGTTTGAGTGTCCTTCTGCGCGGAATAAAAACTTCGACGAACAATGTTTCCGCTGTCGTGACTGTTGCAGACGACGGAGGAAGTTCGGGACGCCTGCGCGAGGAGCTTGGAATAATTCCGCCCGGCGACTTGCGAAATTGTCTGGTTGCTTTGGCTGATACGGAACCGCTCATGGAAAAACTTTTCCAATATCGTTTCGAAGGCAACACCGCGCTTGCAGGTCACAGCTTCGGAAATTTGTTTATCGCGGCGATGAACGAGGTCACAGGCGACATGGAGACCGCGCTCAAAGAATCGTCGAAAGTCTTGGCTGTCAAAGGTCGTGTCATTCCCGCAAGCAAAGAGCACGTTCGACTTGACGCACTAATGACTGACGGCACCGTCGTCGAGGGCGAATCTCAAATTCCCGAAGTCCACAAAAAAATTCGTCGCGTTCAACTCTTCCCGAAAAAAATTTCCGCAGTCCCCGCCGCACTTGAGGCTATCGAATCAGCCGACGCAATCATTTTAGGTCCCGGCAGTCTCTACACGAGCATAATGCCGAATCTTTTGGTTGAAGGAGTTGCCGACGCGCTCAAAAAATCCAAGGCGATTAAAATTTATATCTGCAACGTCCTCACGCAGCCCGGCGAAACCGACAACTACACTGCCTCGCGACACGCCAAAGCAATTCTCGACCACGCGGGGCAAGGCACGATTGATTATGTTCTTGTCAATTCGACGCCGATTCCCGAAAGTATGTGGCGCGGCACGGGTGCAACGCCTGTTGAGATTGACGAGGACAAAGTCAACGCGCTCGGTTGCGGATTGATTAAAGCTGACTTGATGAGCGCGAAGGAAATCGGACGCCACGACCCCGATAAACTTTGTGCGGCGGTCATGAAAATTATTTACAGCATGGGAAACGGGAGGTGAGCAATTAGAGACTTAGCCTTTAGGGTTCAGATAATTCCCAATTCCTAATTCCTAATTCCTAATTGATAAAAATGCCGTCATATGCTCAAGAAGTCAAAAACGAATTGGCGCATGTCTTCGACGACGACCCCGATTGTTTGCGGGCGGAGTTCGTTGCGCTTATAAAAATCGGCGCAAAAAAAATTGACGGTCGCCTTGAATTTACGAGTTCAAATGCCGCCGTCGCCCGCCGAGTAATCACGCTTGCCAAAAAATTTTTCACGAACGTCAAGCCCGAAGTCGCTGCCGTCCGCCGAAAAAAATTGTTGAAGAATCTTCTCTACGTCGTTCGATTTATTTTCGCCGGCGAAGTGCAAAATTTTTTTGAGTCGCTTGACATGAACGAGTTGCTTAAGCGTTCGCGATTCAAGGTCGCTTATCTTCGCGGAGCATTTCTTGCGGGCGGAAGTGTCAATCGTCCCGAAGCACAATATTTTTTGCAAATCGTCGTGAAGAACGAGGAGGAGGCAATTTTTCTTCAAAGGCAACTTGAAAAACTTGAATTCAACGCGGGGCTTTCTCGGCGCAAAAAAAATTTTATCGTGTGGCTGCGCGAGGGCGATATCGTCTGCGATTTTTTGGGGATGCTCGGCGCGTCGGAAACCGTCCAACGTTTTGAAGTCGCCCGCAACTTGAAAGAGGTTCGCATGCAAGTCAATCGCATCGTCAATGTCGAGACGGCGGCTCTCAATAAATCGGTCAACGCCGCGCAACGTCAACTTGCCGACATAAAAATTTTGCTTGAAAAAAAAGTTCCCGTCAATGAAAAATTACGGGAGGCAATGAATATTCGCTTGGAAAATCCCTCGTGCACCGTGAGGGAATTGGCGGAAAAACTTTCCATGAGCAGTGCCGGCTTGCTCTATCGTTTTCAAATGATTCACCGCCGAGCAAAAAAGTTTTTAGCTGATAGCTGTTAGCTGTTAGAATTCTAATCGCTAACAGCTAACCACTAACAGCTAAAATCGACCGAAGGGAGATTTTTCTATGAGGGGCTTGAACGCCGCCTTCACGACAGATTTTTTAATTTCATTCGCATTGGTTGCAGTTATCCTTGTAATGCTTGCCTTGATAATAAATTTGTATTCCGAGCTGTCGACGATAAAGAAACGCTACAAGAAAATGATGGGCGGCTCCGAAGGCACGAGCATTGAGCAAATGCTTTCCGCTCACACCGCCGAAGTAAGTCAGGCAGTCAAAGAATACAAACACCTTCAAGGTCAAGTCAATACCCTCGAAGATATGACGCGCTCTTCGTTGGCTCGCGTCTCCGTCATACATTTCGACGCCTTCGAAAAAACCGGGCAAGGTTTGAGTTGGTGCGTCGCCATTCTCGACAGGAACAATAACGGCGTTGTCTTTTCATCAATATGCGGGCAGGAAACCGAGCGCAGTTACGTCAAGCCGATTGAAGACGGAAGAGTTGCTCCGACTTACAAGCTCACTCGCGAAGAAGAACAGGCTTTGCGGCAAGCAATGAACCGTTGAAAAATTTTAAATTATATTGCTTTCAAAGGACGCCCTTCGTCGAGGGGACGCCCTTTATTTTTTCGTCGACAGTGACGGCAGTCCTCAACGCATGCCCCAAAGCTTTGAAAATCGCCTCGACTTTGTGATGAGAATTTTTTCCGTAAAGAATTTTCACGTGAAGAGTTATGCCGGCATTGAAGGCGAACGCCCGCAAAAATTCTTCAACAAGCTCCGTGTCGAAAGTTCCAATCATCGGGGCAAGCTCACCGACTTCAAAGACGAGGAACGGTCGCCCGCTGATGTCCAAGCTCACGAGGGCAAGCGTCTCATCCATCGGCAAGAAAAAAGTTCCGTAGCGGGTGATGCCGTGTTTGTCGCCGAGTGCCTCTTTCAACGCCGCGCCCATTGCAATTCCGATATCCTCGACGCTGTGGTGTCCGTCAACTTCCAAATCGCCTTTGCATGAAACTTTCAAGTCGAATTGTCCGTGCGCCGCGAAAAGTTTCAGCATGTGGTCGAAGAAACCAATGCCCGTAGAAATTTTCGATTCGGGAAGGAGCGGTCGGCGGGCACCGTAATAACTGTCGATACCGTCGCCCGCGTCGATTAAGACGCCGGAGCATCTGCCGTAAATTTTATCGTCGCCGCTGCCGCCGACTATCGTGCTGTATTGCCTGAAGTTTTGAATTGTTTCGTCGCCCTCGCCGAAAATGTTAATCTTCTTGTTCTTCGCGCCCTTGAGAGTGATTTTTCCTTTGCCGACCTTGACGATAATATCCTCGCCGCTCGTTTGTGTGGCGTAAGTTCTTCCGTTGCCGATTTTGAGTGTGTCGGTATCTTTGAAGCCGTAAATAATATCTTCGTAATCGCCGCAGTTGTAATAATAAATAACGCCGTTGTTCTCCTCGTCTTCGCGAACGGAATTGTAAACCTCGCTCGCGCCGCTGATAATTGAAACGGTCTCGCCTCTGTTGTAAATCGTATCGTCGCCGCAATCGGCGTAGAGCGTACATTTGTCGTTGTCGTTGAAGTTGTGAAAATAATCTTCCACACAGATTTTGATTGCCTTATCCTTCGCGCCTTGAAGAGTGATTGAGCCGTTTCCGATTTTGAGGATAACATCGTTGCCGCGTGTTTGTGTTGAGTAAGTGTTGCCGTAAATTTTAAGCATGTCCTCCTCTTTGAAATCGCGGATAAGATAGTTGCCGTCGCCTTCATGATAGACGAAAATATTCGGGTGGTCGTCGTCGCCGTCGTAAGTAACATAGTTGCCGTCGTCGACTTCCACGCAATCCAAAATCAATTCAACCGTGACATTCGTCTCGTTCGTCTTGCGATTAGCTTTTCCGATTCTCATTGCTCACCCTCCAAAAAATTTTTTATCGCGGCAAAAACTTCGTCGTTCTCAAATTGCGTGCCGATTGAAATGCGCAGGCAGTTCTTGAGCCCGAAGGCATTCGGCGAAAAATATCTTATCCCGATGTCCAAAGACTCCAAATAATCTTTGAGCTCCTCCGCTTTCTTCAGCCGGAACAAAATAAAATTCGCCTCCGACGGAAAAACTTCGATGCCGCGCAATGTCTTAAGTCGTTCAAACATGCGCTTGCGTTCGGCGATTATCATTTGCAGGCGCGGAACAAATTCGTCGCGCATTTGATAAACGATGTCCGCCGCCGCCAAAGTCAACACGTTCATGTGATACGGCATAAAAGTTTTGTTAATCATGCGCGTGACTTCGCTTTGAGCAATCATGTAGCCGACGCGCGCGCCCGCCATGCCGTAAGCTTTTGAAAAAGTTCTGGCGACAATCAAGTTGGGATACTTCGCGACAAGATTGACTGCCGAGTGTCCGTAAAACTCAACGTAAGCCTCGTCAAGCAGAAAAGCGCAATCAATCGACGCAACAATTTTTTCAATCTGTTCAGGCGTCAAGGCATTGCCTGTGGGATTGTTCGGGTTGCAGACGACGGCAAGGCTTGCATTGACCGCGCGAATTTTTTTTATGAAGTCGTCGACGTTGAGATTAAATTTTTTGTCCAGGTCGAAGGGCACGCCTTGAGCCTCCGCCGCCTTTGCATAAATTTTGTACATTGAGAAGCTCGGTTGAGGATAAACGATTTTGTGACCCGCGCCGCCGAAGGCATGAAAAACTTTTTCGATAATCTCACTTGAGCCGCCGCCCAATAAAACTTGCGAAGACTCGACCGAAAAATTTTCGGCTATCTGCTTGACCAGCGAATAATATTCCTCGTTCGGGTAGCGATTGAACGCAAGCAACGCCAAACGATTCAGCACGCGCTCCTCGACCAATGGCGGCAAGGAAAGCGTCGATTCGTTCGCGTTGACTTTGATTCGATAATTTTTTTCCACTCCGTCATACGAGGGCATTTTGTCCAGTTCGTTTCGATAATTGAGCATTTGCAAAACCTCTTTAAAAAAATTTCCCCGATTATAACAGAAAAATACTTTAGCTTGCAAAGTTTATGCGCGGCGGCTAAAATATTTGCGGAGATGATTTGAATGATTCGCGGCGAATTGGCAAAATTAATTCCGGCACTCGACGAGGCACAACTCGACAAGCTGGAAAAATTTTATCGGCTGGTGCTTGAACAAAACCGCGTGATGAATTTGACGACGATAACCGAGCCTCACGACTTCGCGGTCAAGCACGTAATCGATTCGTTGAGCGCGTGGGACGAAAAAATTTTTCAGGGCGTCGAAAAAATTTCGGACATCGGAACGGGCGCGGGCTTCCCGGCGATACCGCTGAAAATTTTTCGCCCGCAAATAAAATTTTGTCTGATTGATTCGCTCAATAAGCGCGTGGAATTTTTGAAACGAGTCGTCGAGGAGCTTGAACTTGACGGCACGGAAATTTTTCACGGTCGAGCCGAAGAACTTGCCAAACAAAAAATTTTCCGCGAACAATTCGACGCAGTGACTTCAAGAGCCGTCGCCCGATTGAATGTCTTGGCGGAATATTGTTTGCCCTTCGTGAAAGTCGGCGGACACTTCATAGCTTGGAAAGGAAAAAATTTTCGTGAGGAACTTGACGAGGCACGAGCGGCGATTAAAATTTTGGGCGGTGGAAAAATTTTTGTCCGTGAAGTGACCTTGCCTGCGCTTGACGATTCGCGAGCCGTGATTTACGTCAACAAAAAAATTTCGACGCCCGAAAAATATCCGCGTCGTGAAAATTTAATCCGAACAAAAAATTTGGGAATGAGGAATTAACGTGAGAAAAAAATTGATAACGGGCGCGGCACTTCTTGCGTTGCTGATGAACGCGCCGCAAGTTTCGGCGGAAGAAGACGTTGTAATTTTCGGCGGCGAATTCGAGGACGAGGCAAATCTTTCCAAGCCTCAAAAAAAATCAAAGCCCGTCGAAGAACCTGCACCGCCTAAAGTCGAAAAGCCTAAAGAAAAACCTGCGCCTCCAAAACCAAAAGTCGACGAGCCGAAAGAAGAGCCTCCAATTGTTCAAAAACCCGAAAGGCAACCGATAATTGACGAGCCGAAAGAAGAGCCTCCAATTGTTCAAAAGCCCGAAAGGCAACCGATAATTGACGAGCCGAAAGACGAGCCGCCGCCGATTGTTCAAAAGCCCGAAAGGCAACCGATAATCGACGAGCCGAAGGACGAACCGCCTCCGATTGTTCAACCGCCGCCGCCGATTAATCAACCGACTATCGAAACTTTGCCGCCTGTCGAAGAACCTTTCAAACAACAGACAGAAATTTCGGGCGGGCAACAAGAACGCCTTGACGAGCCGAACACAAAATCTGAACCTTCTGCTTCAAGGCGTTCGATACTTCCTCCTTCGTCATTATCAAACAACGCCGCGCCTCAACAAAATTTAAAAACGTTAAAGCCGCGTTTCCTCAAGTTGGCGGTCGACGACACTTACACTTACTATCTTGACAAAACCTCCGTGCAGTGGAAGAGGGTGCCCTACTTGGCGAACGAATACATGGCGGATGTTTGGATTCGCATGATTGAGCGCGAGCCGGCTCCTCTCAACGACGACATGGCATATTACGGCGCGGAAAATTTCCGGGCGGAAGTTGCTTCGGCACGCGAGCAAGGCTATCAATATTCGCCGGAAGATTTAAAAGTTTTGAAGAGTCAGTCTTACGTTTTGGAACATTATTATCTGCGCCCGAAGACCAAGCAAATTCAATTTCTCTGCGAGTTGGAAGTTTTCGGTCGTCCGCAAAACGCGATTAACGAGCGAGCCTACGACAACAAAAATTGGGAATACTTGGTGCCCGGCAGCGTCGAATCTCTGATTTACGAGGCGACGATTAAAATTATCGGCAAGTCGAAGGCGACCGAACGCGGGCACATGACTTTTATCGACATGCTTGACGAGTATGCACGAATTGCTTTGAATTAATGAGGTGTGAAGTTTGGAAACAGGACTAATTCCGCCTGCGCTGATAATTTTGTTGGCGGCGGTGAGCGGCTACTTTTCGCTGATGGAAACTGCGCTGATAGAGTGTCATCGCGGGCGGCTTGAAAAATTATCCGAAGACGGCGACGCGGATGCAAAAGCCGTTTTGGAAATGACGGAATCGCCTGCGCCGTTGAATGTTGCTCAAATCGGCATAACCTTCACGGGAATTTTGGCGGGCGTGTGCGCGGTGCTGACAATCCCTTTAATCGCCGCGCAGATAAATTTTCTTGAGCAAGCGGAAATAATTTCGGCGGCGGCAGCGTTAATCGCCACTACATTTATTTTTTTGCTGTTCGGAGAATTTTTGCCAAAGCAGGCGGCAAAGCGTGACCCCGAAAATTTTTTGTTGAGCCGATACAAAACTTTCCGATTGATTGTCGCGATAATGAATCCGTTTGTTATATTGCTGTCAAAAATTGCGGGCGGCTTGGGTTTTATCTTCGGCATGAACTCAAACAAAAACGACGCCGTCACCGAGGATGAAGTTTTGGATTTAATCGAACAGGGCACCGAAGACGGCACGATTGAAAAATCCGAACAAGAGATGGTCGACAGGATTTTTGATGTCGGAGACGAGACGGCTTATTCTCTTATGACGCCGCGTGTTATGATCGTTTGGCTTGACCTCGACGACAGCTTGGAGAAAAATTTAAAAATCGTGCAAGAAAGTCCTCACACGATTTTTCCCGTCGGCTACGGCAGTTTGGATGATTGCCGCGGCTTGATTTACGTCAAAGATTTACTCGACGCCCTCTTGAAAGACGGACGCGATATTGATTTGGAAAAACTCATTCGCAAAGCAAATTACGTTCCGCGAACAATGGAGGCGTTCCGTATCGTCGAAAAGTTTCGTTCAAGCGGCATAACGGAAGCTATGGTCAACGACGAATACGGAGGAGTTATCGGCTTCATTACGCTTGACGACATTGTCCGCGAAATTGTCGACACAAGCGGTGACGACAAAGATAACGAGCCGCAATTCATTAAGAATAAAGACAACTCATGGACTGTCGACGGGCTGTGCGACATTGACGAATTCAAGGAGCGTTTCGACATTGAGACCTTGCCCGACGAGGAACACGACCACTTCCAGACAATGGGCGGTTTCCTGACTGCGTGTTTCGGCTACATTCCGAAGGTTGGCGAATCTTACGAATGGAACGGTTTCCGCTTCAAAGTCAAGGAAATGGACGGCGTTCGTATCGGGAAAATTTTAATCACGCAAATTCATTTGAAAGCTGACAGCTGATTAATTAGGAATTAGGAATTAAGAACTAGGAACTAGGAACTAGGAACTAGGAACTAGGGGCTGTTGGTAAATTAAAAGTGAATAACAGAAGCAGCGAGTAAAACGAAATTCTCAAAACAAAAAGCCAATTTGTCATAACGAGTAGAGATGTGACGGTAATTCTTGATTCGCTGAAAAAATCTCTCGACAATGT
>JAFXTD010000058.1 GCA_017535925.1 Selenomonadaceae bacterium | reverse complement strand
CCTACTTTCAGCTTTCAGCTTTCAGCTTTCAGCTTTCAGGTTTCAGCTTTCAGCTTTCAGACACCTGACAGCTAATTCCTAATTTGAAAAAACTTCTTCTTGCCGATTCGGACGACGGCGGGCAAATCTTCCAAGACAAAATCAGGGTCTGAAATCTTTTCGTCGTTGAGCGTCAAGCCGTTTTGAGCGATAAGCCTGCGCCCTTCCGACTTCGAGGCGATAACTTTATTTTGCGTCAAGACATCCAAAAGTTTCTGCCCTGCTTGCGCAAAAAGGACAGGCATATTATCTGCGGATTGCTTGGAGAAAATTTCTTCGGCGGATTGTTGCGCGGACATGGCGGCGTCTTGCCCGTGAACCAGCTTTGTCACTTCATAGGCGAGCACTTTTTTTGCCTCATTAATCGCGGCGTCTTTCAGGGAACTCAAGCGATTAACCTCATCCATCGGCACGAACGTCAGCAAGCTAAGGCAAGTTTTAACATCGGCGTCGTCGATATTGCGCCAATATTGATAGAAATCGTAGGGCGAAACTTTATCTGCGTCGAGCCAGAGTGCACCGCCCGCAGTCTTGCCCATTTTCGAGCCGTCACTTTTGAGCAGGAGTTTATTTGTCAAGCCGAAAGCGGGACGACCTGTCTTGCGCCGAATCAACTCAACGCCCGCAATGATATTCGACCATTGGTCATCGCCGCCGCATTGGAGGATACAATCGTAATCATTATTGAGCTTGTAGAAGTCGTAAGCCTGCATGACCATGTAATTAAATTCGAGGAAAGTCAAGCCCTTTTCCCAACGCTGTTTGTAGCATTCGGCAGCGAGCATGCGATTGACGGTGAATTGTGCGCCGACTTCGCGGAGCAAATCAATGTAGCCGAGTTTACGGAGCCAATCGCCGTTGTTGACCATTAACGCCTTGCCTTCGGAAAAGTCGATAAACCTTGCAATTTGCTTTTTGAATTGGTTGCAGTTGTGTTCGATAATTTCATCCGTCAAGACTTTGCGCAAATCACTTCGTCCGGAAGGGTCGCCGATTGTGCCGGTGCCGCCGCCGACGAGGCAAACGGGTCTGTGTCCTGCGCGTTGCAAGTGAGCCATAACCATAAGCGCGATAAAATGCCCTGCGTGCAAGCTGTCAGCGGTCGGGTCGAAGCCGATATAAAAAGTTACCTGCCTTTCGCCGAGCAATTTTTTGACTTCTTGAGCGTCAGTGCATTGGGCGATAAAGCCGCGTTCTTGAAGTGTGTCGAATACATTTTTTGTCAAGTTGGTTGCCTCCTAATTACTGATTTCAATTTCAATGAGCGCAAGTGCCTCATTTTTCTCAAGCGCAATATCCTCAAGACGACTTGGCACAGGCAATTTCTCTTCATCTTCGAGCATACCGCAAATATGAAAGCTCAAACCTTCGCGAGCATATTGAAAAGCTTGAAGATAATCTTTGCCTTGAGACAAGCACGCCAAATCGGGAAAATAAACTGTAACCGCGTCTTTGCCTTGATGAAACACGGCAGGATAAATATATTTCATGTGAATCGCTCCTCATTTAAATTTAATACCCGATTGTCGTTCGATACTTTTCAACACATTTTTATTCAAATCTTTTACGGGATGCTGAATGGTCACACGTCCTTTTTTGAAAGGGTGTTTAAATTGATGATGGTCGCCTTTGCAAGCTGCCTCATACCAACCCGCTTTCTTGAGTAAAGTAATCACTTCGTTTGACGAATAACTTTTCACGTTAAGCACCCCTTAGTTTAAAAGTATTTTACCAAAAAATATCCTTGATAGCAATGCAGGAAAATCTATGTCAATTAGGAATGAGGAATTAGGAATGAGGAATGATTTGCGAATTTAATTCCTAATTCCTAATTCCTCATTCCTAATTAATAAAGAGGTGAACACTTTGGCAATATTATCATCCGAGAGCAAAAGATTTCTGCGCCGTTTCGACTTCGCACTGTTGTTATCGGCGGCGGCGATAGTGATATACGGCTTGGTGATAATCTCAAGCGCGACGCACATAAACACCCCCCACGAGGAGCGTTTCTGGTTCGTGCAGCGGCAAGCGATATTCGCGCTGGTCAACGGAGTACTTGCAATCCTTTTCATGAACTTTGATTATCGCGGCTTAAGTCAGCACGGCAATAAATTATACGTCTTCAATCTGATAATGTTATTGGCAGTCATGCTTTTCGGTCATGCGGCACTGGGCGCGCAACGCTGGATACAAATAGGACCCATAAGCCTGCAACCGTCTGAATTTTCCAAGCTGATAATGATAATTTGCATGGCGGCGATGTTGGAAAACCGAATCGGGCGCCTCAACACAATTCAAGACCTCTTGCCGATTGCCGCTTATGTCGGAGTACCGTTTTTATTAGTTTTAAAGCAACCCGACTTGGGCACGTCTTTGGTCTTCATGGCGATTTTTTTCGGCATGGTGATAGCTTGCGGCATGCCTTGGCGAATGTTTATCGGGATAATGATAGCGGGCGCGGCGATGATGCCCGTCCTGTGGCAATTCCTCAAGGACTATCAGAAAATGCGAATCATGGTATTCCTCGACCCGAATGTCGACCCGTTGGGCAGCGGCTACCACATAATCCAATCGAAAATCGCAATCGGTTCGGGGATGATGTTCGGCAAAGGTTTATTCGAGGGCACGCAATCGCAACTGAACTTCCTGCCCGAAAACCACACTGATTTTATATTTGCGGTTGTCGGCGAGGAGTTTGGTTTTGTGGGAGCGGTCGTGTTGTTGCTTTTGTATTTGGTAGTTTTTTGGCGCGGGATAGTGATAGCACGTGAGGCAGGCGATGTCTTCGGGCGGCTTTTGGCAGTCGGGATAACTTCGATGTTGGCTTTTCATGTGCTGGTTAATGTGGGTATGACGACGGGAATCATGCCGGTAACGGGAATTCCTTTGCCGCTTATGAGCTACGGCATTTCCTCTTTGACGACGAACATTTTGGCGATAGGCATTTTATTGAACATAAACATGCACAAGCAGAAGTTTATTTTTTAGCTTTCAGCTTAGAGCTTTCAGCTTTCAGGTTTCAGACTTTCACCTTCCTGACAGCTGACAGCTGACAGCTGAAAGCTACAAAAGGTGATAACAATGAAAAATAATTCCTCATTCCTAATTCCTAATTCCTCATTAATAGAACGTCCGACGCGCTACACGGGCGGCGAATTCAATTCGATTACCAAAGACTTTGACGCGACGCCCTGCCGAGTGCTTTTGTCCTTGCCCGATGTCTACGAAGTTGGCATGAGCAATTTGGGCTTGGCAATTCTTTATTCGATACTCAACCGCCGCGAGGATACCCTATGCGAGCGAGCTTATGCCGTTTGGACGGACGCGGAAGCAGTCATGCGGGCTGAAAATATCGAGTTGTTCGCCCTTGAGAGCAAACGACCTGCGCGGGCGTTCGACTTGTGGGGTTTCTCTTTGCAATACGAAATGATTTACACGAACGTTTTAAACATGCTTGACTTGGCGAAGATACCTCTGCACACTTCCGAGCGAGTTGACGAGCCTTTCATAATCGGCGGCGGTCCCTGCGTCTACAATGTCGAGCCCGTTGCAGATTTTTTCGACTTCTTCATAATCGGCGAGGCGGAGGAAGTTTTCGGCGAGGTGATTGACGAGTTTAAAAATTGGAAAGCTTCGGGCAAGCACGGCGGTCGACGCGGCTTTTTGAAACGTCTGCTCAAAGTCAAAGGAATTTACGTTCCGAGCTTTTACGAGCCTCTATATTCGGGCGAAAAATTTCTTGGCATGAAGATTTCGGAAAATGCTCCGCGAAAAATTTTAAAGCGCGTGGTTAAAGATTTTGACGCGACGCCGAGTGTAGAGAATCCGATTGTGCCTTTCATGGAAATTGTTCACGACCGAGCGATGTTGGAACTTTTCAGAGGTTGCAGTCGCGGTTGCCGATTTTGTCAAGCGGGCATGACTTATCGCCCTGTCCGCGAGCGCAAAGTTGATACGTTGAAAAATTTGGCGCGCCGATTGATTGATTCGAGCGGCTGGGATGAAATTTCTTTGACGAGCTTGAGCAGCGCGGATTATTCCTGCCTTAGCCGACTGATTGACGACCTGCAAGCTGACTTCCGCAATGAGCGCGTGAGTTTTTCCTTGCCGAGCTTGAGGATAGACAGCTTTTCGATTGAGCTTGCCGAGAAAGTGCAAACCGTTCGCAAGAGTGGGTTGACGTTTGCCCCTGAAGCAGGCACCCAACGTTTGCGCGACGTGATAAACAAAAACGTGACGGAAGAAAATTTGCTTGAGGCGTGCTCTGCGGCGTTCGAGAGAGGTTGGCGTGCGGTGAAGTTGTATTTCATGATGGGCTTGCCGACCGAGACCGACGAGGACATTGCGGGCATAGCCGACTTGGCAAAAAAAGTTGCGAACTTGAAACGCGGAGTGAAAGTTACCTTGAGTGTGAGCTGTTTTGTCCCGAAAGCATGGACGCCCTTTCAATGGTTCGGTCAAATATCTTTGGAAGAGTTCAAGCGGCGGCAAAACCTCTTGAAAGATTTGATTCACGACAAAAATATCACGTACAATTACCACGACGCGCAGTTATCGGTTTTGGAAGGAGCATTGGCACGCGGCGACAGGCGGCTTGCCAAAGTGATTGAGACTGCTTGGAAGTTGGGCGCGAAATTCGACGGCTGGTCAGATTTATTCAAGCCCGAAATTTGGTCTGAAGCGTTTGCGGCTTGCGAAGTTAATCCCGAAGATTATCGACGCACGAGAGATTTTTTTGAGGCTTTGGCTTGGGAGCACACTTCGCCCGGTGTCGACAAAAATTTTTTATTGACGGAGTGGGAGAAATCGCAAGCAGAAATTACTACGCGTGATTGTCGTCGGACGAGCTGCACGGGTTGCGGCGTCTGCATGAATTTGGGCGCGAAAGTAATTAATAATTATGAATTAGAAATTGGGAATGAAAACGACGCGAAAAAAATTCCTAATTCCTCATTCCTAATTCCTAATTGCACAAAGTATCGCGGTCAGATTCGCAAGGGTGAACAAATTGCAATGTTGAGCCACCTTGACTACATGAACTTATTCATGCGCGCTTTGTTGAGGAGCAAACTTCCCGCCGCTTGGAGCGAGGGTTTCAATCCGCATTTGAAAGTTTCATTCGCGACGGCTTTGGCAGTGGGAGTGACTTCGGATTGCGAATACGTCGACTTTGAATTGACTGCGGAACTTGAGGCGGAAGAAGTCATGCGCCGCTTGAATTTGCAACTGCCCGAAGGAGCGGAGCTTGTCAAGGTAAAAAAATTACGCGGCAAAGTCAAGCCCGTGATGTCCTTGGTTGACCTGTCGCGTTATGAAGTTTGTTTGCCGTTCGAAGAAAAAAATTTACCTGCCGCGCAAAAATCGGTTGAAAGTTTTAATGCGGCGGAGGAAATACATTTTACGCGAATCACGCCGAAGAAGACCCGCGAACTTGAGCTGAAAAAATATTTGGCTGAACCGATATCATTGCGCATTACGCATTCCGCATTGCGCATTGAATTTGCGGTGAAGATTTTGCCTGAAGGAAGTCTCAAGCCCGGCGAAGTCTTAAAAATTTTGCGTGAGCAATTCGACTTCCCCGCAGACATTTCGGAAGCAAAAATAAATCGTGTGGCTCTGCATATCAGGAACTGTTGACAATTTATTTTAACCGGAGAAGAATAAAAGCCATAAAAAGTTCAGCTCGTCTCAAGACCGGTTTAATCGGTCGACAGTGCTTATCAACAGCGTTTGGTATTGACAAGGTCGTCCCATTTTCTTTTTCATCAACAATTCTTCGAATTTCGCCCGGTCGTCATTTGTTAATTCATATGTTTTTTTCACCCGAATATTTTATCACTCTTTGTCCACAGCAACTAAATTTTATGCTCTTCGCCCCAAGCACACAGACCGTCAAGCAACGGGATTAAAGATTTCCCGCGCTCGGTCAAAGAGTACTCCACCTTCGGCGGAAGTTGGTCGTACTCTTTTCTTTTTATCAAGTCGTCTGCCTCAAGTTCTTTCAGCGTTCGATTCAACATGAAGAAAGAAATTTCCTCGCCGAGATAGCGTTTCATTTCTCCGAAGCGCACGACGCCGAATTCCATCAACGTGTAGAGGACGCGCATTTTATATTTGCCTTTAATCAGTTTGAGTGTATAAGCCAAGCCCGTGTCTTTGAAACTTTCGTCACCTATGCATCGTTCCATTGAACAAACTCCTCTAATGAAATTATTCGTATTGCTACAAAAAATTTTTTTGATATTATATCACCGTGTGCAAGCATAAATTTTTGGGAGAGTGAACTTAATGAGCAGAAAGATTGTTGTATTGAACGGCAGCCCGCGCGCCAAAGGCAACACTTCCGCATTGGTCGAAGAGTTTTCTAAAGGAGCACGTGAGGCAGGTTGCGAGGTCGAAATTTTTTTCCTCGACAAGATGAACATTCACGGTTGCAAAGGTTGTTTCGGCGGCGGAAAAAATTTTGAGCATCCTTGCGTTCAGCGCGACGACATGGAAAAAATTTATCCCGCCTATCGGGAGGCTGATGTTGTGGTTTTGGCGACGCCTCTTTACTATTGGAACTTCAGCGGACAACTTCGCACGGCTTTTGACAGACTTTTTGCCGTTGCCGAATGCGACCCGAACTATGCCAACCCGAAGAAAGAATCCGTCTTGCTTATGGCGGCGGAAGGTTACGGCTTCGACGACGCGTTGACTTATTATCAAAACCTCATGAAGCATCTCGGCTGGACGGAGCGCGGTCATGTTTTGGCGGGCGGCGTCATGAAAGTCGGAGACATTAAAGGTCACAAAGAACTCAACGAGGCTTACGAACTTGGAAAAGCTGTCGCGAAAGGCAACGGGCTTTGAAGAGAATTTTTGTCGAAGGCTGAACGTTACAAATTTTTGGCAGGATATGTGGCAAGTTCAATGCGTAGAAAATTTTCGTGACGATTAAGCACTGCGAAGTCACAGCGGCAAAATAATTTCTGCGTGAAAAAATATTTTCTCAAGCCGAATCCTCTTCAACCGTTGATATTGAAAAATTGGAAAGCTGCTTGTATAATGTGCTTGCCGGCTCACGAGTGAGCAAAAAATTTTTCAAAGGAGGTTCGCCATGAGAAAGTTATTGGGAATTTTTTTGGCAGTTATTCTTTTGGTGACATGCGCGGGTTGCGGCGGAGACAACAAGCCTGCCGAACAGCCCAAGCAGGAAGCCGCTCAAGAAATGAGCGACAAAGTCGGTGCACTTATGCCAATCGGTTTGGACGAAGAAGGTTACAAGACGTGGACGAAGAGTATCGCCGAAGTTGAAGGTCAACCCGCCGAATACAAAGTTCCGCACACGGTCGTTTTCTTCAACGACCTCAATTCAATGTTGGCAGCACTCAAAGCCAAACAAATCGACCGTTTCGCGGCAAGCAAAAGAGTTGCCGATTACATTGCCGCCCGCAACGATGACGTTCAAATTATCGACTACAACTTGAAACCGATTCTGGGCTACTCAATGGCTGTGGAAGAAAAGAACGCGGCGACAATCGAAGAGATTAACAAAGCTATCAATGCCATGAAAGAAGACGGCACGCTTGACAAACTCATCGAAGACAATATCACCAATCTGAAAGGTGACCCCGCTCCCGTTGAAATTGCAAAAATCGACGGCGCGGACACAATCAAAGTTGCCGTGACGGGTGATATGCCGGGCATGGACTGCATCCTCGCTGACGGAACACCTGCCGGCTTTAACGTCGCTTTCCTTTCCGAATTGAGCAAACGCATTAACAAAAACTTCGAACTTGTTTCAATCTCGTCAGACGCTCGCGGCGCGGCACTTTCTTCCGGTCAAGTCGACGCTCTCTTCTGGGTTATCGGCACCTACGACCAAGACGGAAAGGCTTTGCCCTATCCGCTTGACAGCATGAAAGGCGTTGCAATCTCGGTTCCCTACATGATGGACAGCCGCGTCGGTTTGTCTTTGAAAAAGTAATTGACGTTCGCAAAACCTTATCGTAAAAATTTTTTCCTTCGAGGTATCTCGGAGGATTTTTTGTTAAAAATTTTTAGGCAACGAAAAAAAAAAGACTGCCGACTTCGACAGTCCGATAAAAATTTTGATTTCAATATTCAGCCGTCTTCGCCGCCGGTGCCGCCGCAAGAACTGCATTCGCCGGTGCCGCCGCAATCATCACAGCGCATATCTTCGTAGTCGCCGAAATAATTTTGTTTCGTCACCCAACCCGAGCCGTTGCAAGTGGAGCACTTCCCCGAACCGCTGCATACAGCACAATACCATCCTGCAAAGGCAATGGAGGAAATAGAGAATATCAGCAAAAATACCGACAAGAATTTTTTCATGCGAACCACTCCTTCAATCTTGACGAACAAAACTTGACGCATAAAAAATTTTTCAGAATAAATATTGATATTCGAATTATAATTCAACGTAAATTTAAAGTCAATGATTCACGTTTAAAGCACTGAAAAATTTTTTCTTCGAGGCAACTGCGAGGATTTTTTGTTATCATAAAGTCGAGGTGATTCTTATGAAAAAATTTTTGGATTCGGCGTTGCTGATTTTGTTTTTCGTCGGCTTGTCAAGTAATTTCATGAGCGCGAAAATTCACGAGGCGGCGGGAATAATTTTCCTCGTAGGAGTCATCGCTCACAACGTCTTGAATCGCGGCTACTATAAAAATTTTCTGCGCGGGAAATTTAATCGGCGGCGGCTCGTCAATCACGCAACGATAATTTTATTCGCGGCGGGCGTCGTGGCTTTGGCAATATCGGGCGCGGCTTTGGCGAAATATTTTTCTGCACCGGAAATGAATTGGCGGTCGATACATTTGGGCGCGGTGATTGCCTCGACGATTGCATTGTTCGTGCACATATTGATTCACGCCGCCCGCTACGTCAAAGGAAAAATTTTTTACGCGGCGTCGATTACGGCGTTTATCTTGGCAGTCGGAGCGATTTTCGGTTTGCCCTATCTCGACCGCTGGTTTCACAAAGTCGAAGTCAATCGCGCCGAAATTCTTCACGGCGAAAAATTGAACGTCGAAAAAATTTTAATCGTCTACTTCAGTCGCGTCGGCAACACGAATTTTCCTGCAGAGGTCGATGCGGTTTCGGGAGCCTCGCTCATGCTTGACGGCAAAGAAAAAATCGGCAACGCGCAGATGATTGCCGAATTCGTTCAAAGTGTGACGGGCGGAGAAATTTTTGAAATTCAAACCGAAAAAATTTATCCCGCCGATTACGGAGAGACCGTTCAAGTTGCCAAAGAAGAATTTTCAAACGGCGAACTGCCCGCGCTGAAAAATTTGCCCGAAGTCGAAAGCTTCGATAAAATTATTTTGATTTATCCGCTGTGGTGGAGCACGTTGCCCAAGCCCGTCGAAAATTTTTTGCGCAGTTGTGACTTGACCGACAAAAAAATTTTCCCGATTGTGACTCACGGCGGCGGCGGTTTCGGCGAAAGTATCGACGCTCTGAAAAATTTTACCCGCGCTGAAATTTCCGAGCCGCTTGAAATTTACTCAAGCGATATTCCTTCGGCGAGGAAAATTATTTTCGAACACCTTAAAAAATTTACTCCTTGAGACTGACGCGACTTTTTAAAATCGGCTCCATCGAAATTACTTTCCCCGAAGTCGATTGCGTAATTTCCGACGACTGTTCGCGACTGCCCAACCTGTAAACCCTCGAATTCGTCAGCTCCAATTTATTTTTCGGGCGCGGCAAGTCGAAAGTTTTTTTGTCCCGATTGATTATCAGCAAGCCCAGCTCCTCGAAAATTTTAATCGCGCCGGCAAATTTATACGTCGAAAAATTTTTGCCGGACTCGTTGAAAACTTTGACCAGCGAACACAAATCAAATTGCTCGGTGTATTTTCGGGCGCGCCGCAAAAAATTGTACACGTCGATAAGCTGCGCACGGTCGGGAAATTCTCCGGCGATTTTCACGGGCTCCAAACTCGACACGGTGCATTGAATTCGAAGTTCGCCCTGCCACTCGTCAAGCGACGGCTCGTAAGCAATGTCAATCGGTTCGTTTTCGACAAGCGGCGCGAGGTTTCCGCAATTCCAAGCGACGGCACGAATATTTTTTTCTGCGTCAATCACAAAACTCAAATGCGCTCCGTTCGAACCGATTGCCCGCGCACAAGTCCCGCGAACATTTTTGCAGGCGAGGACAGGATGCGGATTGCCCAAGCCGTAGGGCTCGAACTTGTCGAACTCTTGAGCCGTGTCGAAATTTATTTGCGCAGGGTCAATCAGAGCGTCGACGTTGAGAATCGGTTGGAAGTCCTCGTCACATAATTTTTCCCGAACGTATTCATCGAATCGCCTCGCCAATTCGGGAACGTCTTTGGTCGCGATTGAAAGACCCGCCGCTTGAGAATGCCCGCCGTATTGTTCGAAGAGACCGGCCATTTTGTCGAGGGCGTTTTTCATGTGCAAGGCGGGAATACTTCGACAAGAGCCGCGTGAAAAAATTCCGTCCTGCGTCGTCAAAATAATCGTCGGCAAGTTGTAGCGTTCGACGAGTTTGGAGGCAGTCAAGCCGATAACGCCTTCCTGCCAATTTTCGCCCGCGATAACCAGTGTACTCAAATTGCCGCCGCAAGCCTCGCGCAGTTGACGAACTTTTTCTTCCGCCTCCGATAAAATTTTAGCCTCGATGTCTTTTCGTTGCTGGTTGAGTTTGTTAAGTTCCTTAGCCTGCGAACGGGCTTCAATAAAATCTTCCGTGAGCAAAAGTTTCAAGCCTTCGCTTGCCGCACGCAATCTTCCGACGGAATTTAAACGCGGCGCAATTTGAAAAGCAACGTGCCCTGCAGAAATTTTTTTATCGCCGAGACCCGAAACATTCAACAGAGCCTTGAGCCCGATGCAATTTGTTTGACGCATTTCCTTCAAGCCCATGCGAACGATTTTACGATTTTCTCCGACGAGCTGAACCAAATCGGCAACGGTTGCAAGCGCGGCAATTTCAATATCGGTCGTGTAAGTTTGGAAGTCAACGCCGTGAAGTTCTTGCGCAAGTGCTTGGCTCAACTTGAAGGCGACGCCCGCTCCGCACAAATTTTTTTCGGGATAAGGACAGCCCTTTTGATTCGGATTGACGACGGCGACAGCGGATTTAATTTCGTCGAGCGCGGGCAAGTGGTGGTCTGTGACAATCACGTCGAGCGAATCTTTTACGGCGGCAATTTCTTTTTCGTTGGTTATGCCGCAGTCGACACTGATTAAAAGCGTCACGCCTTCCGCCGAAATTTTTTTCAGCGCGGGAATATTCAAGCCGTAACCTTCACAGCGAGCGGGAATGTAACTTTCAACCGCCGCACCGAGCCTGCGTAATGTCCGAATCAAAATCGCCGACGCGCTCATCCCGTCAACGTCATAATCGCCATAGACGCAAATTTTTTCGCGGGCGTCAAGAGCTTGAGTAATTCTTTCGACGGCGGCACGCATACCTTTCATTGCGAACGGGTCGTAAAAAGGTGCGGCTTCCGGCTCCAAAAAATTTTTCGCAGACTGTGCATCTTTTATCCCGCGATGATACAAAACCTTCGCAGTCAATTCGCTCACGCCCAAAGCTTCGGCAACCTTTTGAACGCTCGCCGAGTCAGCTTCTTTAACAACCCATTTTTTTCGCATGTTCATTCTCCGTTTACATTTATCTTTTGCCGCTTGATTGTACAATTCTTTTTTGAAACTGTCTATAAAAAAACCTCCGCGAAGTACGGAGGAAATTTTTTTATTCAAGCGTCATGGCTATTTCGTCGCAGTTGGGAAACTTCGGACACTCGATACACTCTTTCCAAATTTTGTGAGGCAAAGATTCTTTTGTCGTCGTCTTGAAGCCGAGCGATTCAAAAAAATCCGGGCGATAAGTCAGCGTAAAAAATTTTTTCACTCCGACGCGACGACCTTCTTCCAAAAGTTTTTTCACGATAGCCGAGCCGATACCTCGCCGCGAAAAATCCTCGTGAACTGCCATCGACCGAACTTCCGCCAATTCGTTCCAAGTCAAATGCAACGCTCCGACTCCGACGATTTTTTTTGAGGCAACTTCTTCGGCGACGACAAATTCGCGCAAAGTTTCATAAAGTGTGCTGTGCGGCTTGGGCAACATGATTCCTTGCGCCGCATAACCCGCTATCAAGTCGTGAATTTCGTCAACGTCCGCAAACGTTGCTTTGCGATAGAGAAACATTAAAACACCTTCAATTTTTTTGACCGTAGTAAGCGTTTTTGCCGTGCTTCCTGAAATAATGCTTGTCCAAAAGAAATTGCGGCAGGCGAACGTCGGCGCGCGTCAACTGCAAGCTGTGATAATTCATTTCGGCGACAATCTCCAAAGTCTTTGCAATTTCCACAGCTTTAACCGGCGTCTTGCTCCAAGCAAAAGGTCCGTGTTGCCTCACGAGAACGGCGGGCACTGCGTCGGGGTCGATTTTTCTTTCGCGGAAGGTGCGGACGATAACGTTGCCGGTGTTTTCCTCATAAGCCGATTCAATTTCCTCTTGAGTCAAGGCGTCGGACACGGGAACTGCTCCGTAAAAAGCATCGGCGTGCGTCGTGCCCAAAGGTTCAATGTCGACACCCGCTTGAGCAAAAGCCGTTGCCCAAGGCGAATGAACGTGAACAATCGCCCCGATACTAGGAAACTCTCTGTAAAGCACCATGTGCGTCAGCGTATCGCTCGAAGGATTCAAATCGCCCTCGACGACCTCGCCTTTGAGATTGACGACCACCATATTTTCCGGCGAAAGTTTTTCATACTCGACGCCCGAAGGTTTTATGACGAATAAATTTTTTTCACGGTCGATACCCGAAACGTTGCCCCAAGTAAAATTTACCAAAGAGAGTTTCGGCAAGAGGATGTTCGCCTCGTAAACTTCGCGTCTCAATTTTTCCAACAAAGAACTCACTGCCTTTCCAAAAAAATTTTCCGCCCTGCCTCTTCGATACAAAGCGGAAGATTTTTTTTTGCGTTCGATTATTTTACGATTGACTTCAAAATTTCTATGGTCTTCTTCACGCCCGAACGAGTGTCGTCTTTGGGCGACCAGCCGAGTGCCTGAAGTTTGTCGTTGCTCATGATTCCGTTGACCGCATTTGAAAAGCCTTTCGCCTGCGTTTGGTTCGGCAATTCAAAAACAACTTTGCGTCCGGCAAGAGAACTTATGTATTCGGCGATTTCGCGCAAGGAAAGAATTTCACTCGAATCCGCCACGTTGTAAGCCTCGCCGCATTTGCCGTTGAGCAGGCAATAAAGAATTCCGCTTGCCGCGTCCGTTGCACAGCAGTATGAAAATCTCGGAATGCCTTGACTTTTCAAAACGATGTCTTCGCCGCGCACACCGTTTAAAATGAATTCGCTCATTGCCTTTGAATCGTTGAGACGCATTGTCGCACCGTAAATCCTGCTCAATCTGGAAACGACAATGTCAAGAGCGTGTTGGCTTATGTAAGCTTGGCAAAGAGCCTCGCCGGCGCGTTTGGATTCGGGGTAGCCTGCGCGAACCGTGTTGCAATTTATGTAGCCGCAATAATTTTCGTCGAAGATATCTTCCGCCTTCCAAGCCTTGCCGTAGACTTCGACACTGGAAACAAAAACGAAGCGCGAAATTTTTTTTCGGCGTCCGAGTTCAAGGAGATTGTGTGTGCCGATAATATTGGTTGTCACGGTGCCGACGGGGTCTGTCGAATAAAGAAAAGGATGCGTGTTGCTTGCCGCGTGAATTATAAAATCAACGGGAGAATCAAATTCAATCGGGTTGTTGACGTCAAGCTTGACGAATTCAAAATTTTTATCGCCGAGCCAATCGGCAAAACGTTCCGCCGCAATTTTTTCGTTGCGACCCGCCGCGAAGATTTTAAGGTTGAGTTTATCGTCACGATTTTTTTTCATGAGCGCGTCGACAAGCACGGTGCCGATAAGCCCGCTTGCGCCGGTCAGAAGTAAATTTTTTCCCGCGAGCTTTTCCCAAGGCAAATTTTCATTGGCAATGCCGGCAACGTCAGCCTCGTAAAGTTCATGCTTAATGAACAAGTTGCCACCTCACTTTAACCATTCGGTCTTTTTTGCCACGAGCAGAGCTTTGAAAATTTCAATGTCCTCGACTGTCGTAAGCTTTATATTTTTTTCCGAGCCGGCAGAGAAACAAACTTGCTCACCCAATTCGAAAAGCAAAGTGTTGGAAGAAGTGGAATTTGTTATGCCGCGCTCTGCCGCAAGACGATACATATCACAGATTTTTCCTATGGGGTAGCCGTGCGGGGTGTGCGAACGACGCAATTTTTCACGCGGATAAAAATCGCAAGTCTTAATTCCGTCTTCGGTGCGCATAACAGGTTCGTAGCAAGGTACGGAAGAAATTGCGCTGCCGTATTTTTTCGCAGTGATAATGCAATCGGAAATAATTTCTGCGGAAACCATCGGGCGAATACCGTCATGAATCAAAACGATATCTTCGCGCCCGTAATGTTTTTCCAAATCGAAGAGTCCGTTGCGAATGGAATTGTGATTGGTGTCGCCGCCCGGGATTATGTGTTTAAGTTTTGTTATGTTGAATTGTTTTGCATAGGCTTGAAGGACTTGCTCCCAACCGTTGATACAAACCATGGCGATGGCATCAATTTCCGCGTGCTTTTGAAAAGCCTCCATAGTGTAGACGATGACGGGGCGATCATTTATTGTCAAGAATTGTTTCGGAATATTTTGGTGCATCCTCTGACCGGAGCCGCCCGCCAAAATCAAAGCAATATTAGCCATAAAAATTCGCGACGAAAAAATTTTCGCCGCAATTCACCTCCGATAAATTATTTGCGCGATTTTATTTTGGTAAAATATTCTCTGTACGAAATGTCAGTGCTGTATTCGTTCACGTGTCCTCCTTCAATGACAAACTCTTGCCATTTGCCGTAGCGGTCTGTCAAAGCATTTTTGTAATTGGCGGGCACGGGCACTTCAAATTTTTCAAACGGCAGATAAATCACCTTTTCAAAATCTTTGGTCTTGTAGGTGTAATTTTTCCGCTTAATGGTGTTGCGTGTAAATTCGCAGATATAAGGCGTCTCGACAAAATTTTTTGCCAAAAAAAGATCGAATTGTTGGGCGCGCATTTTGTATGGGAGTTTGAGGAAGGCAAGCAATTTGTCTTTTGGGATTAAAAATTTTTCGCCGTTTCTGAGAGCTATCAGTATTTTTTCGGGGAAGACCGTCGCCAAAAGCAACTCATGCGCCGTATCGAAAGTTTTTTGTATTTCTTTGTCCGGAAAAGGAGGGCAAGGATCCAAACAAAGAATATCAATCCACACGGCATAAGAAACGTCTTTTCTGTCGTCCGGCATCAAGTAAGTTGTGCGTTCGTCTATCATTCTCAACAGCGGAAAGAAAGGTGCCCATGTCGGATGTCTGTTCATTTGTTCTTTCGAGATAAAAGGCAAATCATAGTTGGCGTGTTGAGCAGCCTCGCTGTCGGTTTCGAGGCGATAATTATACCAATACCACATGCGATAATGCGGATGATATTTTAATTCCTCTTCGACGACTTGCTTAAACTTTTCATAATCGGGTCGGAGCATAATTACGTCGATGTCGTCGTCCCAAGGAATAAAACCTTTGTGGCGCACGGCACCCAAAAGTGTTCCTCCGATTGCAAACCAACGGATATTGTGTTTTCTGCAAATGCGATCGAATTCTTGCATCAAGCCGATAAGAACGTTCCACAATTTTTTTCTTCGGCTCGTGACGAGAAAACCCTCGCGTATTTCGTCGCGGTCAATGTCTTCAATGAAGATGTCACGTTTTTTGCCTTTATGAAAAGACAACGATTTCTTTAAAAGGTCATCTTTGACCTCGTCGTCGATATCGATTGACGCTGCTTGTTTCAAGCGTTCATTTTGCTCGCGCAACAAATCATTTTGCTCTTGAAGAATTTTGTTTTGCAGAGCCAATGCCTCAAACGTGTCCGGTTTCTTTGCCATAGAAACACTCCCATAAAAAAATTTCAAGTACGGGTTGTAAAACTTTCAGAAGTCTATCATACAGCCGAAAAATTTTCAACAGAAATTTTCCTTCAGAATTCAATTCCCGCTTGAGCCGGCATGCCTTTTTTGAACGGGTGCTTGATTAATTTCATTTCCGTGACGAGGTCGGCCGCCTCAATCAATTCGGGCAAGGCATCGCGCCCCGTGAAGACCAAATGCATTTGCGGCGGACGAATTTTTATCAGCTCCGAAATTTCTTCCTCGCCGAGCAAACCGAACTTCACCGCGTAATTTATTTCGTCGAGGATAATCAAATCACGGTCGCCCGATAAAATTTCTTGTCGTGCAATGTCGAAAGCTGTCCGCGCAGATTTTTTTTGTTCGGAAAAATTTTCCTCCGTGACGAAGCCGAGACCCAGTTGCCTGACTTCGATTCCCAAAAGTTTCAAAGCCTTCAATTCGCCCGAACGCCTTGAGCCTTTTATGAATTGCAAAATCAAAACCTTCAGCCCCGCGCCGAAAGCTCTTATCGCCAAGCCCAATGCCGCCGTCGTTTTGCCTTTGCCGTCGCCCGTGTGCACGATTGTCAATCCGTGTCTTTCCAAGCCAAATCCTCCTCAAAAAATTTTTTCGTCAATGATACAACCTGATTAAAAATAAATAAAGCGTCTTGCACAAATCGCTAAATGAATTTATAATGAAAAACAAAAAGGGCGTGATTACATTGGGCAAGGCAAGAGAAGATTTAAAATCAGCGCGGCGAATCGTCGTAAAGGTCGGGACAAGCACGCTGGCACATGCCGATACGGGCAAGTTGAATTTGTACAGAATCGAACATTTGATTAGAGAGATAGCCGACCTTCACAACGCCGGCAAAGAAATAATTTTCGTGAGTTCGGGCGCGATTGCAGCGGGCATGAACAAACTCGGAATAAAAATCAAGCCGCAAACAATTCCCGAAAATCAGGCATTGGCGGCTATCGGTCAAGGAGTCCTCATGCACATCTATGAAAAATTTTTTGCGGAATACGGGCAGACGATGGGGCAAGTGCTCTTGACGAAAGAAAACGCCGTCGACGAACACGCCCGCGAAAATTCTCGGAACTCTTTGCAAGCAATCTTGAACATGGATGCAATTCCCGTTATCAATGAAAATGACGCGGTCGGCGTCGACGAAATCCGAATCGGAGACAACGACAACCTCTCGGCAATCGTCGCCGCAATGATTGATGCCGAAGTCTTGATTATCTTAAGCGACATTGACGGGCTTTACACTTCTAATCCGCAAAAAGATAAATCCGCTCGGCTTATCGACGAGGTGCCCGAAATTAATTCAGAGATTGAACGAATCGCGGGCGGCGCAGGTACAAAGCTCGGCATAGGCGGCATGTTCACGAAGATTCAAGCGGCAAAGCTTGCAACCTCAAACGGCGTGACGATGTTGATAATCAACGGCTCAACGAACGGAAATTTGCGGCGGGCATTGAACGGCGAATCGGTCGGCACAATTTTCCCAAGGAGGGAATCATCATGAACGGAAAATTTTTGGCGTTAATCGCGGGCAGCTTGTTGACCTTCGGAAAAATTTTGGAACTGTTCCCGGTAATTACGGTCATTGCAAATATTTTGGGAGGCGGGGTCGCAGATACAATTTTCCTCGCAGAAAATCTTGAGGAGGAATTTGCATGAAGAAAAATTTTTTAATCTTGTTTGGAGTGATTCTTATGCTCTTTTCGACGACCGCGCAGGCAGCGGGAATTTCGATTCAAGACAATCGGGCGACGGCAGATTATTGGACGGGCAGAAATAAATCGGGCGAAGCGGTCTTCGTTCCGACGGCGGATTTGGATATGCTCAATTTGCAAATTCGGCAGAAGAGCGCAAATACAATCGTTGACCTCGTGAACTATCCCGAAAAAGTTTACGTTCAGTGGATGACGAATAAAATTACTGCGACGATGGCAATCGGCAAATTTCAAAATGCAGAAGTCCCAAAGCTCTTTCGAAACGGCGCGCCCTTGACGGAATTCAGTTTCACGCAGGCGAAAAAAAATTGCGGGCTTGACGCCTTGCCCGCCGTGTGTGTCGTTCGATACGCCTTGACGACCGGCAGAACGAATCTTCGACTGCTGCCTGACGAGGTCGGTTGGTTCACGGACGAAAGCGATACTCATTACGACCAACTTCAAGGAACGGCGATTGACCCCGGCGAACCCGTCATCGTTTTAATCGACAGCCAAGACAAAGAATTTGTTTTCGTCGAGACGCGCACTTACGCCGGCTGGGTTAAGCCTTCCGCGCTTGCCTTCACCGATAAAGCTACTTGGATGAAATATGCCGCGCCGCAAAATTATCTGACCGTTATCGCGAGCCGCAAGACGATTCCTCAAGGCAAAGCTTTTTATCAAATGGGCGGAAGAGTTTTGCTCCGCGCTCCCGACTTGCAAAAGGACGGCAGCTGGGCAATCAACGTTCCGACCGTCGACGCCAACGGAATTTTAATCGAGGAAGGCTTGAACATTCCCAATGACAAATTCGTCGTCAAAGGTACGCTTGCCTGCAGTGAAAATAATTTGATTCGGCAGGCGTTCAGATTTTTGGGCGAAGGCTACGGCTGGGGCGGCTTGGAAAATAACGTAGACTGCTCGGCTTTTGTGCAAGATGTTTATCGCTCTGTCGGCATTGAACTTCCTCGCGACGCCGATAAGCAGGAAAAAGCTATGGCTCGTTCAATTTCTTTGAAGAACATGACTCGTGAACAGCGTTTGGAAATTCTCAAGAAGTCCAAGCCCGGCTCTCTGCTCTTCACGAAAGGGCACGTCATGATGTATTTGGGCACAGACGACAACGGCGAACCGCTTATCATTCACGCGGCGAGCAGCTATTACACTTTCGACGGCGGACAAACTGCCAAGCATTATATCCGAAAAATTGTGGTAAGCGATTTGCATTTCATGAGCAAAGACAAAGTTGAAATGATTGACAGATTGAACAGCGTCGGCAATTTCTGAAATGGATAAGCAAGCCAAACTTATTGAGCGACTGTTCAAAGACACGTTAATAATTTTTCTTCTGTCGATGTTCGTATCGACAATCGGTCACTTAATCGACGGAATAATTACGGGAAATTTTCTCGGCACGGAGGCAATCGCGGCTTTCGGCTTGACAATGCCCTATCAAAGATTCGTGACGATTTTTCCAAGCGTCATCGTAGTCGGTATGCAAGTCATGTGCAGTAAATTTTTGGGCAGAGGCGACTTGCGCGAGGCGAACGGAATTTTTTCGCTGGCAATGACGTTGGCTCTTACGCTTATGATTTTTTTGACGGGCGGAACAATTTTATTCACCGAACAAGTTGCCGATATTCTCGACGCGAAAAAAAGTCTCGGAACGATTCGCCCCTTGACGATGGATTTTCTGCAAGCTTATTCGTTCGGTTTGCCGGCAATCGCGGCGGTCACGATTTTTACGCCGATAATGCAACTCGACAACGACAGACGGCGCGCAGTAATTTCGGCGGCGGTTTTGGCTCTGTGCGACATTGCGGGCGACTTGATAAACGTCTTTGTCCTCGACGGCGGACTTTGGGGCATGGGTATCACCACGACGATAAGCTATTGGATTGCGGCGGGCGTTTTGCTCTTGCATTTCTTCAAAGCGGATTCAAATTTTAAATTCCTGCCCGAAGCCGTGAGCTTGAAATATTTTCGCCGAATGATTTTAATCGGACTGCCCGTGATTTTGGGACGCGGCACGGCGGTTTTGAGGATTGCATTTTTTACGAGAATGTCGGTTGCATTGGCGGGCGGAGTCGGTGTTGCCGCTTATGCCGCGATTGAAAATTTTTCGGGACTGCTGGAAATAATTCCGAAGACTCTCGGCGCGTCGACACAAATGATCGGCGGAATTTTAATCGGCGAACAAGACCGCAAGTCAATCCTGCGCTTGATGAAACTTGCGCTGAAATATTCGCTGATAATTTCCTTGACAATGACGGCGGCTGTATTTTTGAACGCGCCGACAATCGCAGACCTTTACACGCTCGACGACGCAATAACTTATCAAATGACGCTTGAGGGATTTCAGCTGGCGATAGCGTTTTTGCCGCTGTGTGCAGTCGGAATAATTTTCATGTATTATTATCAAGCTTACGGACGATTTAAACTCGTGAGCAACTTGACGGTCGCGGGCAACATAGGATTCATCGTGCCGATAGTTTTGCTCTTGACGCCGCATTTCGGAATGGCGGGGCTGTGGTTGTCTTTCCCGTTGAGTTATGCCGCGTTTCTGCTCGTGATATTTTTTATAACGTGTCGACATTGCGGGCGAATAACTTTCCGGCTTGAAGATTATCTGCTGTTGCCCGAAGACTTCGACGTTGCCAAAGACAAGCAACTTAACATAACCGTCACGAACAAAGAGGAGGTCATGGAACTTTCTGAACGCGCTCAAAATTTTTGTGAAGGTTGCGGCATTGACAATCGGCGCAGTATGTTCGCGGGCATTTGTATCGAGGAGATGGCAGGCAACATCGTTGAGCACGGCTTCGACGACGGCAAGAAACATTTTGTCGACGTGCGTGTTATCGTCAAGGGCGAGCAAGTTATAATTCGACTGCGCGACGATTGCAAATCATTTGACCCGAAGAAATGGGAGGAGATTCATAATCCCGAAGACCCGGCGGCGCATGTCGGCATAAGGCTTTGCAAAAATATTTCAACCGAATTTGATTACGTAAACGTTTTGAAGCTGAACAATTTGATTATAAAAATTTAAGGAGTGATTCGTATGTTGTTCATGAAAGAGCACGTGACCAAACAGGCTCGGCGAGCAAAAGAGGCGTCACGAAAATTGGCTTGCATATCAATCGAAACAAGAGACGCGGCTTTGTTGGCAATGGCTGATGCTTTGGAGGCTCGGCAAGAAGAAATTTTGGAAGTCAACGCCAAAGAAGTTGCGGCGGCTAAGGAGAAGAGCACAAGACTCAACATGATTGACCGATTGATTTTGACGCCCAAAAGAATTTCTGACATGGCGGAGGGCATTCGCCAAGTCGTCAAGCTTGAAAATCCCATCGGCAAATCTGACTTTGAAGTCATTCGCCCGAACGGTTTAAAGATTCGCCGTGAAAGAGTTCCGTTTGGAGTTGTCGGCATTGTCTACGAGGCGCGCCCGAATGTCACGGCGGATGCCATTGCCCTTTGCATTAAGTCGGGTAACGCTTGTGTTCTGCGCGGCGGTTCGGAGGCTGTTCGCACAAACAAAAAAATCGTCGACATCATGCGCGAGGCGGCGGTTGCGAAAGGCTTGCCTGAAAAATCGATTGAGTTTATCGGTATCCTCGACCGCGATTCGGTTGTCGTCATGTGCAGGTTGCGCAAGCTTATCGACGTGATTATTCCTCGCGGTGGAGCGGGACTTATCGCACGCGTCGTGGAGCACAGCACCGTTCCCGTTATCGAAACCGGCACCGGCGTTTGTCACACGTTCGTGGACAAGACCGCCGACCAAGACATGGCGATTAAAGTTTGCATAAACGCCAAGACCTCGCGCCCGTCTGTCTGCAACGCAATGGAAACGCTTTTGATTCACAAGGACATTGCCGAAGAATTTTTGCCGAAAATTGCAACGGCTATGATTGATTCAAAAGTTGAGTTGCGAGGCGACGAGGCTTGCAGAAAAATTTTCCCCGACATGAAAGAGGCTGTCGAAGAAGATTGGACGACCGAATACAACGATTTGATTTTGTCGATTAAAATTGTCGAGGACGTTGACGCGGCGATTGAACACATTAACAAATACAGCAGCGCACATTCCGACGCGATTATCACTCGTGACAAAGACAACGCGAAAAAATTTGAGCAGCTGGTTGATTCGGCTGACGTTTATGTCAACACTTCGACGCGCTTCACCGACGGCTTCGAATTCGGTTTCGGCGCGGAAATCGGAATCAGCACGCAGAAACTTCACGCTCGCGGACCTATGGGGCTTGAGGCTCTCACGACCATGAAATACATCATTGAAGGCGACGGACAGATAAGATAATTAGGAATGAGGAATTAGGAATTAGGAATTTTTTCGGTTATCTTCGCACGCTGAAAAATTATTTGCGCACGCCCAAAGCCCGACATGATTTAAAAGACTTCGCCCGCGCAGCTTGCATGATTTTATTAACGGCACTGATAATTTTCATTTTGATTCGGAGGTTGGCGGCATGAAAATCGGAATTATGGGCGGCACCTTCGACCCGATACATCTCGGTCATTTGGCGACGGCGGAGGCTGTTCGCGAAAGTTTTTCTCTCGACGAAATTTTATTTATACCCGCTGCCCGTCCGCCTCACAAACTCGGCAGACCCGTCACGGACGAAAAACACCGCTTGGCAATGACAATCCTCGCGACGCGATCAAATAAATTTTTCAAAGTCTCGGACATGGAACTCAAACGCACGGGACTTTCATACACGCTGGACACGATGAACGAACTTTATAAAACTTTCGGAAACTCAACGGAATTATTTTTCATAATCGGCGCGGATTCTTTGGCGGATTTGTCTAAATGGCACGCGGCAAAAGAATTGGTCGAGAAATGCCACTTCATAGCGACGACGCGGCAGGGTGTCGACGTAAATTTTTCGGCAGTGGAAAATTTTTTCGGCGCGGCGGCAAGGAAACATATTCACCGAGTGACGACGCCCGGACTTGAAATTTCTTCAACCGACATTCGCGAAAAAATTCGGAGCGGGCGTTCGATAAAATATCTTGTGCCCGAAGCCGTCGAGGAATACATTTTGAAAGAGGGACTTTATCTTTGAAAAAATATCGTGACGGATTGCTTATTCAATTAGGAATGAGGAATTAGGAATTAGGAATTTTTTGGCAACGGGTGCGGCGATTTTAATTTTGTTGACGGGCGAAATCGAAATCAACACGCTTGACGAAATTTTTTTCGAGGGCTTGAAAAACGACATCTCTTGTTTGTTTCGCGGAAGGTTTCTTGTGATAATCGAGCACCAAAGCACGATAAACGAGAACATGCCGCTGCGAATTTTATTTTATGCGGCGGAACTCTTCCGGCAATACGCTGACAAACACAGAGGAAAAATTTATCGCGAAGAACTTTTGACGTTGCCCGAACCAAAATTTTTTGTCTTCTATAACGGCAAGAAAAAAGAAGCGGAGCGTCGTGAAATGCGTTTGTCTGAGGCTTTCGGGAAAAAAACTTGCCTTGAAGTCGTTGTGCAACTTTATAATCTCAACGAGGGCATGAACGAAAAATTTATTTCTGCCAAGAAGAGCCTCGAAAATTATTGCCTCTTCATCAATCTTGTGGAAAAGTTTTCGACGGAGGGCATGGACAAGGCTCACGCGCTGGCGGCGGCGTTCAAGTACTGCATAAATCACGGAATCATGACCGAATATCTTTTGGAGCGGAAAAAGGAGTTGGCGAGTATGTTGGCTTTGGAATACGACCCCGAATTGGCGCGACAAGCTTGGATTGAAAAAGGCATTGAGCAAGGTATCGAACAAGGCATTGAACAGAGCCGCAAAGAATTTATAAAAAAGTTGTTGGAAGTTGAAACGCCGCTCGAATACATTATCGCGGCAACGGGTTGGACTAAGGAACAAATTTTGTCTCTTGCTGAAGGAGAAAATTTATGACGATTGACGAAATGCGCCGCGAACTTCAACGGCGACTCAAGAAAGGAAGATTTGCGCATTCAATCGGCGTGGCGAATACCGCCGTCAAATTGGCAAAGCGATTCGGCGTCGACGAGACCAAAGCTTACATTGCCGGGCTTCTTCACGACTGCGCGAGGGAATTTGAAAACGACGAGTTGCCGGCTCAAGCCGAACTTCGCGGAATAAAAATCGGTGAGGTCGAACGCGCAATGCCTCTGCTTCTCCATGCCTACATCAGCGCGAAAATGATTAAGGAAGTTTACGGCGTGGACGATGCGGAAATTTCTCAAGCGATTTGGCGGCACACGGTCGGCGCAAGAAACATGACGAAGCTTGACAAAATTATTTACTTCGCGGATATGATTGAGCCGAACAGAAATTATCCCGGCGTCGAGGAACTTCGCGCCCTCGCAGAGACAGCCGAGCTTGATGAAATTATGTTAACGGCGTTCAGTGAGTCGATTATCTTCGTTGTGCAGAAAAATTCTCTTGTTCACCCCGAAACCGTCGCCGCCCGAAATTTCCTTTTGTTAAAACGATAAGAAATGAGCGGAACCCCAATGGCTAACGAAACCAAAGATAACATAGAAAAGAAACGCAAAAATATGAGACGCAGGCGCAGGATAAAAGCCTTCCGCCTGATTTTCACATTGGTAATTTTGTGCTTGATCGGTTCCGCGATTTTATTTGTCGGCTACAGCGTGTACAATGCGGGCGTTCGCGTTTATAATGAGTTCGCCGATATGTATCAAGGCTACACCGACCGCAAAAATGCTCGCATGGGTTCTTCCGACCCGAAATTTGACGGCTACACAAATATTTTGATTCTCGGCGTCGACGACAGCCACTTGCAAGAGGCGGACACGATTTTGGTTTTGAGTTTTGCAAACGACACCGGCGACAGCAGAATTATCGGCATACCTCGTGACACTTGGGTAACCTCGCGCAACTATTCGGGGAAAATCGCTGCGCTTTACGGCTGGGGAGGCGCGCCCGGTCTTGTCCGCGAAGTCTCAAAGATTTTGGGCATTTCGATTCACCAATACATAATAATCGACATGAAAACCTTCGCGGATTTGATTGACACTTTGGGCGGGCTTGATATTTACGTCGAAGAGAATATGGATTACGAGGACGAGGTAGCAGGCTTATCGATTCATATTCCGCAAGGCTATCAGCATTTGTCCGGCGAGGAAGTTCAAAAATATTTGCGCTTTCGCGGAGAAAAACTCGGTGACGTCGGTCGTGTTCAGCGGCAACAAAAATTTATCAAGGCACTCTATGCAAAAGTTCTTCAACTTGACACGATACCGAAGTTGCCCGCCATCGCCGATATATTCAGAAACAGAATGGAGACCAGCGCGGAAATTTTCGACTCGGCACATTTGGCAAACGTCTTGCGGAAAATGAGTTCGAATCCGCCGCTGACAATAATGTTGCCCGGCTCGGAAAATCTGGACGGCGCATGGGTTCCGAACGTTGCCGAAGTCGAGGCGCGAATGAGTGAACTTTTCCCCTCGCATGATTTGATTACTCAATCGATACCGGGCGACGCTGACAGCGAACAGATTAGTGATTAGTGATTAGTGATTAGTGATTAGTGGTTAGTGATTAGAATTTCTAACAGCTAACAGCTAACAACTAACAGCTTTTTAGGAGGAATGAAACTTGAAGACATCTGATTTGGCAAAGAAAATTTGTAAGGCGGCAAGCGACAAGAAGGCAAGCGAAGTCATAACAATGGACATGCGCAACGTCATGTTCTCGACGGATTATTTTGTCGTGTGCTCTGCGCAGACGGCAACTCAAGTGCGGGCGATTGCCGACAACATCGAGGAGGAACTTGACAAGGAAGAAATTCACTTCACCCACCGCGAAGGCTATCAGGAAGGCGAATGGATTCTTTTGGATTACGGCGACGTTGTGGCGCACATTTTCAAAGAGGAAAGTCGTCAATACTACGCGCTTGAGCAGCTTTGGAATGAGGCTAAGATAAAACTCTATGAAGAATAATTTAAAACCAATGACGGTTGCCGCGTTGAAGGTCGTCCGCATGAACGACTTGGGAGCTTTCCTCGACGCGGGCACCGGCAACACTTCCGACGATATTCTTTTGCACAAGGCGCAACAGACAGCTGAAGTTTCAATCGGCGAGGTCGTGAAAGTTTTTCTCTACCTCGACCCGAAAAAAAGATTGACTGCCAGCATGAAAGTTCCCAAGATGCGCGAAGGTCAAATCGCCCGCTTGAAAATTATCAACGTGACCAAAGAAGGAGCCTTCGTTGATGTTGGAGCCGAACGAGGAATTTTTATGCCGTTCGCCGAAATGCGCGGGCGTCCCAAAGTCGGTGAAATTGTTTGGGCGAAACTCTACAGCGACAAATCGGGCAGGCTTGCCGCCTCAATGAAAGTTTCAGACGAGATACGCCGAGCCTCCAAGCCCGCCGAAAATGTCAAACGCGGCGACAAAATCAAAGGCGCGGTCTTCAACATAATCGACGCGGGCGCGTTCGTCTTCAGCGAAGAAAAATATATCGTCTTCATTGCGCGCAAGGAAATGCCTCGTGAATTGCGGATTGGCGAAGTCGTCGAGGCACGAGTAACTTTTATTCGCGAGGACGGTCGGCTTAACGCCTCACTGCGTGCGATTAAAGAGACAGCAATCGAACGCGACGCCGAAAAAATTTTTGACTTCATGCAAAAGAACGGAGGCTCAATGAACTTTCACGACAATACCTCGCCCGAAAAAATTTCTGTCGTGTTCAAGATAAGCAAGGCGGCGTTCAAGCGGGCGGTCGGTCATCTTTATCGCGAACGACGAATTGAAAAAATCGACAACGGCTTTAAAATAGTTGAACAATAAAAAAAGCGTCGGGAGAAAATCCTGACGCTAAATTTTTTTGCGAAACTTATTTCTTGTGGAAGACTTGCTTGGCGAGGAGGAGAATCGACACTGCGGACTTGGCGTCGAAAATTTTTCCCGTCTCAACCATTTGCAAAGCGGCAGTCAACGGAATTTTCACGACGTTAATAAATTCGTCGGAATCGGGATGAATTTTGCCCGCCTTCAAATCGCTTGCGGCGTAAAGATGAATGTACTCGTTCGTGAAACCGACCGTCGTGGCTATCGTCGTGAGCTTCCAAATTTTTTCTGCAGTGTAGCCCGTCTCCTCCGAAAGTTCGCGCTTGGCACATTCGACGGGGTCTTCGCCGATTTTGTCAAGTTTGCCGGCGGGAACTTCCAAAGTGACTTGACCGACGGGATAGCGGAATTGCCTCACGAGAATAATTTGATTATCGGGCAGGAGCGGGATAATCGCCGACGCGCCCGGATGTTCAATCCACTCACGCACGGCTTTGTGACCGTTTGGCAATTCGACCTCATCTTTGCGCACATGCAAGAGCACTCCGTCAAAGACAGGTTCGCTTGAAATTTTTTTCTCGACCAAATTTTTATCTGCGTTATCAATCAACATTGCAATCGCCTCTCCAAAATTTAAGTGAAATAATTTTGCCACAAAGCCGCAAGAAAATCAATGTTGCTTGACGGTTTGGCGGGCGACAAATATAATTTAAAAAGTGTTTGCAAATTCATCGACAGCGGTGAGTGAAAACCCGGCTGCACACGGACGTGCGGCCGCCCGCGTAAAAAGCCGGATGCTTTTTCAGCGGGGTAAGCGTCTTTCTTTTTGCTACTTTTTCTTTGACGCAACAAAGAAAAAAGTAGAAGAAACTTTACAAAGAAAAAGCAGGTTCAACATAAAAAAATATTTTACCGACAGCCGCCAACAAACTTCAAACAAGGATGAGGGATTCACATGGACGAAAGAACTCAACCGACAAATGTCGCTCCGCAAAGAAAAGCCGTCGCGCTCAAATACGAGGCGGAACGTGACCTCGCACCGAAAGTCATTGCCAAAGGTCGCGGACACGTCGCCGAACATATTTTGGAGACCGCGCAGAAAAATGCCGTGCCCGTCTATCAAGACAAGACGCTCGTCAACATGCTCATGGCTCTTGAGATCGATCGCGAAATTCCACCCGAACTCTACAAGGCAATCGCGGAAGTCATGGCTTACGTTTACAAGATGGATAAATCTCACGGGCAAGCCGCCGAAGCCCGAAGACTCGCTGCGCAAAGACGCCGCAACAGTCTCTTTTAATTCGACATATAAAATTTTTTATTTCCCGCGTTTGGCAAGGCGTTGCAAATATTTTCCGTATTCGTTTTTGGCAAGCGGCTCGGCAAGTTTCAAAAGCTGCTCCTCGTCAATGTAATTCATGCGGTAAGCAATTTCCTCAATGCAAGAAATTTTCAAGCCCTGCCGCGTCTGAATTGTATGAACGAAGGTGCCCGCCTGCAAAAGTGATTCGTGAGTGCCGGTATCGAGCCAAGCATAACCGCGCCGCATTTTTTCCACACGCAACGAGCCGCGTTCCAAATAAGTTTTGTTCACGTCGGTGATTTCAAGTTCGCCGCGAGCCGAAGGCTTAATCGACTTGGCAACATCGACAATATTTTTATCGTAGAAGTAGAGCCCCGTCACGGCATAATTCGAGCGGGGTTCTTTTGGTTTCTCTTCGAGGCTGACGGCTTGCCCGGTTTCGCGATTGAATTCGACGACGCCATAATTTTGCGGGTCGTTGACATAGTAAGCAAAGACGGTCGCGCCCTCGTCGTGAGCCGCCGCACGTTGAACCAGTTTTGCAAAGTCCGAGCCGTAAAAAATATTGTCGCCCAAAACCAACGCACAACCTTCGCCGCCGATAAATTCCTCGCCGATTAAAAATGCTTGCGCCAAACCTTCGGGCTTGGGTTGGACGGCGTAGGAAATTTTTAAGCCGAGTTGAGTTCCATCGCCGAGCAGTGCTTTAAACAAATGATTGTCTTGCGGCGTCGTGATAATTAAAATTTCTTTTATGCCCGCGAGCATCAGTGTCGATAGCGGATAATAAATCATCGGCTTGTCGAAGACCGGCATTAATTGTTTCGAAACGACTTCCGTCAGCGGATAGAGGCGCGTACCCGAACCGCCCGCCAAAATTATTCCTTTGCTTATCATAAATTTTTCCTCCCGATTCAATTTCGTTGACATGATACATGACAAAAAAATTTTTTGCAATTCTTAAGGCAAGTGATTATAATGATTATGAAAAGAACTTGAAGAGGAGTGAGACTTTTGCCGACAGGAAGAATCCTCGACTTGGCAGCGAAGTCGCAAGAGATAAAAGATACCGAGATGCCCGCTGCGTTGATTTATTTTGAAGAGAGAGTGCCGGTGCATTCTTGGCAAGAGCTTTTTTTTATCGCAGTCAAGTGCCTCTACGCCGAATTTCCCGACACGATTAACAGCTTGTGCTCAACCGACCCGACCCGAATACTTTTCTTGCGAACGAACACAATCGAAATGGTCTGCCCGAAAAAAATCGCGCCGATAATTTATCTTGAGACCAACCGCACGCCGCAACAAATCCTCAAAGCGATAAAGTTCATATTCAGCCGCGCAGATGTTCGCCGCCCGCAAATGCGCATTGAACTTTACGAACCGCTTTTCCCGCAAAATAATTCCTCATTCCAAATTCCTCATTCCAAATTAAAATCAAAGCCCGTCTTGCACATGAATCAGACGATTGAGGAAATGCTCGCGGCACTCGACGCAATGGAAGTTGATACGCCGAAAAATTCTTCGCTCGTCTTGCCGCACGCAACCAATCACGGACGAACGGAGCCTCAAGTTTTCGGGAATTTGTTTTTTGTTTTGGGAGGCACTCGTCACGGTCCCTTTGCCAATGAAAAAAATCGTTACGTCGCGCTGATGCAATGCCTCGCCGAATTGTATCCGTATCAGATTTTGAAGGAGGCGGGGCATCATATAAACAGCATGCACCGATTGACTTTGATGAAGGGCGCAAGCTATTTGTATTTTCGTGAGCCCGTTGAGTTGCCGAATAATTTGTTCCTCGATAAAGATTTTCCCGACCGCGTCCTCGTCGAAAACGAACGATATTTTTTGGCGCGCTGCGGTCTATATTTCGAGAGCGTGATGTTCGGTGCATAGAATCGCTTGGGTCGACTTCGCAAAAGGTTTTACAATACTCACAGTCATTTTGGGGCATGCTGTCGTCTATAACGAAAAAATATTCCACGCAATATTAATTATCGTGTATGAATTTCACATGCCGTTCTTCTTCATTATGGCGGGTTTTTTACTGAACTTAGACAAGTGGAGCGGCGCGGAGAATTATAAAAATTTTACGCTTAAGCTCGCTAAACGTCTGCTCCTGCCGTATTACCTTGCAGAATTTTTGTGGTATCCGATTTGGTTTATCGTCTGTCATGAGGCGGAATATTTAAAATATATGTGGCATTGGGTTGAAACCAATCCGTTTATCGCATTTTTTGCAATCTTCATTGGAAACGGTAACAGTAGCGGTTTAACTTTGGGGCAACTTTGGTTTTTGCCTGCCTTGCTTGTCGCGGAAATAATTTTTATAAAACTCTACAACAGGCTGAATAAAATCGGCGCGGAAGTTTTTGTCCTCGCGTTAGCAACTTGTTCTTTGTCGGGGTTGTTGCTCGGAAAAATCTATGCTCTGCCGTTTGGAACGGATATTGCATTAGCCGCGCAGATTTTTATATTGGTCGGCGTCTTGATTCGGAAATATAACTTCGTTGACAAAATGAATTTGAAACTTTGTTGCGGTTTAATGTTGATTGTGATTTTCGATTTTTACTTTAACATTCATGTCGACATGAATTTTCGACAATACGGAGATCCATTTTTATTTTATGCAGGCGGAATTGCAGGAACTTTAATCGTCATGAAACTTTCCGCGCTGATGACCGAAGGAAAAATTTTTTCGCTGATAAGTGATTGCGGAAGACAGAGCATGATGATTTTGGTTTTGCACCCGATAATTGCAAATATCTTTTATGAAATAATCGCCGCGAGCACAAATTTTTCGCCCGAAGTTTTTTTCACGGAGCCGATTATAATTTTCGGTGCAACAACGGCGGGCGTCTTGATTCCGCTGTTCATTGCGAAAAAATTCGGGAAGCTCCCCGTGCTGAAATATTTTTGTCCGTGACTGTAAATGATTTTTTGAATGTACGGCGTGACGATTCTGTCGTCAACGTCGATTTTTTTTTGAGACATTGTTTTTTTTTTTTTGAGGTCATAGGCTTGACGTAATATTTTCCGAGCGGGCGTTTCTGATTCGTTAAGCGTCGCGCTTTCCATTTCCCAATTGACTTTAAGGCAACGGCAGTTTATTATTGCAATTAATTTCATATTTGGGAGGAGCAAGCTTTGGACAACATATCGAAAACTTACGAGCCGCAACAATTTGAAAAAGAAATTTACGCGGCTTGGGAACGAGATAAAAATTTTCATACGACGCCGGAAAAATCGGGCGAGGCTTATTGCATTGTGATACCTCCGCCGAACGTCACGGGTCAACTTCACATGGGGCACGCCCTCGACGAAACGCTTCAAGATATTTTGATTCGCTATCACCGCATGAAAGGCGACAACACTCTTTGGATGCCGGGCACAGACCACGCGGGCATTGCCACTCAAGCAAAAGTCGAGGAACAATTGCGCGGCGAGGGCACCAATCGCTACGAACTGGGCAGAGAAAAATTTTTGGAACGCGTTTGGCAATGGAAAGAAACTTACGGCAACCGAATCAGTTATCAGCTTCGGACGCTCGGCTCAAGCTGCGACTGGGAACGCGAACGCTTCACAATGGACAAAGGCTGTTCGGCGGCTGTCAGAAAAGTTTTTGTTCAACTTTACAACGAAGGCTTAATCTATCGCGGCACGAGAATTACAAATTGGTGTCCGAAATGCAACACGGCGTTGAGCGACATTGAAGTCGAACACGAAACAGAAGCCGGGCACCTTTGGCACATCCGCTATCCTTTCAAAGACGGCAGCGGTTATGTTGAAGTTGCGACGACGCGACCCGAAACGATGCTCGGCGATACGGGCGTTGCGGTTCATCCTGACGACGAACGCTATAAAAATCTTGTCGGCAAAACTTTAATCCTGCCGCTTGTCAATCGCGAGATACCTCTGTTCGCCGATTCTTACGTCGATAAAAATTTCGGAACGGGCGCAGTCAAAGTCACCCCTGCTCACGACCCGAACGATTTTGAAATGGGCTTGCGTCATAATCTTGAGCAAGTCAAAGTTATAAACAACGAAGGCAAAATGATTGACGCGGGCAAATACACGGGGCTTGACCGCTACGCTTGCCGCGAACAAATTGTCAAAGATTTGGAGGCGGGCGGCTTCCTCGTCAAGATTGAAAATCATGAACATGCCGTCGGGCATTGCCACCGTTGCCACACGACGATTGAGCCTTTAATCAGCGACCAATGGTTCGTCAAAATGGAAACGTTGGCTAAGCCCGCGATTGAGGCTGTCAAGTCCGGCGAGTTGCAATTCGTCCCGGAACGCTTCACGAAAATTTATATCAACTGGTTGGAAAATATCCGCGACTGGTGCATAAGTCGGCAGCTGTGGTGGGGGCATCAAATCCCTGCGTGGTATTGCGACGATTGCGGCGAAATGACCGTTTCTGAAACTGATATTGACGAGTGCCCGCATTGTCACGGAAAAAATTTGCGGCGCGAGGAAGACGTTTTGGACACATGGTTTTCAAGTGCGCTGTGGCCGTTCAGCACGCTCGGTTATCCCGAAGAGACTCCCGAACTCAAAAAATTTTATCCGACAAGCGTCCTCGTCACCGGCTACGATATAATTTTCTTCTGGGTAGTTCGTATGGTCATGATGGGTTTGAAATTTCGCGGCGAAGTTCCTTTCCGAAAAGTTTTTATTCACGGCTTGGTTCGCGACGAATTCGGGCGCAAGATGTCCAAGAGCTTGGGCAACGGCGTCGACCCCGTCGAAGTCATCGATAAATACGGCGCGGACTCTTTGCGCTTCATGCTAATAACCGGCAACACGCCCGGCAACGATTTGAGATTTTATTGGGCGAAGGTCGAATTCGCCCGCAACTTCGCGAACAAAATTTGGAACGCCTCAAGATTTTTGCTCATGAACTTGGAAGGCTTCGACAAAAATTTCAAACCGACGCGTGCGGATTTTGAACTTGCCGATAAGTGGATAATTCACCGCCTCGACGAAAGAATCGGCAGTGTCACGAAAAATATCGACCGCTTTGAATTGGGAGAGGCGGCTCGGCTTTTGTATGATTTCATTTGGTTGGAGTTCTGCGATTATTACATTGAATTGACTAAGGCGCGGCTTTACGGCTCTGACATGCGGGCGAAGTCAACGGCTTTGTTCGTGCTCATGACGGTGCTCGAAAGCTCGTTGCGATTGTTGCATCCGTTCATGCCGTTCCTTACAGAAATAATTCGCCAAAAACTTCCGAACGCCGAAGGTTCAATCATGCTTGCGCCTTATCCTACACGCGACGAACTCAAAGACTTACTGCCCGAAGAGGACAACATTGAAGAAATTGCCGCCATGATTTCGGGAACAGTGAGGACAATCCGCAACTTGAAATCGGAACTTGGAATTGATTCGCGCAAAAAATCGGCGGTCGTCTTGAAAGTCACGAAACCGAATCATAAAAAAATCTTTCAGGAAAATGCCGGCTACATAACCGCGCTTGCCTTCGCCGAGCCGATAACCTTCGCCGAAGAAAAACCCGCGCACGCAATGAGCGGAGTGATTGAAGGCGCAGAAATTTATTTGCCGCTCGAAGGATTAATCGATACGGAAAAAGAAATCGCCCGCTTGAAAAAAGAACTTGAAAAACTTCGCAAGGCAGCGGCGTCGACGGCAGGCAAGCTCAACAACGAAAGATTTTTAAGCAAGGCGCCCGCCCAAGTCGTTCAATCGGAGCGTGACAAATTATCGGCAGCCGAAGAAAAAATTTCGTCACTCGAACAGAGGATTAATCAGCTTGAAAACTTATAACGACGCGCTGAAATATTTGGATTGGCTTTGCGTCTTCGGGATAAAGGAAGGGCTCGAACGAATCAAAGAACTTTCCGCCGCATTGGGTCAGCCGCAAAATTTTTATCGGACGATTCACGTCGCCGGCACCAACGGCAAAGGCTCGGTCTGCGCCATGCTTGCCGAAATGCTCAAAGCTCAAGGCTTGAAAGTCGGCATGTTCACCTCGCCGCATTTGGAAAGTTATTGCGAACGAATCAAAATCGACGGTGAAAATATTTCCGAAGACGACTTCGCCGAAATGATTTTCCGCGTCAAAGATTGCAACGTCGTCGCAACCCACTTTGAAGTTTTGACTGCCGCCGCCTTCCTCTATTTTAAAATTCGTGAAGTCGATTTCGCGGTTATCGAGGTCGGCTTGGGCGGGACGTTTGATTCGACGAACATTATCACGCCCGAACTTTCGATTATCACGAACGTTGCGCTCGACCACGAAAATATTTTGGGCGACTTGAAAAACATTGCGCTCAACAAGGCAGGCATTATCAAAGAAAAAATTCCTGTCGTCACGGGCGCGCAAGGTTTGCCGCTTGAAATTATCCGTGCCGTTGCCGAAGAAAAAAATTCTCCGCTGCATGAAGTCACGTCTCCTGCAAATGTCAAACTCAATCTGCGCGGCGATTATCAAAAATTCAATGCGGCGATTGCGATTAAGGCGGCTGAAGTTTTGGGCTTGGACAAGTCGGCGATTGAAACGGGTTTGGCTCACGTCGAATGGTCGGGACGCTTTGAAGTCTTGAAAAATTCTTCGGAAGTCATCGTGATTGACGGGGCTCACAATCCTCACGGGGCGGCGGCTCTGCGTCAAAGCCTCGACAAAAATTTTCCTCACGGCAAGCGGGTTTGGCTCTTCGGTGTGCTCAAGGATAAAGACTTCGCCGGCATGATAAAAATTTTGTTCCGTGCAGAGGATTTTGTTTTCGTGACAAAGCCGAACTCTGAACGCGCCGCCTCGCCCGAAACGATTTGCGAAATTTTGCGAGGGCTCGGCATTGAATGCGCGGCAGTCGAAGATAATTTTGAAGCAGTCGAACGTCTGAAAAATTTTTCTTGTGACGTGAAAATAATCGCGGGCTCTTTGTACTTGATTGGTGCGGTGAGAAAAAAATTTACAACGACGTAACTTAGGAGCCGTCATGGATGACGGCTCCTCCGCCGACGCATTTGCGTGATGCAAATACCGTCGGCGGCAACCAACCAAAATTTATTCACGAACAAAATCAGCGGACAAAAACGCCCCTGCGAGGTGCCCTTTCTTTTTGCTACTTTTTCTTTGGGCACGCAAAGAAAAAGTAGATTTAAAAAATAATTCTTTGAAACCTTTCTTGCGCGGGAAGAAAGACAGAGGAGGCGAGGAATTGGACAGAGTCAGCGTCTTTGCGAGGAGACGGCGAATAAAAAATCTTGAAGAGTGGACACTTTACGCCATCTTGACTGAAGCATTTTTCCTCGCGCTTTCGCCTTCGGTTGCATCGACGGCGGTCGTCTTCGGCGTGATAACTTGGTTCTTGCGCAGCCGAATCGATACCAAATACAAAATACGGAGCCTGCCTTTCGACGTGCCCGTTGCAATTTTTTTGCTGATAGGCGCGGCAAGTGTCTTTCTGTCTTCGGCGCGAAGTCTCGAATTGATTTACAATTACTTTTCGCTCGTCGGCATTTACGGCTTGACTTATCTTATTGTCGGTCAAACAATCCGAACGCCCGCGCAAATAAGATACGTTGCTCAAGCACTCGGCGCGTCGGCAATTTTGGTCGTGCTTTGGGGCTTCTTCCAATTTGTCTTCGGCGTGGACGTGGCGGACGTGAAGTGGACAGACCCCGAAGCTTTCCCCGAATTGAAGAAAAGAATTTTCTCGACGCTGGAAAATCCGAATGTGTTGGCGGGCTACTTGGACGTGATTATCTGCTTGGCGTTGGGCTTGTTGACCAAGGCGAAACGTCGCTTGCAAAAAATAATTTTAATCGCCGCGATAATCCTGCTTGCCGCGTGCTTGACAATGACTTATTCGCGAGGAGCCTTCATAACGATAGCGATTGTCTTTGCGGTTTACGGCTTGCTGAAAGATTGGCGCATATTGATTTTGTTCGCGGCGGTCACCGGAGTGATTGCCTTCAGCGACACAAATTTTGTCAACAGAATTTTATCGGCGTTTACAATGGGCGATTCGTCGGAGGGCGTGCGCGTCGGTCTTTGGGTAAGCACAAGCGCAATGATTAGCGACCATCCCTTCGCGGGCATCGGCTGGGGCGCGTATCAATTCGTTTATCCGCAATACAATTACTACATCGCCGACCCGAATGTCATAATTTATCACGCGCATAATCTTTATCTGAACTTCGCGGCGGAAATCGGGATTGTCGGTGCGCTGGCTTTCTTCTGGTATTTTTTCGGGACAATGTTTATCTCGTTCGGAGTGAGTGAGCACGGCGCGGAGAAACGATTGACCGAACACCTCGATAAAATTATTTCGTCAAGTAAATTTTTGCAGGAACTTTCGGATTTAATAAGTGAAAGGCTTGCCGATTTTTCCGACAGATTTTTGAACTTGTTCGGCAGAAAAAAATCGCCCAAGACAAAAAAAGTTCGCCGCTCCAATGTCTTGCACCACGAGGAAATGAATTTCAGCGAACACACGTTGAAAAAATTTGCCGACGAGGAAAAAATCGCCGCTGTGGAAAATATTTCCGTCGCGGGCGAAAACATTTCCGCCAAAATTATCAAACTCGACGACGAACCGAAAGACAAAGAGCCGCTTGTCGATTGGAACGACGTGACCGATATTGACGACAAAAATTTTCTCGAAGGTCTGCGGCTCGGAATAGGGCTGGCGTTCCTGTCGATGGCTCTGAACGGCTTCACGGATCATTTGCTTTTCAATATTCCCAGCTCAATGCTCATGTGGCTCTTGGGGGCATTGGGTGCGGCGATACATTTGCAAGGGGATGGCGCATTTGAAAAAAATAATTTCACAGGCGACGATTGACAGACTGCCGTTATATTTCCGAATGTTGAGGCTCGCCGAAGAAGAAGGCTTGCAGATAATTTCTTCCGACGAATTGGGTCGACGACTCGACATAACGCCCGAACAAATTCGCAAAGACTTGGCGACGTTCGGACAATTCGGCAGGAAAGGTATCGGCTACGACGTTCACGAACTCAAAGATAAAATCGGAAATATTCTCGGCTTGCAAAATAATTGGCGGCTGGCGATTGTCGGCGTCGGTCACTTGGGCGGCGCGCTCGCCAATTACGTTAACTTCGCCTCGCTGGGCTTTTCGGTCGTGGCACTGTTCGACATAAACAAAAAAATTATCGGCAGCGAAGTCAACGGAATCAAAGTCAACGCCGCCTCTCAAATGAAACGAATCATTGCGGCGAAAGAAATTGACATTGGAGTTATAACCGTTCCCGTCGAAGAAGCTCAAGGCGTGGCAGACCAACTGGTCGCGGCGGGCGTCAAAGGCATTTGGAATTTCGCGCCGACAAAAATAACCGTGCCGCCTTCGGTTCCGCTCGTCAATGAGGATTTGTCAATCGGCTTGAGTGCCTTAAGCTACCACATGTCACAAGAGTAAGGAGTAATTTTAAAAATGATGACAGTTTTAATGGTCTTGGATGCGATAATTTCAATCGCGCTGATTGCGGTGATTTTGGGTCAAGAGGCAAAGTCCGGCGGCATGGGCGGCATGGACGGCGGCTCGGATACGGTTTTTTCCGGCAAGGCTCGCGGCATGGATGCTCTGCTTGCAAGACTGACAATCATACTCGGAATTTTATTCGCGATAATAACTTTGATAATCGCCAAGCTCTCAATGTAAGGGAGGAAATTATTTTGATTGACGGTGGACAACCCTTTTTCATGAAAGGCGGCTCAAGCGGCGTGTTGCTCATTCACGGCTTCACCGGCTTGCCCGCCGAACTTTTTTTGCTCGGACAATTTCTTAATCAAAAAAATTTTACCGTGCTTTGTCCGCGCCTTGCCGGTCACGGTATCGACGAAAATAATTTAATGCGCACGACCAAAGACGATTGGTTTAACTCGGTGCTCGACGGCTTTTACATTCTGCGCGGCGTTTGCGATAAAATTTTCGTCATCGGTCACTCAATGGGCGGGCTCTTGACTTTGAAACTTGCCGCCGAAAAAAATATTTCCAAAATCGTCACGCTTGCCGCACCGATTTTTATCGACGACGGGCTCGGTTTGAAGAATTTGCCTCCGAAAGAATTTTGCGGTAATGCCTGCATTGTTCAGCCTCGCAAAAAATTAATTGATGTGCCTCAAGCCGCCAACGAAGTTTATAAAAAAACTCCGCTCGTCAGCGTTCATGAACTTGTTGATTTGATTGACGACGTGAAAAATTTTCTGCCGAACGTCACGACTCCGATTTTAATCATGCACGGCGAGGAAGACCACACCGCTCAACCGCGCAGTGCAAGATTTATCATGGATAATATCGGCTCTAAGCAAAAATTTATCACGACCGTTGCAAATTCGGGACACCTGTTGCCGCTCGACGAAAACCGCGAATTTGTCTTCGAAGAGGCGGCAAATTTTTTGGAAAGATTTTGAGATGAAAATTTTAGTGATAAATCTGATGCACTTGGGCGATTTGATGTTGGTGACGCCGGTTTTGACGACGCTCCGAAAAAATTTCCCGACGGCGCATTTGGCACTGCTTGCCGATAAAAAACTTGCCGACCTCGTGCAATACAACAAGAACCTCGACGAATGCATCCTTATCGACAAAAAAGGCGTCGACGACCATTTGTCAAGCTTTATCAAATTTATTTTCAAGCTCCGCGAAAAAAATTTCGACCTCGTGATAAATCTTCACCGCAACGAACGCGCAAGTGCATTGGCGGCTTTCAGCGGCGCGAAAAAAATCGTCGGCTATTCAAAGCCTCTTTTTTCTTTGTTTTTCAATAAGGTTATGCCCAATCCTTCGATAGCGCGTCATATCAAAAACGGATTTAAAACCAAATATTTGCCCGGCACTCAACATCAAGTTCATTCGCATTTCGACGTTCTGCGCGAGGCTTGCGGCATTGAAAAAATTTACGACAACGGTCTGGAAATGTGGATACCCGAAACTTCCTCGCAAGAGGCAGAAAAAATTTTTCGAAAGAACTTCGGCGAAAAAAAAGTCGTGGCGTTCAATATCGGAGCAAGTTGGCTGACAAAACGTTGGCTTGATTCTTACTTTGCGACTTGTGCGGACACTTTGCTTGAGCGCGGCTACGGCGTGGCATTTTTGGGCGGGACAATGGATAAAGAAATCGTTCAGTCTTGCGTTGAAAAAATGATTCATAAAGACAGCGACCGATTAAAAATTTTCACGGGCGAATTTTCTTTGGCGATACTTGCTGGCTTCCTCGATAATTGCGTTCTCTTTTTGACGACGGATTCGGGTCCAATGCATATCGGCGTTGCGAGGAATATTCCGATTGTCACGATGTTCGGAGCCTCGCCCGTGCCCGGCTTTTATCCTTACGACGCCAAAGATATTTTGATTAAGACGCCCGAACCGTGCCACCCTTGCGGAAGACACATTTGCCCGAAGAGCGGCGAGGATAATCTTGCCTGCATGAAAAAAATTTCCGTCGAGGTCGTCATGAAATATGTTTTCGAACTTTTGAACTCTTACGGTCAACCGGCAAAAAAAATTCCCCGCGTTCACGGGGCGTATGAGTGTCGTGTTATCGATTTGGCGAAGGCAATGTGAGTTTCAAAAATTTTTATCGACTGCGCGGAAAAATCTGCGCGGTCTTTTTTTATTCCGTCAAAAGTTTATCGAGGTCTTCTTCCGACAAAATTTTGACGCCGAGCTCTTGTGCTTTCGTGAGCTTTGAGCCGGGCTTTTCGCCGACAACAAGATAATTCGTCGTCTTCGTGACGCTGCCTTTGACAATGCCGCCGCGAGCCGTGATAAGTTCGCCGGCTGCCTCACGAGTGAATTTCTCAAGCTTGCCCGTCAACACAAAAACTTTTCCGGCAATCGGTGAGCTTGCGTCGAAAAATTTTTTCTCTTCGGTCATGGTCAAGCCTGCCTCCTTGAGAGCCGATAAAATTTTGAGGTTGTCCGCGTCGTCAAAAAATTCTCTGACATGCCGCGCAGTGACCTCGCCGATATCGGGCACCGTTTGCAGTTCGTCAAGCGTCGCCTTTGAAAGTTCCTCAAGCCCGCCGAAATGTTGAATCAAATCACGAGCCGCCGCGCTTCCGATTCCGAAAATTCCCAAGCCCGTCAAAAGTTTTGAGGGCGAATTTTTTTTGCTCTCTTCAATCGCCGCCAAAATTTTATCCGTAGCCTTCGCAAGCCCGAAAATTTTTTTCGCAAGCAATTCCTCGCGGTGGTTGGCAAGCTTGTAAACGTCTGCAACATTTTTCAGAAGACCTTCGGCGATGAGTTTCGGGATTGAAGTTTCGCCGAGACCTTTGATGTCCATTGCGTTGCGCCCGACAAAATTCAGAAGATGATTTTCAAGTTGCGCGGGGCAATTCGGATTGACGCAACGATAATCAACGCTCTCACGTTCGAGTTTGTGACCGCAAGCGGGGCAAGTTTCGGGGAATTTATACGGCGCGGAATTTTCGGGACGCTTCGACAAAACGACGCCGCTCACTCGCGGAATAATTTCGCCGCTCTTGTAAACTTTAATCGTGTCGCCGATACGAACGTCAAGCCCGACGATAAAGTCTTGATTGTGAAGCGTGGCGCGCTCAACTTTTGTGCCGTTGAGGTTGACCGCTTCGAAGACCGCCGTCGGAGTGATTCTGCCTGTTCTGCCTACACTCAACTCAATTTTTTTCAAGACGGTTTCGCGTTCGTCGGGAGGATATTTGTAAGCCACTGCCCAACGCGGAAATTTGCCGGTCGCGCCAAGTTGTTCGCGTTGAGAAAAATCGTTTACCTTGACAACCGCGCCGTCAATGTCGTAGTCAAGATTTTCACGCCGCTCGCCGATTTCCTCAATCGCCCGCCAAACTTCCTCACTCGTCTTGCAAACTTTGTAGCCGCGAATAATTTTTATCCCGTTGCGAATCATGAAGTCGTAAGCTTGCGTGTGGCTATGAATTTCGACGCCGTCAACTTTTTGAAGATTGAACACGAACATTGAAAGCTTCCGCTCGCGAACGATTCGGCTGTCAAGTTGTCGAAGAGTACCCGCCGCGCAATTTCGAGGATTGGCAAAAATTTTCAAGCCGAGTTTTTCTTGCCGAGCATTTGTTGCCAAAAAATTTTTCTTCGTCATGTAAACTTCGCCGCGTATCTCAAAATATTTCGGCGCGTCAGACAAAGTTTGAATCACGTCGTCGATAACCAAAGCATTTTCCGTGACATCCTCACCTTGAGTGCCGTCGCCTCTGGTTATCGCCTGAATCAATTTTCCGTCCTCGTATCGCAACGCCAAAGACAAGCCGTCAATTTTTTCCTCGACGACGAATTCAACCTCGCCTAATTTTTTTACAGCGTCGTTGATAAAATTTTCCACGTCCTCGCGATTGAAAACATCTTGCAAAGACAACATGGGTACGTCGTGCAAAACCAACTTGCCTGCCTCGCGTCGAGCCGCTCCGCCAACAAGTTGCGTCGGTGAGGTCGCCGTGATAAATTCGGGATAAGCCGCCTCCAATTCTTTGAGCCGCGACATTAATTTATCGTATTCGTAATCGGAAATTTCGGGCGCGTCGAGTTCGTAATATTTTTTGTTGTGCCGCCGAATTTCTTTGCGAAGTCGAATCAGCTCCGCCTTGACTTGAAAAACGTCCATAAAGTTCACCGCCTCAAAATTTATTAATCGGCGCGGCAGTTGCCTTGAGGATTTTCGTGCCGATTTCGGGATTCGCGAAGACAACCTTTATGACTTGCCCTTTGACTTCCATGACGGTGCCGAGCCCCCATTTCTTGTGATTGAGTTTGTCGCCGACTTGCCAAACGACAATCGCCGCAGATTTTTTTTCAACGGCTTTCATTTGCGCGGAACGATAAGCCGTCGGAGGTCTGTAAGTCGATTGAGTCATTGCGGAAGATTTTTTCTTGACGGGCGAGGGAAATCTTCCGTCAATGCAAGGAGCCGGAATTTCCTCGACGAAGCGCGAAATTTTTTGACGCCTTATCTTGCCGAAAAACATACGCTCATCCGCCGCCGTGAGGTAAAGTTTTTTCTTGGCGCGGGTGAGTGCAACGTAGCAGGCGCGCCGCTCCTCCTCAAGTTCATCCTCGTTGTCGATTGAATTTGCGTGCGGAAAAAGATTTTCCTCCATGCCGACGACGAACACCGCAGAAAATTCCAAGCCTTTCGCCGCGTGCACCGTCATGAGCTTGACGCGGGATTCTTTTTCGTCGAGGGTGTCGAGGTCTGTTATCAAAGCAACGTGATTCAAAAAATCTTGCAAGGTGCCTTCGGGATTCAATTCGGCAAAATCTTTCGCGCTGCCGACGAATTCGCCCAAGTTTTCTTCGCGAGAAATATTTTCCTGCTTGCCGTTTTCGCGGTCGTCACGGAGCATTTTGATATAGCCCGATTCATTGAGGACGAGGCTTATCAATTTGTCGACGGTGAGATTTTTTGCGGACTCGGTGAAGCTCATCATCATTGCCACGAAATTTTTAATGCCGGCGCGAAATTTCGGAGTCAACCCGTCAACTTGTTCCAAGAGTTTATTATCGGCGACGACTTCAAAAATCGAAAGCCCTTGACTTTCCGCGAAGGTCGATAAGCGATTCATATTCGTTGAGCCCAAACCTCTGCGCGGCGTGTTGATAATTCGCAGGAAGTGAACGTTATCGCGAGGATTGGCTATCACGTGAAGATAGGCGACAATGTCCCGAATCTCTTTGCGGTCGTAAAACTTGAGCCCGCCGATTATGATGTAAGGAATTCCGACTTGCATAAATTTTTCCTCGAACATGCGGGATTGAGCGTTCGTTCGATAGAGCAGAGCAATTTCGTTGTAAGGAAAATTTTCTTCCGCGACGAGCCGCCGAACTTCCCTTGCAACAAGTGCCGCCTCCTCCTTGTCGTCTTTGCAGTGAATGAATTTAATTTTATCGCCGGTTGCGTTTTGCGTCCAAAGATTTTTCGGCTTGCGGTCAGAGTTGTTTCGGATAACGGCGTTTGCGGCATTCAAGATGGTTTTCGTCGAACGATAATTTTGTTCCAACATGATAACCCGCGCATTGGGATAATCGCGTTCAAAATTTAAAATGTTCCTCATGTCCGCGCCGCGCCAGCCGTAAATTGATTGGTCAGCGTCACCGACCACGCAGAGGTTTTTATACTTGGCGGCAAGCAGATTCGTCAAGACGTATTGCGCAACATTCGTGTCTTGGTATTCGTCAATCGAAATGTATTGAAAACGCTCCTGATACTTCGCCAAAACTTCGGGATACTCCTCAAAAATTTTCACAGTGAAAAAAATCAAGTCGTCGAAGTCCAGCGCGTTATTCTCCCGCAACTTTTCCTGATACATTTCGTAAATCTGTTGCACGTTCATTTTGTAGCGAATGTCTCTGCTTGAAATCATCTGCGTGCAATGAGCGGGGTCAACCAAATTATTTTTGAAGTCGGAGATTCTGAAACTGACATTGGCAAAAAGATTTTCGTCCAAGTTCAAATCCTTGACGCATTGCTTAACCAAAGTCTTGCTGTCGCCGGCGTCGTAGATTGCAAAGTTGCCGTTGAAGTTGCCGGTGATTTCAATTTCGCGTCGCAAGAGCCGGGCGCAGAAGGAATGGAACGTGCTCAAGATAATTCCTCTTGCGGGCGAGCCGATTAATTTTTCGGCGCGGTATTTCATTTCATTGGCGGCTTTGTTCGTGAAGGTTATCGCCAAAATATTTCGCGGCAAAATTCCCTGCGCGATAAGATTTGCAATGCGGCAGGTGAGCACTCGTGTTTTGCCGGAGCCCGCGCCCGCCATTATCAAAAGCGGTCCGTCGATGCAATTAACCGCCTCTTGTTGTTCGGGATTCAAGTCCTTAAAAATTTCTGTCGTGTCAAAAAAAAATTGCTCGTTCAAAAGAGCGTCCCCCTTTCGATGAGCAATTATATTCGCGAAAAAATTTTTTATCAAGCGGCGGCGGAAGTATCCCCTTCTTTGTCAAAGAGTGGATTACGCAGAACCGATTTTTTTTGCGGAGGCGTATCACTTCGATTTGACGTTTAATGATTTTTATGTTGTTCTTCTACTTTTTCTTTGCTTGTCCAAAGAAAAAGTAGCAAAAAGAAAAGACCCCTCGCAGGGGCGTCGCCGCAGAAACATCCTGTTTCAGTGCGGCGTGTGGAGCCGTCATCCGTGACGGCTCCTTATTACTTTTGTTTTTATCAAGCAGCGGCGTTCGAGGAAAGATTGTAGTAGACGCCGCGCAGTTTCATCAAATTTTCGTGCGTGCCTTCTTCGGTTATGGTTCCGTGTTCCAAAACCAAAATCCTGTTGGAATTGCGAACGGTGGCAAGTCTGTGGGCAACGGTTATCGTCGTGCGGTTTTCTGAAAGTTTTTGCATGGCGCGTTGGATTTGTCGTTCGGTTTCATTGTCGAGGGCTGAAGTTGCCTCGTCGAGGATTAAAATTTTCGGATTGCGCAGGAACATCCTCGCGATTGCAATTCGTTGCTTCTGCCCGCCGCTAAGTTTGACGCCTCGCTCGCCGATAAAAGTATCGTAGCCTTGAGGGAGGTCGCTTATGAATTCGTGAGCCTCTGCAAGTTTCGCCGCCTCGATAATTTCTTCGTCGGTGGCATTTTCTCTGCCGTAAGCAATGTTATCCTTGACGCTCGCCGAAAAGAGGAACGTGTCTTGCTGAATCATGCCGATTTCCTTGCGCAGGCTTTCGGTCTTGACGGTTTTAATGTCACGCCCGTTGATTGAAATTTTCCCGCCGTCAAGTTCGTACATGCCCAAGAGCAATTCGCAAAGAGTGGTTTTGCCGCCGCCGGTCATGCCGACAATCCCGACGTGTTCGCCCGCCGCAATGCTCAAGTTGAAGTCGTTAAAAATCTGCGCGCTGCCCTCGTAGCCGAAATTCACATGCGAAAATTCAATTTCGGAAGCCGTCTCAAGTTTGGCAACGCGTTCGGCTGAAAGTTCGTCGGATTCGGGAAGGTTCATAAGTTCGCGATAACGTTCGACGCCCGCCATGCCGCGTTGATAAACTTCCGTCAACATCATCAGCTGAAAGACGGGTCGCATGCAAAGCATCATGTACAGCAGGAAGGCAACGAGGTCGCCGATTTTCATCAAGCCGAAACTTATCAACATGCCGCCCAAAACGATTATCGTCAAGTTCATGACGTTGGAAAAAAATTCTATGCCGCCGTGAAGTTTGCCGACCGTCTTAAACGAAGTTTCTTGAACCGACAAAAGGTTTTCGCCGGCGCGGAGCATCTTGTCAAGTTCCTTTTCCTCGCAGCTGAAAATTTTTACAAGGCGAATACCCTGCAAACTTTCGGCGATTTGTCCGCTTAGGTTGCCGGTGTTTTCCCGCGCCTTCATGAATAATTTTTTCATATCGCCGTTGAGTTTTATCGTCGTGAAAGTTTTGAACAGCAACAGAGCCGTCACGACAGTTGCCAGTTGCCAATTCAGATAAAACAGCAACGCGACCGAGCCGAGCATTGTTATCGAGCAGGTTATGAGCAAGTGAGGGATTGCGAACATGAGGTTGCCGACTTCCGCAATGTCATTGACGAGCCGCGAGAGAAGTTGTCCGCTTTGTGCGTTGTCGTAGAAGGAATAGCCCATCCTCAACAGGTGGCGGAAAAGTTTTTCGCGCATGACGAATTCGATTCTTGCACCCATGCCGCGCCCGACGACTTCCACTTTGTAATTGAGGAAATAATTTGCCGCGTAAATCGTCAAGAGTGCGCTCGCCGTCAAAAACATTTCAGCCGAAATGCCGTGCGGCAAAAGTTCATCCATGACACGGCGAATCAACATCGGCGACAAAAGTCCGAGACCCGCTCCGATTAAAGAGCCGATAACCACGAACGAAAACGCACGCTTGTGAGCCGCATAAATTTCCGCAAAAAATTTCAGCCTCTCCTTGAGCATGAAAAATCCCTCCTTGCCAATCAACTCAATAGAAATCATCCTCTGCTTCCTTTTGAATTTGTTCGGACAGCTGCGTAAAAATTTTTTCCAGTGCCCGCTTGAGAATTTTCTTTTCTTCCGAATTGAGGGTAATGAACAGCTCCTCGTAGTCGGGCTTTTGCAGTTGAAAAGTTTCGCCCTTTTCGGTGAGTTCGACGATTAATGCCCGCTTATCCGTCGTTGACCGCCGCCGCTGAATGTAGCCGCTGTTCTCCAATTTCTGCAAGAGTTCGCCCAATGACTGCGGTCGAATATCCAAGATAAAGCCGAGGTCTTTTTGGCTTACGCTGTTCATGCGCCGCAACGCCGTCAAAATTCTTCCTTGCCCCTGTCGAGGATCCAAGCCGCCAAAATTTTTTCCGTACCACATCATGTTGTAGCGATGCAGCAAATGATTCGTCTCAAGGAAAATGTTTGTCAAATCACTTTTCTTGTCCATTGATAAACCCTCCCGAAAATTCAAGGTACCTTGCAATTCATATGATACACGGTACCTTAGAAACAGTCAACAAAAACGCCGCGCTTTTAACGAAAGTTTTAAAAAGCAACGGCAGTAAATCTTGCGGTAAAAAAAAATTGCAAGGGTAAAAAATTTTTACTTGCAATCGGATTTTCAAATGTGTCATTTAAAATTTTCAACAGTACTGATGGTCGAGGTGAATTATCGCACGGTCGTCGGAGTGCAATTCAATCAGCCGTCGCTGAAATTCTTTCCGAAGTTCGCGGTCATTCATCATGAAATTAAACGGCACTGCCACATCGAAAATTAATTTCCTGCCCGATTTATACGGCACAACGCGAAAATCATGCATGGTAAGCCGCGAATCAATATCGTACAAAATTTTTTCGGCAAGGGCTCTGTGTTCGTCAAAAGCCGCGTCGCCTTGAACGACCGGGTCGACGTGAAGTGTCGCGGAAATTTGGAAGGTCGATTGAAGTTTTCTTTCGAGCCTGTCGATAATTTCATGCGCCTCCAAAAGTTTCAACGTCGCGGGCATTTCGACATGCATTGAAACAAAAATTCTCCTCGCGCCGTAGCTGTGGATAATCAAGTCGTGGACGCCCAAAACTTCGGGCGCGTCCGTGACGATTTTTTTTATGCCGTCGATTAAATCTTGATCGGGCTTGTCGCCGAGCAGCGGATTCAAAATTTCTTTCAAAGCGGAAAAGCCGCCGCGCAAGATAAACGCCGAAATAAAAATTCCCGCGCCGCCGTCAATGTTTATTCCGAATTTCATGTAGACGCCGACGGAAATTATCACGACGCCGGTCGCGAGGCAATCGGTGAAACTGTCGAGAGCCACCGCGTCAATCGCCGCCGAATTTATTTTCCGAGCCGAGTGTCGATAAAAAATTCCCAGAAAAAATTTCGCCGCAACCGTCAAACTCAACACGAGCAAAGTAATTCGATCGACGTTCAAATTTTCGGGCGTGATAATTTTTTCGACGGAGGAATAAAAAAGATTCGCGCCGACAAGAATCATCGCCGCCGCTATGAAAAGCCCCGCCAAATATTCCGCACGCCCGTGCCCGAAAGGATGTTCCTCATCGGCAGGCTTCGCGGCTATCTTGAAACCCGCAAGCATTACGGCAGAAGTGCCCGCGTCAGAAAGGTTGTTGAAGGCATCGGCGACAATCGAAATTGCGCCGCTCAAAAGCCCGACAATCAGCTTAACACAACTTAGCAAAATATTGACGCAAATCCCGACGGCACTCACGAATTGCCCGAAGCCCTCGCGTGTCGACAGGTTAAAAATTTTTTTCACAGTGCTTGAATGAAATTGTATTCGGGGCGCGGCTGTTGATATTGTTTCTGCGTCACGAATAAAAATCCGTTCACGAAGTCTTCAAACTCTTTGAAGCCGTTGCGAATCAATTCATCTCTGAACGGAGGATATATCGGCACGAAGATAAAAAACATTGTCTTGCCTCGTTGAGACTTCATCTTTGATAAAAGTTTTTCCAAAGATTTTCCGTCGCGCATTTCGATAAATTTTTCGTCTTCGCGGATAGCAAAAAGAGCTTTGACGAAATTTATTCCGTTGGGCTCAATGCAAAAGGTGCGGCGGCGACCGGCATAAACCTTCATGAGCCACTGCGTCAATTCAATTCTCCTGTCGAGGGTATTTTCAATTTCTCTGCCCATGTTGTTTAAAGATTCGGCGTTGAGCCAAGGCGTCTTCGAAAAATTTTCCAACCACAATTTGTTGTAAACGTCCTCGAAATTCAAACCGATACAGCGACCGGCATAGTGATAAATTTTTTTCGCGACGGGCGCGCGTCTTATGCGTTCCGCATCTGAAAAAGAATCGAACTTCTGCTCAAGCCTGAAATAATTTTCGGAAAAGGCTACGTTCAAAATATCTTGGTCGGGCGATTCGCAAGCGGGATTCGCCGCCAAAAAATTCACGCCCTCATAAAAAAATTTTTCGTCAAGTTTATCGAGGTCAAAAATCATCACGCCGGAACAAAAATAATTTTCCTTTCGAACGCGCCCTGTGTTCAGCAAAAATTTATTCGATACCATGTTGTTGAAAGTTGCCTCGACTTCGGGAACAGCCGCCACCGTAAAATTTCCCAAGTCTTGTCGCCAAAGTTCGATAATATCCAGATTAACGATGGTGTCGGCGTCGAGGTAAATCATTTTGCCGTTGCCGAAAATTTTTTTCATAAGCAGGCGATAGAACGCGCCGATACTGAAACGCGTATTAATTTTGTCGAGGAGCTTTTCGCGAAGAAAAATTATTTCGTTCGGGCAAAGAGCGGCGACGTTGTGGAAGTTCACGCGTTGACCGTAGCAACCCGCGAGGTAGGAAAATTTATCGCGATTGTCGGCAGTCAAGGTCGGGTCGTGAAGAATATGAATCGTCACGGGCGCGGAAGTGTTTTCAAAGATAGAAGCCATTGTCGTGCCGACGAATTTGGAATAGTGACCGTCGGCGTCATGAAGTCCGAAGCAAACATGAATCATTTAAACCCCTCCAATATTTTTTTGAGCGCGTCAAGCAGGCGCAAATTTTCTTTTCGTGAACGAATTGCCGAACGCAGATAAGTTTCGTCAAGCCCGGTAAAGTTCGCGCAACTCCTCAACAAAATTTTTTCGCAGCGCAGTTCGTTCAAAATTTTATCGGCGTTTTCGTGTCGAAACAAAATAAAATTCACGGTCGGAGGAAAAATTTTTATGCCGCTCATTTTTTCGAGACGAGCAACGAAAAATTTTTTCTCAATCTCAAGCCAAGCGCGAGTCCGTTTTAAAAAATCTTCGTCGTCGAGAGCCGCAACGCCCGCTTTCTGCGCGAGGAAGTTCACGTTCCAAACGTCCTTGCACAAATTCAATCGACGCGCCAAATTTTCTTCGACGACGGCAAAACCCAAACGCAAGCCCGGTATCGCGAAAATTTTCGTGAGCGATTGCACGACCGAAATTTTTTTCGAGACAAATTTTCTGACCGATTCGACTTCGAGAAAATCGATAAAGGATTCGTCGACGACAACGCTTGCGACTTCGGCGAGCCGCAAAATTTTTTCGGGCGCGAGCAAATTTCCCGTCGGGTTGTTCGGGCGACCGATTATCACGCAGTCGGCGGCAGTCACTTCCAACTTGTCAACGTCAAGCGAAAAATTTTCCTCCGCTCTTGTAAAAAAATATTTCACTTCGCAACTGCCGGCACGAGCCGCCCGCTCATATTCGGAAAAACTTGGCACGGGAATCACGACACGAGCGGGGCGAAGCGCATTGAAGTACAGATAAAAAAATTCCGCCGCGCCGTTGAGCAAGACAAGATTTTTTTCGGGCACGTCGTAGCGATTTGAAATTGCGCGTTTGAGTTCGGAGGCTTGAGGGTCGGGATAATTCACTACGCCGCGCAGGTTGTCAGTCAACGTCTGCAAAATTTTTTCCGATAAGCCGAGCGGATTGATATTCGCGCTGAAGTCGAGCCAATCGCCCGCCAAACCTTTTGCGTCGTAAATTTGTCCGCCGTGTTCGTAGCGTTCCAAATTCTTCCCTCCAAAAAATTTTCCGCCATTATATCACGTCGAGGCATTACAGGTTAGCTGTCAGCTGTTAGAAAAATCCTGAAAACTGAAACCTGCCGCCGATTTAATTTACCGACACGCTCTAGCAAATTCTCGGCACAAGTTCGCCCGCCGGCATGTCGACAATCCTCACCGCGCCCAATGAAGTCTTCAAGCCGACACGACCCGCAGAAGATTGAACGACCTCGCCAATCTCTGTCGCGTCCAAGCCGTAAATATTTTTCCGCATGACCGATAAAATTTTTTCCGCCGATTCGGAGGGAACGACTGCAATAATTTTTCCCTCGTTGGCAAGTTCCAAAACGTCAAAGCCGAGAATATCGCAGACGCCGCGAACTTCCTCATGCACGGGAATTTTTTCTTCGTCAAGCAAAATCCCGACGTTCGCCGCTTGAGCAATTTCATTGAGCACAGCAGCAACTCCGCCGCGCGTCGCATCTCGAAGCATGGGAATTTTCGGCTCGACCGTCAACATTTCGCGAATCATTTTATTCAAAGGCGCACAATCCGATTTAACATTTTCGGGCAGCTCCAAACCGTGACGTTGAGCCAAAATCGTCGTCGCATGGTCGCCGAGTGTCCCCGAAACTAAAATCTTCATGCCCGCGCAGATTTTCTTCGCCGAAATATTTACGCCGTCAATCAATTCACCGACGCCCGCCGTGTTGATAAAAATTCCGTCAGCTTGCCCGCGCCCGACAACTTTTGTGTCGCCCGTGACAATTTTAACTTCAGCCTCACGAGCCACCGTCGCCATCGACGCAACAATTTTTTTCAAGTCGTCGAAGTCGAAGCCTTCCTCCAAAATCACGCCGACGGAAATATATTTCGGCACCGCGCCGGTAACTGCCAAGTCATTGACCGTTCCGCAAATCGACAGCTTGCCGATATTTCCTCCGCGAAAAAAAATAGGGCGGACAACGTAGCTGTCAGTCGTCATCGCCAGCTTGCCAATCTTCGCCCCGTCATGAAGTTCACTCAAAATTTCATTGTCGAAGGCAGGCAGAATTACTTCGTGCAAAAGTTCCGCACTCAACTTGCCGCCCGCTCCGTGTGCCATTAAAATTTTTCTTCCCAATTAAATTTTCCTCCACCGTATTTGAACCAAGCCGCGCAGACACCCTCGACCGACACCATGCAAGGTCCGATTGCATGAAGCGGTTGGCAAGCTTTGCCGAAGAGCGGACACTCAATCGGATTGATGACGCCTCGCAAGACCTCACCGCAACGACACGCAGATTTTTTTTCGACGCGCTCAATGTCAATCGGCTCGACGCGCTCAATATCAAACTCGGAAAATGCCTCGCGCATCTTCAAACCTGACGACGAAATTTTTCCCATGCCGCGCCACTCGACATCCGCAACTTCATAGACTTGCTCAAGAATTTTTTTCGCCGCCAAATTTCCTTCCGCCTTGACGACCGCCCGATATTCATTCGCGACCTCGACTCGTCCGCCGTCAATTTGTTCAAGCAGATTCGCAAGGGCAATCAAAATTTCTTCCGCCTCGAAACCGCCAATCGCACCGGGCATTTGAAATTCTTCCGACAAAAAATTAAAGGCATCCGCGCCGATAATCACAGCCACATGCCCCGGCAATAAAAACCCGTCGACTTTGACCGCCGCATCTTTCAACAAAAATCTCAACGCGGGCGGAACCAACTTTTGCGCCGACAACATGAACAAATTTTTTATCCCTTGAGCCTTCGCCGCCAAGACCGTCGCCGCTGCCGTCGGTGCTGTCGTCTCGAATCCCACTGCCAAAAAAATTATTTTCTTGCAAGGATTTTCTTTCGCAAGCTTCAGGCAATCAAGCGGCGAATAAATTATCCGAACGTCCGCGCCTTGAGCGATTGCCTCCGTCAAACTCGAACGACTTCCCGGCACCTTGAGCATGTCGCCGAACGTCGCAACAATGAAATTTTTTCTGCGCGAATACTCGACTGCCTTGTCAATGTAATCGTCATTCGTCACGCAAACCGGACAACCCGGCCCCGACACAAGCTCCACATTTTTCGGCAAGAGCTGTCTTATCCCCGAACGAAATATCGCAACCGTGTGAGTGCCGCAGACTTCCATGATTCGCAACTTTTTTTTTCCTTCGGCAAGCTTCGAAATTTTTTCCACAAGTTTCAAAGCTTTGTTCATTTCTTTTTCCTCGTGACAACTTTTTTTATGGCACCCGCTATTTTTTCTCCGGTGAATTTCAAATTTTTTTTGACGGCTTTCACGGCTCTTTGATGATTCGTCTTCGCCAAGTCAGGCACGGTGTCTTTCAAGCTTGCCTGCTTCGACCTGTTGCAATGCTTGCACAAACACTGCAAATTAAACAACTTGTCACTCCCGCCGAATTTTTGCGGTACGATGTGATCAATGTCGACTTCTGCTTTCCGAATTTTTTTTCCGCACCTCACGCAAGTGTACCAGCCGTGATTCGATTCATTGTTCGCAAACCAATCGTCTCTGTAACCCAAGGCGCACCTCTCCCTCTCTGTTTTGCTTTTATAATTTTCATTTTTCGGAGGCGGCGGCTTGAGGTTGGCAGGTGAAGTTATCCAACCACCCACACCCCGCAGTGGTGGTTCGCCGCGAATGTTCGATTTTCCTGCCGGCTCGGAAAAAAATTTTTAAGACCGCTTGAGAAAATCCAACAGAGCCTCGCAACCGATTAAACAATCGTCGTAAGTCGTCGCGTAGTCGTCGGTGTACCACGGGTCGGCAACGTCGCGATGCTTGCCCGCAAAATCCATCAGCAGAAAAATTTTCCCATCGGGGTCGCCGCCGCAAATTTCTTTCATGTCGCGAACGTTCGAACGGTCAAGCCCGATAAGATAATCAAATTTTTTGTAATCGCTTTCGAGCAAAAGTTTCGAGGCGCGCCGCGTGAAAGGAACATTATTTTTTTTGAGTTCGTGAGCCGTGCCGTCGGACATGGGCGTTCCGATTGAAGGATAACAGCCCGCCGATTCAATCAGAAAATCTTTTTCGAGACCTGCGGCGGCAACCAAATGTTTCATGACGAATTCCGCCATCGGCGAACGGCAAATGTTCCCCAAACAGACAAAAACGATTTTGGTCATAATTTACCTCCATAAGCAAGCGATAATCAATGCGGGCAAAAGATTCGCGACGCTGATTTTTTTAGGATAAGTTTAAAATAAGGAATGATCTATGTCAAAATAAATTTCAACAGAAAATTTTCTCTTGTTAATGACGCGGGATTTTTACGTTTTGCGGCGAAGAAAATTTTTGAGGAGTTGAAGTTCATGGCGAAGAAGAAAATAAAATACGTTTGTCAAGAGTGTGGAGCGGAATCTGTCAAATGGTTGGGCAAGTGTCCTGCGTGCGGAAATTGG
>JAFXTD010000057.1 GCA_017535925.1 Selenomonadaceae bacterium | reverse complement strand
TTGTTCCTTGTTCCTTGTTCCTTGTTCCTGTTAAGCGGTTGCGGTTCCGAAAAAAAAGACGACGACAAATTAAAAATCGTCACGTCGTTTTATCCGATGTATCTTGAAACGTTAAACATAACGCGCGGCGTCGAAGGTGTCGAGGTCGTGAACATGACGCCTCCGCAGACGGGTTGCCTGCACGATTATCAATTGACGCCCGAAGACATGAAGACTTTGGAAACGGCAGATATTTTCGTCGTGAACGGCTTGGGCATGGAAAGTTTTTTGGATAAAGTCATTGAGGCTCACCCGAATTTGAAAATCATCAACGCCTCCGACACGCCCGACATTGTTCCGATTATGGAGAACGGCGTCCCGAATCCTCACGTGTGGATGAGCATAACCTATGCGATTGCGCAGGTGAAAAATATTTCTGCCAAGCTTTGCGAACTTGACCCTTCGCGAGCAGAGGTTTACAAAAGATACACGCTTGATTACGTTGACGAGCTGACGACCTTGCGCGACGAGATGCACATTTCGCTGACGATGTTGCCGAACAGAGAGATTGTGACTTTCCACGAGGCATTCCCGTATTTGGCGGCGGAATTCGGTTTAAAAATTGTGGCAACCGTTGAACGCGAACCGGGCACCGAGCCGACGCCTCAAGAGCTTGCCGAAACGATAGAAAAAATAAATTCGTTGCCGGTCAAAATCATTTTCACCGAGCCGCAATATTCTTCGAAGGCAGCCGAGACAATCGCTCGCGAAACGGGCGCGCAAATCTTTGAACTTGACCCGATAGTCACGGGCGAGGCGAAACCCGAAAATTTATTGGACTACGTCGACCGCATGCTCAACAACACTTTGACTTTGGCGAAAGCTTTGCAGTAAAAAGTACTTGCAAAATTTTTTTACCTGTGATAAACTGCGCAGGCAATCGGGACGTAGCTCAGTTTGGGAGAGCGCTTCCTTGGGGTGGAAGAGGTCGTGAGTTCAAGTCTCGTCGTTCCGACCAATAAAGAAAATCAAAAAGCCCTCGACAAGTTCGGGGGCTTTTCCGTTTATCTGAAACGTCGTGCTTCGGGAATGTTGGCTTGCAATTCGAAAAGAGTTCGTTTGATTATCGCCGGCGTGAGTTGTTCGGGCGGCAAACGTTTTCTCAACATGACCGCCTTCAACACGTCCGGAGATTTTTCATCGCCGAAACGAATCCTGCTTGCGATTCGCTGAATCAACGACGACCGCGCAGATTCCACCACGTCGAGGGAGCATTCGTTTTTCATGTAAGGCATTCGCTCAAGCAAAATTTTTTGTGCGTCCCAAGCCTTCAGCCACGGCGCGTCGAAGAGGATTTTTGACAAGGCTTTGAACATTTCCTCCCGTGCCTTCACAATGCAAACCTCGCAAAAAATTTCTTTCGGCGGGCAAAGTGATTCGCAGTCCTTGCATTTGTGCCAGCCGCTTGCCAAACGAAATTTTTTCAGCCGCGTATTCGACAACAACATTTCCAAAAAACTCTGCCGCAATTTCGGTTCGGAAATTTTTTCGGCTTGACGTTCGCAAAAAATTTTTTCCTCTTCCGTCAAAGTCACGTCCTCAAGTTTCAATTCCTCCTCGACGACCTGCGCGGGAGGATTTTTTTCTTGCGGCATGTTTGCAATTTGAAAAGGCGAGGCTAATCGGATTTTCTTGACGAGCGGTTCCTTTTGCCTGAAGGTTTCGTTAATCGCGTCGATAATTTCTTCCGCGAAAAATTTCAGCTGGTCTCTGAAGGCGGAATTTTTCACGTCGACGAACAAAACGCCTCGCTCAATCGTGACGGGCTTGACTTGCGAGGAAATGCTCTCGTCGACAATTTCTTTCCAATGCGAAATCACTTCGCAGGCAAGAAATTTTTTGTAAGTAGCCTCGCCTTGCGAACGCATGTGTTCATGAAGCAGCCGATTAAATCCGTTCATTCTGTCAACCTCCCTGCGCCGATAAAAAAAAATTTGCCGGAAGTTTGCGGCGGGAAGTAGGCGCGGTCGGTCGCCGTTATCAACGTTTGAATTTTTTCGCGTGATAAAAATTCCAACAACAATTCGCGGCGTTCGGCGTCCAATTCGCTCATCACGTCGTCCAAAAGCAATAAAGGATATTCGCCCGTTTCCGATTTTAAAAATTGCAACTCGGAAAGTTTCAAGGAAAGGACTGCGGTGCGAAGTTGTCCTTGTGAGCCGAAAAGTTTCAGCTCCCGCCCGTTGATAAAAAATTTTAAATCGTCCAAGTGCGCGCCGAAACTTGTCGCTCCGTTTTGTATGTCTTTGAATCGCCTCGCCCGCAACAATTCCCAAAATTTTTCCGCGAGGTTTTCTTGAGAATCAAGCCCGCGCATGTTGTAGACAATCGATAAGGTTTCCTTTCGTGCGGAAATTTTTTGGTGCATGCAGTTTGCCAAAGAATTTAACTTGTCGACGGAGGCAAGTCGTTTGCTCAAAATTTTTTCGGCGTAGAAAGCAAGCTGCTCGTCCCAAAGTTCAAGCTCGGTTTCCCGGGCGGCTTTGTCCCGAATTTTTTTCAAGAGGATGTTTCGCTGTTCGACGAGGCGATTGTACCGCAGCAAGTTCATGAAATAAATCGGCGAGGCTTGAGAAATTTGCGCGTCCAAAAATTTTCTGCGTATCGAAGGCGAGCCTTTGAACATGAATAAATCTTCGGGCGAAAAGAAAACCGAATTCAATTTGCCGATAAGTTCACGCGGGCGAATCGGATTGGCGTCGAGTAAAATTCTGCGCCTTCGAGCATGAGAAATTTCTATCGCCAATTCGTGAGAGATACCCGCCTTGAAAAATTTTATTCGGGCGAGCGCGGTGCTTTCTCCGAAACGAATCAATTCGGTTTCCTTGCCCGCCCGACTTTTCAACAGCGATGCAAAATTTATCGCCTCAAGGATATTGGTTTTGCCCTGCGCGTTTTGTCCCAGAAAAATATTTGTCGAGGCGTCGGGGCGAAAATTCATCTCTTCGATATTGCGCCAATCTTTTAAAAAAATTTCGGCGACGTGCATTTAAGCTCTGACCGGCGTGGCGACATAAATAAAATCGTCGTTGCCGGGCTCGGTGAAGGTTGCGGGGCTGAACTTGTCGTTGAGGTCGATTTTAGTTTGCTTGGTATCGATAACCCGCAAAACGTCGGCGATATAATCGGCGTTGAAAGAAATTGAAAGACGTTCGCCATCAATTTCCGCCGCGATTTTTCTGACCGCGTTGCCGAATTCGCCGGAGTTTGCAGAAATTGCAATGCCGTCACCTTCAAAGACAAATTTAACTGTGTTGTATTCGTCATCCTTGCTCATGAGCGCGACGAAGTCAACGGCTCGTTTAAATTCGGCGGTGTCAACCATTACATGCGTCACGGTCGATTCGGGAATAACTTTGTCATAAGGTGGGAAGAGCCCTTCGATAAGCCGCGAATTCACGAAAACATTATCGAACGTGAAAGTCACGTAACGCAAGGAGCAGTTGACCGTAACAAAGTTTTCCGTTGCGTCGGAAGAATTTTTCGTAATGAGTCCGCGCAGAGTTTCGGCGGGCACCACGAAGCTTACGTCGGTATAATTTTCGGGAAGTTTCTTTGAAGCAAAAGCCAAGCGATGAGTATTTGTGGCAACGATTGAAATTTTATCGCCTTTGACTTCGAACAAAGCACCGGTGAAGACGGGTCGCGATTCATCCTTTGCGGCGGCGAAAACTGTTTTGCGAATCAAATCGCCCAGCTCGCGTTTGAGGATTTTAAAAGTACGAGCAGTTTCGGGCGTCTTGACTTTCGGGAAGTCGCTCACTTCCATTGTCATCAACTCGACACTTGCGCCGCCCGATTCGATAACCAAAACGGTGCCGCCTTCTTCATTTGAAAAAGTAACGGTATCGTCGGGCATGTTGCGAACGAATTCTTGAAATCTTTTGCCGCTGCTGACGACGACCTCGCCCGAAGATTCGACATTGGCGGGAATGCGTATGATTATTCCCGTCGAAAAATTATTTGCCTGCAACTCAAGCGCGGAATTTTCTGCCTTGAGGTAAATGCCGGCAAGGATGGGCGTCATGGGCTTGACGGCAACCGCTTTGATTAAAATCAGCATTGCCTCGTTCAAGTCGTCCTTGTAACAACTGAATTTCATAATCTTGCCTCCTTTTTCAGCCGCTGTATTGTATATCATTTGAAAGGAATTGACAAACAAATTTAACGCGCTAAAATTAAAATACTCCTTCAGCAAGAAATGTATGAGCAATGTTCAGCTGATAGCTGATAGCTGATAGCTGTTAGCTGAAAGCTAAAAAAGAGGAGGAGTTTCAATGAAGTCTTGGAAAAAATTATTGGCAGTGAGCGTGGCGTGTTCCGGTTTATTAATCGGCTCGCCCGCCGACGCCGCCTATCAACTCAACGACGAGGTAGCCAATCCGCCCGCAGCTCTGCAAATGGCAACTCAAATCGGACTTCTCAAATACGAGAACCCGAACCTCAACAGCTACATGGACAAGGACGCGATTGTCGTCTTGAGTTTCGGCACGACCTTCAAAGACCAACGCACAAAGGCAATCGACGCGACCGCCAACGCAATTCAAGCCGCCCACCCGCAAGCAAAAGTCGTAACCGCCTTCACGAGCCACATTGTCATTAAGCACATTATGGAGAACGAGGGCAAATGCGATTACATGACGCCCGAACAAACTCTTGACCAACTTAAAAAAGAAGGCTACACGAGGATTGCGCTTGTCTCACTCGACGTGATACCGGGCATGGAATACAAATACGACGTCGCCCTCTTCCACGAATACAAAACTCAATTCAAGAAGATGACGCTCGCAACGCCGCTTATGTATTGGCAAGGACAAGAAGACCAGCCCGACGACGTTTTGCAAGTCATGCAGTCGTTGCACCTGCCCGCATACAAAAAAGGCACGGCGATTTTGCTTATGGCGCACGGCACGCCCGACCCTTCCAACGCATATTATTCCGTCATGCAGGAAAAACTCCTCCGTGAGATGAAACGCTCCGACGTGCACATTTACACCGTCGAAGGTTGGCCGCGCTTGGAAGATTGGGCGGGCAAGCTCAAAATGCACAAGGTCGAAAAAATAATTTTAATGCCGCTGATGATGGTTGCAGGTGACCACGCCAACAACGACATGGCAGGCAACGAGGAAGATTCGCACAAAGTCATTCTGGAGAAAATGGGATTCAAAGTCGAGGCAAAACTTCAAGGGCTCGGCGAAAACAAAAAGATTCGCGGCATCTTTGTCGAACGCGCCAACGAGGCTTGGGACGCGCTCATGAATTAGGAATTGGGAATTGGGAATTGGGAATTAAATTCGCAAATCATTCCTCATTCCTAATTGTTAAAACGGCGGTTGGAAAACTTTTTCAGCCGTCAATTTTTTTTTCAAAATCCTAGACTTAATGCCGCCACTTATGCTATCATAGCGAAGATTGATTATGTCGCCGTTTTTTTGTTGACGCGGTGACACAAATAATTGACATTCCTTTTACGTTAAACTACAATCGCATTGCTTGAAACAACACGAAAAGGAACCTTGTGGGAGGGGGCAGAATATAGAAGCATTCATCCTTCAAGTTTTAAACTACCGCACGAACGACGGAAGGTCATGCCCGTTCACGGGAAACGTTCAAAGTTGAGACGGACGGTTGGTAAGATAAGCTCTTGCCGTAAAATCTCAAGCACAAAAAATTTTTATTCCGTCAAGAAAAGGGGGAAATGTTTTTATGTCGTGGTTGAACAACATGCGAGTCGCGTATAAGCTCTTGCTATTGAACGTTATCGCGCTCGTCGGTATGATTGTCATCGGGCTGGTCGGCTACTTCGCTGTCATGGAAGCGCAACAAGATTTGGACAAAATCAGCCAAACTTACTTGAAAGGCATTTTTGAAATCGGTCGTTGCCGTCACGCTGTCCGTTATGCTCAAGTTCAAGCGGTCTTGGCTCCTTTGACGGTCGACCCCGCTCTTTATCAATCCCGCTTGGATAAATACAACGGCGGTGTTAAAGAGTTGGAAGAGTCTTTGAAAATTTACGAAGAAATCGTTAAGGATGACGCTCAAGCTCGCGCACAAGTCGACGCTGCCAAACGCGAATGGAGCAAATTCAAAGCCGGCGCGGACAAAATGTTTTCGATGAAATCGCCTGTGGGTGATACTTCGGCAATCGCCGCTCACAGAAATGCTTCTTTGGAATTCTATCAGAATGAAGTTATGCCTTATGCGGTTTCCTGCGGCGACGCAATCTTGGTTATCCAACAGAAAGCTTACGAGGATTCGGATAACACAATCAAAGCCAGCAACGAATCAATCGCTTCTTCCGTTCGCAATTTGTTCATTGCACTCGGCGGCACCTTCGTTATCTTGATTCTCATCAGCATTTCTATTACCAAAGCCGTCACCAATCCTCTCAGCAACATGGTTCAGGCTTTGCACTTGCTCAAAGATGGCGACTTCCGCCGCACCGATTTGCTTGATGCCGACCGCGGCGACGAATTCGGAGCAATGGCTCTTGCCGTTCGTGAAATGCGTCAAGCTATCAGCAAATTGATTCACCAAACCAGCGACTCCTCCAGCCAGTTCGCGGCGTCTTCCGAAGAGCTCACTGCTTCAGCTCACCAAGCCGCGCAAGCTTCCGAACAGGTTGCTCAATCCGTCACAAATTCGGCAGGTGCCGTCGTCGAACAACAAACTTATGTCAACGACGCAATGGACGCTATCAATCGTGCTCTTGAATCCATTGACCACTTGACAAAGACCGCAGACAAAGTTGCCGCGCATGTTGCCTCCGCCAACCAAGAGGCGGCCGCCGGTACCGAGGCTGTCGAAACTGCAGTCAATCAAATTATCAGTGTTGAAAAAATCGTCAACGATTCTGCTTTGACCGTCGACAAGCTCGGCAAACGTTCGCAAGAAATCGGACAAATCGTCGAATCAATCAGCGGCATTGCCGAACAAACCAACTTGCTTGCACTTAACGCGGCGATTGAGGCTGCGCGTGCCGGTGAACACGGTCGCGGGTTCGCAGTCGTTTCTGAAGAAGTTCGCAAGCTCGCCGAAGAATCTCAAGAAGCCTCCCAGAAGATTGCCGCCCTTATCGGCGATATTCAATCCGACACGACCGACGCGGTCGACTCCATGCAGAAAGGTAATGCCGCCGTTCGCACCGGTACTCAATCGGTTGAGAGACTGCGCACCACCTTCGACAGCATTTCCACTGCCTCCAACAACGTCGAAATGGAAGCAAAGAACATGATCGGCGAACTCAAAGAAGTCGAAAAGATGACTTACACGATTCGCGACCGCTCCGAGAAGATTTTGGACAAAGGCGTCCAAGTTTCTAAGGAAATGGAAAGCGTCTCCGCCGCAGCCGAGCAACAATCCGCCTCTGCAGAAGAAATTTCCTCCGCAGCAGACGAACTCGCTCGCCTCGCTCAAGACCTCCAGAATTCTCTCCAGATGTTCAAATACTAAGAGAAATTTTTTCGACAAGATAAAAGCCTCGACAAATCATCGGGGCTTTTTTCAATTGGGAATTGGAAATTGGGAATTGGAATTGAGTTTCAGGAGGTTGCGTATAAATATTTCCGAGTGGCAAAATCGGTTTCAAAAGCATTCAAGCAAAATTTCGTTGCAAAAATTTTTTTCGGCGCGTATGATAATCAAAAAATGAAATGAGGAATGAAAATGCTCAATGAACTCGTAATCAGCGGCGTGAAAATGTTCAAGCCTTCGGGCGAGGTCGAAACAGCGAACATTTTTATCAGCGGCGATAAAATTTCAAAGATAACTCAAGGCGAAGTCAAAGGCTCAAACGTTATCGACGGTCGAGGCAAATTCGCGACGCCGGGACTTATCAACGCGCACACGCACGCCTCCATGACTTTGCTTAGAAGTTATTCCGACGACAAAGCTTTGATGGATTGGCTTCAAAAAGATATTTGGCCGATTGAAGACAAAATGACGCGCAAAGATATTTATTGCGGTGCGAAATTGGCGGCGGTCGAGATGATTCGAGGCGGGACGACTGCCTTTGCCGATATGTACGGCCCTTGCATGGAAGAAGTTGCCAAAGTCGTCGACGAATCCGGCATGCGCGGCAGTTTAAGTCAAGGATTAATCAGTTTTGCCGACGGAGAAAAAAAATTAGCCGCGAACGTCGAACTTTACAAAAATTTTCACGGCGCGGCTGACGGCAGGATAACAATCATGCTTGCTCCTCACGCGATTTACACTTGCCCGCCCGATTATCTTAAAAAAGTTGTTGCGGCGGCTCAAAAACTCGGTGCGGAAATTCACATGCACATGAACGAGACCAAAACCGAAATTGAAGATTGCTTGAAGAATTACGGCAAGCGACCGTTTGAAGTCGTGGCAGAAACAGGGCTTTTGGATTGCGGAATGCTTGCGGCTCATTGCGTCTGGTTGAGTGATTCGGAAATTGACATTATCAAAGCAAAAAAAATTCGCGTGGCGCACAATCCCGGCTCAAATATGAAACTTGCAAGCGGAATTGCTCCCGTGACGAAACTTTTGGCTGAAAATGTGACGGTTGCACTCGGAACGGACGGCGCGTCGAGCAACAACAATCTTGACATGCTTGAGGAAATTCGACTTGCGGCTCTGCTTGCCAAAGTCGACACGTTGAATCCTTTGGCGGTTCCCGCCGCACAGGCTCTGCAAATGGCAACTCAATTCGGCGCGGAGGCTCTCGGCTTGCAAAACATCGGGCGGCTTGAGGAAGGTTACAAGGCGGACATCGTGCTTTGGAATATGCAAGGCGTCGATTGGCAACCGAATTACAATCCCGTTTCACTTTTGGTCTATTCGGCGAATTCATCGGCGGCGGATACGGTAATTGTCGACGGAAAAATTTTAATGGAAAATCGCGAGCTGAAAACTTTGGACGAGGAAAAAATTATCGCGGAATTCACTGCTTGCGCCGACCGCCTCACAAAAAATTGACGTTCGGAGGTAAAAATATGAATGAACTTGTAAAAAATTTTCGGCACAAGGAATATAATCCTTGCGGCGACTTGACGGGCAGAGAACGCGAGCTTTGTGACGAGGCGGCGAAGAATTTTTTCAATCTTCCGTTCGTTGAAGTCATGCGGGCGGTTTCCGTCAAAGCGATTGCCGAACTTGAGCACGAAGAAAATTTCCGCAACGTCGACGCACTGAAAAATTGGGCGGATTACAATCTTAACGACGTTGAGCGGCGGGCGAATTTGAATTTCGACACGTTCACGCCTCTCCAAGCCGGAATTTGCAAATATCTGGTGCACGTCCTCTACGAAAATCGATACAACATTCATTACAACGCGCTGATAAATTATTGTCGTACGCTCGACGAAAAAGTTTTCACAGCCTCTTTGACGAGCGGTCAGCTTGAACAAAAAATAAATTCTATCACGCAGGAGGCAAATTATTTTTCGACGGTCAACGATTTAATCGGCGAGCTTTGGAATTTTTTCAAAGCTGCTTGACAACGACGCAACGGCGAATTACAGGCGGTGAAGATTAACGCGTGTTTTTGTCACTGAATCTGAACGGGAGGCAGAACCTTGTCTCCCGTTTCTTTTGTCGACGTTGCGCCCGCTTGAGGGAAAATTTTTTGACACGTTGGAGGCGTCAAAGTGCGCGACCAATCGGTGCGCTTTAAACTCAAAGGCGATTCTTGACGCGTGGCGCAACTCAATCAAAAAAATTCTCGGCTTGAAGAAAAAATTTTTCGTCCTTTTTGCAGGCACGGACAGCGTTGGTCGAACATTGATTTGCCGTTGCTCAAGTCAATCAATCCCGATACCGTCGACCGGCTTTATTATCCCGTCTTATCTGCGGCACAATTACGGCGCGATAACCATGCACGGAGACAAGCTTTTTGGCGGGCACAACATGCGAAATTATTTGAAAACGCATTCGACGTTTGGTTTGCTGATAGAAGGCAAACGCTTTAACGTTGAAACTTTTGCGTGCGTCGGCTATTGGTCCGGAGACATGCGCACGGAGTGAACTGCCTTTGACGACAACGACGACTTTGCTTGGTGGCTGAAGGACAATTGATTGGGGAATCGTCATGGGTTGCGGCTACGACGTTTCACCGAACGCGCTTAACGCCCGGTTTAGCTGTTAGCTGTTAGTGGCCAGGGCTTTCGCCAACCGCTGCTTTTTAATTTACCAACAGCCCCTAATACTTTGCAACGAGCGGGCGATTCTCATTTTTGCGGGCAAGCAGTCATAATCGGTTCCCGATTCCCATAATTTTTGTCTGTGCGGTATTGCATTTTGAAAAAACCTCTGCTATAATCGCAAATGTTTTACGGGTTGTGGCTCAGTTTGGTAGAGCACCGTGTTCGGGACGCGGGGGTCGCAGGTTCAAATCCTGTCAACCCGACCAATATTGAAATTCGAGGCGGGAGTTCACGACTTCCGCCTTTGTCGTTTAAGGAGTGTATCATGAGAAAAAGTCTTGTAATAATTTTTTGGTTGTGCTGTGTTTTTATGCCGTCGGTGATTATTTTGTTGACTTCGCCTTGGAACGCGGAGAAGATTTATCGCCGCCGAAAGCCTGCGCGAATATCGCCGACCCGAATTTGAAAGCACCGCCTGTTCCGAACTTTCAAAACGAAGATTGGTCGCTTGAGAGTTTCGACGGGCTGAAACTTCACGCCAAAAGATTTTTCCCCGCCGAAAATTCTAATCGCTGGGCAATTTTGGTTCACGGCTACGGGCGCGATGGAACTTACGCTTACGATTACGCCGAAGAATATTTAAAGCGCGGCTGGAATGTTTTGGTTCCCGATTTGCGAGCGGCGGGCGAGAGCGAAGGAAAATTTATCACAATGGGTGCGTTGGAAAGTCGTGACATTTTCGATTGGGCGGAAAAAATTATTTCAGACAATCCCGACGCGAAAATTATTTTGCACGGCGTTTCAATGGGTGCCGCGACCGTCATGATGACTGCCGCCCTTGAGCCGAAAAATTTATGCGCCGTCGTCGAGGATTGCGGCTACACTTCCGCTTACGAAATGTTCACCGCTCAACTTAATAAAATTTTCGGCTTGCCCGAATATCCCGTCATGCCCTGCGCCGATTATGTTTGCAAGTTCAAGACCGGCGTAAAAATTTCCGACGCCGCGCCGCTTGAAGTCGTCGATAAAATCAAAGTGCCGATACTTTTTATTCACGGCGACGAGGACGGGCTTGTTCCCTTCGATATGATGACGAAACTTTACGATAAAGCCGTTGCGCCCAAAGAAAAATTTGTCGTGGCGGGCGCGGGTCATGCTGATGCCAAACGCAAAAATCCCGCCGCTTATTTCGATAAAGTTTTCGATTTTCTGGAGGAAAGCTTATGAAAATTTTTGTCGGGCTGGGCAATCCCACACCCGAATACGCCAAAACCAAACACAATGTCGGATTCATGCTTGCCGATTTGCTTGCCGAAAAAATTTCTGCCGATAATTGGCGCGAAAAATTTAATGCGCTCGTTGCCGAAGGTTTCCTCGACGGCGAAAAAATTTTAATCGTCAAGCCGCAAACCTTCATGAACTTGAGCGGCGAGGCTGTTGCTCCGATTATGAATTTTTATAAAGTCGACGTTCAAAATCTTGTCGTTGCCCATGACGATATGGACTTGCCGCTCGGCATGATTCGTTTGCGCCCGAAAGGCAGCGGCGGCGGTCATCACGGTGTCGAATCGATTATCCAACATCTCGGCGGCGAACAAAATTTTCCTCGCGTGCGAATCGGTGTCGGTCGTCCTCCGAAATTTTGGACGGTCAATCATCACGTGTTGAGTCCCTTCACGCAAGAGGATGCCGAAAAAATTTCTGCGACGATTGAGGAACTTGTGCCCGCCGTTGAGTGCATTTTCAAAGAGGGAATCAACAACGCCATGAACAAATTCAATCCCAAGAGGAAAAAAATCAATGAAGAATCAAATAACGGCATTGACGGCTGACGAGCACGGAAACATTTTCGACGAACCGGAGGCGGAAGGCGTCGGGAGAGTCGGCGAAAAATTTTTCAAGCTCAAGCCCGAAGATTTAATCAAGCTGCCCGATTCGGCTGATTTAATGTTCCTTCCTCAACGTCAAGCAATCGGTTTTCGGAACGGAAAATTTTTGCCTCTCAAAGGACTGGCGGTCTCTGCGATTTTGCCTCAAGGTTACACGCGAACGCATTTGCCCGCCTTCAAGAAAAATCCTCGCGCACAAATTTTGCCGCTGTACGGTTACACAGCCGTCGTCCTCTACAAAGATGAACTTCATGCTGCCGCAATTTACACCGACGAAAATCACAAGTGGAATCCGCAACACTTTAACACGTCGAAACTAAAAAATCTTATTCGCCGCGTGAAAAAGGACTTGCCCGATAATCGAATCGTCGCGCAGGTTGCGAAGTGTTCTTTGGAGTGGCATTGTTTGACGGCGCAAAATTTATTTTATCGGCGTTGGGAGTGCGGAGTGCCGACTTCGCCGAAGTGCAACGCAAATTGTTTGGGCTGTATCTCTTTGCAAAGTTCGGAGTGTTGTCCGAGTCCGCAAAGCCGAATCACTTTCAAGCCGACCGTCGAAGAAATTTCCGAGCTTGGAATTTATCATTTGTCTCACGCGCAAGAGGGAATTATCAGTTTCGGTCAGGGTTGCGAGGGCGAGCCGTCACTCATGGCGGAAAATATTTCTGCGGCGATAAAAAAAATTCGCGAAAAAACTTCACGCGGGCAAATCAATATCAACACGAACGCCGGCAACACGCTCGGCATAAAAAAAATCGTCGACGCGGGCTTGGATTCGATGCGCGTCTCGATTATCAGCGCGGACACCGAAAATTATCAACGCTACTATCGCGCAGGTTACAAACTCGACGCCGTGAAAAATTCAATCCGCTACGCCCTCGATAAAAATGTTCACGTCTCGTTGAATATGCTGTACATGCCCGGCTTCAACGACCGCGAATCGGAATTTGCCGCGTGGAAAAAATTTTTGGAAGAACTGCCCGTGCAAATGATTCAAGTCCGCAATCTGAATTACGACCCCGACGAATTTTTTTCCGTCATGCCGACCGATAAAAATTTTCTCGGCACAAAAGATTTTCTGCGCGAACTCAAAAAAATTTTCCCCGCGCTGACAATCGGAAACTTCAGCCATTATTTGGCTTGACGGAAAATTTTTTTGCAAGGATTAATATTTATGATACAATCCCTCCCGAATTGAGGAGGTGATTTTTTTTGTATCAACTTGAAAATTTATTCAGCGACTCGACGCACAAGAGCACAATCTTTAAGCCCGAACAGATTGCGGCAGTCGAGGCGGCGGCTTACACAAAAATTGTTCGCGGCAAGGAGACGCCTTTTATAAAATGTTTCGTTCGCGGCAAAGAAATTCGCCTCACGCCCGAAGAAGCCGTTCGCCAAATGTTTATCCGCAAACTTATCGACGAATACGGCTACAAAATTTCTCAAATGGAAGTCGAGCACGCGATTCATTTCGGGCGCGAAGTCAAACGTGCCGACATTGTCATTTTTGAACCGAATCGCCCGAATGTCGAATACATCATTGTTGAAGTCAAAAAGCCCAAGCTCAAAGACGGCAAAGGACAACTCAAATCCTACTGCAACGCAACGGGCGCGACTATGGGCGTCTGGTCGAACGGCGAAAAAATTTCTTTCTACCACCGCAAAGACCCGAATTACTTTGAAGACATTCCCGACATCCCTCGCGCAGGACAAAAATTAAAAGACATTCTCCGCGAACGACGCACGATTGAAAATCTCATCGCCGAAGATAAACTTTTGCGCGAAAACAAAACGCTCGCCGACCTTATCCGCGAACTTGAAGACGAAGTACTTGCCAATGCCGGCGTCGACGTTTTCGAGGAAGTTTTTAAACTCATCTACACCAAACTTTATGACGAAATGCTCGGCGGGCGCGATAAAACTCGTGTGCTGGAGTTTTGGAACTACGGAGAGACGGACGCCGAACTTAAAGACACGATTCAAAATCTTTTCGACCGCGCAAAAAATAAATGGGCGGGCATATTCGCCGACGACGACAAAATAAAATTGACACCGTCGCATTTGGCAATTTGCGTTTCCTCTTTGCAGGGCGTCAAGCTTTTTAATTCAAACCTCGACGTGATTGACGACGCTTTTGAATATTTGATGAGTAAATCGCAAAAAGGAGAAAAGGGACAATTTTTTACGCCGCGTTACGTGATTGATATGTGCGTCAAAATGCTCAACCCGAAGAGTAATGAAACTATGATTGATACGGCTGCAGGCTCGTGCGGCTTCCCCGTCCATACAACTTTTTTTGTCTGGAAAAAGATTTTAGAATCCAAAGGCATTGAACAAAGTCATCTCTTTACTCTCGAACGCAAGCCGCCCGAATGTGAAGATTATGTCGACAAAAATATTTTCGCTATCGACTTCGACGAGAAAACCGTGCGCGTTGCCCGAACGCTGAATTTAATTGCCGGCGACGGAAAAACTAATGTTTTGCACCTTAACACGCTCGATTATGAACGCTGGGACGAAATTATCGACGAAGATTGGCTGGACATTTACAACGACGGCTGGAAAGGTTTGCGAAAGCTACGCGCCGTTAAAAATGATAATTCAAAGTTCAACTTCGATATTGTCATGGCTAATCCTCCGTTCGCGGGCGACATTAAGGAGAGCAGAATCATTGCAAAATACGAACTCGGCAAAAATTCAAAAGGTAAATATCAATCGAAGGTCGGGCGCGATATTCTTTTCATCGAACGCAATTTAAATTTCCTCAAGCCCGGCGGTCGCATGGCGATTGTTCTTCCGCAAGGCCGCTTCAACAACTCAAGCGATAAATATATCCGCGATTTTATTGCAGAGCGTTGCAGAATTCTTGCCGTCGTAGGTCTTCACGGAAATGTTTTCAAGCCGCACACCGGAACCAAAACCAGCGTCCTCTTTGTGCAGAAATGGGACGATGAACTTTGCCCGCGCCGCGACGATTACCCGATTTTCTTTGCGACCATGCGCGAACCCTCAAAAGATAATTCCGGCGAAAAAATTTTGGAGACCCGCGACGGAAAGCTTCTGCGCGACAATCACAATCACACAATCGTTAAGCACGACCTCTTTAATCACGACGGCAAGACACGCGACGGCATCGCCGAGGCTTTTATTGAGTTCGCCAAGCGTGAGGGCTTAAGTTTTTTTGAGCAAGGCTCCTTCGACGCCGCTAAATATAAAATTTTGTCGGAGGAGCTGGAATGTACAGAAATTTTTTTATCGACCTGCGCGGCGGCGACAGATTATTTTCGTCTCGAAGCCGAATATTATAACGCAGAAACTTTTTCTTATACGAAACTTTTGCGTGGAAAAAATATTGTCAAAGAAATTCAATACGGCACATCAAAATTTTGTGATGAAAATCCTTCCGGCGGCTATCCTGTCTTGAGATTGAATGAATTAAGCAATGGATTTGTTGGCATGCCGCAAAAATTCTGCCACATTTTGACAAAGACCGAGTTTGAATCTTTGCACTTGCGAAAAGGTGACGTGTTGATAATTCGGACGAACGGCAATCCAAATTTGGTCGGGCGTTCGGCGGTCGTCATGCGCGACAAAAATTTTGCTTTCGCGTCTTATCTTTTCAGAGTGGTAACTAACGATTTAATCAATCCAGAAATTCTTATGACGTTTTTAAATTGTCGATATGGACGAATTGAAATTGATAAAAATTCAATGAAGGGCAATCAAACGAATTTTAGTCCAGCAAAGTTTCGAGATATAAAAATTCCTGTGTTCGGAAAAGATTTTCAGTCGATAATAAAAGAAATCGTTCAAGCGGCGTTCAACTTGAGTGAGCGAGCCGACGAAAACTATCACGCGGCGGAAAAAATTTTATCGGAGGCTTTGGGCTTGGAAAATTTTAAACCGAGTAGCGAAAACGTAGCGATAAAAAATTTCAGCATGTCATTCGGATTGAGCGGACGCCTCGACGCAGAATTTTATCAGCCAAAGTATGATGACATAAAAAATTTTATGACGGTCGCGGGCACAGTCGGAGAGCTTTGCAAAATTCGCGACAAAAACTTTATGCCGAAGCCGAAAACGATTTATAAATACATTGAGCTTGCGAACGTTGAGACGAACGGAAATATTTCAACGCCCGATGAAATTTTAGGCGAAGAATTACCGACGCGAGCGCGGCGAATTGTCAAAAAAGGACAAGTAATTATTTCGTCAATCGAAGGTTCGTTGCAGAATTGCGCGCTGATAACGGCGGAAAATGACGGTGCTTTATGTTCGACAGGATTTTTCGTCGTCGAGTCAAAAAATTTCAATTCGGAGACGTTGTTAGTATTGTTTAAGTCGGAGTTAATGCAAAATTTAATGCGGCAACAATGCACGGGAACAATTTTAACGGCAATATCGAGAGAAAACTTTTTAAATTTGCCGTTGCCGATAATCGAAGGAGCCTTGCAAGAAAAAATCGCCGCGCAGGTTGCCGAATCATTCAGACTGCGTAGCGAATCGGAAAAACTTTTATCGAGAGCGAAACGAGCCGTCGAGCTTGCGATAGAACTTGGCGAAGACGCCGCAATAAAATTTTTGGAGGGATAAATCATGCCGGTAAATCCAAAACATGCCGCCGACGAAACAAAGCCGGTCGCACAACCCGCCGAAGAAATTTTTATTCCCGAAGAGCCGAAATGGTCATTGGACGAAATAATTTTGCCCGAAGAAGTCAGAGCGCAGATTTTGGACGTGGCGACCTACGCGGACAATGCGCACAGAGTTTTTGAGCTGTGGGGCTTCAAACGCACGCACAAATTTTCTCGGCGAATCGGAATCAATCTTTACGGCGCGCCCGGAACCGGTAAAACTATGGCGGCTCATGCAATCGCAAAAAATTTGGGCAGAAAAATTTTAATCGTCAACTACGCGGACATTGAATCAAAATTTGTGGGCGAAACTCCGAAAAATATTCGCAAAGCGTTCGAGGCGGCGAAGAATTCTAACAGCATTTTGTTTTTCGACGAGGCGGATGCGATTTTAAGCAAGCGCGTAACCAACATGACGCAAGCCGTTGATGTCAGCGTGAATCAAACGCGCTCGGTTATGTTAATGTTGATGAATGAGTTCCAAGATTTTATAATCTTCGCGACGAATTTTATTGAGAACTTTGACCCGGCGTTCATGCGCAGAATTTCTGTCCACGTGAAATTTACTTTGCCCGACGAAGCTTGCCGAAAAAAACTTTGGCGCATGTACACTCCTTTGGAAGTTCCGAATAATCTTGACTTCGACGAGCTTGCAAAAAAATTTGACGGCATCAGCGGTTCGGACATTTCAAACGCAATGTTGAACGCCGCCTTCAAAGCCGCCCGCCTCAAAGCCGACGAGCTTGATAAAAAATTGGTCTTCGAGGCGGTGGAAAATATTTTGGCAAGCAAGAGAGCCAACGCCGCAAAACTTTAGGGGCTGTCGGTAAATTTTAATAAGTGCCGGTTATTTTTCCGCCTGACGTTGTTGTTTCGCGCTCGACGTACCGCAGTACGCCTTCGCGCTTACGCCTCGTCAGTCGAAAAAATTCCTCGTCACTCGATAATTTTGACTTTACCAACACGCTCTAATAATTTTTTATGCAGGCGGCTTGACACTTTCTCAAGTTGCAAAAAAAAATCCCCGCGACAAACGGGGAAATTTTTTTTATCAGCCGAAATAATCTTCAATGCCGTCAAGAATTCCTTGCGCCGCTTTCCGAACGCCTTCCTTTGAATCCAAAAGTTTTTCTTCGTCTTTGTTTGAGATAAATCCGAGTTCAATGAGCGTGGCGGGCATGTCTGTATGTTTGACTACGAAAAAGTTGCAAGGTTGAGTTCCTCTGCTTGGCGTGCCGAGTTGTTCAACCAAATTTCGGCGAATACAATCGGCAAGCTTTTGACCTCTGCCGGAAGTGCTCTTGCTGTAGTAGTAGCCGGTCGTGCCGCGAGCTTCGGGGCGTGTGAAGCTGTCTGCGTGAATCGAAATGAAAATGTCCGCGCCGTTTTTGTTGGCGACTTCGCATCTTGCGCCGAGTTCCTCGATGTCGGAGGCTTTGGCACCTTTTTCGGAAACGGTTTGGTCAGTTTCGCGTGTCAAGATAACTTGCGCGCCTTCCGCCTCAAGCAATTTCTTGAGTTCCAATGCAACTTTGAGCGTGACATTTTTTTCCATGACGCCCGTCGGTCCGATTGCGCCCGCGTCGTTGCCGCCGTGTCCCGGGTCGATTACAATTTTCTTTCCGCTTAGCGCAGTTATCTCACCCAAATCATCTTCCAAATCTTTAAACGGTGTGTCGGCTTCTTTGTCTTTGTCGTCCTTTTTATCTTTATCCTTATCTTTGTCTTTCTTTTCTTTTTCCTTTTTCTCGCGTTCCTGTTGTTTCTTGAGTTCCTTCTCGCGTTCGCGTTGAGCTTTTATCTCTTGTTCAAGTTTTTCCTTCTTCTCGCGTTCCTGTTGTTTCTTAAGTTCGCGTTCCTGTTTTTCTTTTTCTTTAGCCTCGCGTTCCTGCTGCTCTTTAAGGTCGCGTTCCTGTTTTTCTTTCAACTCACGTTCGCGCTGTTCAAGTTCACGTTCGCGGCGTTCAAGTTCACGTTCGCGTTCCTGTTGTTCTTTGAGTTCCTGTTCCCGTTTTTCTTGAAGTTCACGCTCTTGCTGTTCTTTGAGTTCACGTTCTTGTTGCTCTTTGAGCTCGCGTTCACGCTGTTCAAGTTCACGTTCACGACGTTCAAGTTCGCGCTCGCGTTCCAATTTCGCCTGAAGTTCGGCGTCTTGCTTCTCTTTAAGCTCGCGTTCCTGTTTCTCTTTAAGCTCGCGCTCTTGTTTCTCTTTAAGCTCCTGTTCCTGTTTTTCTTTTAAAGCTTTGTCGTCGGGCTTATCCGTTTCGACAGGCGGCTTGAATTCGGCATTGCCCACGTCGATAACAAATCGATAGCCTTTCGGACCGCCTTGCAGATGAAAAGGTTTTGTCTCCGCCATCGTTTCGATTACAATTCGGACGGTCGAGGAATTGAATTGCGCCACACGAATTTTTTTCGCCGCCAAAGATTTCAATTCAATCTCGCGCTGAACTTTCGGATTAAGCCACGAATCTTTGAGGTCGATTATGACGCGTGAAGGATTTTCGATTGTGAACTCGGAGAAGTCAACTTGCTTTGTCGTGTCTATGACGATACGAACCGTTCCCGAACCGTAGCCGACGCGAATGTCGCTTATCTCGGCAAGATTGGCTTTTCGTTCGTTGAAAGTCGATTCGGATTTTTCTTCCGCCGCTTGAGCCGCTGAAGTCGCCGCAATTAAAATGAGGAGACTCAGCAAAATTTTTCTTATCAACCCAAAGCCTCCTCTTCAATGCGTAATTCGTAATGCGTAAGGCGCAATTATTTTTTCATTACGCATTACGCATTGCGCATTTCTAATTGCTTTTAAGTCTCGTATGAGCCGTAGCGTTGTTCAAGTTTCTTAAAGACCCAAGTCAAGACCGCAGTCATTGCCAGATAAAATGCGCCCGCGATAACAAACGGCGTCATGTCGAATTCGCGCTGGACAATCGTGCGTGCCACTCTCAACAAGTCGTTCATTGCCAAGATATAAATCAGCGAGGTGTCTTTGACGAGGTTTATCGTTTCGTTTGAAATCGGCGGCAAGACGACGCGCAACACTTGCGGGAAGATTATGTAACGCATCATTTGCCAATGCTTGAGCCCCAGAGCTTTTGCAGCCTCGTATTGTCCTTTAGGTATCGCTTGAATGCCTGCTCGGAAAATTTCCGCGAAGTACGCCGCGTAGTTGAGTGTGAACGCCAGCAAAGCCGCCGCCACGTCCGGCAACATGATTCCGACCATCGGCAAAGCGAAGTACACGAATAAGAGTTGCAACATCAAGGGCGTGCCGCGCATTATCCAGACGTAGAACTCCATGAGGTAACGAAGCGGCGCGAAACTTGAAATCCTCCCCAATGCCGCAAGAGCACCAATCGGCAAGCTTAAAATCAAAGTCACGAAGAAAATTTCCAGCGTGACTTCTGCGCCCTCCAAAATGAGGACTGTCATATCCAAAAATTTTTCCATAACAGATATTCCCTAACTCCCGTCAAAAACAATTAGGAATTAGGAGTTAGGAATTAGGAATTGAGATTCGCGCTTTAATTCCTCATTCCTAATTCCACATTCCTAATTGAATCTGCGGCGGTCACTGTTTATTGAATCATCAGCAACTGCCGATTATTTTTTCTTGACAAGGTCGGCACCGAACCATTGCTCGGAAATTTTGCCTGCCGCGCCGTCTTTAACCATATCGTCGAAAACTTTTTGAACTTTGTCGCGGAGCTCGGTGTCGTCTTTGCGGAAGGCAATGCCGAATTCGCTGACAGGACCAACCGTCACGTCAAGCGCGTCAAATTTTCCGTTTTGCTTGCTCATTGCATAACGCCCGACAATTTCGTCGCAAACCAACGCGTCGATTCTGCCGTTTTCCAAATCCATGAACGCGCTCACGTAGTCGCCGTAAGTTTTGAATTCTTTAAAGCCGTTCTTGAGAGCCTCGTTGCCGGTAATGTAAGCTTCGGCAGTGGAGCCCGCTTGAGTTCCGACAGCTTTGCCCGCGAGGTCACTTTCGGTCATGATGCCTTGAGCGTTATCCTTCTTCACGAAAACAATTTGGCGATTGTCCATGTAGGGCTTGCTGAAGAGCATATTCTCTTGGCGTTCGGGAGTTATGTCCAATCCGTTCCAGATAATGTCAATGCGTCCGCTTTTGAGTTCCGCCTCTTTGCTGTTCCAATCGATAGCCTTGAATTCGACTTCGGAGCCGAGACGCTTTGCAGCCTCTTTTGCGAGGTCAACGTCGAAACCGATAATCTCATTCTTTTCGTCTTTGAAACCCATAGGCGCATATTCGTCGTCGAGTCCGATAACAATTTTCTTGACTTCTTCTTTGGAAGCACCGTCGTCTTTTTTAGCCGGTTCGTTGCCGCCGCCGCAACCTGCAAAGACCATCGTCACGAGGAGCAAGACAGCCGTAAAAATTTTTTTCACTGCTAAACATCCTTTCAACAAAAAAAGTTTTGATAACCGCGTTGCATTATACTTTATCGCTAAAGTCATTGCAAGGGCGGCACCAAAACTTTTGAAAAAAAAATGAAAGCTTATCTGACAGATTTAATCAAATCTGCTTGAAACCATTTTTCGGAAATTTTTCTTGCCGTACCGTCTTCAACCATCTCGTCAAAAGTCTCTTGAACTCTGTCGCGCAGTTCGACATCCTCTTTTCGAAAGCCGACTGCCATTTCGACAACAAAATCGATTTTCGCATCTATCAATTCGTAATGATGGGGATTGTTTTTGTTTTCGTAACGGGCAATGAGTTCGTCGCAGATAAGCACATCAACCTCGTCGTTTTCCAAAGCCTCAAGCATATCGTTAAATTTCCTGTAGGTTTTGTACTCGCCGAGACTTTCTTTGAGGTTGTCGTCCCGTTGCAGATAATCCTCTGAAGTGGAGCCGGCTTGCATGCCGACGATTTTGCCTGCAAGGTCGCCTTCGGAACGTATGCTTTGCTTGTCGGTATCCTTTACCAAAAAAATCTGCCTGTCGTCCATGTAGGGTCTTGTGAAAATCATGTACTCTTTGCGCTCTTCGGTTATGTCCAATCCGTTCCAGATAATGTCGACGTTGCCCGAAGTAATTTCCTCGCGTTTTTTGTCCCACTCAATGGGTTTGAATTCGACTTCGACGCCCAAACGTTTCGCCGTCTCTTTGGCGAGGTCGATATCGAAGCCGACAAGTTCTTTTCGCTCATTATGAAAACATATCGGCGGGAATTCGTCGTCAATGCCGATTATAATTTTTTCAATGTTTCTTCCGCCGGAATTTAAAGTCGTGCCTCCGCCAACGCAACCCGCAAAAATAATCGTCGACAGAAGCAGAATCACCATAGAAATTTTTCTCACAGATTAAAAATTCTCCTTCGTTGAAAAATTAATAAACTGCTTTTTATAAGTGTCATCTTCTGTACTTAATCAAATCTGCTTGAAACCAATGCTCGGAAATTTTCTTGGCAGTGCCGTCCCTTACCATGTCGTCAAAAACCAGTTGAACTCTGTCGCGCAATTCAATATCGTCTTTGCGGAAGCCGATTCCGATTTCGGTGACGGGGCCGATTGTAACTTCGATTGCCTTGAACTTTGCAGGAACTTTGCTCATCTCATAACGCCCTGCAAGTTCGTCGACGATAAGCACATCAATTTCGCCGCTTTCCAGAGCCGCAAAAGCCTCCTTGAAGTTGAGGAAGGTTCTGAACTCTTTGAAAGAATTTTTGAGCGCGTCGTTTTGATGAACGTAAGTTTCGGAATTCGAGCCGGCTTGAGTGGCGACGAGTTTGTCCGCGAGGTCGTGTTCGGAGCGAATTTTCAAATCGCTGTCAATCTTAACCAAAAGTATCTGACGATTGTCCATGTAGGGCTTGCTGTAGAGGATGCGTTCCTTGCGTTCGGGCGTAATGTCAAGCCCGTTCCAAATAATATCAATGCGCCCCGAATCGAGTTCATCTTCCTTCTTGTTCCAGTCGATTGGTTGAAATTTAAATTTGACGCCCATACGTCTTGCCGCTTCATTTGCGAGGTCAATATCAATGCCGACAAGTTCGCCTTTTTCATTGCGAAAACCCATCGGCGCGTATTGGTCGTCGAGCCCGATTACTAACGTGTTTTTGTTTTTCGTGTTGCCCGTGTCTTGTGATTCGACTTCGCCGCCGCAACCCGTCAACATAAAAATCGTCAACAGCAACATAAAAAAAATTCTCTTCACGGTTATGCCTCCTTTCTTGAAAATTTTCAACGTAAACTGCGCTGTATTATAGTTTAATTTTCGCGACCTTGTCAAAAAAATTTTATCGACGTGAAAAAATTTTTCTGTTATAATTGCCGCAAGTGATAAGATTTTCGGAGGGGGAATTAAAATGGGAAACAAATTCTTAGATTTGCTTGAACGAGTTTTAGATTCGCTTGAACGAGTTTTGAATTCGCTTGAACGAGTTTTTGGGACGGGCAGTCTTTTCAATCGAGTAATCGCGTTTTTTTTTCTGGTAACTCCTTTTTATGTAATTATCTTCGGAAAGGGTTTTGAAGGTATTGATAAATTCGTTTGCGGTTTTGCGTTCGCATGGTCTTTGCAGCAATTATTTCCGGATGTTGAAAGAACGCCGCGCAGAAAAAGGATTAGGCAGGTGACAGCCCGTGAAAAATAATTTAAGAAATTTTTTCAGGAGACTCGGCAAGACACGTTTTATGATTTTGTGTTTTATTTTGATGGCGGCAATCAGTTATTGCTTTAACGGTTGGCTCGGCATTGTGGCTGCGGCAATCGGCTGGTGGCTGGGCAGTGTCATTTACGATTGGAAGGAGAACAAGCGGCGCATTAAAAATTTCTTCCGAACAAATACGAGCCTCAAAGTCAAGACGATAATTTTCATTCCGATTGCGGCGGCGGCCTCCTATTGCTACGGTTGGCGAGGCTTCTTGGTCGTATGTGCCGGCTGGTGTGTCGGCGAACTTATCTGCAGACGTTTCCTCAAGTGAAAAATTTTTATCCCTCGTGAAAGGCGGGGGATTTTTTTTGCAAACGGTTGACCTAAGCTCAAATGTGCTATAGAATTTGCATAAAGTTTTCAGGAGAAATTTTAACGAAAAGGTGAGCGATATGGAGAAAGCTACGGTTGTTGTAATCGGCGGCGGAGCAACGGGCTTGGGTATCCTGCGCGATTTGTCGATGCGAGGCGTCAAGGCTCTGCTTGTCGAAAAAAACGATTTGGTCAACGGCGCGAGTTCCCGCTATCACGGATTGCTTCACAGCGGCGGTCGTTATGCCGTCAAAGACCAAGAGGCTGCGAAGGAATGCATTATCGAAAACCAAATCATGCGCAAAATCGGCAAGAGTTGCGTCGAACCGTGCGGCGGAATGTTCACGCGCCTTGACATTGACGACGAGGCTTACGAGGAACTTTGGGTCAAAGGTTGTGCCGACAGCGGAATCGAGGCGACACCGATAACTTTGGACGAGGCTTTTAAATTGGAACCGAGACTTTCACGCAAGCATGTCAAGAGTGCTTACCTCGTGCCCGACGCGGCGATTGACGGCTTCCGCATGTCTTGGCAACTGATTGACTCTTCCAAACGCTACGGCGGACAAGTCAAGACTTACACGGAAGTTATCGGCTTCGACATAGTCAACGGCGAGTTGCGCGGCGTCAAAGTTCGAAATCAATTTACCGGCGAAGAATACGAAATCGGCTGTGACATTGCGGTCAATGCGGCGGGCAGCTGGGCAGGTTTCGTCGGCAAGCTTGCGGGTGTCGAAATCGGCGTTCAACCCGACAAGGGAACTTTAATTGCCTTCAATCAACGAATTGTTAATCATGTCGTCAATCGGTTGCACAAGTCTTCCGACGGCGATATTTTTGTTCCGCACGGCTCAATTACAATTCTGGGCACATCGTCAATGAGCGTTCCAAGTCCCGAAGACACGAGCACTTCACGCGAGGAAGTCGAGAGCCTCTTGAAAATCGGCGAGCAAACTTTTGAAGACCTTCGTGACTTCAGAATTTTGAGGACGTTCGCAGGCAGTCGACCGCTTTACATTCCGCCCGGCGGTGCAGTCGGTCGCAGCGCGTCGAGAGGCTTTGCTATCGTCGACCACGAGCAAGACGGCTTGAAAGGTTTGCTTACGATTGTCGGAGGAAAATTTACGACGTTCAGATTTATGGCGGAAAAGATGTGCAATCAAATTTGCGCCAAGCTCAACAACACGACGCCTTGTCGAACGGCGGAGGAGCCGCTTGTCGAAGAAGTCCCTCAAGCCGACAAAGACCGCGCCCAAAAATTTTTCCCGTCGTATGGCGTCAACCTCGCCGCAACTCGTTTGGGTGTCGAACGTTTCAAAAAAGTTGTCGAGCGTCTTGAGGCTGAACCCGAAAGCCGCGAACTTGTCTGCGAATGCGAAAATGTCACCCGCGCCGAAGTCGAAGAAATTTGCAAAGAAGACACGAGCTTTATCGTCAACGACGTGCGGCGGCGGACACGAATCGGCATGGGCACTTGTCAAGGAAATTTCTGCGCATTGAGAGCGGCGGCTGTCTTCGCTGATACGGGCGTCGAATCAACCGCGAAAGATTCTTTGACCCGCATGAAAGAATTTTTGCAAGGTCGTTGGAAAGGAATTCGCCCCGTGCTTTTAGGTCGGACACTTCGCGAAACGGAAATGACGCGGGCGATTTACGAACTCTCAATGGCAATTAATAATGCGCAAGGAGGAATGAGTAATGCAAAAAACAATTCCTAATTCCTCATTCCTAATTCCTAATTCAAAAAAGGGAGGTGCCGTGCAATGAAAGTTTTTGACGTGATTGTTATCGGCGGTGGACTTTCGGGCTTTATGTCGGCGGCAGTCTCGGCGAATCGCGGTCAAAGAGTTGCCTTGCTGACTTACGGCTCCGGTTCCTTGCCACTTGCAAGCGGCGCGATTGATTTTCTCAACGCCGAAGTTCCAGACGAGGCGATTAAAAATCTTCCCGCACACCACCCGTATAAAAAAATCGGCTTGAAAAATATCGACGCGGCGGCAAAATTTTTCTGCGACGTTACGGCTCAAGCAGACCTTCCCTACAACGGCAACTTGAGCGCGCAAATTCCGATTGTCACGGCGGTCGGTACGCTGAAATATTCCGGCCTCGTTCCCGAAAGCATGAACGCCTCGAAACTTCTCGACAAGAAAAAAATTTTCGTCGCGGGCATCAAGGGCTTGAAAGATTTTTACGCGGCGATGATTATCGACAACCTCAAAAAAATTTTCCCCGATAAAATTTTTGAAGCCGCAACGCTTGACCTCAAACTTTTGGGCGGGCGCGATATCACTTGCATGGACGCCGCACAACTTTTGACGGGCAACGAACAAATTTTTGCGGACGCCTTGAAGAACCTCAACGCGACTGAAGACGATGCGATTATCATTCCGCCGATTTTGGGCTTGGAAGGAAATTCTTCACGCGCCGCAGTCAAATCACAACTCCGCGCAGAAATTTTAGAAACGACTTGCTTGCCGCCCTCGCCGCCCGGTATCAGACTTCAACGCGCTTTTATAAAATATCTTCAAAAGTCGGGCGTCAAAATTTTTGAAACCTCAAAAGTTGTTCGCGGCGTCGTCGAAGGCAAAAAAGTTACGGGCGTCGTCGTGGAAAATGCCGTTCGCGAAAAAACTTTCCCTGCAAAAAAAATTATCCTCGCAACGGGCGGATTTTACAGCGGCGGAATCACAATGCGCGAATTCGACAATCCCATTGAGCCGATTTTTAATCTGCCTGTCTTCTTCACGACGGGCGCGGAAAATTGGAGCAATGAAAATCTTTTCGGCGACAAGCCTCAAGGTTTTTCAATGACGGGCATTTTCACTGACGCCAACTTGAATCCGATTGACGCGGCCGGAAAAATTCTTTTTGAAAACTTGCATGTGGTCGGCGCGAATCTCGGCGGCTGTGATAAAATTTTTGAACGTTCGGCGGGCGGCATTGCCATTGCGTCGGCTTATAAGGGGGCGACATTATGAGCGACACGACAAAAGCAATTTTCACGGGCGACCGTTGCCTTTCCTGTACGGCTTGCATGGCGAATTGTCCGGTTATGGCTGCGGTCAAAGAATATCGCGGGCCGAAGCTTGTAGGACCTGCGCACGGGCGAATGCATTTTTCTCAAGAAGACGTTGAGGAAAGTTTGAACTACTGCTCCAACTGCAAGAGTTGCGACCGCGCTTGTCCGTCGGGCGTGGCTGTTTCGACACTCAACATGTTGCAACGCGCCGAATATTACAAAAAGCATGAACACCTTCGCCACGAGGATATGTTGGCTCACGGCGAACGCATGGCAAAATTGATTCGCAAAATTCCGTTCGGCGCAACCTTTTCAAATATCGGAATGAGTCTCGGAAAAACTTTGGGCGTCTTCAGTGCATTGGGGCTTGCCGGCGAAAGAAACATGCCCGCTTATGCCTCGACCTCTTTCAAAGATTCTTTTCCGCGAATCAAACAGACGGCGGGCAATAAAAAAATTGTCATGTTCACGGGCTGCTACATTAACGACAACGAGCCGCAAGTCGGCGAGGCTTTTATCAAAGTCATGAATGCGAACGGTTGCGAAGTTTTAATCGACAAGCAGTTTAAATGTTGCGGGTCGCCGCTGGTTGTCACGGGTTTTCTTGAGGAGGCTCGTCAACATGCCGATAACAACGTCGCCCGAATTTTGGATTGGAAGCGGCAGGGAATTCCGGTCGTCACGCCCTGCACGAGTTGTTCGCTCATGCTTAAAGAGGAGTATCATGAACTTTTCGGCGAAGACCAATTTCACGAGGCGGCTGAAAATGTTTACGATGCTTTTGAATTTTTGGAGATGCTTCAGGAGCGCGGCGAGTTCAATGATAACTTGAAACCGCTCAATCAAAAATTTTTGTATCACGTGCCCTGCCATTTGAAATCGCAGGCAATCGGCTTGCCCGCCCAAAATATTTTGGAGGAAATCGGCGGCGTCGAAGTCAAAACGGCTGACGCGGGCTGTTGCGGCATTTCGGGCAATTACGGCTTCCGCAAAGACAAGTACGAAATTTCCATGAAGATCGGCGCGAAACTTTTCGAACGCGTCAAGAAAAAAGACTTCGACAAAGTTATTTCCGATTGCGGAACTTGTCGTATGCAAATTCATCACGGCACCGAAATTAAGCCCGTCCACCCGATTGAAATTTTGGCTCAAGCTTATTGATAATGAGGAATTAGGAATGAGGAATTAGGAATGAAGATTTTTTTCACGGCGATTTTGGCAACGTTTTTATTTCTGACAAATGTTGCCTCTGCCGAAGTCAAAATCAATCGCGCAGAATTGATTCAACGTGCGCTCGACGTTCAAAAAAATGCCTATGCGCCTTACTCAAATTTCAAAGTGGCGGCGGCTGTGCTTTGCAGTTCGGGAAAAATCTACACGGGTGTCAATGTTGAGACCGCTGATTATACCGCAGGAATTTGCGCCATACAAAATGCAATCTTTCACGCGGCAGCTGAAGGCGAACGCCACATACTGGCTGTTGCAACCGTCGGCGGGGCAAACGGTATCATAACGGATTATTGTCCTCCCGGCGGAACATGTCGGCAGGTAATGCGCGAATTCGCCAACCCGAAAAAGTGTTTGATTATCATGGCAAAGACTCCGACCGATTATATTGAAAAGACGCTCGAAGAACTTTTGCCAATGAGTTTCGGCTCCGATAATCTTAAGTGAGGTGATGTCTCGGAAAAATTTTTTCGCGGTAAGGTGTTTCAAAAATTTGAGGAGGGATTTTTGAATGGCAAAAAATTATGTAATGGCTCTCGACGCGGGCACGACAAGCAACCGCGCTATCATCTTCGACAAAAATTCCAAAATCGTCGGTGTGGCTCAAAGAGAATTCACGCAACATTTCCCCAAGCCCGGTTGGGTCGAACACGACGCCGATGAAATTTACAGCACAATGGTCGCCGTCATGAAAGAGGCTCTCGAACATTCGGGGCTCGTCGCAAGTGACCTCTCGGCTATCGGCATAACCAACCAACGCGAAACGACGGTTATCTGGGACAAGAAAACCGGGCGTCCGATTTACAACGCAATCGTTTGGCAATCGAGGCAGACCGCGCCCATCGCCGAAGCCCTCAAAGCCGCTCACGCCGCTGAATTCAAAGACAAGACGGGGCTTGAGATTGACGCTTACTTTTCCGGCACGAAGATTAAATGGCTCCTCGACAATGTGGAAGGTGCTCGCGAAAAAGCAGAGGCGGGCGAATTGCTCTTCGGCACAATCGACACTTGGCTTATCTGGAAACTCACGGGCGGCAAAGTTCACGTCACCGATTATTCAAACGCCTCGCGCACGCTGATTTACAACATCAACACGCTTGAATGGGACGACCAACTTTTGAGCTATCTCGACATCCCGAAGGCGATTCTTCCCGAAGTCAAACCCTCGTCTTATGTTTACGGCGAAAGCAGTCCGTTGATTCTCGGCGCGGCAATTCCGGTTGCGGGCGCGGCGGGCGACCAACAGTCGGCTCTCTTCGGACAAAACTGTTTCGAACCCGGCACTGCGAAAAATACTTACGGCACGGGCTGCTTCATGCTCATGAACACCGGCACGGAAATGCACAAGTCGAAAAACGGTTTGGTCACGACGATTGCTTGGGGGCTCGACGGCAAAGTCGAATACGCCCTCGAAGGTTCAATCTTCGTTGCGGGCTCGGCTATTCAGTGGTTGCGCGACGGCGTCCGCATGGTCGACAGTGCTCCCGATTCGGAATGGGTTGCCAAAAAAGTTAAAGACACCGGCGGCGTTTATTTCGTTCCGGCGTTCGTCGGACTCGGCGCGCCTTATTGGGATATGAACGCTCGCGGCATGATTATCGGCTTGACACGCGGCTCGACGAAGGCTCACATTGTCCGCGCAACTCTCGACTCTCTTGCCTATCAAACTCGCGATGTCTTGGAGGCAATGGAGGCTGACAGCGGCGAAAAACTTTCAGCACTCAAAGTTGACGGCGGAGCTTCGGCGAATAATCTTCTCATGCAATTCCAAGCCGATTTGCTCGGCGTGCCCGTAGACCGTCCGCAAATCGTCGAAACTACTGCACTCGGTGCGGCTTACCTCGCAGGCTTGGCTGTCGGCGTCTGGAAGAATAAAGACGAACTCAAATCTGCTTGGCAACTCGAAACGCGCTTTGAACCCGAAATGAAACGCTGCGAGGCTGATAATCTTTACAAAGGCTGGCGCAAAGCAGTTAAGCATGCAATGAATTGGTTGGCAGACGAATAATTTTTTCGATTTAATTTTTTTTTTGGAGGGCGGGAAAATTTCGCCTCCCGCTCTTCGAATTGCATTAATTCATAAACTCGAAAGAAGGGAATCTTCATGGATAACTTGTTAGGCGAATTTATGGGCACGGCGGTGCTTATCGTTTTCGGTTGCGGCGTCTGCGCGAACATGACTTTGACGAATTCCAAAGGACAAGGCGCGGGCTGGGTTTGCATAGCTCTCGGCTGGGGTTTTGCAGTCACGCTCGGTGTTTTCACTGCCACGACGCTCGGTGCTCCTCAAGGCGATTTGAATCCTGCCGTCACGCTTGCAAAAACTATGGCAGGCATTTACACTCCCGTACAATTCTTGGCGACATCTGCCGCGCAACTTGTCGGAGGTATCTTCGGCGCATTCCTCGTTTGGTTGGCTTATCTGCCTCACTGGGAAAAGACTGAAGACCCTGCCGCAAAACTCGGCGTCTTTGCAACGGCTCCTGCCATTCGCAGTCCTATGGCGAACTTCCTCTGCGAAATGATTGCAACTTTCTTCCTCATGTTCGTTATCTGGATGATTTTCGGCAAACCCGTCGGTCAACTCGTTCCCGGCTACGGTCCTTACATGGTCGGCATTTTGATTATCGCTTTGGGCTTGTCACTCGGCGGCCCCACAGGTTATGCAATGAATCCCGCCCGTGACTTGGGTCCGCGTATCGCTCATGCTATTTTGCCGATTGCCGGTAAAGGCGATTCCGATTGGGGTTATGCTTGGGTTCCGATTGCAGGTCCGCTTGCGGGCGGCGCAGTGGCTTACGTTGTTGCAACGGCATTCGGCGTCTTGTAAAATTTTTTCTTGACAAAAAAAGAAGTCGGGAGTCTTTAAAAGCTCTCGACTTTTTGATTCGTGCAGAAAAATTTTTTGCTTAGCCAAAGTTTATGGGGAAGCAAACTTTAATCGTGTCGCACATGCCGAAAATTCTTGTCCTCTTAACAGACCTAACCAAAAATCTCATAATAAATCCCTCCAAAAAATATTTACATCAAGCGACAACCTAATCTAATGAGACAAGGCTAATCCCCATAACTAAAGCTGAGGATTTTACGCCGCTCTTTGATAATCAAAAATTTCATTCGATAATCTCTCCTTTCAACTGTTCGTAATAATGCTCAAGAACTTTTTCGAGATTGTATTTAACTCTGCCACAAACGGGTTGCTTGTCGTTGGAAGTTCTCATTGCGTCGGGACAGCCCCCCATGCAAATCGGCAAGCAATTACATTCGCGGCATTTCGGGTGCTTAATCGGGTTCCATTGAATCCAAGACAAATAATTTTTTCCAAACTCTTCGCCAAAGTCATTGACGTTGCCGCTCGAATATTTTAAATTGCCGACATGATTCCAGCAACGATAAAGCTCGCCGCGATTATCAAGCACGAATGAGTTTGCATAATCTGCACAACAAAAATTCACACGCGGTTCAGGATAAGTCGCCATTTTATTTACGGTGAAACCTTGCGCCAAAACTTTTTCATACAGTGGCAACATAATATCGGCAAATTGCGCGTTGTTGTAGCAATCGCTTTCAATCGACTTGCAAACGTCAGTATACGCCGTTACTTGACCGAATCCGATTTTCAAATCTGCGCAGCGGTTAATTTTTTTTGCGAGAACATCAAGCAATTCGCCAACGCGGGCAATATTTTCCTTATCAATGTTTATACGAACAACCACCGCCAAATCGTTGTTAAGCAAAAGATTTACGCTATCAATGAGCTTGTCGAAAGTACTTTCCTTGCTGACGGAAGGGCGGCGGCTGTCGTGAATTTCTTTTGGCCCGTCGATTGTGATTTGCGCACCGCGAATTTTGTATTTCTTGAAAAGCTCAACGTCCGAATTCTCAAACAAGCTCGCGTTCGTAACTATGAAAGCATTATATTCGACAGAAAATTTTTCACAGAGGTTAAGAAATTTTTCGGACAGCGAATAGACAATTTCTTTGGCAAGGAGAGGCTCGCCGCCGTACCATGTCACTGAAAATTTTTTCGCACGCTCCAAACGACTCTCAACAAATTTTATCAAAGCCGCCTGCGTCTCGGAATTCATTTTTCCTTTCGGGTGCGTCTCGTAACAATATTTGCAACGGAAATTGCAATCGAGCGTCGGCGCAATCGTCAAGCCGAAATTCGTCATGTCGTACTTGGCAAGATTGCGATAAAATTCCAGTCGCTCCAATTCGTCAACGTCATCATCAACCAGGCAGCCCGAACTTTTCATGTCGGCAATTAATTGCGCGTCAAAATTTTTCTCGTCGAAGGAATTATTCTTCACGGCGTCGACGGCTCGCAAAAAATTTTCGTCGACAACGGCAAGCGCACATGTCGCCGCATTAAAAAAAATCGTTGCGTCGTCGTACTTCTTCAAAATATTGTAGCGTGAAAGTTTCATGGCGTCTCCTCTTCAAGAAAGTTTGCGCGTCTATTAAAAAAAAAAAAATGACTTTGTCAAGCTCTTTGTGAAAAAATTTTTGTAACAATCGGCGCGGCGCATTAAAATATTTTCAACGAATCGAACGGCGAAAAAAATTTTGAACGTCAAAGGCGCAGTGGCTTACATTGTTGCAAAGGCATTCGGCGTCTTGTAAAAATTTTTTCTTGACAAAAAAAGAAGTCGGGAGCTTTAAAGGCTCTCGGCTTTTTGATTGTCACGAACTTGAAAAAAATTTCTTTATTGAGTGAACTTGAGAGGATTATTTGCTTTTAATTGAACTTGAATATATTGCCACGCTTTGTCACGAGACATAGCTTTTCCGTTGAGGAAGTAGCTGTCGAATTGCCCCGTGAAACCTTCGGGACCGGTCATTTCTCTGACGGTGATACCAAATCTGCCGAAAGCGTTGCGCATTTTGCCGAGTACTTCGGAATTTAAATCGGAGCGGTTATTGACATTGCCGATGTCAAATCCAATCTTTTGAAGTCTTTGGATGTCGTCGCGGATTTCTCTAAACGAGCCGCCGGCTACCTCTTCGAGTTATTCGTCGCTTATTATTTCGTCTTTCAAAATTTCCTTTGCCATATTGTCTGCCTCCATTTTCCTTTTTGTTTATTGTACACCGTCCGAAAGATTTTGTTACAAAAAGTTTTCGCGCTGTGCTAAAATATTTCGGATTAACTGAACGGAGGGAAGAAATTTTGTTTGTCAGAGGAGAGCTTGAGAAGATTGAAGTAAAAGTTTTGAACGGTAAACGCTTGAGCCGTGAGGACGGAGAAATTTTATTCGGTTGCAATGAATTGAGTTGGCTTGGTTCGCTTGCCGATTACGTGCGGAAAAAAATTTGCGGCAACCTCGTTTATTACAACGTCAACTGCCACGTGAACTTGACGAATATTTGTCGGGCGCGTTGCAAGTTTTGTGCCTTCGGGCGTGGTGCCGAAGACAAAGGCTCCTATGCCATGACGATTGACGACGCGATTAAACTTGTCGAGGAGGCGAATCGCGACCCGCATTTATCCGGCTTGCATATCGTCAGCGGCTTGCACCCCACTTGGAGCTTTGAAAATTATTTGGCGTTCGTCGAAGTCCTTCACGAAAAATTTCCGCAACTTCATATCAAAGGTTTCACGGGCGTTGAGATTCAACACTTCGCAAATATTTCCGGCTTGAGCGTCGAAGAAATTTTGATTCGCTTGAAAGAGGAGGGGCTTGAGGCGATTGCAGGCGGCGGCGCGGAAATTTTAACCGACCGTGTGAGAAATTTGCTTTGTCCGAAAAAATGTTCCGCCGACCAATGGCTCAACGTCGCTCGCACGGCGCACAAGCTCGGAATAAAAACGAATGCCTCCATGCTTTACGGGCACATTGAAACTTTTGCCGAACGCGTCGAACATTTAATCCGCCTGCGCTCTCTTCAAGACGAAACGGGCGGCTTCCAAACTTTTATCTGCTTTCCGTTCCTGCCGAAGAACACCGCGCTTGAAAAAGAAATTAAGCAAACGTCGATGTGGGACGACTTGAAGACGATGGCAATTTCGCGGCTCATGCTTGACAACTTTCAAAATATCAAAGCGTATTGGGTAATGTTGACGGTGCCCGTCGCGCAGGTTGCATTGAGTTTCGGAGCCAACGACATTGACGGGACGATTCACCGCGAAAATATTTTGCACGACGCCGGAGCCACTTCGCCGCGCAGCCTTTCCGAAGATGAAATTATCCGAATCATTCGCGAGGCGGGAAGAGTCCCTGCCGCCGTCGATTGCAACTTCAGGAGAATTATCAAATGAACGTTTTGGAAATTGCAAAGGAAAAAATTTCTTCGGGCGGACGATTGAACTTCGACGAAATTCTTGCGCTCTACGAAGACAACGACCTTTTGTATCTTGCCGAATCTGCGCGGCGCGTCAAGGAATCAAAGACCGGCAAAAAAATTTTTTACACGGTCAATCGCCACATAAATTTAACGAACGTCTGCAAGGCGAATTGTCCTCTTTGCGCTTATCAATGTCGAAGCGGCTCAAATCGCGCCTTTACTCTTGAGCTTGAAGATGTGGAAGAAGTGGTCAGGGGTCAGCGGTCAGGGGTCAGGGAAATTCATATTGTCAGCTCGTTGCACCCCGAAAAAAATTTTTCTTACTACCTCGACGCCGTCAAGCTCGTGAAAAAAATTTTGCCTCACGTCGGGATTAATGCCTTCACTCCCGTTGAAATTGTGAACTTCGCGCAAATCAGCGGCAAAAGTTTTTCGGAAGTCTTGAGCGAATTGATTCAAGCGGGCGTGACTTCATTGGCGGGCGGCGGCGCAGAAATTTTATCGGAACGTGTCCGCAAAATTATCTGCCCGAAAAAATGTTCGGCGGCGGAGTGGCTTGAAGTCATGCGGACGGCTCACAAACTCGGCTTGCGAACGAACGCCTCGATGATGTACGGGCACATTGAAACGATTGAGGAGCGTATTGAACATTTGCTGAAGCTGCGTGACTTGCAGGACGAAACGGGCGGCTTTATGGCAATGATGTTATTTCCCTTCCACCCCGAAAACACGGAGCTCGGAAAAAAATTTAATCTGCGGCGTGTCGGCTCATGGGAAGATTTAAAAATGCTCGCGCTGTCAAGATTGGTGCTGGACAACTTCGCGCACTTCAAGGCGTTTCGGATAATGTTGACGTTGCCGATAGCGCAGTTGGCTTTGAGTTTCGGCGCGGACGACTTGGACGGCACAATCGGCGAGGAAAAAATAATTCATGCGGCGGGAGCAAAATCTTCTTCGATAATCACTCGTGAGGCTTTGGAAAAAATTATTTCGGAGGCAGGTTTTCAACCCGTCGAACGCGACAGCTTTTATCGGGAGATGTTTTAATTGAAAACGATTTTGATAACGGGCGCGGCGGGCTTTATCGGCGGCAACTTGACGCTGAAACTTTTGAAGGAAAAAATTTTTGCAAAAGTTATCGGGCTTGACAACATGAACGATTATTACGACGTGAACTTAAAAAAATATCGGCTCAAGCTGATTGAGGAGGCGGCTGAAAATTTTTCGGGCTCGTGGAAATTTTATCGCGGCGACCTTTCCGACAAAAATTTTATCCTTAAAATTTTCGAAGAGAATCGCCCGACGCACGTTGTGAATTTGGCGGCGCAAGCCGGCATTCGTGACAGCTTTGAAAATCCCGATGCATATATTCAAAGCAACATTACAGGTTTTTTTTATGTGTTGGAAGCTTGCAAAAATTTCGGCGTCGAACATTTTATTTATGCAAGCTCAAGTTCAATTTACGGCGGCAACAAAAAAATTCCGTTTTCGACAAGCGACCGCGTCGACAAACCGATAAGCCTTTATGCCGCGACGAAAAAGAGCGACGAACTTTTGGCTTATTGCTACAGTAACTTGTATAAAATTCCCGCGACGGGCTTGCGATTCTTCACGGTTTACGGCGCGGCGGGTCGTCCCGATATGGCGTATTTCAAATTCACGAACAAACTTTTGCGCGGCGAAGAAATTCAGATTTACAATTTCGGCAACTGCGCCCGCGATTTTACTTTTATCGACGACGTTATCGAGGGGCTTTGTCGAGTGATTGATAAGCCGCCGAAAAATTCTCCGCCGCACAAAATTTACAATCTCGGTCGCGGCGAACCCGTCAATCTTTTGGACTTCGTGAACATCTTGCAAGAGGAACTTATCCGCGCCGAAGTTTTGCCCGCCGATTATGACTTCGAGGCACATAAAAAATTTTTGCCCGCGCAGCCCGGCGACGTCCCGATAACTTTTGCCGACATGAACGAATTCGAACGAGACTTTGATTTTCATCCGACAACTTCACTTCGAGAGGGCTTGAAAAAATTTGTTGCATGGTATAAAAATTTTTACTGCGAAAAAATATGACAGGAGAAAATTTTATGATAGAAATTTTTGATGGAGCAATGGGAACGATGTTGCAAGCCGGCGGGCTCAAGGCGGGCGCGTGCCCCGAACTCATGAACGTCGAGGCTCCCGAAGTCGTGAAGAAAATTCACCGCGCATATATCGAGGCGGGCTCAACGATTATCACGACAAATACTTTCGGCGCGTCGAGTCTCAAGCTTGAACATTACGGGCTTGAAAATCGCGTTCGTGAATTGAATTTCGCCGCCGTCAAGCTTGCCAAAGAAATTGCGGGCGCAGGCGTCAAAGTCGCAGGTGACATCGGCCCGACGGGAAAATTTATCGCACCGCTCGGTGATTTGTCTTTCGACGACGCTTACAAAATTTTTTACGAACAGGCTCTGGCTTTGGCGGAGGCGGGCGCGGACTTTCTGATTATCGAAACGTGCATTGATATTCAAGAAATGCGTGCTACTCTTCTTGCCGCGAAGGACGCTTGCAACTTGCCGATAATTTGTCAGCTAAGCTACAGCGAGGACGGGCGAACCGTCACGGGCACCGACCCGCAATCAGCCGCCGTAATTCTTGAGGCTATGGGCGCAAGTGTTATCGGCGTGAATTGTTCGCTTGGTCCCGAACAGCTTGTGCCTGTTGTAAAAATTTTGGCGGAAAATTGCAGCGTTCCCGTAAGTGTTCAGCCGAATGCGGGTATGCCTTACCTCGAAGACGGCAAAACAAAATTTCCTATGGATGCAAAAACTTTCGGCTCTTGGGGCGAAGCACTCGTCGAGGCGGGCGCGACTTATCTTGGCGGCTGTTGCGGCACGACGCCCGAACATATCCGCGAACTTGCAAAGGCAATTCGTAATGCGCAATGCGGAATGCGTAATGAAAATTCGCGGCGACCGTTGAGACTTGCAAGCAGGTCAAAGACTGTCGTTATCGATAAGACTTCGACAACTTTAATCGGCGAACGAATCAATCCCACCGGCAGAAAAAAATTGGCGGCGGAAATTCGCGAAGGCTCACTACTCGGCGTGAAACGTGACGCGCTTAATCAAGTCAAGGCCGGCGCAAAAATTTTGGATGTCAACATGGGCGTCGGAGGAATCAATCAAGCCGAAATGATGGCTGAAGCTGTCCGCGAAATTTCTCGAATAGTCGACGTGCCGCTTGCGATTGATACGGGCGATGCCGAAGCTTTGGAAGCCGGCTTGAAAAATTTTCCCGGTCGCGCGCTGATTAATTCCGTCAGCTTTGAACCCGAACGCATTGCAAAATTTCTTCCGCTTGCGAAAAGATACGGCGCGGCGATTTTGATTCTTCCGCTCACCGAAAAAGGCGTCCCGAATTCAGCCGAAGAAAGATTTTCCGTTGCGAAAAAAATTCTCGACGCCGCAAAAACTTTCGGGCTCGACGACGGAGACTTTTTGCTTGACGCGCTCGTCATGACAATTTCCGCCGATAAAAATGCTTGCCTCGAAGTCTTGAAGACTTTGAAACTTTACAGCGAATTGAATTTGCCGACGACGATGGGCTTGAGTAATATTTCTTTCGGCTTGCCCAATCGCCCGCTGATTAACTCGACGTTTTTTGCAATGTGCCTTGCCGCAGGGCTCGACGCGCCGATTATGAATCCCTACGACGAATCAATGCAAAACGTTTTGAAGTCCGCCGCTGCCTTGCTCGCTCACGACCCGAACGGTTTGAAATATTCAATTGATAATGCGCAAGGCGCAATGCGTAATGAAAATCCTACTCGCGATGAAAAAAATTCTCTCGACACGTTGAGCGCAATTAAGCTTGCGGTTCAAGAAGGAGACAAAGACGAAATTGCCTCGCTGATTCAAAAGGCGGTCGCCGAAAATTTTTCCGCAGATGAAATTACCGAACGCGCTTTAACCGCCGCAATGAATGAACTCGGCGAAGATTTCGGGTCGGGAAAAATTTTTCTGCCGCAAGTTTTGCTTTCCGCAGAGACAATGCGTCTTGCCTTCGACGAACTCAAAAAAAATTTCCCCGCGCAAGAAAATTCATCGCAGGGAACTTTCGTTATCGCGACCGTCAAAGGCGACGTTCACGACTTGGGAAAAAATATTGTCGGCGCATTGATTTCAAACAGCGGCTTTAAATTGATTGACTTGGGCAAGGACGTTGACTCTGAAAAAATTGTTCGCGCTGCCCTCGAACACGACGCCGATATTGTAGGCTTGTGCGCCCTCATGACGACGACGATGATTCAGATTGATAAAGTCATTGCCGATTTGCACGCGGCGGGCTCTTCAGCAAAAGTCATGGTCGGAGGCGCGGCTTTGACTCAAGAATACGCCGACAGTGCCGGAGCCGACGCCTACGCCCGTGACGGTGTGGAAGCTGTCCGCTTGGCAAAAAATCTTATCACGAAATAAATTCTGCCGTTGAGCCCGTCTTGCCTTTCTTCACTTCGAGGCGGACGGGCATTTGATTTTTCAGCTCTTCGACGTGAGAAATTATCCCGACGAGTCGTCCGCCGCTCTGTTCGATAATCGTCGAAATTGCAAAGTCAAGCGTTTCGCTGTCTAAACTTCCGAAGCCCTCGTCGATAAAAATCGTGTCAAGTTTAATGCCGCCGACTTTGTTTCTCACGACCGAAGCCAAGCCCAATGCCAAAGACAACGACGCCAAAAAACTTTCGCCGCCGCTCAAAGTTTCTACGGGGCGAAGTGCACCGCTTTGTTCGTCGAAAATTTCCAAGTTCAAACCCGCAGCCTTAGCCTTGGTTTTGCCGGCGTCTTTCATTTGGAAGAGGTACCGCCCGTTGCTCATCTTCTTCAAGCGGTTGTTCGCCTCGTTGACAACGTCGTTAAACATCGTCGAAAGGAAATAGCGTTGGAAGGAAATTTTCAAATCGGATTCGCCTTTGCCGGTCGCGTTCGCCACATCGGAAAGTCTTTTCCACATGTCGGCGATTTTTTCTTTGGCGGCAAGTTCGACTTTGATTTCGGCAAGCTTGGAGGAAAATTCTTTTATCGATTTAATTTTTGTTTCAAGCTCTGCTTTCTCGGAAAGAATCGCCTCGTATTGTTGCCGCAAGTCGCCCGAATTTTTTTCCAGCGTTTCCAAATCGGGAGGGGTTTTGTCGGCGAGGAACGCTTGCAGGTTGTCGAAGTTTTCTTGCGCCGATTGCAACGTTGCCGCCCGCGCAGATTTTGTTTCCTTTGCGTCGTGAAAATTTTTTTGTGCCGAAGTCCATGCGTCATCAAGTTTTTTGAATTCATTTTGTGCCGCGCTCAAGTCGGTGTCAAGTTGCGAGGGATTCGTCAAATAATTTTCGTCAATGTCCCGTTGAGAATTCTTGACGCTTTCCGTGAGCCTTGCCGCCGAAAGTTCCGCAGAAATTTTTACGTCGGAGGCTTTTTCTTTGTCGATTTTATTTTTTTCGATTAAGTTGTTGCCTTTGTCGATGCGCTGTTGATAAGTGGCAAGAGCTTCTTTATTTTCCGCAGCCTTATCAAAAATTTTTTGCGCTGTCGAAACGTCGGGAATGTCGGCGTAATCTTCGAGGTGATTTTTTTTCTCGGCAAGTTCGCCCTTGATGTTGGCAACGGTTTTTTCCGTTTGACTCTTTTCATTCTTGAGGCGTTCGAGATTTTTTTCGGCGGCTTGAAATTCGGCGACGGTCGGAATTGCGGCTTGAGTTATCGCAGGATGTTCGAGTGAGCCGCAAACGGGGCAAGGTTCCCCTTCCTTGAGCTTGGATGCCAAATGTGCCGCCTGATTTACAATCTGCAAACGTTCCAACTCAATCTGCGCGGCGTTGAAATTTTTTTCGACGAAAGAAAGTTTTTCCTCTTCCATCGCCAAAGTTTTTTCGCGACGGGAAATTTCGGCTGAAAGTTTTGCACGCTCTTTGGCTTTCAGCAAAATTTGAGCGGCCTTTTCAAATGCAACGTCCGCACCGTCAAAAGATTTTTTCTTCGCCTCCAGTTCGGCAAGCAGTGCTTTATAATCTTTTTCCAGCTTGTCAAATTCCTCAAACTTTTTCTTCGCGGTTTGCAAATCTTCTTCTGCCTTCGAAAGTTTTTTCTTCAGCGCAAAAAATTCTCCGAGTGCTTTCTTGGTGTCGATAAGTTTATCGTTGCGCTTCTTGAGCTCCTCGCGAAGATTTTCCTCCGCCTCACGAATTTTATATTCCTCTTGAGCCGCAGACAAAATTTTTTCCGCCGCGTCAAGATTTTCTTTTGCCTTGTCACGAGCCGCAGTCGACTTCTCAAAGTCAACGAATTTCTCCGCCAAATTTTTTCCTTCGAGGAATTTGTTTTGAGCGGCGTCGGAAGATTTTTTGAGTTCGGAAGATTTTTTTTGCGCGAAAGAAAATTTTTCCTCAAGCTCCGCCAACAAATTTGAATCCGCCTCGCCAAGTTGAGTTTCATACGCCTCTTTTTTGTCTTCCAAAGCTTTGACTTCCGCCGCAGAATTTTTCGCCCGTTCGGCAAGAGCCTCCTCAATTTTTTTGTAAGGCGCGCTGTCGAAAAGAACGTTCAAAACTTTTTGTCGCTCGTCGGAATCGGCGGAAAGAAATTTTTTGAATTCGCCTTGAGGCAACAAGACAACTTGCCTGAATTGTTCCGCGTCGAAGCCCAAAAGCCCCGTGATTATATTTTTGACGGCGCGGTCTTTGGTCTCGATTAAATCGCCGTCACGATACAAGGCGGCTCGCGTTTGATATTTGTTTTCCTTGCGCTTGGAACTGTAAACTATTTCGCGGTGAGCTTCGTAAATTTTATCGCCGAGCGCGAAAGTGAAATCGACTTCGGTTTTAATGTCGTCGGGCACGCCTTTTGAGCGCATGTCTTTGCCGTCACGAGCCTTGCCGGAAGTTTCGCCGTAAAGCGCGTAGGAAATTGCGTCAAGAATCGTCGTCTTGCCCGCGCCGGTTGCTCCGTTTATCAGAAAAATTTTTTCGCCGTGCAAGCCGTTTGAAAAATCCAACGTGACAGGTTCGACATACGCGCCGAACGCCGTCATTTTTAATTTTATCGGTGTCATGATTCCGTCTCCTTGAAAATTTCTGCCATTGCCGCCCGCTCGTCTTCCGTCAAAGGTCTGTTCGCCATTGCCTCGAAGAAGTCGTTGAATTGTTCGGGAAGCGACGCGCCCTCACGAATTTTTCCGGCAGGCTCTTTGATAAAATCTTTCGGCTTGGATTTGTTCTTCGCCTCCATCAAATACGGAAAGACTTCGCGCAATTTTTGTGCCGCGTCGTAAACAAATTCCTCGTCGGTCAACGTAATGTAAGCGTAAGCGTCGTTTGGAGGCTGATTCAAAAATTTGGCAAGCGTCCCCGAAACTTCAATCAAATCTCTTTGCGGCTTGAGCAAAATATTTTCCGCACGAACAAAACCGTTGCCGTCAAGTTCAACCAGCGTAATTCCTTTTTTGTGTGAAGATTCTTTGGCGGAATATTTGAGAGGCGAGCCGCTGTAAAAAATGTTGTTGCCCGCTTGCTGACGTTTATGCAGGTGACCGAGCGCGACGTAATCATAGCCCGAAAAAATTTCCGCATTGACTTTGCCCGCCGTGCCCACAAATTTTCTTTCGGAATCGGATTCTTCGCCGCCTTCAACGAAAACATGAGCAATCGCAACGCTCCGTTTGCCTGCAGGAATTTTTTTCCGCGCCTCGCCGATATAAAATTTGTTCGCGGCGTTGAAAGTCAATCGTTCGTCGGATTTAAATTCGGCAGGGTCGAAGTAAGGTATCAGCGAAAAATAAACTTCGCCGAATTCGTCTTCAAGCGCGATAGGTTCAGGCTCGTCATCTTTCTTCGCCGTAATGAAAAATTTTTTGTTGGCGAAAAGTCTGCTGCCGAAATTCAAACGGTCTTGAGAATCGTGATTGCCCGCGATACACAGCACGGGGAATTTTTTTTCGGTCAGCTTGAAAATAATTTCGTCGAAAAGATTGACGGCTTCGGTCGAAGGGTCGGCTCTGTCGTAAACGTCGCCCGCAATGATAATCGCATCGGGTTTCACGTCGTCGACGACTTTCAAAAATTCTTTCAAGATAAAGTCTTGGTCATCGATAAGCGAATAATTCAGCAAAGTCTTTCCCAAATGCCAATCCGCCGTGTGCAAAATTTTCATGAGTTCTCCTCCCTCTTACGAATTGCCTCCGCGTGAGCCTGCAAGCCTTCCGCCTCCGCCAAACGTTTCACATCTTCCGCCGCCTTCAACAAATCTTTTCGCGTGTAAGAAATTAAACTCGTGCGCTTGAGGAAAGTCTCGACGTTGAGCACGGAATAAAATTTTGCGGTGCCTCCCGTCGGCAAAACGTGATTCGGTCCTGCAAGATAATCGCCGAGCGGTTCGGGTGAATAGGCTCCCAAAAAAATCGCGCCCGCATTTTTTATCTTCGGCAAAAGTTCAAAAGGATTTTGCGTCAAAAGTTCCAAGTGTTCGGGCGCGGAAAAGTTTGCAAAGTCAATCGCCTCGTTTAAATTTTCTGCGACGACGATTAAGCCGTTGCGTTCGATTGAGGCGGCGGCGATTTCTTTTCGCGGAAGATTTTTAAGTTGCTCCTCGACTTGCGCGGAAATTTTTTCGGCAAGCTCCTCGCTCGTCGTGATAACGATACTGCAGGCAAGCGGGTCGTGTTCGGCTTGGCTCAACATGTCGGCGGCAGCGTAAACGGGATTTGCAAATTCGTCGGCGACAATCAAAATTTCACTCGGTCCGGCAAGCATATCAATATCGCAGTGCCCGTAAACTTCCTTCTTGGCAAGCGTGACAAAAATATTTCCGGGCCCGACGATTTTGTTGACGCGAGGAATTTGTTCCGTGCCGAAAGCCATCGCCGCAATCGCTTGAGCTCCTCCGATTTTAAAAATCTTGTCGACGCCTGCAAGTTTCGCCGCCGCGAGGACAGCAGGATTTGTATTCGGCGAGCACATGATAATTTCTTTGACGCCCGCAACTTTTGCGGGAATGATATTCATCAAGACGCTTGACGGATAAGCAGCGGTTCCGCCGGGAACGTAAACTCCGACGCGCTCCAAAGGAATTACCGCTTGACCGAGCAAAGAATTTTCGCCGCGATAAGTTATCCAAGACTTCGGCAGTTGTTCCGTGTGGAAGCGACGAATATTTTCTGCCGCGACCTTCAACGACGAAAAAATTTCCGAATCAATTTCAAACTCCTCAAGCTCGACGGAAAAATTTTCCAACTCGACGCCGTCAATTTTTTTTGTCCAATCGATAACCGCCGAATCGCCTCGCCTGCGAACATCCTCGACAATCCGCCGAACAATTTCAATCGCGCTCAAGTCCTCGCTGAAAATTTTTTTGTTTGCCTCGCGAATCTTCGGCGAAAGTTCAACTTCATCAAAAGCTTTTTTCGTCAAGAGGCGTTCGACTTCGCCGCGCCCGATTTTTTTTCCGTTGATAATCTTCATTCGTTTACCTCCCAAAATATATTTATAAAATCGAAAAGCAGCGGTGAGGATAAACCCGGCCGTCATGGATGACGGCCGCCGGCGATATGAACAGGATGTTCATCCGCCGGTCAACGCCCTTTTCTTTTGCTACTTTTCTTTTGGGCGAGCAAAAGAAAAGTAGATTTAATACATAAAAATAATTGAACCACTTAATCGGAGCCGCCGTTTTAATTTACAACAGCTACAAAATTTTTTTATAACTTTACCGCAAAATTCAAATGTTGACAAGTTAGCGGCTTTGAATTAGGATTGAAAAAAATTTTTGGGAGGCAACGTGTTTGAAGTCGACGAGCAAATTTTTGAGCTTGATACTTCGCCACAAGCCGCAGATTGTCGGAATTGAACTTGACGAGCACGGCTGGGCAGAGGTCGAGGAATTGATTCGCCGCGTGAAAAATCTTGACAGAGCGACGCTTGAGCAGATAGTTGCGACTGACGAGAAGCAGCGATATTCTTTCAGCGCGGACAAAAAATTGATTCGAGCCAATCAAGGGCACTCAATCCCCGTCGACGTGGAGCTTGCCGAACTTGAACCGCCCGAAATTTTGTATCACGGCACGAGCGAAAAATTTAGTGCGTCGATTAATGCACAAGGTTTGCTGAAAATGTCGAGGCTTTACGTTCATTTGTCGAGCGACATTGACACGGCGACCAAAGTCGGGAGGCGGCACGGTGTCCCGAAAATTTTTATCGTCGAGAGCGGCAAGATGTTCATTGACGGCTACAAATTTTTTCGTTCGGTCAACGGCGTTTGGCTCACCGAACACGTCCCCGCAAAATATTTGAGGAACTAGGAACTAGGAACTAGGGGTTGTTGGTAAACTCAAGTAAAAGAAAAACATAAGCAGTTCTTTGATAAAATGAGTTTGAAAGAAGTGAACAACTTATGTCAAATTCATTTTACCACAAAGATTTAACGGACGCTCAATGGAACAGAATAAAAT
>JAFXTD010000056.1 GCA_017535925.1 Selenomonadaceae bacterium | reverse complement strand
AATGCTCCACGTGTCGAACAGCAACGCTTTAAAAATTTTTTGAGCCAAATGCTCACCTCCTTCGCCGCCATTATGCAACGTATCAAAAATTTTTTCAAGAAGATTATGCTTGAATTCCGCCCGCCGATATTTTATAATGCCTCCGTCGAAATTTTTACCGCTTGCGGTTTTGAAACTATGGAATTACTTCCCAAATATTTTCCGGTGTCAGCGAATAATGGTTTATCAATTATTACACAAAGTCTTACCGTTTACGGTCTTCGGAAAAGAAAAAGCACCTCCCATTGCGGGAAGTGCTTTTTTTGTGCTATATTGACAAAAAAATTTTGTGAGCTGAAATTTTTGATGAGATACTTAATTTGCTATGACATCCCCGACAACAAAACGCGGGACAACATCGTCAACTATCTTGAGCGATTCGCTTGGCGCGTTCAATACAGCGTGTTCAGTTGTCGATTGGAAACTGCGCAGGCGGCTCGTGTGTGGAAAGATTTATCGGCAATCGCTGCCGCGACGGAAGGCAATTCGATTTTGATGGTGCCGCTTTGCAAGTCTTGCGAAAAAAATTTGCAACTCTCGACCAAGCCGCTGGAAGAGGAAAAAGGTTTTCTCGTTGTGTGAGGTGAAAAATTTTGGGCGTATTGTATCTTTTATCGGCGGGTTCTTCAGCGCATAAGGCGGGACCGCGAATCGTCGTCGAAAAAAATTCCGAAGTCCTCGGACGCTTGCCCGTTCGTTCGATTGACGGTCTCGTCGTCGGGAGAAATGCTCAACTCTCAACGCAAACAATTTTTGAACTCATGGAACTGCATATCCCGATTTTTTATATCGACAGTCGCGGGAAAATCATCGGGCATTTCATCTGCGAAAAACAATCGGCAACACGGCTCCTCCGTCAGTTGGAAATTTTTCGTGACATGAACAGACAACTTGAATTGTCCAGAGAAATTATTTCAGAAAAAATTTCCAATCAACGCACTCTGCTCAAACGCTACGAAAAAAACGTCGACGCCGAAAAAATTGAACTCACGAACAAAAAACTCAAGCAAACTGCCGAAAAATTATCCGCTATAAAAACTCCGGAGGAGCTTCGCGGTATGGAAGGCATTGCCTCGAAAATTTATTTCGCAACTTTTACCGAACTACTCGACCAAACTCGTTGGAAGTGGAAAGAACGCTCTCAACACCCCGCCAAAGACCCCGTGAACGCTCTGCTGAATTACGGCTACGCTTTTCTTGAACGTGAAGTCAGAATCGCCGTCGCGCTCGCCGGCATGGACGCCCGAATCGGTTTTTTCCACTCCAACGACGGCAGGAAAGATTCTCTGATTTTTGACATGATGGAATTTTTTCGCCAACCCGTCATTGACCGTTTCGTTTTGAATTTGCTAAACAAGAGAATGCTTCAACCCGAAAATTTTTCCTCGACGGCTGAAGAATGCCGCTTGACTGACGAGGGGCGCATTATCTTTTGCAATCGCTACGAGGAATACATGGCGAAAGTTTATCGCGAATACGGCGGCAAAAATTCTCGTGACGTGATTAATGAGCGCGTCAAAAAATTTTCCGAGTATCTCAATCGCTGACAAAATTTTTATCCGCTCTTGCTTTTTTCAAAAGGGTGTGCTATAAAAACCTCGTTTCAACTTTTAAAAATGGAAAGTGTTTTCGGGCTACGTAATGACGCCGTTTATTCAAAACATTTTCCAAATCGAAAGGAGCGCGTCATCTCAACAAACTCAAGGCTTTTATGAAACTCATATGATTACTTTTTTCGGAGAACGCAATCGAACAGCGGGCTTTTCAAAACACTTTCCAAAAGCCCGAATTTCGTGGCGTTGTGACACTCCCCGCAAGGCGTACTGTCGCGCATGCCTCCATACCGTTTACGGTTTTGAAACAGCTAAAGATATTTTGCACGGTTTCCGTTGTTTACCACATGAGGTCGCGCATGCCTCCATACCGTTTACGGTTTTGAAACCCTCTCTTTAAGCTCCTTGAAAGATTTTTTAAGTTGTTTAAACAGTCGCGCATGCCTCCATACCGTTTACGGTTTTGAAACTCGATGAGCGTGAAAAACATAGTCAGCAAGGTGTAAGCGGTCGCGCATGCCTCCATACCGTTTACGGTTTTGAAACATTTTTCAATCTTGCGCCAACATTTTTACCGCCATTGACGTCGCGCATGCCTCCAGAATCCCTACCCGTTTACGGTCTTTTGGGCAAAAAAATTCCGTCGAATGACTCGGCGGGATTTTTTTTGTGCTGTACTCTATGCGGAATCAATTTTATTTTCAAGAGCTCTTAGCTGCTTGTGAAAAAATTTTCAGTTAAATTCGTATTAACGCCGCTAATTTCCTTGCTTAAAAAAAAATCTTTTGTTACAATCGAAGCGGTAAAAACCAAATGTGATTAAGGGGAGGAATGATTATGGCAAAAGAACACATCGGCTTGGTGGCGAAGGATTTTTGGCTTGAACCATACGAAGAGGCAATACGCGGTCGTCACGAACACGCTCTGTGGAAAATTTCTCAACTCACGCAGAACGGCAAGCGCACGCTGTCGGATTTCGCGAGCGGTCATCTTTATTACGGATTGCACAAGACCGGCTACGGTTGGATTTTCCGTGAATGGGCACCGAATGCTTCGGACATCTGGTTAATCGGCGACTTCAACGGCTGGCAAAAAGACGAGGCATATCGTTGCAAGAAAATTGAAGGCGGCAACTGGGAACTCAAACTTTCCGAGAACCAACTCAAACACGGCGACCTCTACAAAATGATAGTTCGTTGGGACGGCGGCGAGGGCGAACGTATTCCCGCTTGGTGTCAACGCGTCGTGCAAGACGATAAGACAAAAATTTTTTCCGCGCAAGTTTGGAATCCCGCTCAACCTCACGAGTGGCATGACGAAGGCTTCAAGATTGACACGAATCCGCTTTTGATTTACGAGTGTCACGTCGGCATGGCGCAGGACGCCGAAAAGGTCGGCACTTACACCGAATTCAAAGAAAATATTTTGCCGCGTGTCAAGCAGGCGGGCTACAATGCCATTCAAGTCATGGCGATTCAAGAGCATCCTTACTACGGCAGTTTCGGCTATCACGTGTCGAGTTTCTTCGCGCCGAGCAGTCGATGCGGCACGCCCGAAGAATTGAAAGACATGATTGACGCCGCGCACCAAATGGGTATCGGTGTTATCATGGACATTGTTCACAGCCACGCGGTTAAAAATGAAGTTGAAGGCTTGGGCAACCTCGCGGGCGACCCGAATCAATTTTTCTATCCCGGCGACCGCCACGAACACCCCGCTTGGGACAGCCTCTGTTTCGACTACGGCAAAGACGACGTACTCCATTTCCTTTTGAGCAACTGCAAATATTGGCTTGAAGAATATCACTTCGACGGCTTCCGTTTCGACGGGATAACGTCAATGCTTTACTACAGTCACGGCTTGGGCGAGGCGTTCTGCAGCTACGGCGACTACTTCAACGGTCACCAAGACGACAACGCCATTTGCTACCTCATGCTTGCCAACAAAATGATTCACGAGGTCAAACCCGACGCGGTTACAATCGCCGAAGATGTTTCGGGCATGCCCGGTCTTGCAAGCAAATTTGAGGACGGCGGCTTCGGCTTCAACTATCGTCTTGCAATGAACGTTCCCGATTATTGGATTAAGTTGATTAAAGAGCATCGCGACGAGGATTGGAAACCTTCCTCAATCTTCTGGGAAATGACGAATCGCCGCGCAGATGAAAAAACCGTTTCCTACGCCGAAAGTCACGACCAAGCACTCGTCGGCGACAAGACGATTATTTTCCGTCTGATTGACGCCGATATGTATTGGCACTTCCGCAAAGGCGACGAAAACGACGTTGCCAACCGCGGCATTGCCTTGCACAAGATGATTCGTCTCGTGACGCTTTCGACAATGAACGGCGGCTATCTGAACTTCATGGGCAACGAATTCGGTCACCCCGAATGGATTGACTTCCCGCGCGAAGGCAACGGCTGGAGTCACAAATACGCAATGCGTCAATGGCACCTGCTCGACGATAAGACGCTTTGCTATCACGAACTCGGCGACTTCGACAGAGCAATGATTTCTGTCATCAAAGCCGAACCCGATTTTGCGAAATTGCCTGTCCGCGAAATTTGGCACGACGACGCCGACCAAGTCTTGGCTTACATGCGCGGGCGTCTGCTTTTCATTTTCAACTTCTCGCCGACAAAATCTTTCGTCGATTACGGCTTTCTCGTTCCCAAAGGCAATTACGATGTCATGCTCAACACGGACGATAAAGCTTTCGGAGGCTTCGGCTTGACCGACGACACGATTATTCACTACACGAATTACGACCCCGTTTACGACAGAGAGGATAAGGATTGGCTCAAGCTGTATATCCCTGCGCGCAGTGCCGTTGTCCTGTGGAAAAATTAATCAGCATTCAGGATGACTTTCTAACAGCTAAAAGCTAGAAGCTGACAGCTAAAAATCCCGTCGAAAGGCGGGATTTTTTTGGGAGTGATTTTATGGTACCGGTTTTAATCGGCGCGGCAATCGCAGGCGCGGCGGCTTACAAGTTTTTCGGCGACAAAGAGCGGCACGATTTGGCTTTGCAAGAAAAAATTTTTACACGAGAAATTTCCGAGAGCGAAGTCCCGCCCGATGTCTTGAAAAAAATTCGAGAGAAACAACGCAACCGACTTGCCAAAGAAGATTGTTAAAGCGATTCACTTGTTTGTTAAAGCGATTCACTTGTGATAAAATTCGCCAAAAGAATTTTTGGAAGGTGGATAATCATGATTAAAGATTATTACAATTCGCTTGCTCAACAGGCAATGACCGACGAAGAGGCTTTCGAGGAACTCTACGAATATTTTTTCCCGCGTGTCTATAATTTCATTTTTGCGCGGCTGAAAAATGTCGCTGACGCCGACGACGTAACGAGCATAACTTTCATGAAGATGAATGAAAATCTTGAGAGCTACAACCCCGACAAAGCCGCCTTTTCCACGTGGCTTTTCCGAATCGCCAACAACGCGATAATCGACCACACGCGCCGCACCTCCAATTCTCAAGAGAGCGAGTGGGAAGAATTTTTCGACCCCGCCGCCCCCGAATCTCAAGAGCCGGAACGACAAATGATTAACAGCGAAACGAGTCGCGGACTTTTGGCGGCACTTGATAAACTCAACGAACGCGAACGGCGAATTGTCGAGCTTAGGTATTGGGGCGAACAAAATACGCGGACAATCGCCGAAATTTTATCAATGAGCGAAAGCAATGTTCGTGTGACGCTCCATCGAACTCTTGAAAAGCTGAAAAAATTTTTGGGCGAAGTGTAACACAATCCGTTTTTCGTCGTATAAGTTTCAAAAGATAATTAAGGAGTGATTGAAATGACATTGGAAGAAAGATTTTTTCAAACGGATTTCTCGCAGTTCAGCAATATCAAGGGCAACCTCTTGTTGCGATTGAAAATTCGCCGCCGCGCCATGAACGAGGAAATGTCGCTTGAAGAACTCGATTATGTTGCCGCCGCCGGCAATGACTGCTTGAGACAAGACCACAAGAAAAATCCTCAAGTCTAATCAAAAAATCCCTCGTCGATTGATGACGGGGGAATTTTTTTCTTGAAAAAATTTGAACGGCACGGGGGCTTCGTTTTGCGATTGACAAAAGACAGAGCTTGTGATAGATTAACGACGCAGAGAAGAATAAGAATAGTAGTTCCATTGTATCACCAAAACGAAAAACCCCGTACAGCCTGAGGAACTGCGCGGGGTTTCGTTTTTGCCTAATCGGTTGAGGAATCCGATTATCTTGGGCAATAAGTTGGAGTTTGCTGCCGCTTACGACCTTTTAGCGCGGATGTAGTCGAGAATGAGACCGCCGATAACGGTTCCGATTGTTCCGCCGACCGCAGTCACGCCGAGAAGAATAAGAATATCCATAATATCACCTCCCTCCTCAAGCGTAAGCTTACCGCTTTTGAGGGAGCGGCATTGGAGGGATTATATCAGGAAAGTTTCAGGCATTCAATGTCAGCGGGCGTCGAAAAATTTTTTAAGCGATTCGGCGGCGGATTGATTCATACCGGGCACGGTTGCAAGTTCCTCGACTGCAGCCGCTTTTATTTTTGCGAGCGACCCGAAGGCTTTAAAAAGTTCGGTGCGACGCTTGACGCCTATGCCCGCCACGTTATCAAGTTCGGATTTCAAGTTGCGTTTGCGCCGAAGTTTTCTGTGATAAGTTATTGCGAAACGGTGAGCCTCGTCACGAATCCGTTGCATGAGTTTGAGAGCTTGAGAGTCTTTGGGAAGTTCAATCGGAACGGAAGCACCCTCGACGAAAATCAATTCAAACTGCTTGGCAAGACCGACAACGGGGACTTGATGACCCGCGCCGCGAATAATTTCCAGCGCGGAATTTAATTGACCGATACCGCCGTCGATAACGATTAAATCGGGCAAGTTTTCGGTTGATCCGTAGCGTCTGCTTGTGACTTCGCGCATTGAAAGAAAATCATCGGGCTTGCCTTCCGTCGAACGAATTTTGAAGCGGCGATAACTTTTTTTATCGGGTGCTCCGTCTTCGAAGACGACCATAGAGGCAACGGTCTCCGCGCCTTGAATGTGGGAAATGTCAAAGCATTCCATGCGTCTCGGAAGTTTCGACAAGTTCAAGAAATTTTTCAGCTCCTCGACCGCGCCGATTGTTTGAGCATTTTTCAGTTGACGCCGCGCAGATTCTTCCGACAAAAATTTTTCCGCGTTTTGAATTGCCATTTCGACCAGCGAACGTTTGACGCCGCGCTTGGGAACGATTAACTTCACGCCGAGCCATTCGCTTAAAAGTTTTGTATCGTCTTCGGGCAAGTCGAAGGGCAATAAAATTTCCGTCGCCGAAATTTGAGCGCGGGAATAGTATTGCTTGATAAATTCCGTGACGGCTTGAGAGTCGGTCTCGTCGTTCGCGCCGGTGAGCAAAAAATTTTCGCGTCCGGTGACTTTGCCCTCGCGAATGAAAAAAATCTGCGCGCAAGTTTCGTTTTCAAGTCTTGCCAAACCGATAGCATCCGCGTCGCCCGTGTCGGTGACGATTTTTTGTTTCTCCGTGACTTTTTTTATCGCCGACAAAATATCTCGAAGCCTCGCCGCCTCCTCGAAGTTCAAATTTTCTGCGGCGTCAATCATCTGCTTTGAAAGTTCACGTTCGACTTGCGCGGTGCGTCCCTCCAAAAATTTTTCCGCAGCCTTGACAAGACGCATGTAATCCTCGCGGGAAATTTTTTTTGCACAGGGCGCGAGGCACCGCTTGATATGAAATTCCAAACACGGACGCTTTGCAAAAGTTTTGCAGGTTCGCAGCGGGAAAATTTTTCGCAGGAGCTGAAGAGTTTCTTTGACGGCAAGCCCGCTCGTGTACGGTCCGAAGTATCGTGAGCCGTCGTGAATGATTCGCCGCGTCAAAATGATTCGCGGAAAATCTTCGGCAGTCAAGCGCAGGTAGGGATAACTCTTGTCGTCTTTGAGGCTGATATTGTAGCGCGGGCGATTTTTTTTTATCAAGTTGCATTCAAGAATCAGAGCCTCGACCTCGCCGGCAGTGATTATCGTTTCGAAGTCGGCGATTTTGGCAACCATAGCTTTGACTTTCGCGCCGTGATTCTTGTTGCTTTGAAAATATTGTCGAACGCGATTTTTGAGCACGCGAGCTTTGCCGACGTAAATAATTTTGCCGCGAACGTCCTTCATGAGGTAGACACCGGGCGCGTCGGGCAAAGTTTTAATTTTTTCTTGAAGAACATCCATAATAAATCCTTTCGCGTTTATCGATTGAAAAATTTATGAGTGTATGCTATATTCGGCGCGGCAGGCAGATTGAGGTTGGCAGTTTCCTCCTCGCCGTCATCGACCACTTCAACGGAAAAAAATAGCCGAGCAACGCCCGGCTCAGTAGTACCCAATTATTAACGGGGAAGGAGTCGACGTGCAACCATCGACTGCCTGCCACTAAGTTTGCTTCTTTTGACGAAAGAAATTTATCACACTCATGCCGTGTTGTCAAATTGAATTTCACTTGAAAAATTTATGAACGTATGCTATATTCGTTGCGGCAGGCAGTTTGATGTGTCGGCTTTCTTCCTCGAAGGAAGGAGGTGACGCGCATGGAGATTCTCGATTGGATTGAGCTCATCTGCTCGGTCGGCAGCTTCATCCTCGCCGTCATCGACCACTTCAACGGAAAAAAATAAGCCGCCCCGGCGGCTCCAAAATCAGTTAGTGTATTAACGAGGAAGGAGTCGACGGTACCAACATCGACTGCCTGCCACAAGTTTGCTTTCTTTGACAAGAAAAATTTATCACACTCATGCCGTGTTGTCAAATTGAATTTCACTTGAAGATTTTATGAACGTATGATATATTCGTTGCGGCAGGCAGTTCGATGTGTCGGCTTTCTTCCTCGAAGGAAGGAGGTGACGCGCATGGAGATTCTCGATTGGATTGAGCTCATCTGCTCGGTCGGCAGCTTCATCCTCGCGTTGCTGACGTACTTCGACAACCGCAAGTAAAAAAAAGCCGTTCGTCACAACGGCTCTCGAATCCGGTAATACCTGAATGTATTAACGAGGAAGGAGTCGACGTGCAACCATCGACTGCCTGCCACAAGTTTGCTTTCTTTGACAAGAAAAATTTATCACACTCGTGCCGCGTTGTCAAATCGAAATTCACGACGGAGGTTTTCAAATGATAAAAGTTTATACGGACGGTTCGTGTTTGGGAAATCCCGGCGCGGGCGGTTGGGCGGCGGTTATCGTCGACGAAAAAAATCGACGCGAAGAAATTTTCGGCGGCGAGGAGAATACGACGAACAATCGCATGGAATTGACGGCGGCGATTCGTGCTCTGGAAAAAATTTCTGCGGGCGCGAACGTCGAACTTTTCACTGACAGCAGCTACATGAAGAACGCCTTCACGAACGGCTGGCTTGCCAAGTGGAAACGCAACGGCTGGAACAAAGGGCGCGTGCTCAATCAGGATTTGTGGTTGGAATTGGATAAGTTGGTTGCGACGCGTGCCGTCAAATTTAATTGGGTCAAAGGTCACGCGGGGCATTTCTTCAACGAAAGATGCGACGAACTTGCCCGCTCGACTGCCGAAAAATTTCAACGCGGTGAACTCAAAAATTCTCCGCCGCAAAAAATTTCTTCACTGCAAAAAATTTCACCGCCGCGAAAAATTTCACCGCCGCCGAAAAATCTTCCGCGAGGTCAATTGTCTTTGTTCGATTTTTGAGCGAGGTAATTTGCCGCGATTGAACCGGAAATGTTGTGCCACACGCTGAAGAGTGCACCGGGTATCGCAGCCGCCGCGCCGAAATGAATCATTGCCAACGAAACGGCAAGCCCCGAATTTTGCATGCCGACTTCGATTGAAACAGCTTTGGTCTTCGCGACGTTCATGTTAAAAATTTTCGCCGCGCAGAAGCCGAGCGCATAACCGCAGAGATTGTGCAGGACGACAACCGACATTAAGAGCAAGCCCGTTTGCAAAATCTTTTCGGCATTGACAGCGACGACGCCGCCGAGAATCAAGAGGATTGCAACGATTGAGACGAGCGGCAAAATTTTTATGACACGCTTGACAAATTCGCCGAAGAAATGATTGACGATTATGCCGAGAAAAATCGGAGCGATAACGACTTTGACAATCGATAACATCATTGCCGAGAGCGAAACTTCAATCCACGCGCCCGCCAAAAGCCACGTCAACAGCGGTGTGACGAGCGGAGCCAAAATCGTTGACGACATGGTTATCGAGACACTCAAAGCAAGGTCACCTTTCGCGAGGTAAGTCATGACGTTTGAAGCGGTGCCGCCGGGGCATGTGCCGACCAAAATCACGCCCGCCGCGAGTTCGGGAGGCAGTTGAAAAATTTTTGTCAAGACGTAAGCCAAAAACGGCATGATTGTAAATTGTGCAAGCAAGCCGATTAAAACATCGCGAGGTCTTTTGAAAATTTCTTTGAAGTCCTCAACACGCAACGTCATGCCCATGCCGAACATTATCACGCCCAAAAGCATTGTGATTTGCGGAACCGTCCACTTGAACGACGCGGGCAATATCAGCGCGACGATTGCAACGAGTATGACAAGCCACACCATATTTTTTGACGCGAACGAAGAAATTTTTTCCAATCAAAAAACCCCCAGCGTTTTGAAAAGTAAAATCCAACAGAACATTGTCAAGCAGGAGAGACCCGACGTGAACACGACGCAATTTGCCGCGAGTTCCGAATCGCCGCCCATTTGTTGAGCCATTGCAAAGCTTACGACCGCGCAGGGCGACGCGAAGATTGCAACGAGCGTGACGAATTCAATCCCTCTGAAGCCGAAGACAAATGCCGCCGTCGATAACATTATCGCGGGAACCAAAATTAATCTTCCGAAGACTGCGCCGAGTAATTGTTTCCTGTGTTCGTGAGTTGCGCCGAATTTGAATGACGCGCCCAAAATTATCAGAGCAACGGGAGTCGTCGCCGCCGAAATTTGTCCGATTGGTTTAAGCACGGGCTTGGGAACTTCGACGCCGAGAATCAAAAGAGTTGCGCCGGCGATTGCACCGAGTATCATCGGATTTTTGAAGACGCCTTTTAAAATCGGCAGCAACGCAAATTTTCCGCCGCGAAAAGTTTCAAGCGCGAAGACCGCGAGGATATTGTAAATCGGAACGATAACCGCAATCATCATTGTCGAGACCGCGATATTTTCATCGCCGAAAATGTTCGCGACAATCGGCACGCCCATTAAAACGAAATTGCTTCGGAAAATCGCCTGCACGAGGACGCCGCGCCGCTTGTTATCCTTTTCGATTCGAGGGATAATTATCATGAGCAGAGAAAAAATTATCAGCACGCCGCCCGCCCCGAACAGCATCAACTTCGGACGAAAACTCGTTGCAAGTTCCGTCGTGTAAATCGAATAAAACATCATGCAACAAAAAAAGACGCGGAAAACCATTCGATTCATGTGGTTAAGTTCTTCGTCGGTTAACCACTTTTGAAATTTCACGAACGCGCCGATTGACATAAGACAAAACATCGGAACAATCGCGCTCACTGCCACGATAAAATTGCTGAACATCTTCTCATCTCCCGAACGCAATTTTATCATAGGAACTGGTAAATAGGAACAAGGAACTAGTTTTCTAATCTTACTGGGAGCTGTTGGTAAATTTTTTTTGAAGTGTCTTCTGCTAGGGTGTGTTGGTAAATTCAAAAGTAGCGGTTGGCGAAAGCCCGGTCGTCATGGATGACGACCGCCCGCGTAAAAAGCCGGATGCTTTTTCAGCGGGACGAACGCCCTTTTCTTGTAGGAATTAGGAACTGGGAACTGGGAACTAGTTTCTTATCCCTAGTCCCTACTAGGGGCTGTTGG
>JAFXTD010000064.1 GCA_017535925.1 Selenomonadaceae bacterium | reverse complement strand
GTCGGCACAAGCGCAACCACCTTCGCGGCGGCAAATCCTTTCAGCGATGTTCCTGCGGGTCACTGGGCTTACAACTCGGTTGCGAAACTCGCGGCTGAAGGCGTCATCGAAGGTTACGGCGACGGAACCTATCGCGGCGACCGCAACATCACCCGTTATGAAATGGCACAGATGATTGCAAAAGCTATGGCGAAGAACCCGACCGGCGCAAACAAAGCCGAACTCGACAGACTCGCCGCCGAATTCCGTGATGAACTCGATGCTCTCGGCGTTCGCGTTGCCGAACTCGAAAAATATGCCGACAAAGTTGTTTGGCAGGGCAAAATCGAGTACACCTACAAAAACCACAAGACTGACGACGTTTGGGCTGACCAACGCCGCCATCATCACAGCACCAGCAAACACACCCGCGTTAAGCAGGATGACTGGATCTTCCGTTTTGAGCCTATCGCTTACGTCAATGACCACTGGACACTCCGCGCTCGTATTGACGCACATGTCGACATGAGCCGCGATACTTCCAGCAACTTCAGCCTTGAACGTGGTTGGGCACAGGGCGATTACGACAACTTCCAAGTCAAAGTCGGTCGTCAACCTCTCTACACCAATGAAGACGGTATCATTTGGGATACTGAATATACCGGCGGTGAAATTACCTTCGGCAAACTCATGGACGGCTTGAGAGTTACTGCTTACGGCGGTCGCCTCAAGGCTGACAAGGTTATCGGTTCGGTAAGAAATTCCGGCTCTTGGAACGGACGTCAAGACGGCGTCGGAGCTGATCGTTGGAACAGAGCAAACGGCAAAATCGGCGGCGACGGCACTGATCCTTCCAGCTTCTGGGCTATCAACGTTCAATATGATCCGGGTCAAAAAGGTCTCTTCGGCGGCGCGGGTTACTACCACATCAAAGACGACGACTTCAAAACCATGACCTTCGATGGTGAATCAATGCCCAACTACGCTTACAGCAAGAAGGGTAAAGAAGACACCGCCAACATCTGGTCTGTCAACGCAGGTTGGAGACTCGGCAAAGTTCAGGTCTGGGGCGCATATGCAAAGAACAGCAAAGCTGACTACGAAGACAGATCGTGGCAAGCATTGATCAAATACGGCGACCTCTACGGCGGCGGCAACCAGAACACCAAGAAAGGTCAATGGGCTGTTTGGGCAGGTTATAAAGAACTCGGCTCCAACACTTCTCTTTGCGCCATCAACTGGGATGACTGCTACGCCGGCACCAAAGGCTTCGTCGCAGGCGCGTCTTGGGCTCCCATGGACAGAATCGTCCTTATCGGTAAATACTTCAAAGGCAAATACATCACCGGCCCTGGCGATGCAGAACGTCTCTTCGGTCGTGTCGAATTCTTCTTCTAAGCCGACACTTTCAACCGAAACAATTTCATAAAGTAAATTACGGGAGTCTCCGAGAAATCGGAGGCTCCTTTGATTTTCAGCTTGCAAAATTTTTATCCATGTGCTAAACTTTATTTGCACTTGCGAAAGTAAACTTGTTCCAACATATGCGTAAAAAGAAAACCCCCGAATGCCATCGGGGGTTTTCGCTCGTTTTACAGATTAACGATAACCACGTGCTTTTGGTCACTTTCGACCGTCAAGCCACTTGCAGATGATGTGAACCACAACGCCCGCTGCGACGGTTACAACGAACTGCTCCAACATATGCGCCACCTCCTTTCGTAAACGATCAGAGGTCGTCCGTGACCGACGCATTAATTTTATACGAATGAACTTTTTGAATAAAGGAAAAAAAGAGCGGTCGCTTGACCGCCCAAAAATTTTTACCGCGCATGCCGCATGGAGTTCACAGGAATGTTGGCGACGAGCGCGACCGAATCGGAATCATTTTCCAAAGCAATTTCCATTTCAGTTCGGTTTATGTTCATGTATTTGGATAAGACAGTTATAATTTCTTCCTTAATCTTTTCCATAATCTCCGGCGAAATGCTTGCGCGGTCATGAATCAACACGACTTGCAAACGCTCTTTGGCAACCGTTCCGGATTTTTTTTCGCTCATACCGAAGACTCTCTTTAAAACGTCAAGCATGGACAGCCCTCCTTACAGCAAGCCGAAAAGTTTTTTCAGCCGGGCGAAGAAGCCTTCCTTTTGCGGTTTAAGGAAAGGGACATTCTCTCCACAAATTCGGGCGACGATATTTTTGTAAGCCTGCCCCGCCGACGAACCGTTCATTGTGATAACGGGCTCGCCTCTGTTCGTGGCAACGACAACGTTTTCGTCGTCGGGAACCTGCCCTATGCAAGCTACCGATAAAATTTCGTCGATGTCGGTCATGTCAAGCATATCGCCTTTTTCAACCATCTGCGGACGGATTCTGTTGACGATAAGCTTAACGTTTTCTTTGTCGGCACGACCGAGTTCACCGATAATTTTATCCGCGTCGCGCACGGCAGAAATTTCCGGCATGGTCACGACGATTGCGGTATCGGCGGCGGCTATCGCGGTCTTGAAACCCTGCTCAATGCCGGCGGGACAATCGATAATGATAAAGTCGAATTCCTTTTTCATCTCGTCGCAGAGAGTGACAAGCTGTTCGGGATTGACGGCGGACTTATCCTTGACTTGAGACGTTGGCAAGAGATAAAGATTTTCAAATTTTTTGTGACGGACGAGAGCTTTTTTGTAGGCAACGCGCCCGCTTGTCACGTCGACCAAATCATACAAGATACGATTTTCCAAGCCGAGCAAAAGGTCAAGATTGCGGAGCCCCGTGTCCGTGTCAATCAAGGCGACTTTGTTGCCGCGCATGGCAAGCCCGACGCCGATATTGGCAGTGGTTGTCGTTTTGCCGACGCCGCCTTTGCCCGAAGTAATTACTAAAATCTGACTCATAAAATTAGTCCTTTCTCAAGGAGTAGGGACTTGGGATCGGATTTTTAATTCCTAATTCCTAATTCCTCATTCCTAATTGAATTTACCGTGCAACGGGTTCAAAGATAATCATGTTGTCTTTAATCATGGCGCGTTCCGCCTGACTGACTTTAACATCTTCGTCGGGGGCGCGGGCGATAAGGTCGGCAATGCGAATCTGCGCGGGCATGAGTCTGTCCGCCACGACGCAAGCAGTTTTGTCGCCGAAGGCACCCGCATGAACGAAGCCTCTGCATGTCCCGCGAATATCAATCGAGCCGCCCGCTATCACTTGTGCACCGGGATTGACGTTGCCGCAAATCAGCACGGAGCAATTCGCTTTGACTTCTTGCCCGCCGCGCACCGTGTGATTTATTATCATCATCTTTTGAGCTTCTTCGACGCTCTCTTTGAATTTTTGCGCAGGAGCCTTTGTCGAAGTATCACGGGAGGGCGGAGTCAAGTTCGGGCGTTTGAGTTCGGTGCTGAAAAGCATTCCGTGACGATGAAACATCTTGCGCAATGCCTCGTTCTGTTCCTCCGCGAAGTAGCCCTTCGGAACAAAGACCGTCGTCCCGCGAATAAAGAAACTGCTGCCCGATTGCAACTTCTCCAAAAGATTTGCCTGCACGTCGTCGAAGCTCGCGCCTTTGGCAAATGTCAGTTGCAGACCGTACTTGAGCCCCTTAATCGTAACTATATCATTCACTGTAATCACCGCCTATGAAATAAAAATGATTCCACATGCATTATACATAATCTGCCGCCGCTTGCCAATATCCTTACAGATTTTTTTCAGCGTCTTGAAATAAAAAATTCCCGCAGGAAAATTTTTCACTGCAGGAATTTTTTTTGGAGAGAGAGCTTTTTATTTGCTGATTGTCTGATTCAAAGCGTCAATCGAAGTTTGCAAGCCGGCTTCGACGCTCATGGTTAAATCTTCCATTTCGAGTGAAACGTAACCGTTGTAGCCTGTCATGCGGCACACCGAGAAAAATTCTTTCCACCATTGCAAGTCACGACCG
>JAFXTD010000055.1 GCA_017535925.1 Selenomonadaceae bacterium | reverse complement strand
CCAGTTCCCAGTTCCTAATTCCTACAAGAAAAGGGCGTTCGTCCCGCTGAAAAAGCATCCGGCTTTTTACGCGGGCGGTCGTCATCCATGACGACCGGGCTTTCGCCAACCGCTACTTTTGAATTTACCAACACACCCTAGGAGAAATTTAAATGGGACTCTTTTTTGGAATTGATGCTTCGGCTTCGGGCTTGACTGCCGAACGCTTGAGGATGGATGTTATTTCAAACAATATCGCCAACTCAAACACGACACGCACCGAAAACGGCGGAGCTTACAAACGTCGTTACGTCGTCTTTGAACCTCGAACACGCGAGCCGAAAACTTTTGAAAAAGCTTTACAACAGGCAGTCGGTTTGAGTCGTCAAGCAGGCGAGGGCGTTCGTGCCGTTTCGATTATGGAAGACGATACGCAAGGACCTCTGGTTTACGACCCCGGTCACCCCGACGCAAATGCCGAAGGCTACGTCGAAAAACCCAACGTCAATATCGTAGCCGAGATGGTCGACATGATAACCGCCCAGCGCGCTTACGAGGCAAACGCCACGTCAATCACGGCGGCAAAAGCTATGGCAAGCAAAGCTCTTGACATAGGCAGGTAATTAGTGATTAGCTGTTAGTGATTAGAATTTTTCTGACCACTGACCACTGATCACTGACCACTAAAAAATATTTGATATTATTTTGTTAAGCATTTATAATCGTTAATTGAAAGAGTTGACGAAGGGGAAGGTGATACGATGGAAATAACACCGTTGGAAATGACACCCGTGCACATGAGTGCCCGCATTCATACAGATACAACACAAGTCGACGAGCAGCCCGTCAAAAGTTTTGGAGAATTTTTGACCGACGCTCTGAAAAAGACAAACGAACTTGAACTCGAATCCGAAAGACTCAACGCGGCAATGGCAGCAGGAAGAATAGAGGATTTGTCTCAAGTGGTGGTTGCCTCTCAAAAAGCGGAAATCGCGCTCCAATTAACTCTCCAGTTGCGAAACCGTGCGACGGCGGCATATCAAGAATTGATGCGTATGCAGGTGTAGGAATAATTAGGAATGAGGAATGAGGAATGAGGAATGATTTCAATTCCTAATTCCTAACTCCTAATTCCTAATTGACCGAAAGGACTGAGTTTATTGGCGAATTGGAGAGAGCGGCTTCAAGAGCTGTGGAACCGCTACCAAAGCAGACGCAAGTACATCATCATAGGCGCATTGCTCGTCTTGGTGCTTGCCTTCGCGGGAATCAGCTTCTGGTACGGCTCCAAACCCGAATATGTGCCGCTGTATACCAATTTGGAGACGAAAGACGCCGGCGACGTTGTAAACAGCCTGAAGGAATCGGGCGTTCCCTATGAGTTGATTGAAGATAAAAAAGGCGCGACAATCCTCGTGCCCGTCACTCAAGTTCACGATTTGCGGCTTGAGTTGGCAAGCGCGGGTTTGCCTCGCGGCAACAAAGGTTTTGAACTCTTTGACGACAGCAAACTCGGCGTCACGGAATTTCAAAATAAAATAAATTACCTTCAAGCTTTGCAAGGAGAGCTTACTCGCACAATCGAACATTTGGACAGCGTCGAAAAGGCGCGTGTCCATATCGTCTTGCCGGAGGACAGCCTCTACAAAAAAAATGAAAAGCCCGCGACGGCCTCAATCTTGCTCATGCTCAAGCCTGAAACAAAATTGACGACGCCGGAGGTCAAGGGCATTGTCAATTTGGTAAGTCACAGCATTCAAGGTCTTTCGCCCGAAAATATTACAATCGTCGACGAACAAGGCAACATCTTAAATAAAAGCGACGACGACGAACTCGAAAAGCAGAACGCACAAAATTTGCGGACGCTTAATCAAATTGAAATGACAAAGCGGGTTCGCGATCACATTCAGCAAAATATCCAAACAATGCTTGACAAGACGCTCGGCGAGGGCAATGCTTTCGTGAGAGTCAGTGTCGAATTGGACTTCGACGACAGAAAGATTGACCGCCAAACTTTCACGCCCGTAGTTGACGAATCCGGCATTATCCGCAGCCAACAGGAAATCACCGAAAGTTACAACGGCGAATCGAATATGCCCGGCGGTCCTGCGGGTGTTCAATCGAATATCCCCGGTTACGTCGCCGAAGACAGGAACGCCAACGCCGAATACGAGCGCAAGGAATCAACGCGCAATTACGAAATCAACGAGGAAAACCAGAAAATCATAGCCTCGCCCGGTTCCATACGCCGCCTTACCGTTGCCGTCTTGGTTAATGATACGATAACCGAGCTCCAGCAAGAAGGACTCCTTCGCGCCGTGAGCTCTGCGGCAGGAATCAATGAGGAACGCGGCGATACCATTTCCGTCGAGCCCATGCCCTTTAATACCGACCTCCTCGATCAAAAAGCGGAAGAGGCAAGATTGGAGCAGTTGCGCAAAGACAGAATTTTGTACACGGAGATTGCGGCTATGATTTTACTTGCGGCATTACTTTTGGGCGGCTTCCTTATGTATCGCTGGAAGAAACGCAAAGAGCGTCAGGCGGAAATCGAAGCCCGGCTTGAGGCCGAAAGAAAAGCCAAAGAAGAACAACGCTTGGCTGAAGAAGAGCAGCGGCGAATCGAAGAAGAACAACGCCGCGTCGAAGAGGAACAACGCCTTGCAACAATTCAAGCCGAACAAGAGGCTCAAGCAGCTCAAGCACAACAGCGAGCACAAGACATCGAAGACGACCTTATACCGGAAGACAACCTCACAGAAGAGGAAAGACAACAACTTCACGAGAAGCAAGCCATCTTAAAGCTTATCGACGAGAAACCTGCGGAAGTTGCCATGCTTATAAAGATTTGGCTCACCGAAGACGAGTAATTTAGTGGTTAGTGGTTAGTGGTTAGTGGTTAGAATTCTAATCACTAATCACTTTGCACTAACCACTTTTGATTTGAACGGAGGAGATTAAATGCCCAGTTTACAGGATATGTATAACGAGCCGAAACCCTTGACGGCTCACGAAAAAGCCGCGATTTTATTTATTGCACTCGGCGGCGACCACGCGGCAAAAGTTTTCGAGCACATGGACGAAGACGAAATCGAATCAATTACATTGGAGATAGCCAACAATCGCCACGTCAGCATAGAAAAGAAAAATGCCGTCATCAGCGAATTTTATCAGTTGATGATGGCGAACGACTACATTTCAACCGGCGGTCTTGAATACGCTCAATCCGTTTTGGAAAAAGCTTTGGGCGCGGAAAAGGCGACCGAAATCCTTAACCGCCTCACGACCAGCTTGCAAGTTCGTCCGTTCGAGTTCCTTCGCAAAACCGACCCCTCACAACTTTTGAACTTCCTGCAAAACGAACACCCGCAGACAATCGCTTTGGTTATGGCTTATCTTTCGCCCGACCAAGCCGGTATCGTCATGAGCGGTTTGTCAGTCGACGCTCAAGCCGACGTTGCAAAGCGTATCGCACTCATGGACAGAACTTCACCCGACGTTATCCGCGAAGTCGAGCGCGTCTTGGAAAAGAAACTTTCCTCTTTGTCGACGCAAGACTTTACGATTGCCGGCGGCGTGCCCAGTGTCGTAGAAATTTTGAACCGCGTCGACCGTTCGACGGAGCGTGCCATTATCGAATCGTTGGAAGTCGACAGCCCCGAACTTGCCGAAGAAATCAAGCAGCTCATGTTCGTCTTCGAGGATATTATCATGTTGGACGACCGTTCGTTGCAGCTTGTCTTGCGCGAAGTCGATACCAAAGATTTGTCTCTGGCAATGAAGGCGACCAGCGACGAAGTTGCCGAAAAAATTTACAAGAACATGTCCAAGCGCGCCGCCGATATGTTGAAAGAAGAAATTTCTTACATGGGTCCCGTCAAGATTCGCGACGTGGAAGAGGCGCAAACGAAGGTCGTCAATATTATCCGCACAATGGAAGACAAAGGACAGATTGTTATCGTTCGCGGCGGCGGCGAAGGCATGCTTGTTTAATTAGGAATTAGGAATGAGGAATTAGGAATTAGTTTTTAATCACTAACCACTAATTGGGAATGAGGAATTGAGAATTGCAGAAACCTATTGTACGTCACATGATTGTCGGTCAACCCGTCGTAATCGGTGTGAGACCGAAACCGCCTCCACCTCCGCCCGAAGAAGAGCCCGAAGAAAATGATACCGAGCCGGAAGAAGAACTTGAAGAATCCAAAAGCAGCCTCCCGCAAGATATACTCGATAAAGTTTTCGCGGAAATAGCGGAAATCGATGAAAAGGCAAAATTGACGGAAGAAACTCTTCGTGAAGCTCAAGAGGAAAAAACTCAAGCCGAAGAACTCAAAAAGCTATCCGAAGAAATTAAAACTCAAGCGGAGGAAATCAAACGGGAAGCCGAAGACCTTAAAGCTCAAGCCGAAAAGCAATCGCAGGAAATTCTTGACAAGGCACAAGCCGAAGCCGAAAAAATCGTCGCGGACACCAAGCAAGAGGCTAAGGAACTCCTTGATAAAGTTCAAAAGGAAGGCTACGACGCAGGCTACAAGGACGGCAAAAAGAAAGGCATTAAGGACGGCAAAGAAAAAATCGAGGACGACCTCGCCGAGATTGTCAAGCAGACGAATGAAAAAGCTCAAAAGACTCTTCGCGACGCCAAAGAATTGACGGCGGAATATTTCATTAAAGCGGAAGATGATATTGCCAAAGTCGTGATGATGGCGATTGAAAAAATTTTGCCGCAACATTTTCTTGACGCGCCGCAAGTGATTCTGCCTGTCGTGCGCGAGGCCATAAGTCACGTTCGCGACCAGAAAGAAATTATAATTCACGTCGAGCCTTTCAGCTACGATTTGGTTTTGATGGCGCGTTCGGAATTACGCTCAATGCTCACCGACGGAACCGCAACCGTTGAAGTCATTTCCGACGAGGCACTTCAGCCCGGCGATTGCGTCATTGAAACTCCAAACGGTGCCGTCGACGCCCGTCTTTCCACGCAACTTGACTTGCTGAAAAAAGCCGTCAAGAGTGTGCTGAACAATCAGGAGTGATTTATCATGTCTAACGAAGAAAAAATTTTATCCATGCTTACCAAAATGCAAAGTGATATTGACGCCCTGCGCGTCGAAGTTGACGCCATAAGAAACAATGAAATTCTTAGAGTAGTGGAAAAATCAAAATCCAAACGTAACACTTACGAGGCGTTAAAAGCAATGTCTGAATTACTTGATGACGACGAAAAAGACGCTCTCGGCAAATATATGGAGGCGGAAGAGGCAAGAAAGGCGGCTCTTTATGGCTAAATATTGTTTGGATTCAAACGTTGTGAGCGATATTCTGCGCGGTGACCCCGAAGTTATGTGCCGATTCAAAGCGGCTGAAAAAAATAATGACGAACTTTTTATTCCGTCAATCGTCTACTATGAAATTGTTCGCGGCTTAAAAGCGGCGGGCAAAACACGCAAGCTCACTGCATTTCAATTTCTTTATGACACTGCCAAACCTCTTTATCTTGACCGAGACGACTTGACGACCATTAAAAAAGCCATAGAAATTTACATCCGGCTTCACAAAGGGCAAATGATTGAGGACAACGACATTTATATTGCGGCGATTTCAATGGTCAACGATTGCACGCTCGTCACTTCCAACACGAGGCATTTCGGGCGCGTCGAAGGTTTAAAATTTGTCAACTGGAGGGGTTAAATCATGAGCGTGTGGATTTTTTTGGTTCGTGTTGCTGGCGAAAAAGAAACTTATTATTACGATATTGACAAGGCTTTAGAGACTTTACCAAAACGAACGATTTACCAAGGGCAAGGCAGAATAACAAGTATTGAGGTCGGCGATATTGTTTATTTTTATGAATGTGACCCCGTCAAGGCGATTGGCTGGAAATGCCGTGTCCTTTCCGTAAAAGTTCCTTATGAAAAAACTGCTGATATTGACGAAAGTGAGTTTGAACACGGCAAGTCCGAAAGAGATGACTACTACATTAAAGTTACTGCGCTTGCCAAATATGACGGCGAATCAAGATTTAAATTGTCTCTTTCCGAACTTCACAAAAACGGCTTGAAACCAAAAACGATAAGAGCACCTTTTAGACCGCAAGGTGAGCTTTTGAGTTATATAAATTCGATTAAACCTTCGGTGAAGTATGATGATTAAAAACGATATTAACCTGCAGAAACTCCGCAACGCTATCGACGAATGCAAGACGATTAAACTTACGGGCAAAGTCACTCAAGTTGTCGGTCTGGTTATCGAGACGCAAGGACCGCCCGTCAGCGTTGGTGAGCTTTGTTATATCACGTCGAAATTTAAAAACATGCCGCCCATTCCTGCAGAGGTCGTCGGTTTTCGTGAAGGCTTCGTCATGCTCATGCCGATTGGTGAAATGCAAGGCGTCGGTCCCGGTTGCGAAGTCGTTGCCGCTCAAAAAACATTGCAAGTCAAAGTCGGCGATGAACTTTTGGGAAGAGTGCTTGACGGCTTGGGCAATCCTATGGACGGACTCGGACCGATTCTTTCGACGCTTGAATATCCTCTGCAAGCTCCGCCGCCGCATCCTTTGACACGCCCGCGAATTCACGATAATCTTTACGTCGGTGTTCGTGCTGTCGACGGATTGATAACAATGGGCGACGGTCAGCGTATCGGAATCATGGCAGGTTCGGGCGTCGGCAAGTCAACGCTCCTCTCAATGATTGCCCGCAACACCGAAGCCGATATAAGCGTCATTGCACTAATCGGCGAGCGCGGTCGTGAGGTTCGTGACTTTATCGAACGCGACTTGGGCGAGGCAGGCTTGAAACGCGCAGTCGTCGTCGTTGCCACTTCAGACCAACCCGCGCTTGTCAGAATCAAAGGCGCAATGACTGCCACCGCCATTGCCGAATATTTTCGCGACCAAGGGCACAAAGTTATTTTGATGATGGATTCGGTCACGCGCTTTGCAATGGCTCAACGTGAAGTCGGTTTGACAATCGGCGAGCCGCCCGCAACCAGAGGTTATACTCCGTCGGTCTTTGCACTCTTGCCCAGACTTTTGGAACGCGCAGGCACTTCCGATACCGGCTCAATCACGGGGATTTACACTGTCCTTGTTGACGGCGACGACATGAACGAACCGATTGCCGATGCCGTCCGTTCAATCCTCGACGGGCACATTGTCTTGAGCCGTTCAATCGCCGCGCAAAATCACTTCCCCGCCATTGATGTTTTGGGAAGTGTCAGCCGTGTCATGGTCGAAGTCGTCAGCAAAGAACACCTGCAAGCCGCGCAGAAAATGCGTGCGTTGATGGCGGTTTACAAGGACGCAGAAGACTTGATTCATATCGGAGCATACGTCAAAGGCTCAAGCAAACGTATCGACGAGGCTATCGGCAAGATTGACGCGATTAACGAGTTCCTCTGTCAAGGGATTTTCGAGGTCGATACCTACGACGTGACCAAGCAGAAGCTCATAAAGATTTCGGGCAAGTGAAATGAAAAAATTTAAATTCCAACTTGAAACGCTCTTGAAAGTCACGAAGCGCAAAAAAGATGATGCCGAAATGCAATTCGCGGAGGCGTCGAGGAAATTGGAGGAGTGTCGTGCAAAGTTGCAAGTCTTGTTGAGCGAACTTGCCGAAGGACAAAAAGAATTTGCCGACATGACCGGCGAGGGCAAAACCGTCACAATCGGAATTATCATGATGTACAACGAGTTCTTTAACTGGAAGCGCAGGGAAATTGCCAAACAACAAGAGGTAATTTTGAAGGCGACGCAAGACAAACAACAGAAGCTGAAAATTTTAATGCAGCTTATGACTTACCTAAAAAGTATCGAACAGCTCAAGGAAAAGCGATTGCGCGAGTACAACGCGGAATTGCTTTTCGAGGAACAAAAGATGTTGGATGAAATTGGTTTACAACTTTCAATGAGGAAATAGGAGTGAGGCACTTTGATTGAAATTCAACCGATTGAACATGTCGACATGGTAAAACGGATTGACCAAGTTCGTCGTCGAATTGCGGCGATAGAAAAAATGATCGGCATTAACGGCGGCGACTTCCAAGCGACCCTCGAACGTGAGATAGCAAAGCAAGCAAAAGTTCAGCCGACGCAAGCCGTCAACGAAATTCAAAAAATCACCGAGTCTCAAAAATTGCCGGGCGCAACTCAACCCGTCAACGAGAACGACGCGGCGAATTCTGCCAAAGTTGCTCAAGCACTGCGCGAGGCGGAAAAAGTCGAAATCAATCCGAATCCGTCCACCGAAAATAAATCCGAGCCCGTTCAAAATTATTTGCCGGGCGAAGAGGCTCTTCCGAACAAAATCAATCCGCCGCAACAATCCGTTCCGAAGATTGACCGCGTGGAAGTTCCCGACACCGAACTTGAAATTCCGAATCGCGACGAAAAAGTTTTCGAGGACAACTACAGCGGCAAAAATGCGGAAGTCATTCCGACCGAAGATTTAATCATGCAGGCGGCGTACAATTACGGCGTCGACCCGCAAGTCGTCAAGGGCATTGTCGAATACATCAATCAAAAGCAACAAGAGCCCGTTCAAGTTGACGAGCCTTTCAAAATGACGAACTACGGAATTACCTCGACCGAAGATTTGATAGAACAGGCGGCAAATAAATACGGCGTCGACCCGCAACTTGTCAAAGCGATTGCCATTGCCGAATCCGATATGAATCAAGACGAAATTTCACCCGTCGGAGCAATCGGCGTCATGCAACTCATGCCCGAAACTGCGGCGGGCTTGGGCGTCGACCCTTATGACGAATCCGAAAACATTGCCGGCGGCACGCGCTACCTTAAGCAAATGCTTGACACCTTCGAAGGAAATGTTCCGCTTGCCGTCGCCGCTTACAACGCCGGACCCGGTGCCGTTCAACGCTACGGAGGCATTCCGCCCTATTCCGAAACGAAAAATTATGTCGGGCGCGTAATGGATATGTACAGATAAGGAGTCGGGGGTCAGATGTCAGGTTTCAGGAAAAAATTTTTGTTGATAATCTTCGCGGCGATTTTGATTATGAATTCGTCAGCTTCGGCAGAAGAAATTTTTACGGACAAATTTATTTTGTGGACGGCTCACCGTGACGAACTGATTGACGAATACACGCTCAAGCACTACGGAAAAATTTGCCGCGAAATAATTCCTCAAGCGGTCGTCGTGCACTGGACGGCGATAGGCACGCTCGAATCGAATTGGAAATATTTTTATGACGAGGAAATGCCTGATGACGAAGGCAGATTGAACGTTGCGTCTCAATTCATAGTTGACCGTGACGGAACGATTTGGCGGCTCATGCCCGAAACAAAATTTGCTCGCCACATTATCGGCTACAACCATTGCGCAATCGGAATTGAAAACGTCGGCGGCTACAACGGGCGCGAGGATTTGACAGAGGCTCAACTTGAGGCAAACGTTCGCTTGATAAAATATCTGCACGAAAAATATCCGACGATAAAATATGTCTTCGGGCACTATCAGCAGGGCAAGGCGCGGGCAAGCGGTTTGTTTATTGAAAACGTTCCGAACTACTACGCGATTAAAACCGACCCCGGTCCGAAGTTTATGCGCGGCTTGCGTGAACAACTTGAAAGTGACGGTTTGATTTTTTATGACGAATGAAAATCGGCAGGCTTTGCTGGAAGGTTTTCGAGACGGCACGCCGATTGGTTTGGGATATTTCGTCGTGGGATTTTCGCTCGGCATTGTCGCCAAGTATGTCGGGTTCAGTCCGTTGCAAGGTTTCGTAATCAGCTTGCTCAACAATGCTTCGGCGGGCGAATACGCGGCGTTCGTGGTTATCGGTTCGGACGCGCCCTATTTTGAAATTGCGTTGATGACTCTCGTCGCCAATGCCCGCTACGTTTTGATGAGCACGGTCTTGAGTCAAAAGTTTTCGCCCGATACTCCCTTCTATCACAGAATTTTTGTCGGCTTCGACGTGACGGATGAAATTTTCGGAATATCAATCGCTCGCGGCGGACGGTGGCTCAATCCCTTTTACAATTACGGCTCGTTTTTGACGGCTCTGCCCGGCTGGTCTTTGGGTACGGCTTGCGGAATCGTCGCGTGGAATTTTTTTCCGTCGTCGGCTGTCAGTGCGTTGAGCGTCGCGCTTTACGGAATGTTTCTTGCCGTGATTATCCCGCCCGCTCGCAAAGATAAAATTATCGGCGGCGCGGTCGTCATAAGTTTTTTGATGAGCTATCTTGCAGAAATTTTCTTTCCCGAAATTTCGGCGGGCAATCGGACAATTATCTTGACGATTTTAATCGCGGGCGCGGCTGCAATTCTTTATCCCGTCAAGGAGGACGACAATGGCTCATGACATTTGGATTTACATCTTGGTTGCAAGCGCGGTGACTTTGGCGATAAAAATTTTGCCGTTGACTTTGATTCGCGGCGAAATAAAAAATCGAACGGTGCGTTCCTTCCTGCATTACGTTCCCTACGTCACGTTGGCAGTCATGACTTTCCCCGCGATAATCGACGCCACGCAATCGCAACTGTCGGGAGCTTTGGCATTGGTCGCGGGAATAACGGCGGCTTGGTTCGGCGCAAGTCTTTTCAAAGTCGCAGTGTTATGTTGCTCGGTCGTCTTCGTCACGGAGCTTTTCATTTGACAATTTTCCGCTCGACGAATATAATCTGCTTGAAAAAAAAATCGCCCTGCGTCAACAGGACGGTGCTCATAAACGGTCTGCCCCCAAATATATTTAGGTAGTGAGGAGAAACTTTAGCCGCTTGCAGCTGTGGGATAGCTTAGGCGGCTGTTTTCGTTAATGCCCAGAGGATTATCCCCGTGAGAATCACTACGCGAACGATAATCTTAAACATCTGCTTCACCCCCTTTCCGGGGGCTTCTTTACGATTAGACCGCCTGCCGTTTGCGTTTGGCAATGAGCAATTCAACTTCGACATTATAACACAGCTGTTTCAAATTACAACTTGTTTTCATTTTTTAGGGAGTGAACGAAATGCAGTACAAGTGCAAGATGACGGTTATCGACAAAAAAGTTTTCGACGACTTGCAGGAAAAATATCTTGAAGATCCCAAATCGGGAGCGTGTCCTTTTTATGAAGTCGGTGCAGAATATATTTTTGAACGTTACGGCGACGAGGATACTTTTTGGACGCAGGGCAAAGGTGCACATTGCTCCGAGGCGTGGGATTGTTTCAGTCGCTATGTTTATACTGCTCTTCAAGGCGGCTCGATTATGCGCGGCTGGACGAACGATGAACACATGATGATTGCCTGCTGCAATGACGGAACTCGCCCCGTTATTTTCAAAATCGAACGCCTCGATTATAAAGTTGTTTATGTCGACGCCTCCGACTTTGAACTGAAATTGATTGCCAACGCGATTAAAACTTTGGAAGGTGTGACGGACGCGGTTTATAGCCCCGACAAAAATTTTATCGAAGTTTTCATGGACAGGAACCGCGAAGTTCCCGATGTGAAAATTATTAAGGCTGTAAAAATCGTCGGCGACTTCAAAGTTTTGCGGATTGATTGATATGGATAAAGTGAGATTGGCGGCGACGAAAATTTTATACGACGTGTCGAATAAAGGAGCCTATTCAAACGTGGCGTTGGCTCAAATTTTGCGGCAGGAAAAATTTTCAGACCTCGACAGAAAATTTTGCACGGAGTTGGTTTACGGCACGATTAAAGCGGGCGCGTCACTCGATTGGAAAATTTCAAAGTACCTGACTCGTTCGCTCGCCAAAGTCGACGAAAAAATTTTGGCAGTCCTGCGCGTCGGCATGTATCAAATTTTTTTTCTGGACAGAGTTCCGAATTCGGCGGCGGTCAATGAATCGGTTGAGCTGTCGAAAAAATTTTGCGGGCTTGGTGCGTCGAAGTTCGTCAATGCGGTTTTGCGTTCGGCAGTGAGGGAGCCGCATAAATCCGATTTCCCGACCGGCGACGACGTTCAATCATTGGCGTTGAGAAATTTTCATCCCGCGTGGCTCGTGAAATTGTTCGTTGAAGAATTCGGACTCGACGTGACGAAAAAAATTTTAGCCTTCGACAACACCGACCCACCGCTTTGTCTGCGAGTGAATTTTTTAAAGACGACTCGCGAAAAAATTTTGGACGCGTTGAAAAATTTCGGACTCGACGCCGAAGAATCAAAGCTTGCGCCCGAAGGAATCATCTGCAGAGGTCACGGCGCGCTTGATAAATTTCAACCGCTTCGCGCAGGTCTTTGCCAAGTTCAAGACGAAAGCTCCATGACGGCAGCGCGTCTTTTGAATCCCACAGTCGGCGAATTCGTTATCGATTGTTGCGCGGCTCCCGGCGGCAAAACAACTCATCTTGCAGAGCTCATGCAAAATCGCGGGCGAATCATTGCGGCTGACATTTACGAAACAAAACTTGAGCACGTCAAGCAAAACGCCGCTCGTCTCGGAATAAAAATTATTGAGCCCGTGTTAATCGACGCCTGCGAAATCGGCGAAAAATTTTTTAATCAAGCCGATAAAGTTTTGGTTGATGCTCCGTGTTCGGGCTTGGGTGTCTTGAGGCGCAAAGCCGACCTCCGTTGGAAAAAAATTTCTGACGAATTGAACGCCTTGCCCGCTTTGCAAGAAAAAATTTTGTCCGGCGCGGCGAAAACTCTCAAGCGCGGCGGAATTTTGGTCTACAGCACTTGCACAATCCTCAAGCGCGAAAATCAAAATGTCGTCGAAAAATTTTTGGCGGCTCACGAAAATTTTGAACTCCTCGAAATGAAAACACTCCTGCCTCACGTCACAGGCACCGACGGATTTTTTTCTGCCAAGTTGATTCGCAAAAAATAAAAACCCTCGACCAAACATCGGGGGATTTTTTTCAATTAGGAATTGGGAATTGGGAATTGGGAATGAAAAATCCTGACAGCTGAACAGGACGCAACAAAAGAAAAGTAATTTTAACTGAAGGTTACTGTCAAGTGCGTTTGAACATTTTGGCGAGGTCTGCGCTTGAAAATTTTATTATCGTCGGGCGACCGTGCGGGCAAGTGTGCGGGTGCGGCGTCTTCGACAGGTCGTTGAGCAGGATTTGCATTTGCCGAAGGTTGAGCTCTTGACCCGCTTTTATCGCCGCCTTGCATGCCGTCATTGCCAAAACCGATTGACGAATTTTTTTCGCGAGGTCTTCCGCCTCGTTCAAGCCGTTGAATATCTCCTCGATTATCCCGCGCAAAAGATTTTCGGCGTCGGTGTCGGCGGCGTCAAGCGGCACTTCGGTCACGCGGAATTCGTTTTCTCCGCTCGGCTCCAAAGTGAATCCCAACTCGGCGAAGACCGAAAGATTTTTTTCAATCAACTCTGCCTCACGCGAATCGAATTTCAAAACGCGATGAATCAACAAGCCTTGCGCGGGAATTTGTTTTGTGTAAGCGTTCAGCCTGTCGAATAAAATCCTCTCGTGCGCGGCGTGTTGATCGACAATATACAAATCATTTCCGCTTTGCGCCACGATATAACAGCGGGCGACTTGCCCGACGGGTTCAAGTTCAAGCTCGGATTTTTTTTCGGGCATAATTTTTTCTTCAGGCTCGGAAATTTTTTCGGGCTGATTTTTTTCTTCGGGCGGAGGATTTTTTCGTGCCTCTGCTTGAGTCAAAATTTTTTCGAGGTCGAAATCGTCTTTGGGATTTTTTTTGCGTTCGGATTTTTTCTTGGGAGGTTCTTGAAATTCTTCGCCCAAATCCAATTGCTCAAAGTGAGGCGTTTCCGGCGCGGCGGCTACTTCCGTCAAATCGTGTTCAATCGGTTCGGGTGAAGAGTGTTTGCCTTCGACCGCCTCGCGCACGGCATGATAAACTGCTTTGAAAATTCTTCCCTCGTCCTCAAATTTTATTTCAAGCTTCTGCGGGTGAACGTTCACGTCGATTGAATTTTGCGGCACGTCGATTATCAAGACTGCCAAAGGAAAGCCCGTCTTCGGGACAAGCGACTTGTAAGATTCGTCGACCGCCTTTGCGATTGTCCGATTTTCAACAACGCGCCCGTTGATTATGAACGTCTGCCAGCCGCGATAGCTTTTCAAAATGTTCGGCTTTGTCACGAAGCCGCGCAATTTAAAATCCTCGTCGTCAAGTTTCAACGTCAAAAGAGAATCGGTCAGTTCGGTGCCGTAAATCGCGCTCAACGTGTCGATAATTTTTCCGTTGCCGGGCGTGGCAAGAGCGGTGCGGTTGCCGTTTACAAATCGGAAAGCAACTTCCGGGCGGCTCAACGCAAGCTTGACAATGAAGTCGTGAATTTTATTTGATTCGGTCGGCGTGGCTTTTAAAAATTTCAAGCGGGCGGGCGTGTTGAAAAATAAATCTTCAACCAGAATCGTCGTGCCGATTTTGCAACCGACTTCGTGCACGTCTTGAGTTTTGCCGCCTTCGATTTTAATTTTGATGCCAAGTTCGTCTTCGGCGCAACGTGTTTGCAAAGTGAACTTCGACACGGCAGCTATCGTGGGAAGAGCCTCGCCTCTGAAACCGAGCGTCGTGATTCGTTGAAGGTCTGCGACTTTGGAAAGTTTGCCGGTTGCGTGTCGACGAACGGAAAGAGCCGCATCTTCCTTGTCCATGCCGCAGCCGTCGTCAGTCACGCGAATCAATAACTTGCCGCCGTTTTGAATTTCAATTTCGATTCGTTTCGCGCCCGCGTCGATTGAATTTTCCACAAGCTCTTTGACGACGGAGGCAGGGCGTTCGACGACCTCGCCCGCCGCGATTTTGTTTATCGTGCTGTTGTCCAAAAGTTTTATCTTACCCATTTGCTCACCACCAAAAATTTTATCGATTGCCTTTGCGTCGGTTGCAAGCCTTGCACAGCATTTGACAGTTGTTTAATTCCGTTTTGCCGCCCTCGCTCCAAGGTGTTATATGATCCGCTTCCATCTCTTCAAGCTCAAAATGTTCCTTGCAAATCACACAAATTCCCGCCTGCGATTCATAAACCGTCTGCTTAATGTCGTCGTCAAATTGTCGCAAGTTCAAATGCTTTTCTTCGCCGCTCAAAAGATATTCATAAATCCCGCGCTTGCTTGTTACTTCCTTGTCTTTCAGCAATCGCTCAATGTCCTTCTCCAAAGCCGCCGCGTTAAAAGTCTTCTCGGAATATTTGTTGTAAAAAATTCCCCAAGCCAAGCCTTTCATATAGGTGCGAAAATGCGGGAAGGTCTTCTGAACCCAAGCGAACACCGCTTCAAAATATTTTCGCAACTCGACGGCGGTCGGCGTATTGTTTTTTTTCTGCAAGTCCATGTAATCTTCGGGCTTTGAAAAATTTTTGCTGTCGACTATCCACTTGAGCGCGGTCTCCAAAAAATCTTGACGGATCGCCTTGCCGTTCAGATATTTGCCGTATTGAATTTGCGCGGGGCAACCGGGCTTGCTGAAAAATTTTTTCGCGTCCGTCAGCCAAGAGCAAGAATAAATTGCATTGCGCGCCTCCTGCGTCGTAAGCTTCTCGCCTGCCGTGTTGATTATCTCAAACCAATCAAGCTTCTCTTGGTCGTTGCCCTCGCAAATGTAAATCATCAATCGATAATTTAAAAATTGTTCCCGCTCCGTTCCCGTCAAGCTCCCGAAACTTTTATGGTCGAGTGAAAAGCCGCCCGTCACGTATTGGCAAATTGAAATCGTGCGCTGTTGTCCGTCAAGCATTTCAAATGTTCCGTCGTCGCTCCGAACCCAATACATCACGTTCAGCGGAAAGTCTTTCTTGACCGTGCGAATCACTTTGTTGCGTTTGTCGTCGTCATAGACAAATTCGCGTTGAAAGGCGGGGCGTATGTTCAACTTGCCGCCGTAACCTCTGCAGCCGCGATTCGGGTCGTCGAAAAAATCTTTCGCCACTTCGCGAACCGGTATCTCGTGCATTGTAATTTCCATTTCATTGCCTCCGCCTAATCAAAATTCTGTCATATTTCTGCTTGCCGTTTATGATTCCGCGATTTCGATTTTTCGGGTCGGTGCGCAACGCCTCAACCGCAGGACTTAAATCATTGCTTGAAGTGTGACCGAGAATTTCAAATTGGTCGGGATTGTATTTGTCGAGGAAAGTTATCGGCACGCCCATGACGCCTTCGTAATCGCAAGGGATAAAAGCCGTCTTCGGAACTTCGATTGCGTCGTAGTTGTCGTAGTGAGGAAAAAGCTCCGGCTCTTGCGAATAGCGTTTGAACAATAAAATATCTTCATGCCGCTTGCTAATATCCAAGTTCGTCAGCCACAAACATTGATTCGTTGCAACAATCCGTTGACCTTGTTCATTGATTCGCGCCTCCGTTCCGTAAAGTTCATAAGTTTCGGGAACCATAAAGCCGGAAATTGCTCTGCCCATGCCGTAGCCGAGCCAAATTTTATTTTGCATAATCAGCGGGAAAATTTCTTTGTAAGTTATCGCATTGATGTTGCCGATAATCAAAAATTTTTTATCGTACTTCATGAGCAGGGCAACGTATTCGCGAAAGAGGCTGAACGGAGGATTCGTCACGACAATATCCGCCTCCTTGAGTGCTTCCACACATTCGGGCGAACGAAAATCTCCGTCGCCGTTAAGATACGTCACGACATTTTTGTTTGTCTCAAGCAAAAGTTTCACGTCGTCGAGGTCCGTCGCGCCGTCTCCGTTCCAATCTTTAACCTCGCTGACTTCAAACTTGATTGCCTGCCTGCGCTTGTCAAAGTGAGGATTTTCGTTTGGCGTTCCCCAAAAATCGAGTTCCGTCTGGACAATCGGCGAACCTGCATAACACGTCGCGATTAATTTTTTCAAGCCGAGCTGATTGAAATAAATCGCAAAGTATTTGAAGAATTCGCTTTCGTAGGGGTCGTCGCAGTTGCACAAAACGATTTTGTCTTTGAAGTGTTGACGGTAGTAGCGTAATTCGTTTTCGATGTCACGGAGCTGTGTGTAGAATTCATCCTTCTTGGCCTTCGCCGCCGAGTTGAGGTTTTTGTTCTTCGCCATGAAGTTCACTCCTCACAATCAAAAGCCTGCCGCGAGGTTTGAAAGATTCACGTCGACGACAACATCTTGATAGTAAGGCTTCGTGACGGCAACACCTTCGGGCATGTCAAAATCTTTCGGGCGGTTTGAATCATCTGCGGGCACGACGACCCAAAAGATAACGTCGACAAGTTTGGAAGTCAAAGCGGCGGCACGAGCTCCGCTGTCAACTTGAATGAGTTCGATATTTTTCCCGATACGCTTGCTGATTTCGGCGAGGACAGCTGTATTAAAACCTGCGGGCGTTCCGTCTGCAAGCACGAGGTCAAGCGGCGGCAAGTCACCCGTCACACCGACCTTGATTGTATCCGCGCCATCGATTTTGGAAATTTCAACGGCTTGCGGCGTTTCGGAAGGATTGTCGATAAAATTTTTAATCAGCGCGTCAAGAGTTCCGTCGTCTTTCATTGAGGCAATCGCGGCGTCGAAGGAATTTTTCAAATCAACATCCTCCTCGCGCAGTGCACAACAGAAATTGTCGACGAGCGGAACGGTCTGTGAATCTTTTATCGCGAAATCGGAATTGTTGGCGGTCATGTACTTGGCAACACTGCCGTAAGTTTTAAGCGTGTCGATTGTGTTGGTGGAGAGAGCCATTTGCATTGAGTTGAAGTTGTCGTAGAAATTTGTTCCTTGCGGAGGCGTTGCGTTCAGTTGAGTAAGCGTACCGATTCGCGGCGAAGAATCCTCTTTGCCGTTCGACGAGCCGCAACCGCTCACCGTCAAGATAATCATCAGCAGCACAAAAATTTTTTTCATTGTCCAAGCTCCTTTCTTGCTTGTTGTTGTAACTCATAAAGTTTAGTCATTGCCTCAATCGGCGTCAAGCTGGGCACGTCAAGCGCGAGCAAATCTTTCATGCCCTGCGCCATGAACAAGCCCGGCATTTGCATTGAGGATTTTTTTTGTGTGACGACGGGGCGGACAGGCTCGGCTGTTTCCATTGACTTTAAAATTTCTTCGGCACGACGCATCACGGAATTCGGAAGCCCTGCCAACTTTGCAACTTGAATGCCGTAAGATTTATCCGCGCCGCCTTGTTTGATTCGCCTCAAGAAAATAACTTCGTTGCCGCGTTCCCTGACTGCCACACAAAAATTTTCAATGCGTTCGGAAGTTTCGGCGAGGTCTGTCAATTCGTGATAGTGCGTGGCGAAAAGAGTCTTGGCGCGAATTTTTTTATCAATGTATTCAATCACGGCGCGTGCAATGCTCATGCCGTCGAAGGTGGAAGTTCCTCGCCCGACCTCGTCGAGGACAATCAAGCTGCGTTTGGTTGCGTATTTCAAAATCTGCGCGACCTCGTTCATTTCAACCATGAAAGTCGATTGCCCGCTGACCAAGTCATCACTTGCGCCGATTCTCGTAAAAATTCTGTCGACGGGACAAATATTCGCGCTTGCCGCCGGAATGAAACTGCCCGCCTGCGTCATCAAAGTCAACAGGGCAACTTGCCGCATGTAAGTGGACTTGCCCGCCATGTTCGGGCCGGTGATAATCATCATTGCACAACGATTGTTGGAAAGGCTCGTATCGTTCGGGACAAAGAGACTGCCGCTCAAAATTCTTTCGACAAGAGGATGCCTCCCGTCACGAATTTCAATCGCGCCGTCGATATTTAAATCGGGTCGTGTGTAGTTGTTAATGTGCGCGGCTTCGGCGAGGCTTGCGATAACGTCAATCAACGCGATACGCTTTGCGGTGTCTTGAATTTGCGATAAACGATTTTTGATTCGGTCGCGGACTTCGCAGAAAAGATTGTATTCGAGATTAACGATTCGTTCCTGCGCGCCGAGAATTTTTGTTTCAAAGTCTTTCAATTCGGGCGTGATATATCGTTCGGCGTTTACGAGTGTCTGCTTGCGAATGTAATTGGCGGGAACTTTCCCCGAAGCACCTTTGCTGACTTCAATGTAATATCCGAAGACGCGATTGTAGCCAACCTTGAGCGTGCGAATCCCCGTCCGAGTTTTTTCACGCGTTTCAAATTCTTGGAGGAAGGCGCGGCTGTCCATTGAAATGCGGCGAAGTTCATCAAGTTCCTCGTTGTAGCCGCCGTTGATAATTCCTCCGTCACGAACGGACAAGGAGGCGTTTTCGCTGATTGCCTCGTCGATAAGTTTTGCCTCGTTTGAAAAATCGCCCAAGCCGTCACGACACGCGGCAAGAATATCGCTCGTCAAGCCGTCAAGAATTTCTGCAATCTTCGGCAGGGCGAACATCGAAATTTTCAGTGCGGTCAAGTCGCGGGCATTTGCCGAGCCGACTTCAATCTTTGTCATGAGGCGTTCGAAGTCGTGAATGTCCCTCAAAGTCTCGCGCAAATTCCTCCGCGTCGTGAAATTTTTAAACAGCTCCTCCACGGCGTCGAGGCGTCGATTAATCGCGGCAATGTCGACAAGCGGACTTTCCAACCACCGACGCAACAGACGATTTCCGAGCGGCGTCTTCGTGAAGTCGAGCACGGCAAAGAGCGTATCTTTTTTTGAGCCGTCGCGCAGATTTTTGACGACTTCCAAATTTTTTAAAGCGGTCGCGTCGAGGATTAAATGATTGCTCATGTCGAGGCGCGTGAGTTTTGAAAGATGCTTTAAGTCTGTGCGGACGGTCGCGTGAATGTATTGCAGAAGATTTTCGACGGCACGAGCGGCAAGTTCGGCGGCGGGCAATTCGTTTTCGTCGAAGTGTTCTGCGGAAAAATTTTTGTCGGAATTTTTTTCGGCGTCAAAAGTCGTGAAGGTGCATCCTTCAAGCTTGAGGTCGGAAAAATTTTTCAACCGCTTGAAAAAAGTCGGCTCACCCGCGATTAAAATTTCATGCGGGCTCAAGCGATAGAGTTCGTCGAAAAGATTTTGTTCGCGATTTTGTCCGTCGTAGAGGCAATAAAAAAATTCGCCCGTAGAAATATCCGCGCCCGCCAAAGAAATTTCCTCGCCGCCCTCAACAAGCAAGACGAGATAATTGTTGCCGGCGTTCGTCAAAGTTTCTTCCGTGAGAATCGTGCCGGGCGTGACGATTTTGGTCAGGGCGCGTTCGGTTAAGCCTTTAGCTTTCGGGTCTCCGATTTGGTCGACGATTGCCACGCGATAACCTTTGGCAACAAGCTTTTGCAGATAACCTTCGACGGCGTGAGCGGGCACCCCGCACATCGGAACTTTTTGACGATGCGTTAAAGTCAAACCGATTTCCCGCGAGGCAGTCACTGCGTCCTCGTTAAACATCTCAAAAAAATCGCCGAGCCGGAAAAATAAAAGTTCGTTCGGGTGTTGAGATTTTTGTGCAAGGTATTGCTCCATCATCGGCGTTAAATTTTTTTCGTTCAAGTCCTCACCTCTGAAAATTTTTGTCAAAGGCAGTTTATCAACCGAATTTATTCCCGTCAATGCATTTCGCAAAGGCGGCTTGGAATTTGTGCTTGTTTTGTGTTAAAATTTTTTTCGGGAGGCACGGGCATGGACAACAAAAATTTTGAACAGGCACTTGAGAATTACTTAAAGAGAAATCTTATCGCGGAAATTAAATCGCTGATTGAAAAACGCTTCGAAAAAGAATGTCTGAAACAATTTCCTTTCAGAGAATTTTCTTGCGGAGATTCATTTTTCAATTCGTTTGGTGCCTTCAATTTTGATGACATAGATTTTCTTGAACTGTTTGGAAAAAATAAGAGCGAAACTTTTTCCGAAATGCTTTTGCGATTAATCAAAGAGAGCGGCGAAAAAAATTCTGCGATCTACACTCGCGCAAACATTGACCGAAGACACTTTTCGAAAATCGCCAATCACCCCGACTACAAGCCGAGTAAGCAAACCGCCCTTGCCTTTGCACTTGCTTTGAAACTCGACTTCGACAAGACGCAAAAACTTCTTGCCGCCGCCGGCTACACTTTGAACAAAACGATTTTGAGCGACATGATTGTTTCCTACTTCATTGAGTACAAAATTTTTGACGTGGACTTGGCGAATCAAGCTCTTTACAAATACAATCAACCTCTGCTCGGCGGCTGATTTGTCTCCCGGCAGGCAACCTTTATTTCAAAATGTGTTTTATAATCTTTCAAAAAGGAGGCTGTTAAAATGGAAAACCTTACCGAAATAGTTTTTATCCTCGACCGCAGCGGCTCGATGGCAGGCTTGGAAGGCGACACAATCGGCGGCTTCAATGCCATGATTAAAAAGCAGCAGGAGGAAACCGAAGGCAAGGCTCTTGTCTCGACTGTGCTTTTCGACCACGAATCGCTTGTCTTGCATGACAGAGTTCCGCTCGCCGAAATTAAACCTTTGACGCGGAAAGATTATGAAGTTCGCGGGACGACTGCTTTGCTCGACGCGGTGGGCGATGCCGTCAAACACATAAAAAATATTCACAAGTACGCCCGCGAAGAAGACCGCCCGCAAAAAACTTTGTTTGTCATCACGACAGACGGCATGGAAAACGCCAGCTACAAATTCAACTACAAAGAAATTAAACGGCTTATCGAACAGCAAAAGGAACTCGGCTGGGAATTTATTTTCTTGGGCGCGAACATCGACGCCGTTGAAGTTGCGGGACATATCGGCATTGACGCTCGCCGCGCCGTAAACTATCATGCCGACAGTCGCGGCACCAAAGAACTTTTCAATGGCGTTGCGTGTTTTGCAAGAGGTTTTGCCGCCGCGCCGCCCGATATACAATTCGACGACGACGAGTGGCGCAAAATGATTGACGAGGATTTCGAAGAGAGAAAATAGCTGTTAGCTGTTAGTAGTTAGCTGTTAGTAGTTAGCTGTTAGTAGTTAGAAAAAATAATTCCCAATTCCCAATTCCCAATTCCTAATTATCAAAGACGTGGCTCCCTTCCGCTCAAGCAGCTTGGGCGGTTTTATTTTGGAAATATAGACAGCGGAAAAATTTTTGTTTATAATTCGCAAAGTGAAGTTGTAAATTTCTGAATTTGGAGGGGGCTTTTTAATGAAAGGCGGCAACAAACCCATTTACGTTATCGGGCACAGAAATCCCGACACCGATTCGATTTGTTCGGCTATAGGCTACTCGCACCTCAAGCAAGCCATGGGAGTAAACGCGGTGCCTGCCCGTTGCGGCAAAATCAATAACGAAACAAAATATGCACTCGAATATTTCAAAGTGGATCAGCCGTTGCTTTTAACCGATTTGTATCCTCGCGTCAAAGACGTTTCTCTTGAATGCAAGACCGTCGTCCGCCAACACGACACGCTCCGTCATTTGGGCGAAGTCATGCGCAAGAGTGAATTGCAATCCGTGCCCGTCACCGATTCCAACGGCGACCTCGTCGGTATCGTCACGGTCAGCGACCTCGCAAAAAGATATTTCCTTGAGCTCGGACTTCAAAGCCTCGTCGATTTGCGCGTCCGTTATCGCGACATTATTCAAGCGACCGAAGCAAAAGTTTTGGTCAGCGGCAACGAAAATGATTTAATCGAAGGCAATATCGTAATCGCCTCCGGCTCTGCTTTTTCGACTGTCAGCATCCTCAACAAAAAAGATATTGTCCTCGTCGGCGACAGAAGCGCAGAAACTTTGTTGAAGTTCCTCGAATGCGGAATTGCCTGCCTCGTCGTGACGCAAAACAGCCGCATTGCTCCCGAAGTCCTCGAAGAGGCGGAGAAACGCGGCATCTTTATTCTGTTGACGCCCTACGACACTTACACCGTCGGCAGGCTTATCAATCAGTGCGTGCCCATTCGCCGTATCATGAAACCCGATCCCGTTTGCTTCCGCCCGATGGATTTGCTCAGCGATATTAAAGGCATAATGGACGAACACCGCTATCGCAGCTATCCCGTCGTCGAAAACGGAAAACTCGTCGGGCTCGTCAGCGCAGATGAAATTATGCTCCCCGAACGCGAAAAAGTTATCCTCGTCGACCACAACGAACGCGGACAGGCTATCGAAGGTATCGAAGACGCAAAGATTGTTGAGATTATCGACCACCACAGACTCGGCGGCGTTCAGACTTCCGAACCGATTTACATTCATCAAGAGCCGGTCGGTTGCACCTGCACAATCGTAGCGAACATGCATTGGCAAAACGATATTGAAATTCCTCCGTCAATCGCGGGTCTTCTGTTGAGCGCGATTATTTCCGATACCGTCCTGTTTAAGTCCCCGACTTGCACACCAAAAGACAAGAGGACTGCCGAAAAACTTGCGGACATTGCGGGCGTCGACCTCAAGGAATACGGCTTGGCTATGCTAAGAGCGGGCGCGGGTATCGGCGACAAGACTCCTGCCGAAATCGCCAAGAACGACCTCAAGGAATTTAAAATCGGCGACTACAGAATTATCGTCAGTCAAATTTCCGTAATGGATCCTAAAGAAATCCTCGACATTGAAGACCAGCTTATCGCTTTCATGAAAGACGAGTGCGAGCGCGAAGGCTTCGACATGCATTTACTCATGGCGACCGATATTTTGGAAGAGGCAACTTATCTGCTTTATGCCGGTTCGCCCAGAACTTTAATCGGCGAGGCTTTCAAGAAAGATGCCAGCGGAACTCACGTTTATTTGCCGGGCGTCATGAGCCGCAAAAAGCAAATTATCCCGCCTCTAAGTGAAGCAGTTAAACGCATTAAACCCCAGTAAATTTTTCAAGCGTATAAAAATTTTTCCCCGTCAAGCGGCGGGGATTTTTCTTGACTTAAACTCAACTTGACGTATTAAAATTTTTTCGGGTGAGATTTATGACGCGACGAGAATTTTTGAAATTGAGTTTGGCACTTGCAATGGGAGGCTTGACAATGACGACGGAGGCTGCAGAATTTTTTTCGGCAAAGACAATCGACTTTCACGCGCACGCAATTCTTCCGAGCTATATCGACGCGCTGAAAATTTTAAAAATCGACGCGGCGGCTGAAGAAGGTTTTCCGTTGCCGAAGTGGTCTGTTGAAAGTCATCTGCAATTCATGGAGGAGGCGGGCATTGATTTTACAATTCTTTCACCGGCGACGCCTCACATATCGGACTGCGCGGCGGTACGAGCGATTAACGAGGAGTTCGCCGAACTTTGTCGACGCTTCCCGAAAAAATTTGCCTTCACGGCGTTGTTGCCTCTGCCGAATGTCGAAGGCTCAATCGAAGAATTTTATTATGCGACGGAAAAACTTGGAGCATTGGGCGTGAAAGTTGCAAGCAATTCCGACGGCGTTTATCTTGGCGACGAACGACTTGATCCGATTTTTGCGGAGCTTGACAAAAAAAATTCTCTCGTGATAATTCATCCGAGCCCTGCGCGGACATTGCCGAGAGAAAATGTCATAACGGGAAAAGTCATGGCGTTATTCGAATATCCTGTCGACACGACGCGGGCGGTCTTGAACATGTTGGCGAACGGCACGCTTGAAAAATTTCCGTGCTTGAAAGTCGTCGTACCTCATTGCGGTTCGTTCTTGCCGTACATGAAACAGCGAGCCGGAGCGATGTTCCAAATGCTTGCGGCAATGAATTTAATGGAGCCGATAAATTTTTCGGCGGGCTTATCAAAATTATTTTTCGACACGGCGGGCGACCCCATGCCCGAACAATTTGACATGCTTTTAAAAATCACGAGCCTCGACAAAATAATTTTCGGAACGGATTATCCTTACGTGCCCGCGCAAGTCATTTTGAACAAGAAAAAATTTTTCGACGAGGAATTGACGCGGCGAGGCTTGAAAAATAAAATTTATTTCGAACATGCACGGACGCTGTTGGAGGTTTGAGCAATGAAAAAATTTTTTCTTTTTATGTTGGGAGTGATTTTTATGTTGACGGCGGCGGCGGACGCAAAATCAATTCGAACGCCCGAAGGAAATATGCCGCGAGTGCAATGGGCGGTTGTCGAATCGACGGCGGGCACAATGTCTCAAATGATTGAAATCGGCGCGAGAGTCTTGGCACCGACGACGGCAAAAGAGGCGGGCACTTATGCACTTTACGGCGTGATTGAAAAAGACAATCCGAATTTGATGAGGCTGCTTGAAATTTACGAGAGCGACGAGGCTTATCGAATTCACTCAACGAGCGAGGCGTTCCAACAATATCGCGCAGAGCGTCTTCCTTTTCTTGCCGGCTTAAAAATTTTGCCCGTCAATGCAATCGTTCTTGAACAAAAAAATCGCGGCGTGGGAACAGTTGCACAAACTCATCGTTACGAAATTTTTCCTAACGACCTCGCGAATTTTCAACGAATCATTTCGGCGGAGGCAGTCCGCGCAGTCCGTGAAGATTCGGGAATTTTGGGAGCATTCGTCACTGCCGAACAACCGCGCCCGAATTTTTTGCACACAATGATAATTTTCGTCGACGAGGCGGCGGCTCAAAAATATTTCGCGTCGACGGCTTACAAAAATTTTCGGCGGCAAGTCGAGCCGCTGATTCAAAATGAAAAAGCAATTGACTACCAACCGACCAAAATAATTTTGTCGGAAAAATTTTAACAGGAGATGTTGCACATGAAAAAAATTTTGTGCGTCGTGACGAGTAACAACGTCAAGGGCGCGACGGGAATTCCGACGGGCTTTTGGTTAAGCGAATTGACTCACCCGCTGGAAAAATTTTCGGCGGCGGGCTTCGATTACGTTCTTGCCTCGATTAAGGGAGGCAAGCCTCCGATTGACAAAGACAGCCTCGACTTCAACGACCCGATTAACAAAAAATTTTGGGACGACGAAAATTTTCAACGCAAGCTCGAAAAATCTTTGAAACTCGACGACGCGAACTCAAATGACTTCGACGCGATATTTTTTGCGGGCGGGCACGGCGTCATGTGGGATTTTGCTGACAGCGCGGCGATTGATAAAGTCATTCGTGAAATTTACGAACGCGGCGGAATTGTCTCGGCGGTTTGTCACGGTCCTGCGGCTCTCGTCAACGTCAAATTGAGCGACGGAAAATATCTTGTCGACGGAAAAAAATTGACTGCCTTCACCGACGCGGAAGAAGCTGACGTTCAAGCAACTGACATTGTGCCTTTCCTTTTGGAGACGGAACTCAAAAATCACGGCGCGAATCACATTGCGGCGGCGAATTGGAGCAATCACGTCGAAGTTGACGGGCGGCTCGTCACGGGACAAAATCCCGCGTCTGCAGCCGGTGTCGGTGTGGAAGTCGTTAAACTTTTATCTTGAGGAGGAATTTATCATGCCGTTAATTTCAATCGATGCGGTTCACCCGACCAAAGAGCAGAAAGAAAAATTAATCGCGGGACTCACGAAGACCGCAAGCGAAATTTTGGGCGTCGACGAAAAATTTTTCTACGTCCTTGTCAAAGAAAACGACCTCGATAATTGGGGCGTCGGAGGAAAAACTTTGGCGCAGTTTCTTGCCGAACAAAAGAAGTAATTATGGAAAGCAAAATTTCCAAACTCGTTAAGTTGAGCAATTCGCCCGTCGCGGTTGTGCAAGCCGATACCTGTCCCGAAAAAGTTTTGCAATTCAAAGAAAATCGTTGGGGTTGCGTGATTGCGATGCTTGCCGCCGCCGCGAACGGAAAAATTGCCGCTTTCAGCAAAGAAACGACGCCTTGTCTCGGCGGACGCGCAGGGCTTGGCTTTGAAAAATATCCGCTCGGTTGGATTGAATATTTTTTGTCGAACGGCGGCGCGGGCATTGAGCGTTGCGAACGTTATAAAAAAAATCCCGACCTTGCACGAGAATTTATCTGCGGCATATCTAATGCGCTGATTGAAAAACTTCCGCCGCGAAAAAAATTTTTGCTCTTCAAGCCGCTGAAATTTGTCGAGGACGAAATACCCGAAGCAATAATTTTTTTGGTCAATGCCGATCAACTTTCGGGGCTGGTCACGTTGGCGAATTACGATTCTTCGCGAAATGACGGCGTAAAAATTTTATTCGGAGCGGGTTGCGCGCAGACGATTCTCTATCCGATGAGCGAAAAAGATTTTTGTTTCGTCGGGCTGACAGATCCTTCGGCACGGAAATTTTTGGATAAGAATCTTTTGGCGTTCGGCATGTCTTACGAAAAATTTTTGCAGCTTGAGGAAATATCCGAAGAAAGTTTCCTTACTGCGGACGCTTGGCAGAAAATTTTCAAACGAATTTAAAATTCATCGTCGCAAAAAGTTTGCGGCGTTTTTTGTTGCGTTAAATGATGATAGCGGCTAAAATGACGGCAAAAAAATTTTTGAGCGGAGGAAAAAATGATGGCAAGATTATTCGGGACGGACGGTGTGCGCGGCGAGGCGAATACGAAACTGCCGCCGGAGTTGGCTTATCGCATGGGACGAGCGGCGACGATTTATTTCGGTCAACATTCGGAAGGCACACCGCAAATTTTAATCGGGCGCGACACAAGAATTTCGGGCGAAATGTTGGAATCGGCACTTGTTGCGGGAATTTGTTCGGCGGGCGGCAATGCAATCCTCGCGGGAATAATTCCGACGCCTGCGGTTGCCTACCTTGCAAGAAAACTTCATGCGGCGGCGGGCATCGTTATCAGCGCGTCTCACAATCCTTTTCAAGACAACGGAATAAAATTTTTCGGCGGCGACGGCTACAAACTTCCCGATAAAGTCGAAGACGAAATTGAAAAAATTATTCGCGACCTCGAAGGCGGAGAAAATTTTTCGCGACCTGTCGGCGAGGGCGTCGGGCACATTGAATACCGTCAAAATCTTTTGGAAGATTATATCAGCTTCATAATGAACACGACCAGCGAACGCTTCGACGGCATGAAGATTGTCCTCGATTGCGCGAACGGTGCGGCTTATAAGGCAATGCCTACGGTTTTGGAACGGCTCGGAGCGGATTTGATTTTAATCGGCAACAAACCCAACGGCATTAACATCAACGATTACTGCGGCTCGACTCACATGGAAAATTTGCGCCTGCAAGTTTTGAGGAATAATGCGGCGATTGGCATTGCTCACGACGGCGACGCTGACAGATGCCTTTGCATTGACGAACGCGGCGAGATTATCGACGGCGACCACATTATGATTATCTGCGCGAAGTTGATGCTTGAAGTCGGCGCGCTGCCCGATAAAACCGTCGTTGCAACCGTCATGAGCAATATCGGTTTTCGTCAAGCTTTGAAAGAGGCGGGCTTGAGTTGCAAAATCACGGCGGTCGGCGACAGATACGTTTTGGAAAATATGCTTGCGAACAATCACAGGCTCGGCGGCGAACAATCGGGTCACATAATTTTTTCCGATTACTCGACGACGGGCGACGGCTTGATAACGGCTCTGCAAGTCTTGACGGCGATGAAAAAATTCAACGCGACGGCGAGCGAACTCAACGCGCTCATGACGACCTATCCTCAAGTGCTGTTGAATGTTCGCGTGCAAAACAAAGAAGCTTGTCAAAATTCCGAAGCAGTTAAACTTGCGATAGCCGAAGGCGAGGCGGAACTCGGAAGCGGCGGCAGAATTTTGGTCAGAGCGTCGGGCACGGAACCTCTGATTCGCGTCATGGCTGAAGGACCCGATAAGAATCAGCTCAACCGCATTTGCAACAAAATCGCGGCGGAGGTCGAAAAAATCAGTGGATAAAGCTTTAGTCTTGGCAAGCTTCGGCTCGGCAGATGATTCGATACGCGAAAAAACTTTCGACAAGCTGGCGGAGGAGCTTGGAAAAATTTTTACCGATTTTGCGATTTCACAGGCTTTCACGTCAAATTTTTTAATAAAAAAATTATCGCGGCGAGGAATTTTTTTCGCGACGCCCGCCGAAAAAATTTCACAACTTCGCGCAGAAGGTTTCAAGAAAATTTTTTTGTTGCCGACGCATTTGACGCCGGGCGAAGAATTCGACAACAAAATAAAAATCTGCGAGGCACCCGACGTGAAAATAATTCCGCCGCTGATGAGTGAACCGCTTGACGAAAAAATTCTCGTGACGATTTTGAATTGCTTCAAAAAAAATGACGACGAGGATTTGATTTTAATCGGTCACGGCTCTCCTCACAGACACAATCCCGTTTACGAAAATCTTCAAAGTTTGGCGGGCGAAAAAATTCACATTGGCGTTATCGAGGAAAACGACACGCCGAATTTTTCCGATGTCGTTAAGCGTTTGAAAATTTCCCGCGCAAAAAAATTTTTGCTTGCACCTTTGCTTTTTAACGGCGGCGTTCACGTGGCTCAAGACATTGCCGGCGAAAAAAATTCTTGGCTGACGAAACTTTCCGCGCTCGGCTATCAAGTTCGCGTGATTCGTGACGGGCTCGGCACCTTTAAAAAATTTCGCGAACTTTACATAAAAAAATTGGAGGCGATTTAAATGCAAGACAACGAGGGCAACGTCCGCGAAATGACTCGCACCGAAAAAAATTTCTTCAACGGCGTGACGATTGACGCGAACTCAACCGAAGGCAATTCCTCCAAAGAAAATTTCCGCGAACAAAGAAGAACTTACGACTTCGGCACGCGGAGGACTTACGTAAGTTACGGCGGCTCAAATATTTTCACGCGGTTGCTCGGAGGATTTATTCGCGCTGTGCTCGGCGGCAATCGTCTTGCACAAATCGGCGCGTTTCTAATCGGCATTGCCTTCGCCGCCCTGATGTTTTTTATCGCGCTTCCGATTTTGTTCGTGCTTTTGGCGATGGGCATTGCGTTTTTGATTATGGCGAAAATTTCAAGGTGATTCGTTTGGAAAAATTTTTTATCAACGGGGCGACGCTTGAGGTTGAGCTTGCCGATAATTTTTGGAAAAGATTTTGCGGGCTGATGTTTCGTCGACGCCTCGAAAAAAATCACGGCTTGTTGCTTGCGCCCTGCGACGGCGTGCATATGCTCTTCATGCGTTTTGCAATCGATGTGATTTACCTCGACAAAAATTTTTGCATAAAAAAAATTGTGCGCGACCTCACTCCTTGGCTCGGCTTGAGCATTTGTTTCGGAGCATGGGGCGCATTGGAACTTCCCGGCGGCGAGGCTGACCGATTAAATCTTGTCGTCGGGCAAAAATTTAATCGCAATCCTTGATTCGGGAGAAATTTTTATGTCAAACATAAAACTCGTCCGCAAATTGGCGCAAAAAAAATTCCGTAACGAAATGAAACTTTTCGTGGCAGAAGGTTTGCGACTTTGCGAGGAAGTACCGCCCGCGTTGATTGAATTCGGATTTTACACGCGGGATTTTTTATCTGACGAACGCGCAAGAATTTTAATTGAGCGTTTGAAAAATTTGGAAGAGGTTTCGCTTTCGACAATGGAAAAAATTTCCGATACGCAAACGCCGCAGGGAATTTTACTCGTCGTGCGCCAAAAGTTTTCGACGCCGGAAGAAGTCCTCGCAAAAAAAATAATCGCCGTACTTGACGGCGTGCAAGACCCCGGAAACGTCGGAACGATTTTGCGAACGGCAGCGGCTTTCGATTGCGGAGTGATTTTGTCGGAAGGTTCGGCGGAAATTTTTAATCCGAAAGTCGTGCGCTCGTCAATGGGCGCGATTTTTTATTTGCCGATTGTAAAAATGTGTCACGAGGAATTTTTAAAACTTCGCGGCGTTGAAATTTTGGCGGCGGCAGTTGACACTTCGGCAGAAATTTATTGGCGTCACGACTTCAGAAAAAAAGTTGCGATTGTTTTCGGCTCGGAGGCGGCGGGCGTCTCAAAAAAAATTCTCGACGCAGCAAAAAAAATTTTCATACCGATGAACGGACACGCCGAAAGTTTGAACGTCGCAACCTCCGCCGCGATAATTTTATCGGAAGCCGTCAGACAAAAAGGAATTGGGAATCAGTTTCTGCCGGCTAACCGCTGATTTTTTCAAGCAAGCCGATGATAAATTTCACATGCGGCGCGACCGTATCGAGGCGCAAGCGTTCGTTCGGGCTGTGAATGTTTTCGTTCGTCGTGCCGATTGAAATTATGTCAAGCTTGGGATTTTTCTTTGCGAAGAAGCTTGTTTCCACCCCCACATGAAGTGTCTTGACTTCGGGCGCGAAATTATTTTGCTCCGTGAAAATTTTTTCGGCAAGTTTCAAAAGTTTGTTGTCGGGATTAAAAATCCAAGCGGGAACCGGCTCTGAAGATTTGCTTTCGAACGAACAAAGCCTCGCCGCCTGTTCAAAGCCCTCAATTAAATCTTCAAGCAACTCGTCGGCATTTCCTCGCGGAAAAATTTTCAACTCGACAATTTTATCGTTCATGCGCACCGCACCCAAATTAGCCGATGCCAAAACCTGCGCGGGCTCTTCGGTCGACATGAGATAAACGCCGCTGTGAATCAAGGAAATGACATTTGAAAGGAATTCGTAATCTTTGGCGTGCAAAACTTTATCGGGGCGTTTGACGACTTGCGCCTCGATTTTTAAATTTGGGTCGGTCGCGCCGAAGACATTTTTGAATCGCCGAACAACCTCTTCGCAAATGCCGTGAACTTCCTCCGCGCTCAAGTCTGTGGCGATAATCATTTCCGCTTCCGAAGGAATGACGTTGAAGGCTCGCCCGCCGCCGAAAGAGGCAAGACGAATTTTCCCGCGTCGAGTTATCGTCCGCATGACTTGAACGGCAACTTTAATCGCGTTGATTCGCCCGCTTGAAATTTCTTCGCCCGAATGACCGCCGCGCAGTCCGCCGATTTTAATTTTCATGTTCGTGCCGAGTTTGGTATCGGGGCGGACGTAATGAAGTTCGCGCCAAAAAGTCATGTGGACACAGCCCGCCGAGCCCGCAACAATTTCTCCGAATTTTTCCGAATCGCAGTTGATAAGATAATCGGCGTCGTCAAAAAATTTTTTGTCAAGCCCGAACGCTCCGCCCATGCCTTCTTCTTCGTCTGTCGTGAAAATTATCCTCAATCGCCCGTGAGAAAAGCTATCCAAATTTTTTACCAGCCAAAGAATTTCGGCAACGCCTATTCCGTCGTCCGCGCCCAAACTTGTGCCTTCCGCCTCCAAAAATTTTTCGCCGCGAATCAACTTTATCGGGTCTTTCGTCGGCTCAAAGGCATAACCCGCCTCCGCCACGCAAACCATATCCATATGCGCTTGCAAAATCGTCAACGGTGAATTTTCTTTGCCGTTCGTCGCGGGCACTTCGGCGATAATATTTTTAAAATCATCCTGCACAACCTTCAAGCCGCGCTCTTCAAAAAATTTTTTTAAATAATTGCTGACCTGCGCCTCGTGTTTGGAAGGGCGAGGGATTGCCGCCAACTTTGCAAACTCTTCGAGCACGCCGTTCAAAATTGTTTCGTTCATCATCACTATTCCTTCCTGTCGAAATATGATATTAAATATTTCGGGCAAAGTCTTTAAAATCCTGCGTTGAGTTAATCTTGCCGCCGTGATAAAATCATTTCAAATAAAGGAGGCAACGTCATGAAAATTATTGAGGCGGGCGTCGAACTTGTTGACGACTTCGACGCGGCGGCGATTATGAAAAAGATTGAGCGGGCGGGGCGCGTCTGCTACAAATCCGAAGGCAACATCACTTGCGACAGCGCGGAAAAATTTATTCGCGGGATAATCAAACGCGGGCACGAATCCGTTATCGAACACGCGACCGTTTCTTTTAAAATCATCTGCGACAGAGGCGTAACTCATGAACTCGTTCGCCACAGGATAGCAAGTTTTTCGCAGGAGTCAACTCGGTTTTGCGATTACACGGCGGGAAAATTCGGCGGCGAATTGACTTTTATCAAGCCGTGCTTTTGGAATGACGACGACGAAAATTTTAAGCTGTGGAAAGAGACGATGGCACTTGTCGAAAAAAATTATTTGGCATTGCGTGCAAACGGAGCCCGCCCCGAAGAAGCCCGCTCAATCTTGCCGAACTCACTCAAAACAGAAATTTTCGTGACAATGAATTTGAGGGAGTGGAGGCATTTTTTGAAGTTGCGGACGGCTAAGGCGGCGCACCCTCAAATGCGGGAAGTCGCGTTGAAAATTTATTCAATCCTCGCCGAAAAATTGCCGGCGGTCTTCGACGACATTCAACCTTGAAAAATTTTCTGCATGGAAATATAATCGACGTAAACTTTTTTGAAAGGAGCAGGCAAGATGAAAATCACAATCGGAAGCGACCACGGAGCAGTTGACCTCAAAGAGGCAGTCAAAAGAGTTTTGAAAGAGTTTAGAGACGTTGAGTTCAAGGATGTCGGGACGTTCGGGACAAATGCGGTTGACTATCCCGACATCGCCGAAAAAGTTTGCGCGGACGTTGTAAGCGGCGAGGCTGACAGAGGCATTGTCCTCTGCGGCACGGGTATCGGCATTTCGATTGCGGCGAACAAAATTCACGGCATACGTTGCGCGCTGTGCAATGATGTTTATTCGGCAACGATGAGCCGCCAACACAATAATGCAAACGTCTTGGCAATGGGCGGAAGAGTTATCGGCTTCGGAATTGCCGGCAAAATTGTTCGCGCTTGGTTGACGGCGGAATTTGAGGGCGGTCGTCACGAGCGGCGCGTCAACAAAATCATGGCTCTTGAAAATAAATAAGGAGTGTTCAAAATGAAAATCGGAGTTATGTCGGATACTCACGGCTACCACGAGCGCGTTAAGCTTGCCGCAGAAAAATTTTTCGCCGACGCGGATTTGATTCTGCACGCCGGCGATGTTTGCTATCACGGGCCGAACAATCCCAATTACAAGGGCAATGATTACAATCCGAAAGCCCTCGCGAATTTTATCAACGCCTCGAAAATTCCGTTCGTGATTGCTCGCGGCAACGGCGATTCGGAAGTCGACCAGCTTGTCCTTGAAACGCCCGTTATAATTCCTTACGCGCATGTCTTTGCAAACGGCAAGAGGATTGTCGTTAATCACGGGCATCTCTTGCCAACCGACGCCGACAAAGATAAAACGGCAAAGACTTTCCGCGCAGATATTTTTATCACGGGACACATTCACAAGCCCGTCCTCGAAAAGCGCGGCGAAACTGTTTTCCTCAATCCCGGCACCGTCTCTCCTTATTTGACGAACCAACCCGACAAGCGCACGAGCGTCGCGTTAATCACCGAAGACAAAATTCAAATCTTCGACCTCGACAGCAGCGAAGTCTTCATGAGTTTAGATTTTTAAAGCGTGTTGATAAATTGAAAAGCAGAGAGCCCTCGACCGCAACCCTGACCACTGACCACTAACCACTGACCACTGACCACTAACAACTTTGCACCTTGACAGCGCGGCGGCGTTTGTGTAAAATTTTTTGCACGGGGTGTAGCCCAGCTTGGTAGGGCATCTGCTTTGGGAGCAGGGGGTCGCAGGTTCGAATCCTGTCACCCCGACCAATTTAGTGATTAGTGGTTAGCTGTTAGTGATTAGAAATTTTCCTGACAATTAATCGTTTAAAATATTTGGAAAGGTCGTGTCTTCGGGCGCGGCTTTTGTGTTGAAATTATCCTTTGCCTCTGCTACAATGCAAACAAAATTTTGGTAAGGGGGAAAAATTATGGACGACAAGGATTGGGAACTTTTTAAGCAACAGCTGAATCGCAAAACCGGAATCGATTTGCAACTTTACAAGGAACAGCAAATGCGGCGGCGTATCAACAACTTGATTCAAAAGACGCCGTTCAAGTCTTACACGAGCTTTTTCAGCGACGCGGTAAGGGACAAACAAAAATTCGCGGACTTCATCGAATATCTGACAATCAACGTTTCGGAATTCTTTCGCAACCCCGACAAATTTGATATTCTTGAGGGCGATGTCATTCCCTATCTTCTCAAACGCAGCGATTCGCTCAACATTTGGAGTGCGGGCTGTTCAATCGGCGCGGAGCCCTACACTCTGTCTATCATCATGAAAGAGCTGGCACCCGGCAAACGCCACAGGATTCTCGCCACCGACCTCGACATTGAAATTATCGGCAAGGCAAAGAAAGGCATTTACACCGCCGATGAAATTCGGGCAATGCGCCCCGACCGCAAGATAAAATATTTCACGAAGACGCCCGAAGGAAAATTTTCTATCAAGCCCGAAATCAAAATGGCTGTCGACTTCAAACGCCACAACCTCTTGAAAGACCGCTTCGAAACAAATTTCGACCTCATCCTCTGCCGCAACGTCGTAATTTATTTCACGGAAGAGGCTAAGGCGGAACTCTATAAAAATTTCTTCAAGGCACTCAAGCCCGGCGGAATTCTCTTCGTCGGCGGCACCGAATCAATTTTAAATTCGAGGCAAATCGGCTACGAAACTTACAAGCCCTTCTTCTATCAGAAGCCGCTACCGAAATAAATCATTACAGATTCTGCAACTGAAAAATTTAAAGCCCGGAGGTCGGAACCTTCGGGCTGTTGTTTTTTTGTTGGTGGAGATGAGGAGAATCGAACTCCTGTCCAAAAATGTCGTTGCTCAACTTTCTCCGAGCGCAGTCGCCGAAAAATTTCAGCTTCAGCAAACTCGACGACAAACTTGCCAAAGCCAAGCACTTTGAAATTTCCCGCGCCCTGCAGTGCTCTCAAACGCGGTATTCCCGTTATTGACGTCGACTCTGACCTGACGGGAAGGGAATCAGTCAGGCGACGTGGCGATTAAGCCGCCAATGCGTACTCTTCAGTGTCCGCAGTTATTGTTTAAGTTTCCGCTTGTCGAATCGGTTGCGGAGCCGATGCTCGCTTATTGAACCCCGTCCATCCCTGTCGAAACCATTACATCCCCTTTGTTGAAAGTTGCAAAATTTTATCACGCGGAAAAATTTTTGTCAATCGTCTTTCTCGGCGTCGTCAATCGCATCTTCGGGCTCGACCAAACCGAACAAGACTTTAAAAAGCGCGTCGCCGTATTGCTCAATCATGTTCAAGCCGATATTCACGGCGTAATCAATTTGCTCGCAAGTCGGAGGCGCGAAATCTTCCTCGCCGCAGAACATCGAAACCCTGTAAGAAATTTCTCCGTCGTCGAAGTCGAAATCGAAGCAGCCGATTTGCAAGCCGTAATTCGCCCGAAGAAGAAACTCTGCAACTTTCAAACGCTCCTCCTCGCCGGCATGAAGAGGAATCACAATGCGGATAAGAAGTTTATCTTTGTGAGCGTGAAAAAAAATTCCGGTGTGCTTGAATTTTGTTTCGACGGAATAAGCGGCACTTGCAACGTCGTGTTCGTCGAAGGGGCGGTGTTTAATTTTGTTGCGCTCAAAAAAATTTTCGACTGCCGCGCGAATTTGAGCCGTCGTGTCGCGTTGTAAATCTTCCATGAAAAATCCTCCTCAATTCGCCGAAAGAAATTTATTTCCCGCCGCAACGAATCGCCAAAGATAATTCGCCGCCTCGCCCGCATAATCGACGTTGATTCTTTTCGTCGCCGCGATTGGAAAAGTTTCAGCCGTCTCGATAAAAATTTCCTCGCCGCATAAATCCGAACCGTAAAAACTTTTCGTTATGCCCAATGCTTGAGAGAGCTTGCCCGGTCCCGAACACAGCTCGCGCAGATTATTTTTGTTTCGACGACGTTTCATAAGCTCGACGCCGTCAACAGGTTGCAAGGCGCGAATCAAAACCGCTTCGGGAACGTCTTCGACATTGGCAACGACGTTCGTGCAAATGTTCCTGCCGTAAATCAGATAGACATAGACGAAGCCGCCCGCGCCGTAAAAAATTTTCGTGCGTTCGGTTTTGCCGCGATAGGAATGAGCCGCCGCGTCAATCGCGCCCATGTAAGCCTCCGTCTCGACGATAAGACCGCTTGTCAAACCTTCGGGCAAGTTCGTTACAAGTTTCTTTCCGATAAGTTCGCGGGCAACCGTCAAGCCGTCACGCAAATAAAATTCTCGCGGCAGTTTCATCAATCAACCTTAACTTGCATCCACAGATTGTTATAGTACTCGTCCATTTGGTTGCCGAGATATTTGTAAGTCTCTTGACCTTTGTAGACTTCGGGTGAGGGGAAAGCTATCGGCGAATTTTTAATTTCCTCGTCCTCCTCCAAATCTTTAACGGCGGTGTTCGGCGTCGAGTAGCCCAGATAATCGAAATTCATGACGGCGATATCGGGGCGGCACATGAAGTCGATAAATTTATGCGCGTTGTCGACGTTTTGCGCGTCCTTCGTGATAACCCAACCGTCAATCCAAAAGTTCGTGCCTTCCTTCGGGATTGCAAACGCCATGTTCGGATTTTGTTGCAAGATAATCAGAGCCTCGCCGCTGAAGACAACGCCCATTGCCGCTTCCGAATTGATAAGCTTCTCTTTGACCTCGTCGATAACGTAAGCTTGGACAAGCGGCTTTTGTTTCTTCAACATTGCTTGAGCTTGAGCCAAAACATCTTTGTCGGTCTCGTTCATGCTTTTGCCCATGAGCTTGAGCGGAATCATCATTGCGTCGCGTGCGGAGTCTTGCATTAAAATTTGTCCCGTGTATTTGTCGTTCCAAAGAATATTCCAGCTGTCGACGGGCTCGGTGACTTTCGTCTTGTCGTAGATTATGCCGACGGTTCCCCAGCAATAGGGCACGGAATATTTGTTGCCGGGGTCGAAGGATTCGGCTTGCTTGTAAAATTCCTCGCCGATATATTTTTTTGCATCAGGCAACTTCGTGAAGTCAAGCGGCTGAATCAAATCGTTGTCGATAAGTTTTTGAATCATGTAATCGGACGGGCAAATAACGTCGTAATGAACCGCACCTTCCGCCACGCGAGGATACATGCTTTCGTTCGTGTCGAATTCGTCGAGGATAACGTGAATGCCCGTTTCCTTTTCGAAAATCTTCAAGACTTCGGGGTCAAGATAATCACCCCAGCTGTAGACGTAGACGACGTTTTCTTTTTTGTCTCCGCCGCCGCAACCCGCAACTCCGAATGCCAAAAGACTAACCAGCAAGAGCGCAAGAATTTTAAATTTGTTCATTCAAAATACCTCCTTATTAAGGGACAAGGGACCGGTTTTTTCATTCCCAATTCCCAATTCCTAATTCCTAATTGTTTAAAACCTCCTCATATTTCTTAAGCTTGCGACGATTTATCGCAAACAGTAAAACAAATATCAAAACAAAGAAAAATACCAAAGTCGACAGCGCGTAAATTTCGGGGTGAATGCCCAACTTCAACTGCGCGTAAATCGCCGTCGTCAAAGTGTCGACACCCGCTCCCTTCGTGAAGTGCGTGATTATGAAATCGTCAGCAGACATTGTGAACGCCAAAAGAAATCCCGCGAAGATACTCGGACGCAATTCGGGCAAGACGACACTCGTAAACGCCTTGAAAGGGGTAGCTCCCAAATCCAACGCCGCCTCGTAAAAACTTTTGTCCAAAGCTATAAGCTGCGGCATTATGCACAGGATAACATACGGCACGTTGAAGACGATATGCGCCAACAAAATCGACACGTAGCCGAGCTTGAGACCCATGCCCATGAACAAAAGCATGAGCGATATTCCCGTCACGATGTCAGCGTTCAAAATCGGAATGTTCGTTATGCTTAAGAAGGTTGCCCGCCACTTGCGCGAAAGCTCTTTCATTGCAACGCAGGTTATCAAGCCCAAAAGAGTCGCAATGCCCGCCGATAATAATCCGATTGACAGCGTGTTGGAAAGTGCGTCGGCTATCCTCGTGTCGTTGAAAAGTTTCGTGTACCAATCGAGCGTGACGCCCGTCCAATGTCCGCGATAACGGCTGGCGTTGAAGGACTGCGCGATTAAAACGGCTATCGGTGCGTAGAGGAATAAAAATATCGTCGCGAGGTAAATTTTTTTGAGATAGTTCATCAAAAATCCTCCTCCTCGTGACTTGTGTCAAATGCCGCAGTCAGCAACATGTTCAGCACGATAAAAACCATGAGAATCACGCTCAACGCGCAGCCCACGTGCCAATCGTATTGGAAAGTAAATTCCTGTTCGATTATGTTGCCGATTAAAAGCAACTTGCCGCCGCCGAGCAATGCACTGATTACAAAGGTCGTGAGCGCGGGAATAAAAACCATCGTGATTCCGCTGATTGCTCCGGGGATTGTCAGCGGCAAAATTATTTTCGTGAACGTCTGCCAAGAGTTCGCGCCCAAATCCCGCGCCGCCTCCAAAATTCTCTTGTCGATTTTCGTAAGGGAAATGTACAGCGGCAAAACCATGTAAGGCAAATAATTGTAGACCATGCCCAAGACGATTGCGCCTTCCGTGTTTATCATGTGCAGGTCGGGCAAGCTCAACAGCCGCATGAATTGATTGATTATGCCGTTGCCTTCCAAAATCGTTTGCCAAGCCATCGTCGACAAGAGCGAATTCATCCACAGCGGCAAGATAAACAGCAATGAAATTATCGTCGAGTTGTCGCGCCGGCGTTCCGTCAAGATTAAGCACAGCGGGTAGGCAAGCAGCAAACAAATTACCGTGCTGATTAATGCCAAAGCGATTGAAAGTTCCAATGCGTCGAGGTAGCCGCGCTCAAATATCAAGCCGACGTTCGTCAATGAAAAATTTCCGTCGTAATCTGTCACGCCGTACCAGACGATAAAAACCAGCGGGATAAAAATAAAAAGCCCCGCCCAAATTAAAAAAGGCGTCAGCAAAAAATTTCTCGTGTTAAGATTAAACATCATGAGCAACCTCCTCATCTTCGGATTGAGGTTTGCTCATGATTTGAATATTTTCGGGCGCAACGTGCAAGCTTACCTCCTCGCCGACAGTGCGTCCCGTCGTCGATTGAACAAGCCACTCGAAGCCGTCAGCCTCGACGTTTATATCATACGACATGCCCCAAAAAACCACGCGAGTCACCACGCCGTTGAAAGCACCTTCACTCGGCGCGGCAAGCTTAATGTCTTCGGGGCGAATCTGAACATCAACGGGGCACTCTGCGGGGAAGCCCTCGTCGACGCAAGGATATTCTCTTCCGAAAATCCGAACGACCTTATCACGAACCATAACGCCGTCGATTATGTTGCTGTCGCCGATAAAATCCGCAACGAATGCATTTTCCGGCTCGTTGTAAACATTTTCGGGCGTGCCGACTTGCTGAATGTAACCTTGATTCATGACGACGACGCGGTCGCTCATCGACAGAGCCTCTTCTTGGTCGTGCGTCACGAAGATAAAAGTTATGCCGGTCTCCTTGTTGATTCGGACAAGTTCGCGGCGCATGTTCCGACGCAACTTTAAATCCAAAGCGCTCAACGGCTCGTCAAGCAAAAGAACTTTCGGTTCATTGACGACGGCGCGGGCGATTGCAATTCGCTGTTGTTGCCCGCCGCTCAATTTTGTCACGTCGTGTTTTTCGTAGCCTTCGAGGTTGACAAGCTTGAGGGCGTATTTAATTTTGTCGCGAATGTAATCGGAGGACTTGCCCGCGATTTTCGGACCGAAGGCGATATTTTCCTCAACGTTCATGTGTGAAAAGAGAGAATACTTTTGAAAAACCGTGTTAATCGGTCTTCGATTCGGCGGAAGGTTTGTAATGTCTTTGCCGTCGAAAATCACGCGCCCCGTGTCCGGCGTTTCGAAGCCGCCGATAATTCGCAGCATTGTCGTCTTGCCGCAACCCGACGGACCCAACAGCGTAATGAATTCGCTTTCGCGTATCGACAAATCTATTTCGTCGAGCACGAGCAAATTTCCAAAAGACTTGGCAACGTTTTCCAAGCGTATCAGTTCCCTTTCCATCTCCCAGCAACCCTTCTGTTAATTAGGAATTAGGAATGAGGAATTAGGAATTAAAATGCTTTTCCTGATTCACGGTTCCTGTTCCCTAAAAAAAATTTCGGCTATTATACAAAAAAGAGGCGTCTCAATCAAGAAACGCCGTCAAAAATTTTTAAGCCTTATGCAACAGTCGAAGGCACATGCTCAACGCGATTAAAAGTATTGTCGTCATGAAAAGCGCGACGCCGCTCCAATCAAACGCGGTTAAAAATTTTCCGCCCGCCGAGCCGATAACACTTGCGCCGACGTAGTAAACGAACATGTAGCCCGCCGAGAGCCGAGCTTTATCGGAATCGTCGAGCTTGCCGACCCAAGACGCCGCCGAGCTGTGTGCTCCGAAAAAACCGTAAGTCACGAGCCCGACGCCCGAAAGTTTTATCACGAGAGGAGCCGCGCAGGTCAAGCCGACGCCCGCGAACATAGAGACGATTGACGCGAGCAAAATTTTTCCGTTGCCAAATTTGTCTGCGAGACGCCCCATTATCGTCGAGGCTGCCGTTCCGAGCAAGAACAGAAAATATATCAAACCGATTTGCGTTTGCGAGAGGTTGTGAGGCGGCGCGAGCAACACGTAGCTGATAAAATTGTAAGTGCAGACGAACACGCCCATGACTGCCGCCGCGACGACGTAAAGGCTCATCAAATTTGCGTTGCGGAAAAGTTTTGCGAAGTCTCCGAGCCGTGCACCTTCAGAAATTTTTTCGACGCGGTGTTGAGGCTTGGGCAACGTGAATAAAAATGCAATGCCCATTAAAAAATAAATCGCGCCCAAAATTCCCAAAGCGATTCGCCAATTTAATACGTCCGTCAAAAAGCTCAAGAGGATTCGTCCGACAAGCCCGCCGACCGAAGTGCCCGCAATATAAATTCCCGTGACCGCTCCGATAATTTTTGAATCAAATTCCTCGTTGATATAGGCGACCGCCATTGCCGGGAAGCCCGCCAACAATATTCCTTGAACGAAACGCAACGCGAGTATCAAGCCGAAATTTTCGCTGACCGAAATTAAAATCGCCGACAACGAGGCGGCGATCAAAGCAATCGTCATGATTATTTTTCGCGGTAAAATTTTTGCGAACAAGGCGATTAAAATCATCGAACACGCCATGCCCGCCGTCCCGAACGACACCGCCAAACTTGCCGTTGCCGGTTCAAGCCCGAAAGTTTTCGTGAAGACCGGGATTATCGGTTGAACGCAGTACTCCGCTCCGAACGTGACCAAACCTCCCAAAAACAGTGCGGCGTTTGCAACGAAAAATTTTTTTGAGCCTTTGCGGATCTTCTTTTCCGGTTCAAGTCAAAAGCGCGGAAACTCTCGTGTCGGGATTTTTCATTGCAATTAAAATTTCATTCATCATTTCGGCGAAGCGGCGCATTTCGTCTTCAGAGTAGCGGCTTGCGTCATAATCCAAGGACAAGTCATAAGAGTCCTCGTCGTTCGCTTCAACCTCAATGTCAAGCGCGTTTTCAACGGCGGAAATTTCATTGGGCGGCAGGTAAACGGCTTTAGCGACCATACCATTCAATGCCACACCGGTATGAAGGTCTTTCTGGAAGATAAAGCTCACGCAATCATCTTCAAGCCCGCTGTTGTAAACCCAATCCAAACTTTTGCGGTAAGTCATGGAAGTTTTCGTTTGCTCGGATAATTTATTCAAGAATTCGCCAATCGAAATGTCTTCGTGAAAATCCCAAGCGCAGGGAATTTGTTCCAACATCAAACCCATCAAGCGGCGTTCGCGCATGTTCATTCGCCCGTTGTGTATCCAGCTCATGATAGATTCTTTCGAGCCGGTGATCTTCGCCAACGCCAACATCGCCGCGCCCATGAAGTAATTGTTTTCGTCTGTGCGGGTGTCCGTGAAAAAATTTTTCGGAATATTTTTAAGCGTGCATTCAAATTTGCCTTGCGTCCATGCCGGCACGCCTTCAACTTCAATGGGCGGCAAATGTTTTTTCTTGTCGAAAGCCGACAACATTTTTTTCCAGTAGTCGTGACCTTCGGAAAGATCTTCGGGCGGAGTATTTGCTTCTTCTTCGACGTATTCGGCATAACTCAACGCCTTGCGCGAATTTTTCAGCCCGCGATATTCTTTGTCGATTTCACGACCAAACAGAATCGAGGCTGCCACGCCGTCCATTACCGCGTGATAAAAATCGACGTGAAAATAATTCGCGGAGGGCGTCTTGAAAATATAAGCTCGGTAAAGCGGCTTGCCTATCAAGTCGTAAGGTTCGATTAAATATTTTTGTATCGTCTCAAATTCTTCGTCTGTCCATTCCTCGATTACGACGGGCATTATCTCACCGTCGAAAGTTTGACAAAGTTCGCTCGTTTCGGGGTGAAAAGCCAATCTGCAACGGAAAATGTCGTGCCTGTTTAAAACTTCGTTAATCGCCTCTGCCAAACGTTGAAGGTCTAATTCCGGCGGAAGTTCGAACAGCCCGCCGATATTCATCATTGTCGATTTTGCCTTGTTGAAATGGGTATCAATTAACCAACGCTGAATCGGGCGCAACGGATAATACTTCATAAATTTTCCTCCTTGTACTTCTGTGACAAATTTCTTTGACTCAAACATTATAGCATAAAAAAATCCCGCCGCTTTGACGGGACGAAAAATTTTTAAATTTTTCAACGGAGAATTTCGGAAAACTTTTTGTTCGCGTCTCGCATCTCAAGTAAAATTTCATTCATCGTCTCGGCGAAGTGATTCATATCTGCTTCGGAATAACGGCTTGCGTCATAGTTGAGATTCAATTTATATTTGCCGGTCTCCGTCGCGCAAACTTCTGTATCGAGCGCATTTTCCGCTGCAGAAATTTCATTGGGCGGCAGGTAAATCGGCAAGGCAAGCGTGTCCGCCAAAACAATGTTATCGTAAAGATTCTTTTGGAAAATGAAAGTCACCAAATCGCCTTCGATACCCGAATCGTAAATCGTGCCGAGACTTTTGCGATACTTCATGCCGATTCGCGTTTGACCATTGAGACGATTTAAAAATTCGCCGATTGAAATGTTTTCGCGAAAATCCCAAGCGCAAGGAATTTGTTCCAACATCAAACCCATCAAGCGACGTTCGGGCATTGTCATGCGTCCGTTGTGTGTCCAACTTATGAGCGATTCGCCGGAGCCGGTGATTTTCGCCAAAGTCAGCATTGCCGCGCCCATGAAGTAATTGTTCTCGTCGAGGTGCGTCGCCCTGAAAAATTCTTCCATGAAGTTTTTAAATTCGTAATGGAATTCGCCTTTAGCCCATTTCGTGTCGCCTTCGATTTTCGTCGGCGGCAAATGTTTTTTTCTGTCGAAGGAAGAAATAATTTTCTGCCAATACGCTTGACCTTCGGCGAGGTTTTCGGCGGGGATTGCCGCTTCCTCTTCGACGTATTCGGCGTAACTCAAAGCTCTTGCCTTTTTCCGTCCGCGATACGCCGCATCGACTTCGCGCCAAAACAAATACACTATCGACACGCCGTCCATTATCGCATGATAAAAATCGGCGTAAATGTACTTCGCTCGCGGCGTCTGCATCAAATAAATTCGATAAAGCGGCTTGTCGATTAAATAATACGGCTCGCGCATTTTGTCCATGTGCTTTTTAAATTGAGCCTCGCTCATTTCTTCCACAAAAACTTTTTCAAGTTCGCTGTCGAAAGTCTGGCAAAGGTCGCTTGTTTCGGGATGAAAGACGAATCTGCAACGGAAGATGTCGTGATTTTCCAGAACATAATTTATCGCGCTTGCCAAATGATTCATGTCTATTGACGCCGAAAGTTTGAGCAGCCCGCCGATATTCATCATTGTCGATTTTGCCTTGTTGAAGTGAGTATCGACCAGCCAACGTTGAATCGGTCGCAACGGGTAGTATTTCATCGAAGTTCCCTCCTGTCAGCTTTAAGTCTTCTTAACAATTCTTGTTGCCGCAATTATAACATAAAAAAATCCCGCCGCGTTGACGGGAAGAAAATTTTTATGTCGCCGAGATTTTAAATCGTGTGAAGTCTGATTGAGGAGGTGCCGCCCTCGCCGAATTTCATGCCTGCCGTCAAAATGACGAGGTCGCCTTTCTTGACGTAACCTTTTTCAAGCGCGCTTGCCGAAGAATAATCAATCATCTGAACAATATCGAGCCAAGGCGTGCCGGGAATGGGATAGACGCCCCAACGCAAATTCAAATGGCGGGCGACTTGCGAGGTCTGCGTGAAGGCGATAACGGGTGCTTTTGGCTTATACTTTGAAACAACTTTTGTCGTGTAGCCGGAACGAGTGGGAGTGATAATCGCCGCCGCACTGAGTTCGTAGCCGAGCTGAACCGTTGCATGAGCGATTGCGTCCGTTTGAGAAAATTTCCTGTGCATACCCTTTTTGAGGAAAATCTCTTTGTATTCGAGGCTCTCTTCAATGCGCATGGCAATTTGTTTCATCATGGCGGTTGCTTCGACGGGATATTTGCCGCCGGCAGTTTCGCCGCTCAACATGATAACATCCGCGCCGTCGAGAATTGCGTTGCCTACGTCTGAAACTTCTGCGCGGGTCGGGCGAGGATTAACCGTCATGCTTTCGAGCATTTGAGTTGCGACGACGACAATTTTTCCGGCAGCGTTGCATTTCTTGATAATATCTTTTTGGATAAGCGGAACTTCTTCGGCGGGAATTTCAACGCCCAAATCGCCGCGAGCAACCATGATGCCGTCACTTGCCGCGATAATCTCATCGATATTTTTGACGCCTTCGAGGTTTTCAATCTTGGAAATGATTTCCATATGTCCGCCGTTGTCGACGATAAGTTGGCGAAGAGCCTCAACATCTGCGGCGCGCTGAATGAAACTTGCCGCGACGAAGTCCATATCGTTTTCAATGCCGAAGAGAATATCTTTTCTGTCCTGTTCGGAAATGGCAGGCAGACCAAGTGCAACGCCGGGCGCAGCGACTCTTTTGCGCGAAGACATCTTGCCCGAATTTAAAATCGTCGTGTAAATATCTTTGTCTTTAATTTCGTCAATCCTCAATTCGACAAGCCCGTCATTGAGGAGGAGTTTATCGCCGACCTTAACTTCGGTGTAGAGGAGCTTGTGAGTAACGGTAGCTTTTTCCTCGTCGCCTTCAATGTCGTCATTGACGAGCACGAACTTGTTGCCTTCGACGAGCTGAACCGAATCATTTTTGAAAAGACCGAGCCGCATTTCGGGACCTTTGGTGTCAAGAATCAGCGAAATGATTTTGCCGGACTTCAGAGCCGCAATCTTGACCGCGTCGATACGTTTCTTGTGACCTTCGTGGTCGCCGTGAGAGAAATTGAATCGCGCCGCGTTCATTCCGTTTTCGATAAGACTTTCGATAACGCCGGGGGCATCGGTCGCGGGTCCTTGCGTGCAGATGATTTTTGTTTTCTTGAGCATACGTTTGACCTCCATATAAAATTTTTTTCATTATACAATAAACCGCCGCGCAGGCAAAATAATTTTTCCGTCAATTCATTGCCCGTTCAAAATTTGTCAGCATTTCTTTTGTCCCGATTAGAAAGATTTTATCGCCCGCCTTGAAGATACGATTCGGCGGCGGCGGTACAAGAGTTTCCTCGCCGCTTTTTATCGCTACCGCATTCAAATTATATTTCTCACGCAAATTTGATTCGATTAAATTTTTTCCGATAAGTTTCTTCGGCACGTTCAAGCTCAACACGCCGATGTTGTCATCAATTTCTTTGAGGTCGGAGGAATTTTGGGAAACCAATCGCCTTGCCAACTTTCGAGCCGTGTCACGTTCAGAAAAAATCATTTCCGTCGCGCCCAATCGCGTTGCCATCTTCGCGTGTCGTTCGTCAATCGCCTTGACGATTATTTTGCCGACTTTGAATTCTTTGCAGAGCATTGTCGCCATCAAACTTGCTTCCAAATTTTTCGAGGCGATTATCACCACGTCGAAATCCGAAATGCCGGCTTCTTTCAGTGCGTGAGAGTCTCTTATGTCGAAGCTCACGACGTTTGTCAAGCTTTGTGCAATTTCCGCCGTAATGTTTTCATCTTTATCTACGCCGAGCACGTCGTAACCCAATTCCGCCAAAGTCAATGCCACGTTGCGCCCGAATCTGCCCAGACCGAACACTGCAAAATTTTTCTTTTCCATCTTTACCACTCAACCTATCATTATGTTTTCCGCAGGGTATTTTATCCGCGTATTTTTTTGCGTTATCAATGAAAGCATGAAAGTCATTATCCCGACCCTGCCGACCAACATTGTCAACGTCAAAATCAATTTCCCCCACATGTTCCATTCCGAAGTTATTCCTATGCCCATGCCGACCGTCCCGAAGCCGGAAACCGTTTCGAAAATTACCTCTTCCAATTCGTGAACTTCGCCGTCTATCACCGATAAAATTATTCCCGCCGTCACGACCCAAATCGTTCCCATTGTGAAAATCGCAAAAGCTTGGTCGCGCAATTCCCGACTTATCGTCCTGCCGAAAACAATTATCTCGCTCTTGCCGCGAAAGACTGACCACATTGACTGCAAGATTATAAAAAACGTGGTGCTCTTTATTCCGCCGCCGGTTGAAAGAGGACTCGCGCCGATAAACATTAAAATTATCATCGTCAGTTGAGTTATCTGTTCGGATTTCGCCAAATCGAAAGTGTTGAATCCTGCCGTCCTGCACGAAACCGAAGTGAAACATGCATTGGCAAGCTGCGCGGGCACGCTCAAATTTCCGACCGTATCGGAATTACGATATTCCATTCCGAAAATCAAAATCGTTCCGACGACAATCAGCGCAAGATTCATTGCGATAACAATTTTTGTGTGCAGAGAATATTTCCGCCAACTCTTTCCGTGCAAAACGTCAGCGATAACCGTGAAACCTATTCCGCCCAAAATTATCAGCAACCCGATGCACGTCATGAGAAAGTAATCGTCGTTGCGTTTGCAGAGGCTGTCGTAGTTGCCGAATAAATCGAAGCCGGCATTGCAAAACGCCGAGACCGAATGAAAAATTCCGTAGCCGACGGCATTTGCACCGAATTCGGGATAAAAATGAATCGTGAGCACAACGGCAAAAAAAATTTCAATGGCGAAAGTGTATTTAATCATGCTGCGAATTAAATCAACCAAGCCCGCCCTGCCGCCTTGATTGAGCGACTCCTGCAAGACAATGTTTTCCTTGAGGCGAAAACGATAGCCGAGTGTGTGCACTGCCAAAGTTGCCAGCGTCATTATCCCAAGCCCGCCGATTTGAATCAGAAAAAGCATGACGACCGTCCCGAAAAAAGTCAAGTCGTTGTGGAGGTCGACAACCGTTAAGCCCGTCACACAGGAGGCGGAAGTCGATACGAACAGCGCGTCAATCGGGTGCAAGCCGAGATTATTCGTCGTGCTTATCGGCAACATTAACAAAAGCGTTCCCAAAAATATCATGAACATAAAACTCATCAAGATAATTTGAGTGGGCTTGAGCTTAAAAAGATATTCCGGTTTGTTCATGCGATTATCCTTTGTTGAAAAAATTTTTCTCTTAAATCATTCAAAGTACCAACCGAAAATATTTTTTATCTTAATCGTGAAGCCGTCCAAAACTTTCACGGGGATTTCCGTTGAAACTTCCGCCCGCTCCTCGTCGGTGAGCTTTTCCAATTCTTCTTTGCTGTAATTTTGATAAACGTTGTCCAAAAAATATTTTCCGTCGCGCAGAAGATAAACCTCGATGCTCTCGCTCCAAGGATTGATAATCCAATATTCTTTGACGCCGTTGCGTTCGTAGATTTCTTTTTTAATCGTCATGTCGCGTTTCATTGTCGAGCGGGAAAAAATTTCGGCAACCATATCGGGCACGCCGTGAAAGTTTTCATCCTCGTTGTCGAAAACAATTTTATCGTTCGCAGCACTTATAAAAATAAAATCAGGACGAAGAACATTTCCATCGGGAAGATTAACGTCAAAATTATCTGCGAATGCCGACCCGAGCCGATTAATGAAAGCATAAGTGCCAATCGAAAACATCAACCGCCCGACAACTTTTCCGTGTCGCTTAAACGGACTTGGTGACATAAATTTTACCCCCTCGATAATTTCATAGTCGTTGCGAGTATCGTAAGCCAACATAAAAATCGCCTCCTTTAATCAAAGAATACAAAAAAATTTTCCAAGCGTCAACTTGAGCGGCAACTTTACTTTAACCGTGTTTCGTGTATAATTGTTTGAAAATAATTTAAAGGAGAGCGGTGCCCTCTTTATGGATACTGCAGAAAACACAAAACTTAAACCTTATTTATCGCCGCTGAACGTTTGGGCATTGTCATTCGGTTGCGCGGTCGGCTGGGGCGCATTCGTCATGCCGGGCACAACTTTCTTGCCGATAGGCGGACCGCTCGGCACGGCACTGGGCATGGCGGTCGGCGGAATCATCATGTTGATTATCGGCTACAACTACCACTTCATGATGAATAAATATCCTGACGCCGGCGGCACTTATTCCTACGCAAAAAAAACTCTCGGCTATGACCACGGCTTCTTGAGTTCGTGGTTTTTGATTTTGGTTTATATCGCAATCACTTGGGCGAACGCAACCGCCCTGCCGATTATCTTCAGAAAATTTTTGGGCGATACTTTTCAATTCGGCTTTCATTATACAATCGCCGGCTTTGATATTTGGTTCGGCGAAGTTCTGTTGAGCTTGGGCGCGCTGTGGATTTTCGGAGTCGTCTGCATGTACGGAGGCAAATTGGCGGCTTGGGTTCAGACCGTCGCGGCGATAATTTTATTCGGCGGCGTCTTAATCGGTATCGTCTCGGTCGTGTCAAGCGGCGTGAATATTTTTGACATTGAGCCCGCCTTGCCTCCCGATACCAATGATTCGTTCGCGGCGATTTTCGGAATTGTCGTGCTTGCGCCGTGGGCTTTTGTCGGCTTCGAATCCGTTTCGCAATCGGCGGAAGGTTTCAAGTTCTCCGTGAAAAAAACTTTTGCAATTTTATTCTGCGCAGTAGTCGCGGCGGCTTTGGCTTATACGTTCCTCACGCTTCTTGCCGTTTCGACTTTGCCTCAAGGTTGCGCGAATTGGGCTGAATACATTAACAACTTGGACAGTTACGAGGGACTTGAAGGGCTGCCTACGTTTCACGCGGTGCATTTCTTTTTGGGCGATACGGGCTTGATAATTTTGGCGGTAACTTGCGTGTGCGGTGTCATAACCGGTCTTGTCGGAAATTATATCGCCGCAAGCCGTTTGATTTACGCTTTGACTCGTGACGATTTGCTTCCCGCTTGGTTCGGCAAGCTCAATGAAAATCATACGCCCACGAACGCCGTCCTGTTTATCATGTTGTTAAGCTTGCCGATACCTTTTCTCGGACGAACGGCGATTGCTTGGATTGTCGACGTGAACACAATCGGCGCAACGATTGATTACACTTACACATCGCTCGTCACGATTATCACTGCGCGGACGGTCGGCAAGAGCCTTCCGCAAATCACCGGAACAATCGGCTGCGTCGTCTCGTTGATTTTCTTCCTGTATTTCATGGTGCCCAACGTCTGGACAGTCAGCGCAATGACGACCGAAAGTTATTTGATTCTGATTTGTTGGAGCATTCTCGGCTTCGTCTTCTTCCGATATATCTTTCAGCGCGACAACGAGCAACGACGTTTCGGCAAGTCGACAATCTCTTGGATAGCTTTGCTGTTTTTAATTTTCTTCACGTCGATGCTTTGGGTTCGTGAGGCAACAAGCGACGCAGCTCAAACGGTCTTGGGCAACTTGCGAGAATATTACACCGAAGAGCTCAACGAACACGGCATCCCTCCTTCCGACAGAGAAAAAGCAGATTCGCAATATTATCTGCAAGGGCAAATGAAAATCGTGAGCGACTCTTTGACGCGCCACAACCTCATGCAAATGATTTTGATAACAATCGCGCTGTTTATCATGTTCAACATTTACAACTTGATGATGAATCGCGAAAAAAATATGGAGCGTGAAAAAGTTCAAGCGGAACGGAGCAACAAGGCGAAGTCGACTTTCCTCTCGAACATGAGCCACGACATTCGCACGCCAATGAACGCGATTATCGGCTACACGAATCTTATCAAGAAGGAGCCGGGACTTCCGCAGAGGACAAAAGATTATCTCGACAAGATAGAGGCTTCGAACAATCACCTGCTCTCTTTGATAAACGACATCCTCGACATGAGCCGCATTGAGTCCGGCAAAATGGAACTCGACCCTCAAGAATCAAATCTCGTCAAAGCTTTGAACGAGGTCAAAGATTTATTCGCGACGCAAATGGAAAACAAGGGCTTGAAGTTCGAAGTCAATTTCGACCACGTCATGAACAAAACCGTTCTGTGCGATACGCCGCGCCTCAATCGTGTCCTCTTGAATTTAATCAGCAACGCTTACAAATTCACGCCCGAAGGCGGCTCCGTCACCGTGACTTTGCGGCAAATCGGCGGCAACGATGAAAGAGGTTCTTACGAATTGCGCGTGAAGGATACCGGCATGGGCATGACGCCCGAATTTGCAAAAAAAGTTTTCGCCGCCTACGAACGCGACCGCTCCGTCAGCAACATTCAAGGCACGGGCTTGGGCATGTCAATCACAAAGAGTATCGTCGAACTTATGGGCGGCACGATTGACGTTGAGAGCGAACTGGGCAAGGGCACGGAATTTATCGTTCGCGTTGACTTCCCGATTGTCGACGAGCCCGAAGAGGTCGAAGTCGAAACGACAGATTCCAATCGTGAAATTGACTTCAGCAAGATAAAACTTCTTCTTGTCGAGGACAACGAGGTCAATCGCGAAATAGCCTCGCTGATTTTGACGGAGTTCGGATTTTCTTTGGACACGGCAGAAAACGGACAGGTTGCCGTCGAAAAAATTTCGGCAAGCAAGCCCGGCGACTTCGACGCGATTTTAATGGATGTTCAAATGCCGGTCATGAACGGCTACGAGGCAACGAAAGCAATTCGTTCACTTCCGAATTTGAAACTTGCGCACATTCCGATAATCGCAATGACGGCGAACGCCTTCACGGAAGACATACAGGCGGCAAAGGAGGCGGGCATGAACAGCCACATTGCCAAACCTCTTGACGTTCAAAAAATGATTGAAACTTTAACGGAGGTTTTAAATTAGCTGTTAGCTGTTAGCTGTTAGTGGTTAGCTGAAAGCTTATCAACGGAGGTTTTGAAATGAAAAAATTTTTGTCCGTGCTGATGATTTTCATGCTTGCATTGTGCGCGGGTTGCGGCGAGAAAAACACTTTCAAATACTTGACACACGACGAGGCAACCAAAATGATGACAGACAACCCCGACGCAATTTTACTTGATGTTCGGACTCAAGACGAGTACGACAAAAAACACATTCCCAACGCCGTCTTGTTGCCGATTGAAGATTTGCGCAAAGGAGACTTCGCCAAAATCCCCGACAAGGACTCGACGATTATAATTTATTGCTGGACGGGTCGCCGCGCAGAAGATTCGGCACAAATTTTGGCTGACAAAGGCTACAAAAACGTTTATGAGATGGGCGGGCTTGTCGATTGGAGCGGAGAGGTCGAAGGCTCGGACGTTGCAACCTACAAGCAAATTTCTCAAGAAGAGGCAATGAAAATTTTAGCGGAGAATCCTGACGCAAAACTTTTGGATTGTCGTTTCCCGAAAGATTACGAGATGCGGCATATTCCAAATGCGATTCACTTTCCGCTTGAAGCAGCCGTGGCAGAAAATTTCGAGAAGATACCCGACAAAGAGGCACCGCTTATCACCTACTGCGGCGACGGCAACCGCGGGCGGCTGACTGCAAAAGTTTTAATCGAAAACGGCTACACGAACGTCTACACTATGGGCGGCATTATCGATTGGACGGGACCCGTCGAAGGCACGGCGGTTGATAACAATTAGGAATTAGGAATTGGGAATTGGGAATTAAAAAAGCGGCGAGAAATTTTATCCCGTCGCTTTTTTTTTTTGTCGGAAAGTTTTATGTCAGAAAGTTTGTTCGCGTGTCGAAATTTTTTCTTGAACGTAATCGATAAAGTCTTCGACGCTCATGTTGACGCTGTCCTTGTCGCTGTATTTGCGAATCGGCAAGACGCCCGTCTCAATTTCCTTGTCGCCGATAACAATCGTGTAAGGAATTTTGCGGACTTGCGCGTCACGAATTTTCTTGTTGATTTTCTCGTTGCGGTCGTCGATTTCTGCGCGAAGATTGAGCTTGAAAAATTTTTCGGCGAGGTCTTTGGCGAAGGCAAGATGATTGTCGGTTATCGGCAAAAGTTTTATCTGAACGGGAGCAAGCCACACGGGGAACGCGCCCGCATAATTCTCAATCAGAATTCCGATAAAGCGTTCGATTGAGCCGTAAACGACGCGGTGCACCATAATCGGGCGATGCTTGTTGCCGTCCTCGCCGATATAATTCAAGTCGAACTTTTCGGGGAGGAGCATGTCAAGTTGAATCGTGCCGCATTGCCAAGTTCTGCCGATTGAGTCTTTCAAGTGGAAGTCAATCTTCGGACCGTAGAAAGCACCGTCGCCCTCGTTGATGACGTATTCAAGCCCGCGATGTTCCAAAGCTTTTCTCAAGGCGTCGGTTGCAAGTTCCCAAGTTTCGTCGTCGCCCATTGAATTTTCGGGTCGCGTTGAAAGTTCGGCTTTGTAAGTCAGCCCGAAAGTTTTATAAACCTCGTCGAATAAGTCAATCGTCTTTTGAATTTCCGGCTCGACTTGCGCGGGTGTCATGAAAATATGCGCGTCGTCTTGCGTGAAGTTGCGAACTCTGAACAAGCCGTGAAGGACGCCGCTTTTTTCGTGACGATGAACCAAACCCAACTCACCAAGTCTCAACGGCAAATCGCGGTAGCTGTGAACGTGCGTATTGTAAACCAACATGCCGCCGGGACAATTCATGGGCTTGACGGCATAATCTTCCTCGTCAATCTGCGTGAAGTACATGTTCTCTTTGTAATGATCCCAGTGCCCCGAAGTTTCCCAGAGCTTGCGATTTAAAATTATCGGCGTCTTAATTTCCTGATAGCCGTAACGACGATGAACCTCGCGCCAATAATTTATCAGCTCGTTGCGAATAATCATGCCGTTGGGGTGGAAGAACGGGAAGCCGGGACCTTCGTCGTGCAAGCTGAACAAATCCAATTCCTTGCCAAGTTTTCTGTGGTCTCGACGCGCCGCCTCTTCCAACATGTGCAAATATTCTTTGAGCTCGTCTTTGTTTTCAAAAGCCGTGCCGTAAATCCTCTGCAACATTTTATTGTGTTCGTCGCCGCGCCAATATGCTCCCGCAATCGACATGAGCTTGAAGGCTTTGACTTTGCCCGTCGATTGAACGTGAGGACCGGCGCACAGGTCGGTGAAGTCGCCTTGCGTGAACAAAGAAATTTCTGCGTCTTCGGGCAGAGCCTCAATCAATTCGACTTTGTAAATTTCGCCCTCGTCGGAAAATTTTTTCAGCGCGTCGGCTCGGTTGAGCGTCGTCCGTTCCAGCTTTAGATTTTGCTTGACGATATTTTTCATTTCGCGTTCGATATCGGCGAGGTCTTCGTCGGTAATTTTTTTCTCGGTGTCAATGTCGTAATAAAAGCCGGTGTCAATCGCCGGGCCGATTGCAAGTTGAACGCCTTTGCCGTCCGCGCCGCCGTAGAGATGCTTTATCGCTTGCGCCATGATATGCGAGGCGGTGTGTCTAAGAGCGTGCAGAGCCTCCGCGCCTTCGACTTCCGCCAAAGAGCCGTCTTTCGTTATGATTGTTGCCATTCGTATTGCCTCCTTTGATTATTGCGTATGATAGCGAATTAGTTTCGAAATGTAAAGCGTTGACAGCGGCGCGGAAAGATTATAAAATTTCGACAAGAAAGGAGCGGTTGCCATGAAAGAATTGCCACGTTTCATAAAGCTTGGCGACGAACGCATCAACGTCGAGGAAATTGTCAGCTACGGCTTGGCGGTCGACGAGGACGACGAACGTTATCTTTATATCAACACGAGAACGGACGAGGACTTCTATCAATATTACGAGGAAGACGTTGACTTTGACCTCGAAGAAAAAATCAAAGAGATGGACGATTTATTCTTGATTAATTAAAGCGGCAAGTATAAAATGAAGCCGATAAATTTTTTGGGAGGTAATTAAATGTCCGTTATCGATGAAATGCTTAAGACAAATGAAAACTTCTGCGCGAACCTGCCCGAAGAGTACAAAGCTTACGAGCACGAGGATCATCACGACAGCAAATTGCCGAAGAAACATTTGGCAATCGTCACCTGCATGGATACGCGCCTCGTTAATTTTTTGGAGCCGTGTCTGGGAATCAAACGCGGCGACGCAAAAATTATCAAGACCGTCGGCAACTGCTTGAACGGCGTCTTCGATACGACGGTGCGCAGCCTGCTCGTTTGCATTTATGAACTCGGCGTGCAGGAAGTTGCGATTATCGGTCACCACGAATGCGGCATGGCGAAGACCACTTCCGAAAGTTTGACAAAGGGAATGATTTCTCGCGGCATTGCCCCCGACGCGATTAAGATGGTTGAAAAGGAATTGGTTGAGTGGACGGACAGCTTCCAAAAGCCCGAAGAAAACGTTATGAAAGTCGTCAAGCAACTGCGCGACAACCCGCTTATCCCGAAAGATGTTAAAATTCACGGGCTGATGTTCCACCCCAGAAGCGGCAAGCTCGAACTCCTCTACAAAGAAGATTAATCAAAGGCAAAAAATTTTCAGACGTCGATAAAAAAAATCGGCGTCTTTTTTTTTATTGACGCCAAAAATTTTCCGTATAAAATAATTTCTAAAAGTATCGAAGAATTTTTTCAAGGAGGAATTTTTATGGCAATGGCGATTAATCATAATCTTGCGGCGATGTACACTCTCGTTTTACTCAATCGTACCGGCACGGAAGCCGAGAAAAATTTACGGCGAGCGGCAACCGGCATGAAAATCAATACTGCCGCAGACAATCCCTCGGATTATGCCATATCGGAAAAAATGCGTGCGGAAATTCGCGCCCTCGACCAAGCTCATCAAAATGTTCAGAACGGCTCCGCTCTCTTAAAGACGGGCGGGGGCGGAATCAGCAACATTGTCGAAACTCTTAAATCGTTAAAAGAATTGGCAATCAACGCCGCAAACGACTCCAACACAAACGACGACCGCCGCATTATTCAAACAGAATTTTTGCAGAGGATAGCGAACATTAACGACATTGCCTCGAAGACAAATTTTAACGGAAGAATTCTTTTGGACGGCACCTACTCCCAAAAAAGTTTTACCGTTGAAGAAACTGTGCAAGCTTCCGAAACAATAGAAACGGTTGCCGCGACTTTAATTTCTGCAGGCGATTACACAATCACAGAGGACGGCGTTTACTCGCTTGCAGAAAATTACACGGGCACTGTCATCGTCAACGCCCAAAACGTCAAGCTCACTCAACAGACGCCCGCCACTCAACTTAAAAACGTTTCAATCGTCACTCGTGCGGAAGGCAATGCAAATCTTTGGATTGAGAACCTAAACATTGCCAACGCCGAAAACAGAAACATAATCAAGTTTCAAGGCGCGGACAATTATCTGACGGTCAAGGGCACGAACAATTTAGAAAGCAATGATACTATTCACGCTTATGCGACAATATATATGCGACGGCTTAAAAATTGTCGGCACCGGTTCTTTATCGGTGCAGGGTTCAAACGGAACAGAAATTGGCGGTAATTGGAATGATACTGTAGGAGATTTAACAATCGGCGACAATGTCAAAATTACAGCGATAACTACTCGAAGGTATAGTCTAAGTGCAGTTATCGGCGGCAAAACTATAGGAGATATAAAAATCGGCGGCAATGCAAACGTCACGGCAACGAATGCTGACGGTACGACTGCAGCGGCTATCGGCGGCGGGGACGGCGGCACTGTTGGGAATATTTCAATCGTCGACAATGCAATTGTCAATGCGACAACCGGCAGTGCTGCGGGTATTGGTTCCGGTCAACATTCAAGCGTGGGAGATATTTCAATCGGAGGTAATGCAACCGTCATTGCAAAAAGCCGAAATGCGGGAGCCGGCATAGGCAGTGCTCCAAATCACTCAAGCGCAGGAAATATTTCAATCGGAGGTAATGCAATCGTCACGGCAACAAGTTTTTACGGCGCGGGAATCGGTTGCGGAAGCTTCAATGGTTCTTTAAGCTTTTCTGATTCTTCAGTTGGCGATATAACCATAAGCAGTTCAGCCACAGTCAATGCATACAGCAAATACGCTTCGGATATCGGGGCAGGCTACGCGGACGCGAACTTTGGCACGATAAGCAACAGGCTGACGACTTTTGACATTACGCTTGACTTGGGCATTGTCGCGCAGATTGAACCTCAAGGAGATTTAGTGACGAGCACAATCACAGTCGACAAGGCGCAAACGAAAGAAATTTCCGGTAATCCTTTGAGAATTCAAAGCGGCACGACTTCGGACGACTTCATTAATATTTTTATTGAAGACATGCGCACAAAGGCTCTCGGTGCAGGAAAAATTTTCGACGACAGCGGCAACCTCCTCAACGGAGACGATATTAATCGCTACAATGCCTTGAACCATGACAGCACCAAGCAAACGCAATGGCTTGAAACTCTCAAGGCGGCAGAAAATAAAACGCTCGACGATATTTCCGTCACGACAAAGAAAAATGCAAACATTGCCATTCGCGTAATCGACGGCGCGCTTGAATACGCAATCAATCAAGCGGCAAATCTCGGCGCAATGGAAACTCGACTCGGATACACGGCGGACAACCTCACAACCGAAAATGAAAACACTCAAGCCGCCGAATCAACAATCCGTGACGCTGACATTCCAAAAACAATTTCCCGTTACGCGAAATACATCTTGTTGACACAGACAGCTCAAATTATGCTTGTGCAGGCAAATCAAAATTCAAACGCGGTGCTCGGCTTGCTGAGGTAAAAATTTTTCGGCGTCTTTTGTTGTTGACGCAAAAAAATTTTTTGATAAAATGATTTTCAAAGAGAAGCATCCGGAGTCACGGACGACCTATCAAGGAGGAATTTGAAATGTCAATGGTATTAAACACAAACATGGATTCGGTACGGACATTAAATCAAATGACCTCGAATCATACAATGGCAAACAAGTATTTGCAAAAAATTGCGACGGGCATGAAAATCCGCAACGCTCAAGACGACGCTTCGGCTTATTCGATTTCGGAAAGAATGCGTGTAAGAATTCGTGCCCTCGAACAGGCTCACTCGAACACGCAAAACGGTTCCAACATGATGAAGACTGCCGAAGGTGCCGTATCAGCTATCCTCGACACGCTGAAGACGCTCAAGGAAAAGGCAATCGACGCCGCAAACGACTCCAACACCGACGAAGACCGCCGCATGATTCAAAAGGAATTTGATCAGCTCGTCGACGCGATTGACGATGACGCGTTGATAACCTTCAACAATAAGTATTTGATTGACGGCACGCGCAACAGTGCTTTCGTTCCCGCCAAAACTATTTTCCTCAATCGCAGCTTATCCGAAGACACCACATTGACAACAGTTTTGACGGCTCTCAAAAATCGTGCGGGTGATTCGCTCGGAATTCAATCGACAGATTACTTTCAACTCTCTTGGGTCATGAACGGCAACCTCTCTATGGCAAGCGGGCAAGTCGGCACAAAAAATTTGGAAGAACTCTTTTCGGAGATGACTGACGCGGCTAAGGCTAATGCTGCCGATTTGCAAACCACGACCGCCGGACAAATTACCGGCATAACCGACAAATTCGGCAGAGACGTTTACACGCCCGATAAGTCTCAAGGCATTGTCATTTCGTCGAAGGTTGCGGGCGAGGCGGCGATTCAAGACCAGATTGTCGGTTTGGCGATAAGTATCACCGATTCGGACGGCAACGTCAAAAAATCTGCCAACGCGGCTCTCGACCAATTCAAACAATATCAGCGCGCCGAAACCAAGACGGGCGACCAAGCTTTATCGTTGCAAACCGGTGCCGATTCAAACTTCGCGACAAAATTCGCACTAAGCGACATGCGCGCTTATGCTTTGGGCTTGAAGGGCAAAAACAACAACGTAATCAGCGTTTCGACGAAGGCAGCAGCAAACGCTACGATTAACGTCCTCGACAACGTCATTAACAAAGTCCTCGACCAACAGACGATGCTCGGTGCCGCCCTTTCCAGACTCGAACACACTTCAACAAATTTAACGACTTCATTCACGAACGACCAAGCTTCGGAATCGGTGATTCGTGACGCTGACATGGCTAAAGAAATTGCCGGCTACGTCAAGTACAGCGTCTTGACACAATCCTCGCAGGCAATGCTCGCGCAGGCGAATCAAAATCCGACGAACGTTTTGGCACTGCTCAACAGCGGCGGCAACGAATCTGAATAAGGAAGTTTTATCTTGAATATATTTTTGCTTTTGACAATCGCGCTGGCGATAATCATCGTGCTGTTGCGATTCAAAATTCAAATCGGAGTCTGCATGTTGGCAAGCGGACTTTTTATCTGGGCTCTGCGGTCGGCAAGCCCAATTTCTTTGTTACAAGCTTTTTACGAGACGTTCACCCTTTCGCGAACTTACGACATAATCTTCGCGCTGTATTTCGTCATGTGCTTGGAAATTGAGTTGCGCTTGAGCGGCGCGCTTCAAGACATGGTCAAGGCTTTGCGGCGAATGTGTTCCGACGTGAAAATTTTATTGGCGGCAATGCCCGCGTTCTTGGGTTTGTTGCCGAGCGTGGGCGGTGCAAGATTTTCCGCGCCGATTGTCGAGGAGCTTAGCACGCAAATAAATCTTTCGCCCGAAAAAAAATCCGCGATAAATTTTTGGTTCCGTCATCTGTTCGAATTTTCAAGCCCGATAATTCCCGGCATGATTATGGCGTGTTCAATCGCGGGCGTGACGTTCGGCGAATTCATAAGCCATCTTTGTTGGGTGACGGTTTTGGCGTTCGCGGTCGGCTGGTTGATTTTGATTCGCCCGATAAAAATTCCCGCCGCGAAAAAAATTTCGGAGTCGGCTTCTGAAATTCATCACGAACGCAACGGCTTGATTTTGGCTTTAATGCCGGTCGCCTCGGTTTTTATGGTCGTCGTCTTTGGCGGGCTCAACGCCTCAATTTCAACAGGCTTGGTCGTTGCGGCTTGGGTCTTCGTATTGGCGGCGGTCGGTCGTCGCGTCGGCGTGAAAGAAATTTTTCTCGGCGCGTTCGATTTAAAAATGACGCTCAACATTTGTTGCATTTTGTACTTCATTCAAATTCTCTCCGTGACGGAAGTGCTCGGCGAAATCGTCGCGGCGTTCCAAGCCTCGCCGTTGCCAATCCCCGTGATAATCGCCTGCGTGTCTTTGATAATCGGAATCTTGACGGGCATGAGTCAAGGTCACGTCGCAATCGTCATGCCGATAGTCGCGGCAATGGGCACGGGCGATTTAAATTTGGCGGGCGTGGCAATGGCGTTCGGCGTCGCGGGTCAAATGCTCACTCCCACTCACGTCTGCTTAATCGTCACGATTGATTATTTCAAAGCGGATTTATTCGGCACGCTCAAGCCCGTTTTGCTCGGCGAAATTTTAATCCTCACAATCTTCAGTTTCTATACTTTTTTGACGTGGTGAAATTATGTTTTACAAAATTTTTAAAATCATCTGCCGCATTTGGTTCGGATTGATTCTTCGGACAAAAGTTATCGGCGCGGAGAATATCCCCAAAGACGGAGCGTTTATCTTGGCGGCGAATCACGTCAGCAACTGGGACCCGCCTTTTCTCGGAACTTTCATTGACAGGGAAGTTTGCTACATGGGCAAGGAGGAGCTTTTCAAAAATCCGATTATGGCTGCGATTTGTCGAGGGCTTCATGTCTTCCCCGTCAAGCGAGGAGCCGCCGATAAAACCGCAATCAAGACCGCGATTAAAATTCTCAAGGACGGAAAATGTTTCGGCATCTTCCCGGAAGGCACGCGCTCGAAGACAGGCAAACTCGGCAAGGCGGAATCGGGTGTCAGTTTGATAGCGGCAATGACGAAAGCAATTATTATCCCCGCCGCGATTGTCGACACCGAAAAAATTTTTTCCAAAGAGAAATTTTTCCCGCGCCTCGCCGTCGTCTACGGCAAGCCGATGAAATTTTCCGGCTCGACCAAAGACAAAGAGGCTATGGCAAATTTCGCGCAAGAACTCATGAACGAAATCGCCAAGCTCAAAGCAAGCGTCTCATAAAAAATTTTTCACCCCGTCGAAAAAAATTTGGCGGGATTTTTTTTGAAAAAATCGCTGCTGGGAATTGAAAAAAAAAAATGCAACTATAATAATAATCAGCACGACAATCGAAAATTTTTTTGAAAGAGGAGATGGTTCTATGTCTACACCCGTTGGAATTATCAAAAAGTTTGTCAAGACACTTGCTGCAACAAAAAAGACAGGTACCAACGCCGTCAACGAGGCAATGAAAGCCGTCGGCGCAAAAAGTTTCAGCGCGCTCGAATCAAAATTTGAATCGGCATTGGAAAAATATTCTTCGGAAAAAGATTTTCTGGAGAAGGCTTGCGGCGTGAGAATCACCAACACTGACACGGGAGCAATCACCGGCTCGGACGCGGGCGGCAAGACTGCCAAAACCGCCGAATCAATTGTGCCGGAAAGTGCCAAAGCCAAGACGCCGACTTCCGCCCAATACAAATCTTTCACGACGAACGGTCTTAAGGTCAACATAACTTACAACACAGACGAGGAAGGTGCCTCCTTCAAGAAGAAACAAAAATACATTGCCTCCGCGCTTTTTAATTGGTGGATACCCGAAAGCCTCGAACTTATCAATCAATCACTCGGCGTCAACTTCACAGACGGCAGAGCAAATATCAAAACGATTAATATCAATATCGGCGACGCGGACGAGGAATATTGCGTCTCGTCAAAAATCAGTTATGACATGGGGCTTGCCTCTTCCGTCAACATAAATATTTCCTCTGAAATTGTCGAAGGCATAACCGTTAATGACAAGAACGGGCAGTTCAGCAAAAGCAAAAATTATGTGGGCTCGATTTTTTCCGACCTTTACGACAGCCTCTCCTCCGATTCCTTCACGAATTATCTTGACCGATTGATTTTGCAGACGATGGCGGAAGTGGCTTTGAAAGCTAACGTTCCCTACGTTCAGAAATTGCCTGAAGAAATTCGTACGGGGCTTGTCGAACTTGTCGGCGGCTATGATGATGTCTCGAATTCCGTTTATGATTTTGTTGAGGAATATTCGGCAGGGCGCGGCTACACTCTCATGCGCTACCTCGCCAAAAATTATTCGGACGGCTTGCCCGACGGCGTCACTTCCAATGCCAAAAAAACCGCTTTGACTGTCACGACGGAATTTGAAGGCACCTCGCTTGCCCTCGCGGACGTGACAGACTTCTCAACCAAGATTGCTGTCGTCAACGCCTCCGCTCTCAAAAAGAAAATAAAAATCACGGGCAACGCGCTCAACAATTCAATCGTCGGCGGCAGCGGCAACGACAATTTGCTTGGCGGCAAAGGCAACGATACCTTGAACGGCGGCAAAGGCTCCGACACCTTAAAAGGCGGCGCAGGCAACGACGTTTTCATTTACTCGGCGGGCAAAGATACAATCACCGATTACGCGGCGGGCGATAAAATTTCTCTCGGCGCGGCAATTTCCAAAACGACCTTAAGCGGCTCGGATGTCGTCTTCACAATCGGCAGCGGCACTCTCACAATTAAAGACGGCAAGGGAAAAACTTTGACGCTGATAAATTCCAAAGGCAAAACATCGACGACGGTCGTCAGCGGCGAAACGAATTTGACCTTGACGGATTCGGACAAAGCAACCGCGAAACTTGCAGAGGAAATTAAAACGGCCGACGCTTCAAAAAGAACAAAGGCGATTAAAATTGTCGGCAACAAACTCGACAACACGATTACCGGCGGCGCGGGAGCAGATACCCTCGACGGCGGCGCAGGCAATGATAATTTGCTCGGAAATGCCGGCAACGACAGCTTGTCGGGCGGCAAAGGCAATGACACTTTGGCAGGCGGTGCGGGCACAGATAAACTTTTCGGCGGCGCAGGTCATGATTCATTGAACGGCGGCGATGCCAACGACAGACTTTCGGGCGACGCGGGCAATGATAAACTTCTCGGCGGCAAAGGTGACGATACTTTGACGGGCGGCGCGGGTAATGACAGCCTCTGGGGCGGCGACGGCTCGGATACTTTCATTTATCTCAACGGTGACGGCAAAGATATTATTTTCGACTTCGCCAATAACGACCTCTTGCAAATCATGGACACTTACACCGCTTCTTACAGCAAGACGGATAAAACTTTGACCTTTTCAATCGACGACGGCTCAATTACGCTTAAAGACTTTTCGGCGACGACTTTCAACGTCAACGGCACGAAATATAAAATCAGCGGCACCAATCTCGTCAAAAAATAATCTGCACGAAAAAAATTTTCTCCCGTCAAGGCGGCGGGTTTTTTTGTGGTAAAATTTGCGCGAGGTGAATCGTTTTGCTCAACATAAAAATTTTCGGGATTGTTCAAGGCGTAGGATTTCGTCCGTTCGTGAAAAATCTTGCCGACGCTCAAAAAATTTTCGGAACGGTTGCCAATCGAGGCTCTTACGTCGAAATTTTTGCTCAAGGCTCTGAAGAGGCTTTGAAAAACTTTTTGGACGCGCTCCAAACTAAAAATCCTCCGCGCTCCGCGATTTTGAAAGTCGACGTGAACGACTTGCCCGATAAAAATTTTTCCGACTTCAAAATTATCGACAGCGTGCACGAGGCGGGCGATATTTTCGTTTCGCCCGATATTGCCGTTTGCGACGCTTGCAAGGAAGAACTTTTCAATCCGAACGACCGCCGATACTTGCACCCGTTTATAAATTGCACGGCTTGCGGTCCGCGCCTCACGATTTTAAAAAATATGCCTTACGACCGCGAACGAACTTCAATGAGCGATTTCCCCATGTGCGACGCCTGCGCCGAAGAATATTTTAATCCCGCCTCCCGAAGATTCGACGCCCAACCGATTTGTTGCAACGATTGCGGCTGTGAAGTTTATTTAATTAGGAATGAGGAATTAGGAATTAGGAATTGGGATGCAATTCGACACGTCAGAAAAATTTTGGCGAACGGAGGAATTGTTGCGATAAAAGGTATCGGAGGATTTCATTTGGCTTGCGATGCGAGGAAATTTTCTGCCGTTCAACGCCTCCGCGATTCCAAGACTCGTCCGACAAAACCTTTTGCCGTCATGTTCAAAGATATTGCCGCCGTCAAGCGCGAATGTTTTTTATCCGAAGCCGAAAAAATTTTTTTGGACAGTCCTCAAAAGCCGATTGTCCTCTTGCGAAAAAAATTCGGCTCAATCGCTCAAAACGTCGCGCCGAATATCAATAAACTCGGTGTTATGCTTCCTTACACGCCGTTGCATTTGCTTATCTTCGATTTCCCTGACGATATTAAAAATTTTCCCGACGCTTTGATTATGACAAGCGGCAATCCTTCCGGCGTGCCGATTACGATTGATGACGACGACGCAATTAAAAATTTTGACTGCTGCGACGCGATTTTAAGTCATAACAGAAAAATTTTGCTTCGAGCTGATGATTCCGTCATGGATTTTATCGACGACAAGCCCTCGATGATTCGGCGCAGTCGAGGATTCGCTCCGCTCCCGATTTTTTACGATTCAAATAAAAAATCTGTCCTCGCTATCGGCGGCGAACTCAAGAATACTTTTTGCCTCGCGAAAAACGATTTATTTTACGCTTCGCCGTATATCGGAGACGTGAGCGATTTGCGGACGGTCGAGGTTTTGGAAAAATCTATCGAACGCATGAAAAATTTGCTTGAAATTAATCCCGAAGTCGTTGCCTGCGATTTGCACCCGCGCTATCAGACAACTAAGCTTGCCGAAAAAATTTCTTCCGCTCTTGACGTGCCTTTGATAAAAATTCAACATCACTATGCTCACATTTTGAGTTGCCTCTCGGAAAATAATTTTCACGATGAAGTTATCGGCGTGGCGTTCGACGGAACCGGCTACGGACTCGACGGCACGATTTGGGGCGGCGAATTTTTTATTTGCGATACGAAAAATTTTGAGCGCGTCGCGTCGATTAAACCGTTTACTCAAGCCGGCGGCGATAAATCCTCGCGGGAAGGCTGGCGCATTGCTTTAAACTTCATAAATCTTGACGTTGCACGCGAATTAAACCTTGCAGACGAAAAAAATTTGCGCGGAGTGAAATTTTTGCTTGATAAAAATATTAACTGCGTGACCTCGACGAGCGTCGGAAGAATTTTTGACGCAATCGCCGCAATTTTAGGAGTTTGCAAAGTTTCGACTTACGAGGGCGAAGCCGCAATGAAACTTCAAGCCGCCGCCGAACGTTCCGATAAAAATTTTCGCGCAGAATTTTTGACGACCGAAGAAATTTTCAACGAGGTTTTGACGCGCCGACTTGACGGAGAAAATATTTTTGACCTCGCAAGGTTTTTTCACGAGAGCCTCGCCGAAATGACTGCCGCAATTGTTGAAGACCTCAGCCGCAAATCAAAAATAAAAACCGTCGCATTGAGCGGCGGCGTTTTTCAAAATTCTTTGTTGAGTTCGTTGACGAACGAGAAATTAAATCTGCGCGGCTTGAAAGTTTTGCGTCATGAACTTATTCCTCCCAACGACGGCGGAATTTGTATCGGGCAAGCTCTTCATGTCAGTCAAAGTCAATGCGGCATTCAAACATCCTGTGCCAAGGATTCGACATGACAAAACCATTCCACTGCGGAAAATGTTCGACGGCAAACTCATGCATAAGAATATTTTCGCGCTTGACAATTTCTTCTTCATGTTCGCCGAGATTCAGATAAATTTGCAGGGCGTTCGGATACTTTGTGAGGTAATCGGCGATTTGCGTGCGGACGTTCGCCTGATAAGCCCAGTCGTCGAGGTAGCGGCGGGCAAGGAGCCTGTCAATCGATTGGCGGCTCATTTTTTTTGCGAGAATTCCCGTGCCGAGCGCGAAGCCGGAAGTATTTGTTGCCGTGTTCCAGCCGCCGTAAGCTTGCAACTTGAAAAGCAAATTTTTTTCGTAAAGTTCATTCATCAAAAAGTTATCGGATCCGTTCGCGGAAATAATATCGGCGACACCGACGGGAAGATTTTTATTAACGGCGTCTTCAATCATTGCGGAAAATTTTTCGGCGTTGCGAGCGAAATATTTTTCCTGTTTCTCCGTCAAAGGTATCGGCGGGAGAGAATTATGCAATTCAAAAGTTTCGCCTTTGGGGTCTGTGTTGACGAAGAGGACAAAATCGGCGCGTTCGGGATTGGGAACGAACATTGCGCCCGCGATTAAAATTTCCGAGCGAATCGAATCGCCGATTTGTTCGTCAGAGTACTTAGGAACGATTTTTTCGCCGACGCCGCGATTAAATTGAACGTTGACGAAAGGAATTGTTCCCGATAAATCATTTACGGCGCGCGTCAATAAAAGCATGGCGAATTCGTCAATGCCGGCGTGCGATTGCGCTTTGGTCTTCGGAATATTTTTCATGTATTCGAGGAGCTGACGGTTTTCGCGGTGAGTTTGACTTAAAGGCGCGTTATCGTCACGCCCGATTATAAAAAAGTTGATAATGTCTTCGTGAGTGAAGTCCAAAAGTTTTTTCGTGGCAGAAAGATTTTTTACGCGGCGGGCAAAGTAATCATCCAAAATTTCGTCGGGAATTTCTTTTTCGAGTGAATCAAGATACATTTTTTCATTCTTGTTGAGTTTGGAAATCTCTTGCTTGTCCAAAAGCATGGTGAGTTGGAAAACCTGCATGCCGTATTGCCCGTAATAATCCGGCTCTTCAATATCGCCGGGCGTTCCGAACATCGGCGTGCGCATCAGCGAGCCGAAAAGATACAAATTGAGGTTCGGATTTTTTTCGCGCAGAGTTTTAAAATTTTCGACGCGTGAATTCAAAATTTCTTCGGGAATTTCATGCGAGCGTGAAGGAATTAAACCTCCGTAAAGCAGCGCGTCGGAAGAAACGACTGCGGCGTCGGAAAAAGGCGCATTTTCATAAAACCAAGCCCAAAGTTTATCGGGTTGAGTCAAAAATTCAGTCGGCGGCGAAATAATTTCGTAACCGAGTTGTGAAACGACTTCGGCGGGCTGTTGAGAGGAAACGGGTCTGTTGTCGTGAGGAATGAACAAAATTTTTTCGGCGTAAACGTTCGGCATGAAGAAAAAAATTGCGGCGAGCGTCAAAAAAAATTTTCTGAACAATGAAATCACTCCTTCAAAAAAATTTGCGTCGTTCGTCGCGGCAAAATAATTTTGGCAACGCGGCAGGTAAAATCCGACGTTGCATAGAATTTTAGCAAGAATTCATAACACTTACAAGTTGAAAAGCATAAAACAGCGAAGGGAGATTGATAAGGTGGATGCAAAGTTGGTCAACCCGATAATAGATGCATTCATGGATGTCATGCCGCAAATGGGTTTCCCCATGCCCAAGCGTCAAAGGATTTATTTGCAGGAAAGAATTGTCATAAGCAACGGAGTAACGTTGACACTCGGCTTTACAAAGCAAATGCAAGGCAAAGTTATTTACAACATGACGGCTGACACGGCGCGCTACATTGCCTCGACTATGATGTTGGGAGTGCCGGTCACAAAGTTTAACGAGTTGGCTCAAAGTGCCCTTCGCGAAATGTCAAACATGTTGACGGCGCGCGCCGCCATAAAATATTCCGAACTCGGACTCGACGTTGACATAACCACGCCCGAACTTGTTATCGAAGAAGACAACACAATAAAAATCAGCGACACGCATTATTTGACTGTCGAAATGGATTTGGGCGGGCACAAGATAGACGTTGCTCTTTTCCTCGAACGCGCCGATTAATTTTTTCAAACATAAAAAAAGCTCCCGCATGGGGAGCAATTTTTTTTTGTGGGTTAAGTGTCAGAAGAGACCGGGAAGAACATTTTGGAACAGGCTCAAAATCAAGACGATAGCCAAGCCCGTCAAGCCCGCGACAAATCCTCCGAGTGTCCAAGCTTTCATTGTTTGCGGGAAGGTGAAGCCGGAAAATCTGTTGACGACCCAGAAGCCCGAATCGTTCGGAAGAGACAAACCGACCGCGCCACAACAAATTGCCAAGCCGACAAGCACGGGCGAGGCACCTACCGCGCTGATTGACGGAGCAACGATGGCCGCAGTCGTCACGAGAGCAACCGTTGCCGAACCTTGAGCCGCACGAAGAATTTGGCAGAGGATAAAGCCGAGCAACATCAGCGGAACATTGAAATCTTGCATTGTGCTGACGATATAATCGCCGATACCCGTTGCGTTGATTATCGCGCCGAAACTTCCGCCCGCACCCGTTATCAAAAGAACCATGCCTGCTTGCGAGCCGGCGTCGGTTATCATTTCTTCTGACGGGCGTTTGAAGTAAGGACGGAGCATGAACAGCGCGGCAACTACGCCGATAAACAACGCAACATTTTTATCGCCGATAAAAGCGCACGCCGCACCGATAGCCGATTCTTTGTCGAGCAATGCGCCTGCAATCGTTCCAATCAAAATCAAAGTTATCGGGAAGAGAATCAAACCAATCGCCAAAGTGCCGGGGCAACGGTCTTTAGATTCTTCAACGTCAAAATCAATGTTATCTTTTTCGTGCCCGCATTGTTCGGGGAAAAAACTTTGAGCCGTGAGTTTTGAATAAAGCACGCCGCCGACCAAAGCCGCAGGTACGCAGATAATCAGCGAATACAAAACGAACGAACCCATCGGAGCTGCAACCGCACCCGCGACTGCCATAGGTCCCGGCGTAGGAATTATGACGCAGTGACCGATAATCAAGCCGACGCCCAAAGCCGTGACATAGCGCACGAGCGGAATGCCTGTCTTTTCGGAAAGTTGCTTTGCCAAGTTGACGAGGATAACGAATGCCGCATCGAAGTAAACTGGAATGGCGACGATAACGCCCGTGATACACAAGGCGACCGGAGAATTTTTCACGCCGATTTTTTTCAGCGCGAGGCTTGCAATGCCTTCGGTGCCGCCCGTCTCATAAAGCAGCTGACCCAAGATAATTCCGAGCGCGATAACAATTCCTATGCCGCCCATTGTTCCGCCGAAGCCCAACGAGATACTCCCGACCATTTTTGAAACGGGAAGTCCCGCGCCAAACCCGATAATGATTGACGTGAAAATCAGCGCGAGGAACGGATTTATTTTGAACTTTATAATCAGCAACATTAAAAGTGCTATGCCGAGCAGAAAGACGACCATTAACATATAAATCACTCCTGCGAAAAATATTGCGGCGACCGTTACCAACACTGCGAAACAAATCGCCGCACTTTAGCCGACCGATTTTTTTTACCCTTCAAGCATTTCGACAATTTTACGGAGCGTATCGACCGCGCCGACATTGCCGGGGAAAATTATGTAGCTCATGCCGGGGAATTTGCTTTCCGAGCCGATTTTCCAAACGGGAACGCCTGCAGCCACTTGACCGAGCACGAGAGCTTTCTTGACGCTCAAGCCCTTGGTTCCGACATCGCTGGAGGTTATGCCTCCCTTCGCGATTAAAAATTTCGGGTGAACGTTGAGGCGATTGACAATGCTTGTTAAGGCGTCCGAAATGTTCACTGACGCGGCAAGATTTTTTTCGGCATCACCGACATCCAAAACTTTGCGGCTGGTGTAAATCGCCGTCGTTTGTCCGCGAGAAATATTTTCTTCCGCCTGCTTAATGATTTTGTCGACCGCGCCCAAGTCCGAAACGTCAAACTCAATGAACGCGACCGAAGAAATTTTTTTGAGTTCTTCGAGTTGAGCGGTGGTCTTCTTGACGTGAGAGCCGATAATTATCAAGCCGCCGTTTGAATTTTTTTCTTCGACGAGTTCTTCTTTGCTCAAGAGCGGTTTGCTTTCGACGCCGCCGATAATTTTCGTGAATGCCGCCGCCGTCCTGAAAATGAAATTTTTTCCGGACTTTATCAGAGCCAATGCGAAAATTTCCACGTCGACGTAATCAACGGCATTAACGATAACTTTGTTGAAGTCGGAAACTTTTTCGAGCCGCGCAGAAATTTTTTCGACATCGCCGCTGCGCAATTCGTCGAGGCTTATGCAAGTGACGGAAGATTTTTTGAACGCGCCGTGAGTTTTTTCTTCGATGTATTCGGCAAGGTTGGAGCTCTTGTAGCCGAAAGTTTTGTCTTTGGCAAATTCGGTTTCGCCGGCGGGCACGAGGTAATCGCCTTCCTGCACGTAATGAACGTCGCCGATTGTGAAACGCCCGCCCTCTTTGAAGAACGGCATTAAAACTTCGCCGTCGATTTTCTTGCCGTGAGCCTCCAAAGTTTCACGTAAGGTTTGTGTTTCAAGAGGATAATGCCCGCGCAGTGTCGAATCGCAACGACTGACAATCATAAAATCTTTGCCGAATTTTTCTGCCGCCGCGCAAACACGTTCGGCGATTTTTTTGTGTTCGGCTTGAGTTTTCTCTTCGGAAAAGGCGCGGGAATTCGTGAGGATAAAGAACATGGAATTTTTTTCGGCGAAGCCCGCGGCGATACTTTCCTCCGTCCAATCCGTGTAAACCGAAATGCCGTTGACAGTCTGGACGCCGGTCGGGTCGTCGTCAAGCACGACAATTTTTTTCGGAAAAGTTTTCAGAGCCGCTTTGAGTTCGTCGCCAAATTTTTTTTCGTCGACACTCGGAATCTTATCGAACAGCTCGCTTTTCAAAACTTTAGCCATAATTCAAGCCTCCTTTGTTTTGACTTCGACGCCTGCAATTTGCTCGTAGAATTGAACAATGCCGCTGTGGTCATCCATGATATGCCCCGAAGCCTTCAAGCTCAACATGATTTGTTGGAGGATGCTCGTCATGACAAGCGGCACGTCGAGGGCTTTGGCGGTATCCATGACGTTGGTAATGTCCTTGAGGTTAATTGCAAGTGTCCCGCCGGGTTTGAAGTCGCGATTGAACATTTTGGGAGCCTTGTCGTCAAGAACCTGACTTGCCGCCAAACCGCCGCGCACCGCCTCGAAAACTTTTTTGGGATCCGCGCCCGCCTTTTGAGCCAAGACAAGAGCTTCCGAGACCGCCGCGATATTCAAGTTGACCATGATTTGATTCGCAAGTTTCGTGACGGAGCCGCTGCCGTTGGGGCCGATAACCGTGACCGATTTGCCCATTGCGTCGAATACGTCGCGCATCTTTTCAACGACAGCCTCGTCGCCGCCGATCATGAAAGCCAACGTTGCATTAATCGCGCCGGGTTCGCCGCCGCTCACGGGAGAATCGAGGAAGGGACAATTTTTTTCTTTGGCAAGTTCTGCGAAGTGTTTGGATTGCGTGGGAGTGACCGAACTCATGTCGGCGATAATCGTGCCGGCTTCGACACCCGCCAAAATTCCGTTGTCGCCCGTCAAAAGCGATTCGACAATTTTTCCGTTCGGCACCATCGTAATCACAACGTCTTGACCTTTGGCAGTGTCTTTGGGTGTCGCAGCAGACTTCGCGCCCGCCTTAGTCATTTCTTCGACGGCGGCAGGGTTAATGTCGTAAACCGTGACATCAATTCCCGCCTTGAGCAAATTGCGAACCATAGGCTTGCCCATAATTCCCAAACCGATAAAACCAACCTTACTCATAATGCATTCCTCCATTTTTATATTTTAGCTGTTAGAATTTCACTAACAGCTAACAGCTAACAGCTATCATGGCGTGTAACACGCAGTATACAACTCAAAAGTTTTAAAAAAAATCAGCCGTTCAACACAGCCGCTTGAAATCAAAATTAATCCGTCATCATTTCACACAAAATAATTTCCGTTGCGTTCATGTGTTCGACGAGAGCTCTTATCGCGCCGTCGGTGTCGCGCAGCTTGACAGAGGAAAAAATTTTTTCGTGTTCGTCAATCGCGGCAATCGGGCGCAAATTTTTTTTCAACGAACTGAACATCGCCTGTTCGAGTCGCGTGCGCATCATGTTCATTATCTGAATAAAAAATTCGTTGCCGGTGAACGAGACGCTAAGCATATGAAATTCCATGTCCGCCCGCATGAAGTCGTAATTATTTTTGTCGGAAAGCGTCGCGGGCATGTCTTGCGTTACACAAATTTCCATCTGCTTGAGAATTTCTTGACCTTCGGCAGTATCCAACCCGATTATCAAAGCGCGGAGGCTTGCACTTTCTACGGCGGTTCGAGCTTGAATAATTTGTTGCACGTCGAAAAAATGAATCGGTCTGACACTGAAACCTCTTCCGCTGAAAACGTCGACGAGATTTTCAAAGCGCAGTTGCAAAACCGCCTCGCGGACGGGCGTGCGTGAAACTTTGAGCTTGTCGGCAATCATCTGCTCGGAATAAATTTCGTCGGGCGTCATGTCGCCCATAATTATCGCTTGCTTCAAGTGTTCGTAAATCTGGTCTTTGTAGGAAATTTTTTTAATCATCTCGAATCACCTGCGCGCAGTATACAGATTTTGTTGAGCCGTTGTCAATGCCTGCGAAAAATTTTTTCTTTCCTTTGTCGACGTAAACGTTTATAATTAACAGAAGATTTTTGCCTGTTATTTTTTGAGGGCGGTGAGTTGATTATGAAAAAAATTTTGATTGTGGACGACATGGAAGTCAATCGCGAAATGACGGCGTTCATGCTCGCGGAAAAATATGAAACGGTTTGTGCCTCTTCAGCAAAAGAGGCGGCAGAAGTTTATCGCAGAGAAAAACCCGATTTGATTTTGTCGGATTTTCGTATGCCGGGCATGACGGGCTACGATTTCCAAATAGCCTTGCAAAACGAATTTCACAAAAAAATTCCGTTCATGTTCATGACGGCTGACAAAAGCGACGAGGTTGAAAGCAGAGGCTTCGACAACGGAGCAATGGATTTTATTCGCAAGCCCTTTCAACCCGAAGTCCTCTTGCGGCGCGTGGCGAATATCCTTCAAACCGTCGGAGAAATTCAAGACTTGAAGAAGACTTCCTCGACCGATAAACTCACGGGGCTTTTCAATAAAGGTTCGTCGGAAGAGGAACTCAAGAAAATTTGTAAGAAGTCACACGGCTCGCTTATGATGATTGACCTCGACAGTTTCAAGCTGGTTAATGACATTCACGGGCACGCAATGGGCGATAAAATTTTGGTAGCGTTTGCAGATATTTTGCGGGCAACGATGCGTTCGACGGATTTAATCGGGCGCATGGGCGGCGATGAATTTGTTGCCTTTTGTCACGGCGTTCACGAGGAATCCTCCATTGCCGCCAAAACTCAATTCATTAACGAAAAAATTACCGAAGCCGCAAAAAAATTGATGGGCGAGGATATGAACATTCCGCTCGGCGCGTCAATCGGTTGCGTACTTGTTCCGCAAGCCGGCACCGATTTTACCGAGCTCTACAAAAAAGCTGATAAGGCTCTTTATATCGTCAAGCAGAACGGCAAGCACGGCTACAACATTTTCAACGAGGACGCTCCCGAAGAAAATATTGAGACGGTCGTTACACTTTCGCAAATTGAAATGATTCTTTCCGAACGCAACAAAGAGCCCGGCGCATATATTTTGCCGTTTGAAAGTTTCAGAAATATTTATCGTTTCCTCAAGCGAACCCGCGCAGGCTACGGCAAGACGATTTGCATTGTGCTCCTCGCGCTCAAGCGGACAAGTGACGGCGAAAAAACTTCTCTCAAGCACGCGGGCGAAGTGTTTATCGAATGCCTGCATACCACTTTGCGGCGCGGCGATGTTATTTCTCAAAACGGCACGAATCAATTTCTCGTGCTGCTCACGAACACCGACGGTCATCACGACGTTACCCGCGCATTGAGTCGCGTCGTCGAAAATTGGGGTAAACTTCCTGAAAGCAAAAATTTTTTCTTCACTCACGAGTGGGCGATACTCGACGCTTGACTCAATTAGCAATGAGTAATGATTACAAAATTAATTCCTAATTCCTAATCAAAAAAAAAGGCGGTGAACTTTTTGAAGTTCATCGCCAAAATTTTTTTCTGCTATTGTTTTTTGAGTTTGGAGCCGCTGATTTTATAAGTCGTGCCGTTGATATTAAACTGCGTGCTTGCGCTTACGTCGTCGAAGATAACTTTGCCGCCGCCGGTGATTGTAAGTGTTAAGTCGCCGCCGCTGTACTTGGAACTTTTGAACTTTCCTTGCGAGCCGTCGGTATTGAGGATTTTCAACATGTCGCCTTTTTCGTAATCAAAAATTGTATCGATTCCTTCATTCGCGGTGTAGATAAAAGTATCATTACCTTTGCCGCCCCAGAGTGAATCGTTTCCTGCCTCGCCCCAAAGAGAATCATTGCCCGAATCGCCGTAGATTTTATCGTTGCCTGCGTCGCCGTGAAGTTTATCGTTATCGGCACCGCCGCGAAGAGTATCAGCCTTGTCATTGCCCCAAATAACGTCGTTGCCGGAACCGCCGACCATTGAAGTCGCACCGCCCCAGTTGTTTATTGTATCTGCGCCGCTTCCGCCGCTGATTGTCACGACAGCAGTGGCATAGTTATAAAATTTATCGTTGCCTTTGCCGCCGTAAAGTTTGGATTTGGAACCGGTATTACTGATTGTGTCGTTACCGCCGAGTGCGTCTATCTTTGCGCCGCTGACTGTGCTTTTGATATAGTCACTGCTTCCTGAGCCTTGAATGTTTACGACGTTCAAATTCGCCGCGCTTACTAATGTGACTTTACCTTTGTCGACAGTTGCGATAACATTTGAGCCGCTCGTCTGCAAGGAAACTACGGAACCGCCGTCGATTTGTAATGTCGAGTTAGTCTTGAATCCCCAGATTGAATCGTTGCCGTCGCCTGTCTTGTATTGGAAAAGAGTATTCTCGCCGAAATTTCGTATTGAGTCTTTACCGGTGCCGCCATTGACTGTTGCCTTTGAGCCGTCTATGTAGATTGAATCATTTCCTGCTCCGCCTTTGATTGACACATTAGTCCCCCTGCTGTCTATCTCGTCGGAACTGTCTCCGCCATCGATTGTGACAGAATTGCCGCCGGTGCCGTTGTAGATTTCATCTGAATCTGCATTTCCGTAAATTATGACGTTACCGGCATAATTACTTATTGAATCCTTGCCTGAGCCGCCAATTATTGTAACTCGCGAACCGTCACCGTAAATTGAGTCGTTATAAATCGTGTCTTTACCTGCTCCGCCGTTTATGGACGCTCCGGAATTTCTGTTGCTGATTGAATCATTACCGCCAAGCGCGTCTATTGTAACCTTAGTTGCGTTGTTATAAAGAGTATCGGCATAAGCACTGCCTGTTACCAATGTTTTAGATTTGGTGTTGGTAATATTTTTTCCGCCGTCCGGCGAAACTTTTTTACCTGCGATGTTGAGTTTCGATAGATTAGCTGCGCCCGTGAGTGTAACTTTACCCGTGCCGGCAGTGACTACGACATTTGAGCCGCTCTTGGTTGTGGAGTAAGTGCCTGTGCCGCCGCCGATTTGCAATGTCGAGTTTACATTGAAGCCGACGACAGAATCGTTGCCGTCGCCCGCAGAATATTGAATCAGCGCGGTGCCGCCGCTTATTGAAATTGTATCATTGCCGCCGCCGCCTGAAACCGTGATATTTTTGCCCGTGCCGCGCAGTTCTATCTTGTCATTGTCTGCGCCACCGCTGATTGAAACGTTGTCGGCATTGTAAGTCGTTATGTAATCGTTACCCGTTCCGCCGAAGAGAGTTGCTTTTCCGCCGAGATTTGTGTTTGTTATTGTATCCGCGCCCGTTCCGGCGTCTATTTTGGCGTTCGCGCTGTTAAGAATTGAATCGTTACCTGCGCCGCCAAAAAGCGTTGTGTTCGTGCCGTAGCTTGTATTATCGATGGTATCGTTGCCGCCTCCTGCGTTTATCGAGGATTTTGCTACATAACTGCCGATAAAATCATTTCCGCCAAGCGCGGTTATGGTAGAATTCGCTCCGTAATTTTCTATGGTGTCGGCATTGTCAGTTCCTGTTACTTTTGCTTTGGTCTTTGTATTGCTTATGTTAATGCCTTGCAACGAAGTTTGTTTAGCCAGATAGCGCAGGAACATGTAACCTGCCGAATAAACATAGTTGCTGGTTGAGCTCGTATCGTTTACATCCAGCCATTCTTTCAACAGATCAGGATTTTTTGCTAAATCTGTGATGTAAGACTTTCTCTTATCGTCGATGCCGTTTGTAAGGTCAGCCATGCCTTCTGCAATAAATTGCGGCAAATAAAAGAAATAATCAACATTTGCTATCATTACTGCATGTGTTAATTCGTGAGCTATTGTCCTGTCTAAATACCATGCACTTCCGTCAGAGTTGCCGCCGTTAATGCCGGAAAGATTTGAGAAACGATTCATATTTATGTGCAGTTCAAGAGGTATCGTACATTTTTGATTTTTGATTGGACCGCTTAAGGTTTTAGCACGTGTTGAATAATCCATGTTATAGTCGAAAATTACATAGAGTGTTTTAACTGAAGAATTTCCTTCACTGAAGGTGAAATTATTTCCGTAAGATTCAGCAATAAGATTAAGACCGCTTTCTATCCAATAAGACCTGAGACTTTGCCAGATGAAGCGTTCATTTTCATTGTTAAGATCGTTGAAAGTTATTTCCTTCGGATCAGCGTTTTTTCCGCCTCCAGTTGCCAATTTGACAGTAAGTTCCCCTACCTTGAAAAAATTCTCTTCAAAATTTGTTTTCAGTGATCCGCTTTCGGAAACGATACTCTCTGCAGTCTTCGTCGTGGAACCGCCCGCGTCGGAGCCTGTGATTGCGCCCGTGTCGTCATTGTCGAGATTGATTCCGCATTTTTCAAGCAGAAATTTTTTATACCCGTTTTTGGAATCGGCGGCGAGGTAACTTTCACAGTCCTCGACTATTTTGTCGATGACTTCCTGCGTGCTTTTAAAATTGGAACTGGCACGAATTGCCGTGTCGATAATTCTTGTTGCGAGTGCTGCGTCAGTTTCGTTAGATCTCTTCGTCAATGTGTGCGTGTCCAAAGCTGCCATAAACTTTTTGATAACTTCTTGTTGCGTCGCCATAAAATCATCTCCTTTCTTGTGCATTATAATAATTGTTTTTATTTTTTTGTCAATTAGTCTTGAAAATTTTTTTTCAAAAAAAAGCGGTGAACTTTTTGAAGCTCATCGCCAATTTTTTTACAGGAACTTTTCAATTATCTCGTCAAGCTCAATCGATTCGGAATAGAAGTTGCCTTGCACGTTCGTTATCGGCAAATCTTTTATCGCGTCACGAATCTCGGCATATTCCACGCCTTTCAAGCAAACCTTTGTTTCCAAGTCGACTGCCAGCTCGGACAAATGCCTCACGATTTGCAAATTGCCCGGTCTGTCTTTTATGTTCAAGATATAATCTCTTTCAAGCTTGATAAAGTTGGGCGCGAGGTCACGCAGAAAATCAATCGAGGCGACGCCCGAACCAAAGTCGTCAATCAGGCAGAGGATGCCTTTGCGTTTGAGGGCGCGGACGATTCGCCGCAAAATATCCGGCTCAATCAAGCGGCAACTTTGCGTCAATTCGAAGCAAAGATTTTCCATCGGGAAGTTCACGGACTTTGAAATTTTATCAATCTCTTCAAAGAGGAAGTCGTCGACAATCTGCGCGGGCGAAATGTTCACGTTCAAAGTCAAGTCGGGTTTCTTCGCCAAAGCTTTGAGACCGTCTTGCATTGCGCGGCGGAAAATCCAATAGCCCAACTCCTCGAAAAGAAAATCTCTTTCCAAGACGGGAACATAAGCCGAAGGCGGAACATCTCCGAAACGTTCGCTGTGCCAACACAAGAGAGCCTCTATCGCCGTGATTTTTTCGGTCGCGGCGTCGAAGACGGGTTGATAGCGCAGAGAAAAATTTTTGCAGTCGTTTAAAATGTCGTTGCGGACTTCGGCAAGCAGCTCCAGCGAATCGCGATTGCTCATGCCGATTGCTCCGTTGTAATTTACAAGCTTGCCGTTGTGATAAAATTTCGACTCGCTGTAAGCAAAATTCAAACTCGCGTGAACGGTTCGCTCATCGTAATTGCCGCCGTCGAAGTGAATCATGCCGCCGTTAATCGACAAAACTTGGCGGACGTTTTCGACAGGCAGTCCCGCTTGAGCAGCTCGACGAAGTTTTTCATACTTGACGGCGACTTCTTCGGGCGAAAGAGTTTCGGTGAGGAATGCAAACTTCGCGCCTTCCATGCGATAGACCGTGCCGTCTTGACCGATTGCCTCTTGAAGGAGCCACGCCGCCTGTTGCAAAACGCTGTTGCCGAAAGCATACCCGTGCTCGGAATTTATGGTGCTCATCTGGTTAATGCCGCACAACACGATAACGCAATTTCTTTTGAGTTCAATGGCAGCGGTTAAATCGCGGAAAAAGCCGTACTGATTGCGCAGAAGAGTCACGGGGTCGGTCACGGCAGTCACGCCCTGATTAATTATAATTCCGCCGATAATTTCGGGCTTGCCTTCCGCGTCGAAAATCGTTGAGCCGAGATAGCGCAAAATCGCGTAGGAGCCGTCCTTGAGTTGCGTGCGATAAGATAAATCATAGTTTTTGCTCTCGCCGCTGAACAGAGCTTTAATTGTCCGCCTGTAGTCTACAACGTCTTCGGGGTGAATGTGCTTTTCCCAAACCTCGTGACCCGAAGGAACATATTCGCCCGGCAAATCGAACAACTCAACGAGGCTTGGCGAGAAACGCGTTATGTTGTTTTCCACGTCGTAAACGGCAACGTAACTGCCGCGACCGAGTATCCCGAAGGCGTTATACAAATCGTCGAGAATTTTTTTGTGTTCAAAAGTTTTTGTCATGAGAGTTCAACTCCGTTAGACTTCGACAGGGGGAACCTTTGCGCGAATGACAACCATCACGATTGCAAGACAGGCAAGCGCGACACCCAAGCCGACCCAACCGCTTTGAGCAATGCCGCCCGCAATATAGCCTGCGACGCAACAACTTGAAACCGTCAAGACGTAAGGCACCTGCGTTGAAACGTGGTCGATATGATGACATTGCGCGCCCGCCGAAGCAAGAATGGTTGTATCGGAAATGGGCGAGGCATGGTCTCCGCCGACAGAGCCCGCCAATATCGCCGCTATGCAAATGACCAAAAGATTAGCCGACTCTGCCGGGGGAAGATTAACCAAAACGGAAATTGCAATCGGAATCAAAATGCCGAACGTTCCCCAGCTCGTGCCCGTAGCAAACGCAAGACCGATTGACACGAGGAAGAAAATTACCGGCAGGAACATTGCAAGCGAGGCATTCTCTTGAACGATTGTACCGACGTAGCCGCCCAAGTTCAAATAGCTGTCAGAGCAAATGCCCGAAAGAGTCCAAGCGAGGCAAAGGATAAAAATCGCGGGAACCATAGCTTTGAAACCTGTCGAGTAGCATTCGCAGTATTCGGTGAAGTTCACGACTTTTCTGGGCAAGTAGAGCAGCGAAATAAAAATCAGTGCGATAAACGAGCCCAATGCCAAAGATTTTGAAGCGTCACAATCGGCGAAGGCATCGGAAATCGATTTGCCCTCATTGATTCCGCCGGTGTAAAGCATTCCGTAAATGCAGACGGAAATCAAAACGATAAGCGGCAAGACGAGGTCGACAATCTTTCCTTGCCCGCCCGTAGATTGTTCTTCGGCGACGTTGTCTTTGTATTCGGCGGGAATTTCAAAGTGTTCGTTGTTCTTGCGAACGACCGCGCCCATTGTTGCGAAGTCTCTGCCCGTCACGATAATAAACACCATAAAAATCATAGTCAAGATAGCGTAGAGGTTAAATGGGATTGTCTGCAAGAAAAGCAAGAAGCCGTCGACGAGCGAGCCTTCGGGAAGTGACGAGCCGACCGCCGCCGCCCAACTTGAAACGGGAGCGATAATGCAAACGGGAGCCGCCGTCGAGTCAATGACGTAAGCGAGCTTTGCACGACAGATTTTAAATTTATCGGTGACGGGGCGCATAATCGTTCCGACCGTCAAGCAGTTGAAGTAGTCGTCGATAAAAATCAACATGCCCAAGAAAGCCGTCAAGCCGAGCGCGGAACGTTTGCCGCTTATGACCGAGCGAGCCCATTCGCCGTAAGCACGGGTTGCGCCGGACTTGCTGATTATCGCAACCAAAATTCCCAAGATAACCAAGAACACCAAAATGTTCACGTTGCCGCCGACTTTGCTCTCCATAATTTCAAAGAACGTCACGATTGATTCCAAAAAGTTGCCGCCCGTGAAGAGCATTGCGCCCGCGAAAATACCGATTATCAACGACGTGTAAACTTCCTTCGTCCAGAGCGCGAGGATTATCGTGATAATCGGCGGCAACATTGACAACGCAGAATTCTCCATCAGAAAAAGTTCCTCCTTAAGATTTTATTATGCCGCGCAGATTATAACAGTTATTATCGAAAAGCACAAAAAAATTTTAACGGCTGTACAAGCCGCCCGCGATTTTATATCATATATGGCGGTGAAAATTTTTATGAACGAATTTTTAATCGGGCTTCAATTTTTGACGAGAATATTTGTCGTCAAGCAGAGCGTTTGGACTGAAAAAAGTTTCGGCGAGTCGGTAAAATATTTTCCGGCAGTCGGTGCGGTGCTCGGAATAATTTGTGCGGTCTTAGTCGGCGCGATAAATCTTTTGAACTTGCCGCTGTTCACGGGAGCGGTCGGCTTTGCCTCGTTGATAATTTTGACGGGCGGCATTCATTGCGACGGGCTGATGGATTCGGCTGACGGATTGTTTTCGGGACGCGAGCGCGAAAAAATTTTGGAGATAATGAAAGACAGTCGGGCAGGTTCGTTCGGCGTGGTGAGCATGATTTTGGTTGCGGCGATTGAAATTTCGACGCTGATTGAATTGGTGTTGCTGTCGACGTGGTTTTTATGCACGGCGATTTATTCCGCGCCGATAATCGGGCGGCTGATGATGGTCGTGACAATCGGAGCATTCCCCTACGCAAGAGAGACGGGCATGGGCAAGGCGTTTGCACAATTCACGACGCGGCGGACGATAATTTTTGCGACTTGTGAAACGATTTTATTTTTGCTTCCGCTCAATTTTATCGACCCGATATTTTTCCTCTGCGCGGCGGCGGCAAGTTTGGTTGCCTTAATCGTGACATGGAAGTTTGCAAGCTTCTCGACGGAAAAAATCGGAGGCGTGACGGGCGACGTTTACGGAGCAGTGACGACGCTTGTCGAAATGTTTGTGCCGATAACTTTTTTGCTGATTGGAAATTTTTTGCGATGACAATCAAAATAAAAATGCGCGGGACTTGCGGGCAACGTGACGTTGCATCCGATTGTCGCGATTCAACTTCAAAAAATTTTTCGGTCAATCGCCGCGCTTGGAGGTTGTAAAAATTTTTCAATGAAAGTTACGGTTAAAATGCGCGGGACTTGCGGCGAATTGGCTCAAGGTTTTTTTCGAGGCGAACCGATTCTGATAACTTGCCCGATTGAAAAATTTTCGACGGTCGTTGTCTCGAATGAATTTGCGGGCGTCTTTGGTCTCGGCTCAAAATCGCTGGCAATGCTCGACAAAGTTTTGAAAATTTTCGGCGCAGAAGATTTTAAATTCGGCGTGCGTTTGACTTCCCAACTTCCTCGCGGCAAAGGCATGGCGTCCTCTTCGGCGGACACGGCGGCAGTCGCTCAAGCAGTCGCGTTGTCTCTCGGAAAAAATTTTTCGTCCGTCGAACTCGGCAAACTCTGCGCGGAGATTGAACCGACCGACGGAATTTTTTATTCGGGCGTCGTCGCAATGAATCCTTTGACAGGTCGCCTCGTGAAAAAAATTCGGGCGCAAGAAAAATTTCAAATTGCGGTCTTCGATTACGGCGGCGAAGTCGATACGCTCAAACTCAATCGCCGCAGTGATTTTGAATTTCTCGCGCTCGACGACGAAATTAATTTTGAGCTTATAAAAAATTCCGCGCTTGCCAATCAAAAAATTTTATTCAAGCAAAACCTCGAAGACCTCATGAACTTTGCGAAAGACTTGGGAGCCCTCGCCGTCAACGTTGCGCATTCGGGAACGGTCGCGGGAATTTTTTTTCGTGAAGAGGATTCGTTCGTCGAAGAAAAAATTTCCGCCGTCAGAAAAAAATTTGACTTCCCGGAATTCATGACGTTGACTCGCCTCGCCGCTGAAAATTTTTTTGTACAAATGCGTTAAGCAAATGTTATAATGACAGAAAATTTTGGAGGGTACTTCATTGAAGAAAAAAATTTTGTCGGGAGTGCTCGTCGCAAGTTTTTTTATTGCGGGTTGCGGCGATGAACAAATTCAATCGCCAAAGCCGCCGCTCGTCAAAGTCAGGCAAATCAATCTTTCAAACGTTGCGCAAGAAGAAAATTATTCGGGCGTCGTCAAAGGTCGCTACGAAACAAATTTATCTTTTCAAGTCGGCGGCAAAATTATTTCTCGTGACGTTCAAGCCGGCTCGCTCGTTCGTTCGGGCGAAGTTCTCATGACGCTTGACCCGAAAGATATTGTCGAACAATCAAGAGGCTCGGAGGCTCAAGTTGCCTCGACGCTCGCTCAACTTCAACTTGCCAAAAACAATTTCAATCGCTACAGCGAACTTTTCAAAGAGGACGCAATCGCCGCCGTCGTTCTTGACCAATATAAAACTCAACTCGAAGCCGCGCAGGCAGCCTACGACGCCGCAGTCGCTCAAGCCCGCCAAAGTCAAAACGCCCTCGACTACACGACGCTCACCGCAAATGCCGAAGGTGTTATCTCGGAAGTTCAAGCGGAAGTCGGGCAAGTCGTTTCGGCGGGGCAAAGTGTCTTGACGCTCGTGCAGACAAATGAATTTGAAGTCGTCGTGAACATTCCCGAAAACAAAATTTCCTCCGTGCAAATCGGGCAACGCGTCTCGATAAATTTTTGGGCGAACAATGAAAACGTTATCGGCACCGTCCGCGAAATTTCTCCGATGGCTGATTCTGCCTCGCGGACGTTCACGGTTAAAATTTCTCTGCCCGAAGGTTCAAACGTTCGGCTCGGCATGACCGCCAACGTTTCAATGCGGGAAGTTTCTTCGGGCGCGATTATTCTTCCGTTGAGTGCGATTTATCAGACGGGCGACGCCGCGCAAGTTTGGCTCGTCGAAGGCGGCAAAGTCTCCTTGAAAAAAATCGAAGTCACTGCCTTTGACGATAATAACGTTCAAGTTCGCGGGCTCAAGGCGGGCGATACGGTCGTTGTTGCCGGCGTTCAAAAGTTGCACGACGGGCAGGAAGTCAGGACGGGTGAGCAATGAGAAATTTAACGGAACTTTCTTTGAACAATCGCTCGCTCGTCTGGTACTTTATCATTGTTGCGTTCGTCGGAGGAATTTTTTCTTACTTCAACTTGGGGCGCATGGAAGATCCGAAATTTGTGATTCGTGAAATGATTATCGCCGCGTATTGGCCGGGCGCGACGGCTTACGAAATGCAGGAGCAAGTTACCGACAAGCTCGAAAAAAAATTGCAGGACATTCCCAACCTCGACAACCTTCGCAGCGAAACTCGTCCCGGCAAAACGATAATTTATATTGAGCTTAACGAAATTCCTTTAACCAAAGAAATTCGTCCGACGTGGCGCGACGTGAGGAATTTCTGCGCGGATATTAAAGACGACTTGCCCGAAGGCGTCACGGGAATTTATTTCAATGACACTTATGATGAAGTTTTCGGCTCGATTTACGCTTTGACGGGCGACGGCTTTTCCTACGAAGAACTTCGCCAACACGCTGAAAATATTCGCCGCCTCATGCTCGGTGTTGACGACGTTAAAAAGATTGAACTTGTCGGCGAACAGAGCGAAATCGTTTACGTTGAAATTGAGCAGGCGAAGCTTTCCGAACTCGGCATAAGCCCGCAAGTCATTTCAAACACGCTCGCCGCGCAGAACGCAATGACGCCCGCCGGCATGATTGACACCTCAAGCGACAATGTTTATTTGCGCGTGACGGGAATTTTTAACGCCGTTGACGAAATTAAAAATCTGCCGATAAACGCCGGCGGGAAAATTTTTCGGCTCGCGGACATTGCAAAAGTTGAGCGCAAATTTTCAGAGCCGCCCGAACCGAAGATGTTTTTTAACGGCAAGCCCGCAATCGGAATCGCAATCGCAATGGAGGACGGCGGAAATATTTTGAAGCTCGGCAAAGACCTCGACCGCATGGCTGAACAAATTCAATCGGAACTGCCGCTGGGCTTGGAACTTCAGCAAGTTTCCGACCAACCGCAAGTCGTCGAAGAATCAATCGGCGAATTCGTCGAAACTCTAATCTTGGCAATCGTAATCGTCTTGGGCGTAAGCTTTGCAAGTTTGGGTTTGCGGACGGGCATGGTCGTCGCGGGCTGCATACCGCTGGTTTTGACGGGAACTTTTTGTTTCATGTACGCGCTCGGAATCGACTTGCACAAAGTTTCTTTGGGAAGTTTGATAATCGCGCTGGGACTTTTAGTCGACGACGCGATTATCGCCGTTGAAATGATGAGCGTCCAACTTGAACGCGGCTTGTCGAAATTCGAGGCGGCTTGTCACGCTTTCAACGTCACGGCAAAACCGATGCTCACCGGCACGCTGATAACCTGCGCGGGCTTTATCCCGGTTGCGTTCGCCAGAGGCATTGCCAGCGAATTTTGCCGCGATATGTTTTGGGTCGTATCAATCGCGCTGATTTTGTCTTGGATAGTTTCCGTCATGGTCGCGCCGCTTTTCGGAACTTACATTATCAAAGTCGAAAAAAAATCTGAAGGCGAACTTTATCAAAGCCGCTTCTATAAAATTTTTCGTCGTGTGCTGGAAATTTTTTTGCGGAATAAAATTTTGGTGTTGAGCGGGACAATCGTGACGTTCGCGGGTACAATCTTCGCGGCGGATTTTGTTCAGCAAGAATTTTTCCCGCCGTCGATTCGCCCCGAAGTTTTGATAAAATTCACGTTGCCCGAAGGTTCCTCAATGGCGGCGACTCAAGCAGAAGCCGAACGCTTTGCAAAATTTTTGGATACCGAACGCGACAACTTGGAAAATTATGCTTACTACGTCGGGCAGGATACGCCGCGTTTCGTGCTGACCGTTTCGCCGAAGAACAACGCAGACAATATGGCAAAGTTTGTCATCACGGCTAAGGAAGACAATCGCGACATCTTGATAGAAAAAATTCGTCGTGAGCTGGAAGAAAATTTTCCGCTCGTCCGCCCGAATATCCAACTGATTCAGACGGGGCCGCCCGCCGATTATCCGATAATGCTTCGCGTCTCCGGCACCGACGTTGAAAAAGTTCACGCGCTCGCCGAAGAAGTTGCCGCCCGCGTCGCGCAAGATAAAAACGCCGTTGATATAAATCTTGATTGGAATGAAAAATCAAAAGTCGTGAAGATTGACCTCGACCAAGATAAATTGCGTTCGTTGGGTTTGACAAGTCAAGCGGTTAAGTCCATGCTTTACACCGAAATCACGGGCGCGAAGGTTGCGGAATTTTACACGGGCGACAGGACGATTGACATTGAGTTGAGATTGGCGGCGGCTGACAGAAATAATCTTGCCGCGCTGAAAAATTTGCCGATATATCTTGGCGAGGCAGGTTACGTTCCTCTTGAGCAGATCGCAAAAATTTCTTACGACGCGGAATACGGCTTGATTAAACGGCGCGACTTGAAACCGACAATCACGGTGCAGGCAAATATTTTATCGGGCACTGCAAATGACGCGGCGATAAAAGCATTGGAGGCGACTGAAGACTTGCAAAAAAATTTACCGCTCGGCTACTCAATCAAACCGGGCGGCGATTTGGAAGAATCAGACGAATCAACGGGGCATTTATTGGCGATGTTGCCGCTCGTCGTTTTCATAATCATGACGCTGTTGATGTTTCAGCTCAAAGATATTAAAGCAATGTTCTTGACGCTGTTGACCGCGCCGCTCGGATTAATCGGAGTAATTTTCGCGCTGATAATTTTGGCAAAGCCGTTGGGATTCGTGGCGCAACTGGGAGTTATCGCGTTGTCGGGCATGATAATTCGCAACTCGGTTATCCTAATCGACCAGATACAACAGCATTTGGCGGCGGGCGAAAATCCTCACGCGGCGATAATCGATTCGGCTGTCTTGCGTTTCCGCCCGATAATGTTGACGGCGGCGGCGGCGATACTCGGAATGTTGCCGTTGATGTTGAGCGTCTTTTGGGGTCCTATGGCAGTTGCAATCGCCGGCGGACTTTTGATAGCAACGGTTTTAACTTTGTTGGTTTTGCCCGTCATGTACGCGGCAGTTTATTTCGGAAGGAGTTTAAACAATGATTGATTTTCAGGATTTCGGCTTTGAGGACAACGAACGCTATTCGGAATATCTCAAGCGGTGCATTCAAATTCCTGCCAATGCCTCGCCGATGATGGTTCTCGCTGCCAAGAAAAAGTATGTTGTCCGGCGTGCTTACGTCGATAATCTTTGCTGGCAAAAATTTTCTGTCGGCGATGCTGAATTTTGGGGAGCTCCGGTCGGCGATTGGGACGAAATTAATTGGCAGAAAGTTTTCGCCAAAAATGTGCCGGCGGGTACCGTCTTTGATTTGGTGCCGGAATATCTTGTCAAGCTTTGGCAACGCGAACTCGGCTCGGCGATTGAGATTAAGGACGACCGCGACTACTGGGATTATATTTTGTACCTCGACCACATGGAAAATCTTAGCGGCAAAAAGTTTAAAAGCATTCGCAACGCCAAAAACTCTTTTGAGAAAAAATACAACTACGAGGTTGAAGAGATAACGCCGAAAATTTTTGACGAGCTTAGGGCTTTTCAAATCGGTGCGGAAAAAGACCTTCAAGACCGCGTCGAAAACACCGAATTTGCTCAAAATGATAATTCAGATTTTTTGTTCGCGCTTGAGCATTGGGACGAGCTGAAAAATTTATTCGGCGCTGTGATTCGCGTGGACGGAAAGATTGTCGCCTATTTTTTGGACGAACAAATTGACGAGACGCACTCAATCGCGCCCTTTGCGAAGACCGATTACAATTTTACCGGCGCGAATCAATTTGCCTATTGGTATGAAGCCAAGATAGCTTTGGAGCGCGGCATTTTGACGGAAAACATTATGGACGACGTGGGCGAGGAAAATTTGCGCTTCTTCAAGGAACACCTCTATCCGCTTGTCATGCTGAAAAAATTCATGGTCGTTTATAATCCCGTCGAAAACGTTCATGACGTGAAAATTTCTTCCGTGCGCGACGGAGAAAAATTGACGCTGAAACTTTCCGGCAAGCTCAACACCGACTCTGCCAACTTCGCCAAGAACGAAATTTTATCGGCTTTGGACGGCGTGAAAAATCTTACGTTCGACTTGAACGGTCTGGAATATATTTCGTCGTCGGGGTTGAGAATTTTGATTGCCGCGATGAAAAAAATTCGTGCGCAAGGCGGCGATATGACGGTTAAAAATGTAGGCGAACAAGTCCGCGAGGTTTTGGAAATGACGGGCTTTGCGCAAATTTTCAACTTGACTTGGAGGCCTAACATTTAATTATGCGCGAGGATTTTTTTTCAACCATTGTCGAAATTATCAAGTACGGCGGGTCGACTTTCGCCGCGCTGGTTGCAATGAGTATCTACACGACGACTGACGGCTTTTTTATCGGCAACTGGGTCGGCACCGAAGGCTTGGAGGCAATGGCTTTGGTTTATCCCGTCACGATGATTTTCATGGCATTGGGCACCCTCTTTGAAACCGGCGGTTCGGCGGTTGTCGCTCAAGTTATCGGTGAAAATAAAAAGCCTCTTGCCGAAAAAATCATGCGGAGCAATTACGTTTGCGCGTTCGTTATAGGAATAATCGTTGCGGTCGTCGGAAATATTTTTATCGAGCAGCTGCTTATGTTTCTGTCTGACAATCCGGATGAACAACACATAATCGACTTGGCAATTTCTTTCCTGCGAATTTCTTTTTGCGGCTTGCCCTTCCTGCTGACGGTTTACTTGACGGGAGCTTTCATGCGCTGCATCGATAAGCCCTCGCATGTCTTTTATCTGGTCGGCTCGACTTCACTTGCGAACATAATTTTGGACGCGCTGTTTATAATCGTCTTCGGTTGGGGCATGCAAGGCGCAGCGTTTGCAACCGTGCTTGCACAATTTTTAGGCACGACAACTTCTTTTTGGTATTTCAAATATTCGCGACAAAAATTTTCAACCTCTTGGAGCTTGAGCAGTCTCGATTACATTTGGCAGGAAGTCAAAATCGGCGGCGGCTTCGCGATAAGTACGTTGATGATGTGCTTTATCGAATATTTTTTGAACGCAACGCTTTTGCGCTACGACGCGGCGCATTTGTTGGCGGCGGCGACAATCGCGAACATAGTTTTAACGCTCGTCTACCTTCCGCTCACCGGCTTGGATACGGGCATTCAACCTTTGATAAGTCGACTCTTCGCGGCGAAGAAGGAGCACCATTATTTGCGCGTCATGCGTTACGGATTTTTCCTGACGATGGTTTTGTCCTTCGTGATATACGTCGTGTTGATGATTTTCACGGAGGAAATGATGCGCTTCTTTATCGTCGAAAACGAGCCGATAACCGAAGAAATGATAATCTTCTTGCGGACGATGTTCCTCTTGCAACCGTTTGTCGGATTGCACATGTGGCTTAGCGGAATCATGGCGGCTTTGGAGGACGAGTGGCGCAACGTGGTTATCAGCTTGTTGCCGCTGGTCGTGCAGGTTCCGTTGATTTGGTTCTTGCCGAAATATTTGCCGATAGAATTTGTCGGGCTGAATTATTCCGCAAATGACTTGGCGGAGGCAGCGGTCGCCTTCCTGCTGATTCATTCGTTCTTGCGCTCAAAGAACTTGTCTTTTAATAAAATTTTTTTTGAGAGGAGATGATTGGCTTGGAAAATTTCAGCGTCGCGATAAGTTTCAAAGGTTCGCTCGGCTGGGTTGAATATGACGAGGCTGCAAAGAAAGTTATCGTGACTTTGGATGACGACGAAGGCAAAGCCCTTGCCGAAAAATTTTTGACGACGCCGCACGAAATAAAAATTCCTCACGAAACTCTTTTGGACTTCACGACGGAACAAATCGACCCGAACTTGAGCGCGGAAAATTTAAAGCTGACGTTGACACGCCTCTGGGAAGCTACGGGCGTTCACGTCGATTGGAGCCGCCCCGTCGAATACGTCAAAGCACATCCTCATTATTGAAAGGAGAAATTTTATGGCGACTTACAACAGCTGTCCGAAATGCGGGCGCAAGGATTTTGGCGAAATTCTTGAGTGCAAACGTTGCTCTCTGATTTTTTGCCAAAAATGCAAAGGCAAACGCTCTCTGCCCGACGGCACGCAATATGAATGCTGTCCTCGTTGCGGCGCGGAAATCGATGAAGACGAAGACACCGTCCGCGTTATCGCCAAAGAAAAACGCTAAGGAGGTATTGATATGGCGAATAAGATTTATGCTTTTCTCGGTCCGCACACCTCCGGCAAGTCGACAATGGTCACGCAGCTCATGTCAATGGGCGTTCACTATATCCCGACAGTCACGACCCGCGTATTCGACGACCGCTACGCCTACAAGCGCAAAATTTATCAGACCGTCAAAGCCGACAAATACGAGCAGGAAAAATTTATCGTCAACAATGTTTATCAGGCGAACTCTTACGGCTTGAGAAAATCGGAAGTGCTCGACGCTTGGCAAAGACACAAAGTCAGTATCGCGCTTATGCATGACGTTGCCGGCATTAAGCAGTTGCAGAAATTTATCAATCAAGACCTCGTGACGATTTTCCTCATGATTGACGATGAAGTCTTCGTCGACAGAATGCTCCGCGCCGGCTGCACGAACGACGAAATTCGCTACTACGTGGAAACCGCCGACGAGACGGGCGAATTCGATCATTGGCGCGACGTTGACTTTGTTGTTAAAAATACTTCGACGGCGAGAATTGCCCTTGAACAAATTTTGGCGATAATGGGATTGGTCACGCTCGTTCCGCAAGCCGACTTCGACAATCTTGTCAAATGAATTTAGCCGCGTTTGAAGGATAAAAATTTTTCACGGCGAAATTTTATCGCGCTGTAAGGCTCAAAGATAATGGAGGCGGATTTAATGGCGAAAGATAAAGTGCGCAAGGGAGCCGAAACTCTCGGCGACAAAAAAGGAATTTTGCTTGAGACAGGCACAAACGAATTTGAGATAGTTGAGTTCAGTATAGGAGGCGTGAATTACGGGATAAACGTTGCAAAGGTTCGCGAGGTCATTCAGCGCACGCCCGTCACCGCAATGCCGCAAGCTCATCCCTACATTGACGGCTTGTTCACTCTGCGCGGCAAAGCAATTCCGCTTGTAAATCTTCCGCGTTGCTTGAACGTGACAAACGGCGACGAGGCGAAAAATATTATCGTCACGGAAATCAACAACTACGATATCGGATTTTTGGTGGAAAATGTTTCGCGCATTCACCGCATTTCTTGGAAGGACATGGAGCCTTCGCCGGAAGTGGGCGACCAAAGCCGCGTCGTAGGTATCGTCAAAATGCCCAACCGAATTGTTTTGCTGCTTGACTTCGAAACAATTATCGCCGAGATTAATCCCGAAATTAATGCCAAGCTCACGACCGTTGCAGATGCCGCTGCCGACGTTCGGGCGATTCGCGCAGATGCTCACGTCGTCGTTGCGGAAGATTCACCCATGCTCCGCGACTTGCTTGTTTCGACTTTGCATGATTCGGGCTATCGTTTCGTTCGCGACTTCGGCAACGGGCAAGACGCTTGGGAATATGTGCAGAATCTTGCAAACAAAGAAGGCGACATTTCAAATCATTTGAGCATTATCGTTTCCGATGTCGAAATGCCCAAAATGGACGGTCACAGATTTTTGAAACTCGTCCGCAACAACGACCGCCTCCGCAACGTGCCGTTTGTTCTCTTCTCTTCACTTATCAACGAGGAAATGCGTTTGAAGGGCGAGGAGCTCGGCGCGAGTGCTCAAATTTCAAAGCCGGAAATCGGACAGCTCATCGACTTGCTGGACAAATTTATTTTCGGTAATACACAAGCTTGAGAATTTTTCTGCCCGCGCAATTCGGCGGGCTTTTTGTTTTTCAACAATAAAATTTTTTTGAGAGGATTTTGATATGAGATTTGATTATCACATGCATTTTGAATACGGTGACTACGACACGGCTTGGGTCGAAGGTTTTTTCAAGGCGGCGAAAAGTCACGGGCTTGACGAAATCGGCATAAGCGAACACACGCACACCTTCCCCGAATTCAAGCAGCTTTATTACGACGATTTGATTTTGGATTCTTCGCCCGTCGGAGAGTTTCAAAAGGTTTGGCTCAAGACGAACAAATTTAAACACACGCTCAAAGATTATTTTGACTTCATGGCGCGGCTCAAAAAAAATCACGCGGTCAAGGTTGGAATTGAGGTTTGCAATTTCAAAAATCAAGACGCCGTGAAAAAAATTCTTGACGCTTGGAATTTCGATTATCGTATCGGCTCGGTGCATTTTTTATGGGGCTGGGGCTTCGACGCCTCCAAACTTATCGACGAGTGGAAGAATCACGACTTGAAAAAAATTTACGACGAGTACGCCGCGCAGGTTGAGTTGCTTGCGGCGAGTGGCAATTACGATATTCTTGGTCACCCTTTCAACGTTCGACTGTTTAAATTTTTTCCCGACTTCGACGCGACGCCTCACTTTGAAAGAGTTGCCTCCGCGCTTAAAAAATTTAACATGGTCGTCGACGTGAACACCGGCACGCTTTATCGCTACCCCGTCAAAGAAATTTCGCCCTGCGCCGATTTCATGAAAGTTGCCGCCGCTTACGACTTGCCGATTACGATAAATTCCGACGCCCATCATCCCGAAGACTGCGGAAAATTTTTCGAGGTCGCCGCCGATTACGTTCGCAGCTTCGGTTTCAAAAAAATTGTGCGCTTCGACAAAAGACGCCGTGAATTTGTCGACTTGACTTAGAAAGTTTGATATAATCGCCCGAAAAGAGGAGGTTGCGAAGTCATGAGACAAGTAGGAATTTTCGGCAAGCGCAAGAGCGGCAAATCGGCTTTGATGTACGCGCTGACGAGGCAAAAAATTATACAGGACGCGGCGTTCAGCGCAATGGAAATCAGCGGCGTGACACGAGTCATGTTGGTCGATACGGTCGGCGTGGACGTGGAAGACTCAACCGCAGAAAAATCCGCGCAAAGCGTTGAAGTCGCGCTCATGTTGATAACGGACGATTCGTTTGAACTGGAGCTGGCTTGGATAAGCAAACTGAAGAAGGCGGGCTCATCGGTAATCGTCGTGATAAGTCAAGCTGACAAATTCGCGGACGGCGGCGAGTCATTGGCTGCGGCTGTCAAAGAAGTTTCGGGCTTGAAAACTCTTTGCGTGAGTTCACAAACCGGCGCGGGCGTCGCGGAATTGGACGAGGAAATTAATCGCCGACTTGCGGAGAGGTGATTATCTTGCTAAAAAAATTTTTTGCCCTTGCAATTATCTGCGCGTCGATTTTTTTCGCGGCGCAAGAGGCTTTCGCGGAAACGCAATGGTTTTGGCTTGATTCAAACGACAAATACAGCAAGTACTTCGAGCCGGAATCCGTGACCGTCAAAAAGAAAGTCGTCACCAACGACGGCAGGGAAATCGCAATAGAGATTGAGGCTTGGACGAAAACGACTTACTCTTACGAAGGCGCGGCAGAGACGATTAAAAATTACGGGATACAAAATATCTTGCCCGACCCGCGCAATTTGGCTTACAGCTTGGCATTGCTTAGAGTGAATCCGCAAAACCGCACGCTTCAATATGTCCGCGAAGATTTTTACAACACCGCCCATCAAGTTGTTTGGTCTAAGGAGGAAGGGCGCGTAAAAGAAATCACCACGCGTTCTTTCGACGAGGAATTTTATTGCGCGATTGTCGATGAAGTTTTTCGATTCGGCGAACGCGATCGCAAACGTGCTCCGACCGAAGAACGCTGGCTTGACTTATGGACTTATACCGACGGCGAAGGCAACACGACAAACTTGACTGCCGACACGACGACCATGCGCCTAAAGGGCACCAACTTGATTCTTTGGGAGTGGATGGTCAAAAAAGATTCGCAGGGCAAGACGATTGAAATTCGTTTCATGAAAAAAGCCGTCAACTTGACGCAGGGCACCGAAGTTATCAAGGACGGACAAATTTGGACGCCGACGAATTCTTGGCAGGAGCTCAAAGACGAATACGACGGAGCCTATCGCATGATTCACAGCGACGACCCAGATTACAAAGGTCTCGTTCGTCTGCGCGCCTACGTCAAAAATAATTCAAATTGGGTGACCCGCTATTCGCTTGATTAAAGTTTACGGGGAACGGCGGTCGAAGCTTGTTGAAAAAAACCAAAAAGCAACGGTGAGTGAAGACCCAGCCGTCACGGATGACGGCCGCCCGCGTTAAAAACAGGATGTTTTTACAGCGGGGCGAAACGCCCTTTTCTTTTGCTACTTTTCTTTTGGGCGCTGCAAAAGAAAAGTAGATTAAAAAAATAAAAGGTTTTAAGCCGTTCAATCGAGCCGTCGATGTAATTTACCAACAGTCCCCGTTCCTAAGGAGGTAATCACATTGCCGATAAAAATACCGAACAACTTACCCGCAACACATATCTTGGAGGGCGAAAATATTTTCGTCATGAACGCCGACCGAGCCTATGCGCAAGACATTCGCCCGCTGAAAATTTTAATCTTGAACCTCATGCCGATAAAGCCCGTGACGGAAACGCAACTGTTGAGACTTTTGGGCAACACGCCCTTGCAAGTCGAAGTCGATTTCATTTACACGCGCACTTACACGCCGAAGCACACGCCCAAAGATTATCTCACCGAATTTTACGGGACGTTCGACGACGTTAAAAATAAAAATTACGACGGCTTTATCATGACGGGCGCGCCGCTTGAGCTTGTCGAATTTGAGGACGTGACTTATTGGAAAGAGCTTGCCGAAATTATGGAGTGGAGCAAAACTCATGCTTGGTCGTCGTTTTACATTTGTTGGGGCGCGCAGGCGGGCTTGTATTATCATTACGGCGTGCCGAAATATATTTTGCCGGAAAAAATTTCGGGCGTCTATGAGCACAAGCTTTGCGTCAAGCATGAAAAACTTCTGCGCGGCTTCGACGACAGATTTTTTGTTCCGCACTCAAGATACACCGGAACGCGTCGAGAGGACATTGAAAAAGTTCCCGCGCTTACTCTTTTATCCGAATCGGACGAGGTCGGAGTCTATGCCGTAGCCGATTTGGAGAAGCGATTGTTTTTTATCACGGGTCATGCCGAATACGACCCGAACACTTTGAAAAACGAATACGAGCGCGACGTTCGGGCGGGCTTGAATCCGAATGTGCCGCAAAATTATTTTCCGAACGACGACCCGACCAAAGAGCCCGTCGTCAAGTGGCGAAGCGTGGCGCATTTGCTCTTTGCCAACTGGTTAAACTATTACGTCTATCAAGAGACGCCTTACGAATTGGAATCAATCAGCAGCAAAAATTTCTTCTGAAAAAAATTTCCTCCGAACAGCCGACGGAGGTTTTTTTTTGGATTGATTGTGGTATAATGCTTTTCCCTGCTTAAGGAAAATCTTTTTTTTACGATAAAATTTTATCGACTGAAAAACGGGAAGGAGGAACTTTTTGGTCGAGCAGCGTGGCAATCAAGTCACCTTTATCTTTGAAAAGTGAATAACTGCTGACACGGAGGGAAACAAAATGCTTTTCTACAAATTTCAGATAACCTGCGAACTGAAAGCCGACAAGAACATCGGCAACTCAATCGAAATGAAACGCGCCTTTAAGTTTCATTTGAGCGATTTGAGCGCGGCACTTTCGGAAGGCATTGACGGCGATAAGGTCAGAGTTTTGATTCACCGCGCAAGGCAAAATGTCTTTCAAATGTTGGTCGCCGTTGACGGTTTCCAAGAATTGACTACCGCCAAATTGACCAGGCTCCTTGAAAAATTTTTTTCGGATCGCGAAGATTTCGGCATAAAAAATGTCAAAGTTAAAGACCTCGAAGAAATAACCGCGATGAAATTCAGCAAAATCTTCGACAGGGCAAACCGTTCCGAAAATTTTAACTTCGACTATTTCCAGATTAATCAAGACTTGGGACTTGATTGCTTGGAAAATCGGACGTTCCGATTGACGGAGGCAATTTGTCCCGTTAAACGTTTGAGCTTTGAATCGGCGAAGAAAGACGCGCAAACCCTTCTCGCCGACGAAACTTTCAAAGAAGAATTTGAACGCATCTATTCAAAAGAAAACGTGCACCACTTCTACGGTCAACCTGTTCATTACAAAATCCTCGCGGGCAACACCAACGCCGCACTTTCCCTGTCGAATCTTCTCGTTGCCACTCTTTACACCAACAAACGCCTCGTCAGCCGCCGACTCAACATCATTACAAACGTCACCGACAACTGCTACGACGAGAGCGACTTTGAACGGATTTTGGAAAACGCGGCGGGCGGCACGGTCGTTATCGAACTTAGCGGCGAACGCGTCAACACCGGACAATTCGCGCACGCTTATGAACAGGTCGTCGAATTCATTGCCGAGACCGTCAAACGCTATCAACGCAACACGCTTTGTATCTTCATAGAATTGGTTGACAAGCCCGGCTTCGCGCCGCAACTTACCTCAAGACTTCAAGACGACTTGCACATAATCGAATTGCACGAGGGCGCGGGCAATCGCGAAACGGCATTGCGCTACTTGAAAGATTTGATGGAAACTTCCGATTCGTCAATGAGTCTTTACACCGACGAGGAACTCTTGGAGGCTCTGGGCGACAAATTGACTTTCAGCGCGTCAGACATTTACGGCATACGCGAAAAACTTTTCAACAGCTCTTTGAAAAATAAAACTTATCCCGCCTATCGCGAGATTGACCGCTTGAAAGTGGAGACGGAAGAAAAAAACAACGACGCTTATTCCGACTTCCAAGAGATGATCGGCTTGAAGGAGCAAAAGGCTCTTATCGAACAGATTATCGCGGCGCATCGCGTTCAGAAAATGCGCACGGATATGAACCTCGAAAAGCAGAAGACGGCTTTGCATATGAGCTTCACGGGAACGCCCGGCACTGCCAAGACGACGGTCGCCCGCCTTATCGCCCAGATTCTTGCCCGTGACGGTGTCTTGAAGACGGGTCGTTTTGTCGAATGCGGGCGCGCAGATTTGGTTGCAAAATATGTAGGCTGGACTGCAAAAGCCGTTCGCGATAAATTCCGTGAGGCTCGCGGCGGTGTCCTCTTTATCGACGAGGCTTACAGCTTGTCCGACGGCGAACACATGACTTTCGGCGACGAGGCGATTAACACGATTGTCCAAGAAATGGAGAATCATCGCGACGACGTGATTGTAATTTTCGCGGGCTATCCCGATAAAATGAAAGACTTCCTCAATCGCAACGAGGGCTTGCGCAGCCGAATCGCCTTCCACGTAAACTTCCCCGATTACACGCCCGACGAACTCACCGAAATTTTCAAGTTGATGGCTCGTCGACGCGGCTTTGAAATTTCGGAGGAAGTCGCCGAACATTGCAAGCAAATTTTTAAGCGCGTCGCCAAGAAAAAAAATTTCGGCAACGGCAGATTCGTTCGCACGCTTCTCGAACAGGCTTGGCTCAAGCAAGCTCAACGCATTGTCCAATTAAAGGGCGAAGTCACCAAAGAAGATTTGACCGGTTTCAAAGTTGAGGACTTCGATGTTAATATCGACAAAAAATATCGTGACGAACGCAAACTCGGCTTTGTGAGATAAATTTTTCGGATAGGCTTAAAAAATTTTCGGGCAGTCTCAAAAAATTTTGAGGCTGTCTTTTTTTGTGCTAAAATCTTCGCGGGAGGGAGTGCTTATGAAAAAATTTTTTGTGCTGACGATTTTCCTGACGTTGATTTGCGCGCAGGCTTCGGCTTTGAGATTGGAACTTCGTCCGCAGCCGATTGGAAAGGTTTCATTCTTCGGCGAAAGTTTTCAAATTGAGGGCGCGGCAAAAATTTCCAAGCACATGGCTCAATTCGACGAATATTTTTATTTCCACTTCGACGCGGCAAAAAAAATTTCTGCTTTCGGCGACCGCAAAATTAAAAATACCGTCAACGTCGACACGAGCGGCGAGACGGAAATTTATCGGATAAAGAATACGGGCGGTTGGGATTTTTATCTGCTCAAGAAAACCGGCGACGCGATTAAAGTTCTCGGCATGCGCGACGACAAATGGATTGAGCATTTGGATGCGCTTGCCCTGCGCGAAAAATATAATATCGGTTGGAATTTTTGCATGACGGAATTTTTTACGCAGGACAACAGAATAATTTTCCGCTATCAACTTCAAGATAAGATTATCGATGTGATTTGTCGTTGGCACGGCTATAATCAAAAATTTTACACGGAGGTGCTTGAGCGATGAAAAAATTTTTGGCAACGATAATTTGTCTGCTGATAATTTCCGCGCAGGCTTCGGCAATGAACTTGAAACTCTCTCAATCGCTCGGAAGCGTTTCACTCGGCGCGAATCCTTACCTGTTGCACATTGAAGGCTCCAACTTGCCCGGCGGCGATTATTCAAAAGGCGCGGCGACCTTCGGCGATTTGTTTTTCCATTTCGACTGCACACTTTTTGAAGACATTCAAGCTCACGGCAAAACTTTCGAGGAGATTGAGTCTTCCGCAAGTCGATTCGGCAGCAGCGATTTTGAAAACGCGGTGCCCGTCTACGTGTTCGAGGGCTTGACGAAAATTTATCGCTTGAGCGGCGACGACGGGCGCGAATTTTATTTGTTGGCGACGGAAACGGGCGGCGGCAATTCCATGAAAGTTATCGGCTCCCGCGACGGAACTTGGGTAAAATTTTTCGACACATTGGACATGCGCAAACAAATTCCGACGGAATATTACCTTGAAAATTTTTACGCCGAAGGTGACACGATAATTTTTTTGTACAAGCAGTGGCAGCAAGAAAATTTTTGTGAGCTCAAATACAAGTGGGACGAAAAAAATCAGTGGTTCGGCGTGGAAATTATTTATCGCTGACTTCGGCAAGCAAAGTCAAATATGATTCGTAACGTTCGCGCAAAATTTCTCCGCGTTCGACGGCAGCTTTGACGCCGCAATCGGGCTCGTGGCTGTGACTGCAACCGTTTAAAAATTTGCAAGCGGTCGCGAAGGGCGCAAACTCTTTGAAGCAATGCCACAGATTTTTTTTGTCAAGCCCCGCCTCCGCCAAGTCAATCGCGCTGAAACCGGGCGTGTCGACCAGAAAACCTCCGCCGAATTCAATCAGCTCGGAAATTCGGGTCGTGTGCTTGCCGCGAAGAATTTTTTCGCTGACAGAGCCGACTTTCAACTTGAGATTTTTATCGACGGCATTAAGCAGCGAAGACTTCCCGACGCCGCTGGCACCCGCGAAGACCGTCATGCCTTCCGACAAAATTTTTTTCAGTTTGTCGACGCCTTCGCCCGTCAAAGCCGACACTCTCAAAATTTTATACAGTGATTCATATTCCGCCAAAAAATTTTTCTCCGCCGCCAAGTCGATTTTGTTCAAGCAGATAATTATTTCGTCGAGCGAAGATTTTTCCGCCAAGACCAAAAATCGATTCAGCAAGAGCGGATGAAGTTTCGGGGCGTCGACGGCAAAAGTCAAAATCACGCGGTCGACATTGGCAACGAGCGGGCGGATTAAAAGATTACGGCGCGACTGAACACTTTCAATCACGCCGCTTTTATCTTTAAGCCTTGAAATTTCCACGAAGTCTCCGACACAGACCGCACTGCCGATTTTTTTATCACGCTTGAGCAGCCCGCGCAACTTGCAAGGGATAAGTTCGCCGCCGATCTTCACGAAGAAAAAGCTGTTGTAAAATTTTATCACGCGTCCGATTTCCCTCATATCATCGCTCCTTAGCTTGGTCACCTTCACGGCTCGGCACATCATTTTGAGTCGGAATATCGGGGAATTCATTTGATTGCGGCTCCGGCTCACGAACAGGCTCCGGCTCGCGAACAGGTTCGGGTTCGGGGCGGCGTGCAACAACCAAATCGACACTCGACCCAAGCTCAACTTCCGAATCGGGCGAAGGATATTGCGCAACGACCGTGCCTTCCGCTTGGTTGCTGTCTTGGTAAGTGATTGCTCCGACGTGAAGTCCGCGCCCTTCAATTCCTTCTTCGGCAATGCTTAAGCTAGCGTTCTCGACGTTCGGGACGTGCGTAACTTTTTTCGTGACCTTGACTTCCTCAACTTTCTTTTCGGGTTCGCCGCGTGAAACAATCAAATCGACGACTTGTCCGCGATTAATTTTCGTGCCGGTCGTCGGGTCGTGAGATAAAACGGTTCCGGGTTCGGAGGAAGATTCTTTTTCGTAGACGCTGCCCAAATTCAAGCCGAGCTTTTGAAGTCGTTCAATCGCCGCAGATTTTGTCAAGCCTGCGAGGTCGGGCATGTCGATTGATTCGCCGCCTTTGCTGACGTAAATCGTGACGAGGCGGTCGCTCTTGACGGTCTTGCCGACATCGGGGTCTTGAGAGACGACTTGACCGGCGGGAACGGTTGCGTCGTAAGTTTCGGCAACATTGACGCGCAACTTGTTGTCTTCCAAAATCTGCCTCGCCAATGCCAACTGCTTGCCTTTGACTTCGGGGACAATCACGGTTTCTTCCTTAGTCCAAACTTTTCCGAAGGCACCGAATATCCCGACGCCGAAGCCCAACATCAAAACCAAAGCCATCATCATTATGAATAATTTCGATTTGTAAAAAGGTTTTGATTCGGCAGGCTCTTCTTGCGGAGGATTTTCTTCTTGAGTCACTTGCGCGCCCAAACCTTGACGGGTCGTGCGTCGAGGAGGAATTTCCGTTCGCGGCAAAACTCGTGTAGCGTCGGGGTCGTTCTTTACCGTCACGCTCAATGCCGCCTCGACGTTTGAAAGCTCTTGGACAAGTTCGAAACTTGACGGGCGAATTTCGGGGCTCTTGCTCATGGCTCGGCAGATAATTGCTTCCAACATCGGCGGAATTTGCGGGCGATAGCGGCTGGGAGAAATCGGCTCTTCCTCGATATGTTTCATGGCAATTGCAACGGGATTATCGCCCGTGAACGGCAAACGATTCGTCAACATTTCATAAAGCACAATCCCCAAAGAATACACGTCGGATTTTGGAGTTATCGAACCGCCGCGAGCTTGTTCCGGCGAAAAATAATGCACCGAACCGATAACGCTTCCGCCGTAAGTCAGCGTCGACTCGGTGACAGCGCGGGCTATCCCGAAGTCGGTAATCTTGGCGTGTCCGTCGTCCGTCATTAAAATATTGTGCGGCTTAATGTCGCAATGAACAATGTTGTTTGCGTGAGCGTGCGTGAGACCGTTTGCAATGTCTTTGGCGATTGAAACCGCCGTCAAAATATCAAGCGGACCCTCGTCTTGAATTTTTTTCTTGAGCGTGTTGCTTTGAACATATTCCATAACGATATAATGGTCATTGCCCGCGACGCCCACGTCGTAAATGCTGACGATATTCGGATGAGACAAACGAGCCGCCGATTTTGCCTCGCGATGAAAACGCTCAATGAACTCCACGTCCGAACGATACGCCTCGTGGAGAATTTTTATTGCGACGGGGCGGGCAAGAAGTCGGTCGTGGGCTTTGTAGACTTCAGCCATGCCGCCGCTGCCGATTTTTTCTTCGAGCTCATATCGCCCGCTCAAAACTCGCTGAATCATTTTTTCCGGCTCCTTAAGTCAATGCGTCGTGCGCAATGCGACAGGCAAAGTCAATCGTGCCGCGCATTGCATGATAAAAATTCAATACGCAATAAAAAATTTCGCGAACCATTTTAATCAACTCCTGCGACAATAACAGAAATATTATCCTTGCCGCCGGCGTTCAATGCGGCTTCAATAAGTGCGTCGGCAGGATTGGCGGCTGTCTTCAAAATTTTTGCAATGCTTACGTCGTCAACCATGTTTGTAAGTCCGTCCGAGCAAAGCAAAAATAAATCGCCGGGCTCCGCTTGGAAACTTGCCGTGTCGATTTGAAGATTGGTCACCGCACCGACCGCTTGAGTCAAAACATTTTTCATCGGGTGAATACGCGCTTCCCCCGCCGTAAGTTCGCCGCGCCTCACCAAAGTCTCAACATAGGAATGGTCTTCGGTCATCTGTTTAAAAGAATTTCCGCGCAGAAGATAAAGCCGACTGTCGCCGACGTGCGCGAAGTAAGCTTGCCTGCCTTCAAGTGATAAAACCGTTGCGGTCGTGCCCATGCCGTGATATTCCCCGTGCCGACGAGCCGTGTTTAAAATTTTGTCGTTCGCCAAGAGAATTGCCTGCGCCAAAATTTTTTCATGCCAAGGGCGCGGCGTCTTCAACAAAAAATTTTTCACGGTCTCAACCAACATTCGGCTTGCCACTTCGCCCGCTTGAGCTCCGCCCATTCCATCCGCCACCACATATGTTTCCGGTTCTATCACTGCCAACGAATCCTCGTTGTTATAACGAACTTTGCCCACGTTTGTTGCTTGATATACCTTCGCCAAGATAGTTCACCTCTTCATGAATCTGACGAGTGCATTTCTTTGATTGATTGTAACAAATCATTATCTTTCAGTCAATATTCAGATTAACTCCCGCAACAAAAAATTAAGCTTTTGGGAGCCCCCGTCTTTGCCAAAGAGTGGGCACGCAGAACCGGCTGTTGCAGTTCGAAGCTTGTCACTTCGATTTAACGGTTAACGAGTTTTAGTTTATTGAAAAACTTTTTCTTTGCATGCCCAAAGAAAAAGTTACAAAAAGAAAGGGCACCTCGCAGGGGCGACGCCGCAGAAACATCCTGTTTCAGTGCGGCGTGGCGGCCGTCATCCATGACGGCCGGGTTCTTCCTCACCGCTGCTTTCTGAAGGTTGATAAAAAATCCCCGCTCACTTGTCGGGGATAATTTTTTTATGCTTTGAGTTTGCCGATAAGTTCTTTAATATTTTTCAAGCCGCAACTGCGCAGATATTTTTCCAAGTCGTCGGCGATTTTCATTGTGATTGAGGGCTCGGCGAAATTTGAGGTTCCGATTGCTACGGCAGAGGCTCCCGCCAAGAAAAATTCTGCCGCATCGGAAGCCGAACGAATTCCACCCATTCCGATTATCGGAACTTTGACCGCTTGCGAAACTTGCCAAACCATCCTCACGGCAATCGGTTTTATCGCGCCGCCCGAAAGTCCGCCCGTGATATTTCCGAGTGTCGGTCGCCAAGTGTGAATATTTATTTCCATGCCCATGAGTGTGTTTATCAGCGAAAGGCAATCGGCACCCGCCGCCTCGACTGCCCGCGCAATTTTTGTTATGTCCGTGACGTTCGGGCTGAGCTTGACGATAACGGGCTTGCGTGTAGATTTTTTCGCCGCACTTGTGACTTTAGCCGCTTGCCGTTCGTCGGTGCCGAAAATTATTCCGCCGTCTTTGACATTCGGGCAGCTGATATTGAGTTCAATCGCCGCGACGCCCTCAACATCAAGAAGTTTTGCAAGCCTTGCATAATCCTCGACGCTTGAGCCGCTCACGTTCACTACGACGTTCATTTTATTTTTTATGCGCGGAAGAATCTTCGACAAGAAAACTTCGACGCCGGGATTTTCCAAGCCGATACAATTCAACATGCCCGAAGGCGTCTCTGTGATTCGCACGCCGTCATTGCCTCTGCGCGGCTTGAGCGTGATACACTTAACCATGACGCCGCCGAGTCGTTCGAGGTCGACGAAGCTTTCAAACTCCTCGCCGAAACCGAATGTCCCCGACGCGGCAAATATCGGCGTGTTGAGTTTCATGCCGCACAATTCCGTTTGCAAAATATTTTCTGCCGTGTTGAAAGTTCGCGGCGAAAAATTTTTTCCGTAGCGGGCGTCAATCCACTGAACGAAGTCAAAAAGATTTTTCAAACATTGCCGAGCCTCGTGAGCTGAAAATTCTTTTTCATTGTGAATCGCCTCGTTGCCCGCGATTCGGCAGTAGTGGAGCTTGTCCGCCAAATCTTTATCGAAGCCCGCCTGTTCAATCAGCTCAAATAAATTGCCGGGCGGGATTTTTTTTTCGGTCGCGTAAAGCCATTTAATCGCCGCGTCGAGAGCCGTCCTGACCAACTTGACGCAAGAGTCGTAAGAAGTTCGGAACGCAGCCTCCGCGTCGATACAGTCTTTGGAAAAAGAGCGATATTCGGGCTTGTCTTTGAGGAAAGAAAAATTATTCAAACGCCTCGCCTCCTGAAATCATCTGACTTTTTTAATCTGCTCATGAAAAAAGAAATTCACAATCACGGGCGGCGCGTCGAAGTCTCTTTGCAGGTCGTCGCGGTTGCGCACGTATTCCAAATTATTTTTCGCGGCATAGTCTTCAATAATCTTGTGCAGCTCAAACCAGTAGCGCAAATTTTTTTTGTGATAAATTTCGTTGTAGAGCGGAAAAAGTTTCGGATATTTTTCTTTGACGTATGAAAGAATTTTCGGTTTGAAGTTCCCGCGAAGATTCAAATTCTCCAGCCAAACGAGATTGCAAAAATTTTTCGCCGCGTCGATTATCGCAACACAATCGGTTATGCCGGGAAAAATCGGCGAAATAAAACACGTCGTCCTTATTCCCGCCTCGTGCAAAATTTTCATCGCCGCAAGCCGACGTTCAATCGAAACGGCGTTGTCCATGTCGTCTTTAAAATTTTCGTCGAGAGTGTTTATGCTGAACCCCACGCGAACATTTTTGAAAGTTTTAATCAAATCGAGGTCGCGCAGAATCAAATCCGATTTCGTCTGCAAACTCAAATTTATATCGACGCCTTGAAAAGTTTCGAGGAATTCGCGGGTGCGTTTGTAAATTTCTTCCTGCGGATTGTAAGGGTCGGTCACGGAGCTCATAAAAAAACTTTTGCCGGCGCAGCGTTGAGGATTTTTTATTTTGTTCCAAAACTTCACGTCGAGGAAAGTGCCCCACTCTTCTTCGTGCCCGCTGAATTTTTTCATGAAGCAGGCGTAGCAATATTTACAGGCGTGCGTGCAACCGACATAAGGATTTACGGAATAATCGCTCACGGGCAAATTGGATTTCGTCACGATACTTTTTACTTCAATTTTTTTGATTATCGGATTCAAATTCGAAGACCTCTTTTGCGTCGAAGATTGGACCGTCCTTGCAAACTTTTTTTCTGCCGCCGACCGTATCAATCGAACAACTTAAACACGCGCCGAGCCCGCAAGCCATCCGCTTTTCGAAAGAGACTTCGCAGGGCAAATTTTTTTCGAGAGCTTGACGGGCGACGCCGCGCATCATGATTTCGGGGCCGCAAGTGTAAATCGCCGAATAATTTTCCGCCGACAAAACTTCGGGCAACAAGTCAATCACGAAACCTTTTTTGGCGTAGGAGCCGTCGTCCGTCGTGACAAAAATTTTTTCGACATGCGGACGAAATTCCTCTTGCCAAAAAGTAACTTCGGCTTTGGTTCTGCCGCCGATTAAAACATTTGCAGAAAATTTTTCCGCCGCGCAGAGCAGAGGAGCAAGTCCCATGCCGCCGCCGACCAATAAAATTTTTCCGTTGCGAAGAGTGTAGCCGTTGCCGAGCGTGCCGAGAATATTTAAAAATTCGCCCGCCTTCTTCGCCGATAAAGTTTCGGTGCCGCGTCCGACTGCCCGATAAAAAATTTTCACACGACCGCCGGAAGCACTTGCAATTCCCAGAGGTCTGCGCAACGTGAACTCGTCAGAAATTTTTACTTGAACGAATTGACCTGCCCGCGCATTTTCGGCAAGTTCGGGCGCGTCGACTGTCAAGCGGAAAATTTTTTCGGCGACCGCCTCGTTCGATAAAATTTTTGCGTTAAAAGTTTTTGCCATACAATCACTCCCAAAAAAAATCCCTCCGTTTGAAGAGGGATTGTAAACGATTTATTTGCGAAATGCAAATTATCATCTTGTCAAGAGGTCGGTGACTTTGTTGGCGAGGTCGGCGGGGTTTTGAGGCATGACGCCTTCGATTAAAAGTGCCAATGAATAAAGCGTCGTGCAGAGGTCTTTGAACGCTTGAGAATCTTTGCCCTGTTCGTGAAGTGCCTCCAACTTTTTGAACACCGCGTGATTCGGGTTGAGCTCCAAAATTTGCGTCGCCTTGAACAGAGGGTTGTTCATTGCCTCGAAAGTTTTTTCCATTGACAGCGAAGGGCCGCCCTCACCCGTGACCAAACACACCGCGCCCGATTTTAACCGCGAAGTCAAACGAACTTCTTTGACGGGTTCGCCGATTGCCTCTTTAACGTCCTTGAGTAAATCTTCGCGGGTCTTGGCAATTTCCTCGATTTCCGCTTTGACTTTTTGAGACTCGGCGTCGTCAAGCTCGAACTCTTCGCGGGTTATCGATTGGAATTCTTTTTCGGCGTAAGACTTGAGCACTTGAATCGTAAATTCGTCGACGGGGTCGGTCAAGTAAATGACTTCAAGCCCGCGCTCGCGAAGGATTTCCATTTGCGGAAGGTGCTCAATCGCCGCCGCATCCTTGCCCGGTGCCACATAAATTTTTTTCTGGAAGTCGGGCATGCGTTCGACGTACTCGGCAAGCGTCGACAATTTCCCTTCGTGCGAAGTTTGGAAGAGGAGCAAATCTTTCAAGCTGTCTTTGAGTTTCGTATCGAACATGCTGTTGTAGACGCCAAGCTTGATTGACTTTCCGAACTCGCGCCAAAATTCCTCGTACTTGTCGCGGTCGTCTTTGAGCAGCTTGCCCAGTTGTCTCTGAATATTTTTTTCTAAAGCCTTGCCGATAACTTTTACCTCGTAGCTCTGCTGGAGAATCTCGCGGGAAATATTCAGCGGCAAGTCGGGCGAATCAACCAAGCCTTTCGCGAAACGCAGATACTCCGGCAGAAAATCTTTGCACTTGTCCATTATGAAGACATGCCGCGAATAAAGTTGCAAGCCCGCCTCATAATCGGTGTAATAAAGATTGTACGCGGCGTGCTTGGGAATGCAAAGCAGCGCGGTGTATTCGACGGTGCCTTCCGCCTTGACATGGAAAATTTCAAGCGGAGCCTCCCACTCGTGCAGTTGTTGCTTGAAAAATTCGTCGTACTCTTCGCGCGTGATTTCGGATTTGTTGCGTGTCCAAAGAGGCTTCATGGAATTGACCGTGCGAATTTCAATCGTCGGCTCGTCTTCTTCCTTGCCCTTGACCTCGAAATTCATTTTAATCGGGTAGCGAACGAAGTCGGAATATTTTTTGACAAGCCGCTCGATTTCGTAAACGTCGGTGAAATTATATTCGTCGTCGCCGCAAAATTCGGGCTTGAGATGAAGAATGATTATCGTGCCGCAAGAATCTTTTTCGCTGTCTTCAAGTTCGTATTCGCCCGCGCCGCTTGATGTCCACTTGACGGCTTGAGCAGTGCCCGCCTTGCGCGTTATCAGTTCGACTTTTTCGGCAACAATGAACGCGGAATAAAATCCCACGCCGAATTGCCCGATAAGTTCTTGAGCCGCCGAGCCGCTTGCCTCGCGGATTTTGTCAAGAAAATCTTTGGTGCCGCTCTTGGCGATTGTTCCGATATTGGAAATGACTTCGTCGCGTGTCATGCCGATACCGTTATCCGAAATCGTAATGGTCTTGGTCGCGGCGTCGGGCACGATAAAAATTTCGGGCTCCTCGTCGCCTTCGAGGTTTTTGTTCGTCAATGATTCAATGCGCAATTTGTCGAGGGCGTCGCTTGCATTTGAAATGAGTTCGCGCAAAAAAATTTCCTTGTTCGTGTAAATCGAATTCACAACCAAATCCAAAAGCCGTTTGGTTTCTGCTTGGAACTGCAACTTTTCAACAGACATAAAATATTTTCCTCCTTGTCACTTGAGTATCGAATAAAGTACGCCGAGCGCAATGCCTACCGTAGAAATATTTGCGATGGAAATGTGCCCCGTCGAAGATTTTATTTCTTTATGCAAATCATCAATTTTATCGGCGAGCCTGTCTATTTTTTTGTCTTGTTCATCTAAGCGATTTTCGATTCTGTCCATTCTGCGTTCAAGCCTGTCCATGCGCTGATTGAGTTCCTTGCGTGTATCTTTGATTTCGTTTTTTGTATCCTGCAATTGTTCCCAAAGCATTTCTTCGTAAGTCGGGCGTTCGCGAGCTTGACTTTTTACGTTGGGTTGAGGTGACGGCATAAGAAACTCCTCCCGTCAAATAAAAACCGGCGGCAAACACTCACCGCCGAAAAATTTTTCTGTCGATTATTTAAAAAGCACACTGACCGAGCGGTGCGATTGAATGTTCAAGATAACGTCGCCGATAGCTTGCGCCATGCTAAGCACCGTGATTTTTGGCGATTGCTTTTCGGGCGGCAAGGGTATCGTATCGGTAATGACGAGCTGTTCCATAACGGAGTTGTCGATTTTCTCGACGGCGTTTTTGCTTAGGACGGCATGAGTGCATGCGGCGATAACTTTCTTTGCGCCGAGTTTCTTGAGAGCCTTCGCACCTTCGCAAAGACTGCCTGCCGTGTCTACAATGTCGTCAACCATGAGCGCAACTTTGTCATTAACGTCGCCGATAATGCTCATGACTTCAGCCTCGCCGGGACGCGGACGCCGCTTCTCAATAATTGCAATTGGAGCTTTGAGATAATCGGCAAGTTCTCTTGCACGAGTGACGCCGCCCAAGTCGGGCGAGACGACAACCAAATCATCGCCGAAATTTTGTTCGCGGAAGTAATCGGCGAGGACGGGAGCCGCTTTGAGGTGGTCAACGGGAATATCGAAGAAGCCTTGAATTTGTCCCGCGTGCAAGTCGACAGTCAAAACGCGATTCATGCCCGCCGCGACCATGAGGTTTGCAACGAGCTTGGCAGAAATCGGTTCACGCCCGCGAGTTTTTCTGTCTTGACGGGCATAAGCGTAGTAAGGCACAATCGCCGTGATTGAGTGCGCCGAAGCCCGCTTGCAGGCATCAGCCATAATCAGCAAGTCCATCAAGTTGTCGTTGACGGGTTGCGAAGTCGGCTGAACGATAAAAATATCTTTGCCGCGAATGCTGTCCTTAATCATGACTTGCGACTCACCGTTATTGAAGCGTCCTACGAAGGTGTCGAAAATTTTTACGCCCAAATGGTCGGCGATTTTCTGCGCCAGTTCGGGATTGGCGTTTCCCGTCATCAAACAGAGTTTACTAATCGTATCGGTGCTAATGCTCACTTTGAACAGCTCCCCAAAAATTTAATTAGGAGTTAGGAATTAGGAATTAGGAATTATTTTTTTATTCCCATTTCTAATTCCTAATTCCTCATTCCTAATTGATAAAAGTTTTTTTGCCGTAAAGCAACAGATCCCAAACGTCATAGGCAGCGACTTCGCCGGTGGCAATGCCTTCCGCCGCCTGCAAAAGATTTCCGCCGCAAAGTTTCGGATCAATGTAAAAGCCCGATTCAAGCTCCGTCTCAAACGGAACAAAGCAAGCTTTCTTCGGATAGGGCAGGCAGTCGAAACGCTCCAAGACGGCGGGGCTTGTGGTGTGCATTGTCACGAGGACGTTTGACCAATTAATTTTGTCCTTGCGCTCGTTCCAACTTTCCAAAGCGTCGGCGTCGTTGGTGTAGCCGTTCATGAACCAGCGCGTGCCGTCAAGCCAGAAAATCGGATAGTTTATGCCCAAGTCGTGATTGTATTCCGTGCGTTCGAAGTGCAAATCCTTTTTGATATGCCAACGCGCCTCCGGCAAGAAATTCATGAAGTGTTCTTCGGAAGTGTACATGCCGATTGTCGGGGAAAGTTCGGGCAGTCCGAGTTTGTGATAGGCAATGCCTGCCCACCAACCCATTGACAAAATCGACAAGCCCGAATGCCGAAGCTCTTTGTATTTTTCAAGCGTGAAGCCAGGAATTAAAATCGTGCGGTCGAGGACAAATTTATCTGTATCCAAGCCGAGTGCCGCCGCCTCTGCCAAAATCGGAGCGAGGTCGACATCATGACCCGTCACGAGAATCAAATCATAATCGAGGTTGGCAAGTTCGCGTTTGTCGATTGTGTTGAGTTTGTTAATGGGCATGGAAACCGATTCGACGACGCCGACAATGTTGACGCTACCCTTAGGCTTGTCGAGCGCGGCAAAAGCGGCTCCCAAAAGAGTTTTACCTTTGGGCTTGTCTTGTGTGGCGACAGTATCGTATTGAACCCAGATTACAATGTTCATAAAAAAATTTCCTCCTTAAAATTATTTCCGCTTGTCATTCCAGACTTCGATATTTGTTTGGCGGGCGCGAGCGATTGCAAGATTATCCTTCGGCACGTCTTTTGTTATCGTCGAACCGGCGGCAATGTACGCGCCATCATCCACCTTGACCGGCGCAACAAGATTCGTATTGCAACCGATAAAGGCGTTGTCACCAATCGTCGTGCGATATTTACTTTTGCCGTCGTAGTTGCAAGTGACGGTGCCGCAACCGACATTGACGCCGTTGCCCATATCCGTATCGCCGATATATTGCAGGTGAGGAAGTTTGGAGCCTTCGCCGATGCTTGAATTTTTGACTTCAACGAAATTTCCAATCTTGACGTTTTCGCCGATTGTCGTGCCGGGGCGAAGATGGACATACGGACCGAGCGTGACGCCGTCGCAAATTTCCGCCTCGTGGCAGTAGCTGAAATGCGCCGTAACTTTGTTGCCAACCTTCATGTTCACGAAGCGTATATTCGGACCGATTGCGCAATCCTCGCCAATCGTCGTGTTGCCTTCAATGTAAGTGTTCGGATAAATAATTGTGTCTTGCCCGATTTCAACGTCAACGTCGATAAACGTCGTGTTCGGGTCAACAATGGTGACGCCTTCGTCCATAAGCTCGTTATTCTTTTTCATGCGAAAGACTCTGTCGGCGGCGGCAAGCTGAACCCGCGAATTTATTCCAAGTGTCTCGTCGGCGTAATCGGCTCTGAACGCTCCGATTTTTTCTCCCGCGTCAAGCAGAATCGTCAACACGTCGGGCAGATAATATTCGCCTTGAGCGTTGTCGTTTTTGACTTTTTCCAATGCGCCGAAAAGTTTTTTCGCATCGAAGCAGTAGCAACCCGCATTGACCTCTTGGATTTTTTTCTCAAATTCGTTTGCATCTTTTTCCTCGACGATTTTTTTAAAGGTGCCGTCGGTGTTGCGAATGATTCTTCCGTAGCCTGTGGCGTCGGGCATTTTTGCGGTTAAGACTGTCGCCGCGCAATTTGAGGCGTCGTGAGCGGCAGTGAATTTTTTCAGCAGATTGCTCGTCAAAAGCGGCGTGTCTCCGCAAAGAATTAAAATCGTTCCTTCCGAATCGGTAAATTTTTCTTTGGCTGAAAGAACCGCGTGACCCGTGCCGAGTTGTTCCTCTTGCAAGACGAATTCTACGTTCTGAATTGTTTTCTTAACCAGTTCCGCGCCCGAACCGATTACCACGACTTCCCGCGACGAGCCGGCTCCTCTTGCCGCGTCAATGACGTGTTGAATCATTGGTTTTCCACCGACTTTATGCAGGACTTTGGGCAATTTGCTTTTCATGCGCGTGCCTTTGCCTGCAGCCAATATCAGTGTTTCCAAGCTCATAAACTTACCTCCGTTCTTTTATGCGTTTGTGTAAATTTCTTTGCTTTGGCTGTCTTTTTTAATTTCAAAATTTTTTTCAGCTGCAATAAATCTCCATAAAGCTCGGTATCGGCATAAACGTATTGAGCAAAACTGTTTTTATCCTCAAGCTTAATGTCTTCCAATTTGCTTGCTTTCGGGATTGGGAGACCTTCATCTTCAGCCCCCCATAACATTAAATTTAAAACGTCAGTCGCGTATTCAATAGCTTCGCTCAAAGAGTAACCTTCAGTAAACCAGTTGTCAGCGTCAGGAAAACTTACCAAATAAACTTTTTCCGGCTCGTACCACGTGAAGACAGCGGGATAAATGTACTTCATTTCAAGTCACTCCTTTTTATACCTGCCTGTTTAAATATCTTGTTAAGCGTTGCTATTGATACTTCCCTTCCCCAGTGACGCGGAACTGAAAATTGCCCGCCGTCAGGATTTTTCCAAATATCATGACCACTGCCGTGCCGAAAAAAATAGCATCCGTATTCACTAAGTAATTTTACAAGCTCTGAGTATTTCACCTGTCCTTCCTCCGCATTGCTTTGAGCAAAGTCTCCTCTGCTTGTTCCATGTGGCGTTCTGCGGCGTCACGAGCTGCGTCCACGTCACCTGCCGCTATCGCCTCAACCATTGCGCGGTGTTCTTCCAATGTCTCTTGCAAACGTCCCGGATATGACATTGACAGCGTGCGGAAACGGGCAAGCTGTTCTTTCAAGTTGCTGATTATCGCCACGAGCCGTTCGTTGCGACTGACTTGATAAAGCAGCCCGTGAAAAGCAATATCCGTTGCAACGATTTTATCAATGTCCTTGCGTTCGATATGCCCTTCGATTTCGGTGAGCAGGGCGCGAAGTTTTTCCAATTCTTCCGGCTCAATGCGCATTGTTGCCAAGCTTGTCGAAAGTGATTCGAGTGCCGTGCGTATTTCAAAAATTTCTTTTACGTCGTGAACGGAAACGCTTGAAACGTAAGTTCCTCTGCGCGGCATCATGATAACGAAACCTTCCTGTTCGAGCTTGCGAATTGCCTCTCTTACGGGCGTGCGACTTATCCCGAGTTCTTCGGCAAGTTGAACTTCCATGAGCCTTTCGCCCGGCTCCAAAATTCCGCGCCGTATTGCATCGCGCAGGACTTCGCAAACCGTCTCGCGCAGAGGGCGGTAGCTGTCTATCGTTATCGGTGCCAGTCTGTTGCTCATGATCATTCATCCTTACTTAAAAAATCTTCGTGATAAAAATTTGTGCGTCTTCGATACTTGCAGCGATTTTTTTTGCCGAGCGTTCGTCGTCGGTCAATGCAAAAACCGTCGGACCGCTGCCGCTCATCAAAGCGACTTTCGCACCGGCGGCGAGCATTTTGTTTTTGCAATCGGCAACGGCAGAAATTTTTTTAAGCGCAACGCCTTCGAGCACATTGGAAAAATTTTTGAACGCCGAATCATAATCGCCGCACGCCAATTGAGCGACAATCTCTTGCGTCGGCGGATGAATCGTTGCGGGATTTTCGTCGTAAGTTTTGTAAGACCAAGCCGTTGAAATTTCTCCTTGCGGCTTAGCCAAGACGACGTTAAATTTTTTTATCGGGGCGAGCCGAGTCAAAATTTCGCCGCGACCTTCGGCAAGACAGGTGCCGCCGATTATGCAGAAAGGAACATCCGAGCCGACAAGAGAGCCGATTGCGCAGAGTTCGTCTTCGGTCAAGTTCGTTTCGTAAAGACGATTCATGCCGCGAATCACAGCCGCCGCGTCCGCCGAGCCGCCTGCCAAACCCGCCGCCGCAGGAATTTTTTTCACGAGACTTATCGACACGCCGAAATCTTTGCCACAAAATTTTTGAAAGGCAATCGCCGCTTTCCACGCCAAATTTTTTTCGTCTGTCGGAATTCCTTCGCCGCCCGTCATGAACAATTCGACGCCGCCCGAAATTTTTTCAAGCTTCAACTCGTCGGCAAGTTCAATCGTCTGCAATATCATTGAGACTTCGTGATAGCCGTCCGCCCGCAAGCCCGAAATGTCCAGCGTCAAATTTATTTTCGCCCGCGCCAATTCTTCCAGCATTGACTCACCACGCCTTCTGATTTTCGGCGAAATTCTACCACGCTTTATTTTCTTTGACAAGACGAAAAAACCGAAGCCGCTTTCGACTTCGGGAAAAATTTTTTCTTTTAGAAAATTTTAATTGTCTTCCGACTCTATGCCGATGAGTTCGTCGACCCACGCGGTAATTTCTTCGGGCGTCTTGTTGCAAACGTAAACCAGTTCCGTAATCAAAATTTGTCGGGAAAGGTCAAGCAATCTGCGTTCGCCGCTGGAAATTTTTTTCTTGCTGTTTTGACGAGACAAGTTCCTCGCGACAGCCGCCGCCTCCAAAATATCGCCGCTCTTGAGTCGCTCAAGGTTCATGTGAAATCTTTTGTTCCAACTGCCTTGCAACTGTTCACTTTCCGCCTGCAAAACTTCGATGACTTGCGCAACTTGTTCGGGCTTGATAAGTTCGCGCAAGCCGACCTCTTCCACTTTGTCGACCGGCAGCATAAGTTTCAAACTGCCCATTGGAAGACGAAAGATGTAATAAGAGTTGAGGACGCCGCCGACTTCGTTTTCCTCTATGCCCGTAATTTCGCCGGCACCGTGCATCGGATAAACCACCTTGTCGCCGATTTTCAACTTATGCCACCTCCTGCGAATGAAACTTTGTTACAGTTTATCAAAATCGGCGCGGCTTGTAAAGGAACGGCGCGGCGGTTTTTATTTTTAGAACAAAGTCATTTGGTTTGTCTCTTGCAAGGGCTCTTCTACTTTTCTTTTGCTGCGCCCAAAAGAAAAGTAGCAAAAGAAAAAGGCGTTGTCCGCTATAAAACCTTCCAGGTTTTAAGTCGCGGCGGCCGCACGTCCGTGTGCGGCCGGGTTTTCGCTACCCGTTGCTTTGTACTTCTTCAAAATAAAGTCATTTGGTTTGTTTCTTGCAGGTCGTTGAGGCAACCGTGAGCTTTGAGCGCGGCGATACCCGTTTTGTTTATGCCCGTGCGATTTTTGAAGTCGTCGATTGAAGAAAATTTTCCGTTCGCCCGTGCCTCGACGATACTGTGCGCCATAGCCTCGCTTACGCCGTCGATTGAATTCAAAGACATGAGCAAAGAATTTTTCTTGATGATAAAATCTTCCGCCGCCGACTCGTAGAGATTGACGCGTTCGAATTTGAAGCCGCGCAGAAAAAATTCGTACACAACTTGATAATCGGCGAGGCGGTCGCTTTCTTTTACGTCAAGTTTGCGTTCGTCCGACAATTCTTCAAGCTCGTCCAACTTTTGCTTAACGTATTGCAAGCCTTTGATAATTTCGTTGGCGTCGAATTCTTCGGTGCGCTTTGAAAAATACGCCGCGTAGTAAGCAAGAGGATAATGAACTTTGCACCAAGCGATTCGATAAGCCATCATGACATAAGCCGTTGCGTGCGCGCGCGGGAAAAGATATTTAATCTTTTGGCAAGAATCAATGTACCAATCGGGCACATCGTGAGCTTTCAAGTCCTCGACGACTTCGGGCTTAATGCCTTTGCCTTTGCGAACGCCTTCCATTGTCTTGAAAGATTTCAGCGCGTCGACGCCGTGATGAATCAAGTACATCATGATATCGTCGCGGGCGGATATGGCGTTCTTCAAAGTGCATGTGCCTTGACGAATCAAATCTTGCGCGTTGCCGAGCCAAACGTCCGTGCCGTGTGAAAAGCCCGAAATCCTCACGAGGTCGCTGAAGCAATCGGGGTGCGTGTCGTCAATCATCTGCCGTGTGAAACTTGTTCTGAATTCCGGCAAGCCGTATGTCCCGGACTTCGTGCCGAGCTGCAACGAACTCAAGCCGAGCGCGTCCGTCGAATTAAACAAACTCAACGTAGCCTTGTCGTCAAGAGGAATTGTCTTCGGGTCGCGGTGAGTCAAATTTTCCAACATGCGAATCATCGTCGGGTCAACGTGTCCTAAAATATCAAGCTTGACGAGCCGCGAACTTATCGAGTGATAATCAAAGTGAGTCGTCGTGGTCGAGGCGTCTTTGTTGTCGGCGGGATATTGAATCGGCGTGAAGTAGTGAATGTCCATATCGCGAGGCACAACCATAATTCCGGCGGGGTGCTGACCGGTCGTGCGCTTGACGCCTTGACAACCCGCTGCGATCTTCGCGATAAACGAGCCGTGTTTTTTCAAACCGTGCTCCTCGAAATATTTTTTCACGAAGCCGAAAGAAGTTTTCTCTGCGACGGTTGAAATTGTTCCTGCGCGATAGACATTGTGCTTGCCGAAAAGAACTTCGGTGTACTTGTGAGCGGTCGATTGATATTCGCCCGAAAAGTTCAAATCAATATCGGGAACCTTATCGCCGTCGAAGCCGAGGAACACCGCGAACGGAATATCGTGCCCGTCTTTTGTGAGAGGATGACCGCAGACGGGACAATTTTTATTTTCGAGGTCGTAGCCGCAACCGACTTCGCCCGCCGTGAAAAATTTGCTGTATTGACATTTCGGGCAACGATAGTGAGGCGGCAGAGGATTGACTTCGGTAATTCCAATCAGCGTGGCGACGAACGACGAGCCGACACTTCCGCGAGAGCCGACAAGATAGCCGTCGTCATTTGATTTTTTCACGAGGCGTTGAGCGATAAGATACAGCCCCGCGAAGCCGTGAGCGATTATCGGCTTGAGTTCCTGTTCGAGGCGAGCCTCAACCAAAGGCGGCAAATTTTCTCCGTAAAGTCTTTTGGCTTTGGCGTAAGAGGTTTCGCGAATTTCCTCCTCCGCGCCCGGCACCTGCGGCGAATAAAGTCCATCGGGTATCGGCTTTAAAAATTCGACAGACTCGGCGATTTTGTTCGGGTTGGTGACGATTGCCTCGTAAGCCGTTGCCTCGTCCAGATAATCGAACTCGGCGAACATTTCATCCGTCGTGCGCAAGTAAAGCGGCGGTTGGAGGTCTGCGTCCGAATATCCTTTGCTGTGCATCAAAACCGCTCGGCAAATCGAATCTTCGGGATTGAGGAAATGTGCGTCGGTCGTTGCGACAAGAGGCTTGTTCAATTTTTTTGCAAGCTCTGCAACTTTACGATTGATATTCCTCAAGTCTTCGTCGTTCGTGATTGTCGGGAAGTCTTCGCTGCGAACGAGGAAACGATTGTTTTGAATCGGCTGAATCTCCAAGTAGTCATAAAAATTCGCAACTTCCTCAAGCTCCGCCTCCGATTTGCCTTCGACGATTGCACGAATCAATTCGCCTGCCTCGCAAGCCGAACCGATTATCAAACCCTCGCGCAATTCGCTCAAAAGATTTTTCGGAATGCGCGGGCGGTAATGCATGAACTTAACTTGACTGATTGAAACGAGCTTGTAGAGATTGGCAAGCCCGACTTTGTTTTTGGCGAGGATAATGACGTGATTGGCAAATTTCTGTTTGAAGTCTTCGCCGACGAGATAGCCCTCCATGCCGTAGATAATTTTAATTTTCTTGCCGGCTTTGGCGAGTTTTTCGGCAGTGAGCGCGGCGTTCGGGAAAGCTTGAATAACTCCGTGGTCGGTTATCGCGACGGCGTTCCAATTCCAAGCGGCGGCAGTCTGAATCAATTTTTCGACGGGGATAACGGCATCCATTGCGCTCATCGTCGTGTGCACATGCAGTTCGACGCGCTTGACTTCGGCGGTGTCCTTGCGGGCAGATTCTTTTTCCAAGACCTCAAGATTTTTAACCAAGAGGATAACTTCTTTTAAATAATCGTCGTATTTCGAGGAAGCGAAAATTTTAACACGGGTGCCCGCCTTGAGTTCGTCGGCGAAAGGTTGCGCTTTGGATTTTTTTTCGTCCTTGAAAAATTTTTTGCAAACAATGCCGTCGCTTGAATCGGTCACGCAAAAAGAAACGCAGATTGTCCCGTTCCTGAATTCGCGGAGCTTGACGCCGTTCATATCGCCGCTGCCGACCTCGCCGACAATGACGACCGATTCATTTTCTTTTATGTCGCTGATTTTAATGACGTTGCCCGAAATTTTTTCCTTGACTGCTTGAGGTTTTGCCTTAGTCGTTTGTCCGCTGTCCTTTGCAATTTCAGACTTGCCTTTTCTTGTTTTCTTCGGAGGTTTCTTTTCGCCGATAACAACTTCGTTGGAAAGGGAAATGTGATGATGAATTTTGACTTCCGCGTTAAATTTTTCATGCAAAAAATCTTCGGCGGCTTCCATAATTTTTGTGTCGAAATCTTTTCCCGCGATAATTTTTATCTCCCAAAGATTTATCTCCGGCGTGATAAAAACATCTTGAAGAGTGCAACCTCTAAAATTCAAATTCACCTCGTCGAAGAGCGCGAAAAATTTTTTGCCGTCGTCTCTGATTGTAAGTCTGTATCTGTCCAAAGCCTCGCCTCCAAGGTAGTGATTAGAAAAAAGTGGTTAGTGATTAGTTTTTCTAACCACTAACCACTAACCACTGACTGCTTTATTTGCGTCTTGCTTGCCAAAAATTGTAAGCGTTCATGTCGATTGCCTCTTGAAAAATTTCGCACAGCTCGGCGGAATAAAATCTTTTGTAGTGCCGCCGATAAATGACGATTTCATTTTCGGGCGGCATGTAAATCCAGCGGAGAATCAGCGTTAAGAAAATGTTTTCGATATTCTCAAGCGTCTGCTCGTTGATTTGGAATGCGCCGATGTTCGGATAACGGAACAGAGCTTGCTCGTCGAAGTTCAAAAATTTTTCTGCCGTCACTGCACCAAGCAACATCCCGTTCGATTCAGCGTTCGGATATTCTGTTTGATGGAGAGACACGTCATGCAAAACAACAATCGAACCAATTTTAAGATAGGGCAAGACGGCTAGGAAATCCAAAACTTCTCCGGGCAAATTGTGAACGGTATCGAGAATCACGAAATCAATTTCGCCGCCGATTTCGTCAATGACTTGCGGCAAATATTTTCCGAAATGAAACTCATGCATGCCGCGCAGGTCGCCAAAAATTTTTTCCTTTGCAAAGGCAGCCATGAATCCCGTATTCAATTTGGGTTGACGATAAAATTTTTCCGACAAGTCAACGGAATGCATTTCATACGACTCGCCGATGTCTTCGAGGGTTTGCAAGATTATCGCGGTGGTTGCTCCGCCCGCCACGCCGACTTCCAAAATTTTTTTCGGGCGACAAATTTTCAGCAAGCCGCAGAGGAAAGCCGATTCAAATTCGCTCATTTCGGGTTCAGGCGGAAACGCGGGAATCTTCGACAAAATTTTTTTGCGCGGTTCAAAGTCCAAAGGTACTTCGTTGATATGAATCATACGGCGGAAATTTCCTCCTGCGTTAAAGATTTCAAGCCTTTGCGGTTGAGGATAAGCTCGGCTTTATTGGTGTCGTTTACGCGGAAAATCATATAGGCGCGCTCCTTGCCGGCGAAGGCGTACATGTATTCGATATTGACTTCCGCCTCCGTGAATTTCTGCAAGAGATTGTTGAGGTCACCCGCCTTGTCTTCGATTGCATATGCCAAAACGGGCGTGAGGGTTGCGACGAAATTATTTTCTTTGAGGACGTTTGTTGCCTCGAACACGTCATTGACCAACATGCGCACGATACCGAATTCGCTGGTTTCGGCGAGGCTCAATGCGCGGATATTAACATTGTTTGCCGCGAGGACTTCCGTCAGCCTGTTCAACGTGCCGGGCTTATTCTCAAGGAAAATCGAAACTTGTTTGACGCTCATAATGCACACTCCTTTCAGTCGTGCAGTTTGTTAGCGGTTAGCTGTTAGTGATTAGGGGCTGTTGGTAAATTCGACAATAGCGGTTGGCGAGTGCCCGGCCGTCATGGATGACGGCCACCGGCGATATGAACAGGATGTTCATCCGCCGGACTAACGCCCTTTTCTTTTGCTACTTTTCTTTTGGGCGTTGCAAAAGAAAAGTAGATTTAATACAAAAAAGTATTGCAACGTTAATCGAAGCCGCCCGATTTAATTTATCAACACACCCTAAATTTTTCTGGTATCAATGACGCGGACAGCTTTACCCTCGCTGCGAGTGATTGACTTGGGCGCAACGAGCGTGACTTTGGCTTTGATGCCGAGCATGGAACGCAAGCCGTCTTCCAAAACTTTTCTGCGCGCTTGGATTTCGCCGACGTTATCGGTGAACATATCGGGCGTCATTTCGACTTTGACCTCGAAAGTATCGGTGTTGTTGACGCGCCCGACGAGGATTTGATAATTCGCCGCGTAGCCGTTGTTCATGAGGACAGTTTCAATCTGGCTTGGGAAGACGTTGACGCCGCGAATCTTGAGCATGTCGTCCGAACGACCTTTGGGTTTCGTCATGCGAATGTGAGTTCTGCCGCAGGAGCATTTTTCTCTTGTCAAGGTGCAAATATCGCGGGTGCGGTAGCGAATCATCGGGAAAGCTTTTTTGTCAAGCGTCGTGAAAACCAATTCGCCTTGCGTGCCTTCGGGGAGGACTTCGCCCGTATTCGGGTCGATAATTTCGGCGAGGAAGTGATCCTCGTTGATATGCATGCCGCGTTGTTCGGAGCACTCAAACGAAACGCCGGGTCCGCTGATTTCTGTCAAGCCGTAAATGTCGTAAGCTTTAATGCCCAGCGTGTTTTCAATATCGCGGCGCATTTCTTCCGACCAAGCCTCCGCACCGAAGATACCGATTTTCAGAGGAATGTCTTCGGGCTTGTAACCTTTTTCCTTGAGCGTTTCGCCGATATAAGCCGCGTAGCTCGGTGTGCAACAAAGAATCGTCGCGCTCAAGTCCATGATAAACATAATCTGCCGCTCGGTGTTGCCGGAGCTCGTCGGGATAGTCAGGCAACCGACTTTGTGAGAGCCGCCGTTGAGACCGGGACCGCCCGTGAAGAGTCCGTAGCCGTAAGACACTTGGCAAACGTCCTCATTGGTGCCGCCCGCCGCCATAATCGCCCGCGCACAACAATCTTCCCAAATGTCAAGGTCGCCTTGCGTGTAGAAGGCAACAACGCGCTTGCCAGTCGTGCCCGAAGTCGATTGAATACGCACGCAATCTTTCAGCGGCAAAGCCAACAAGCCGTAAGGATAAGCGTCGCGCAAGTCCGCCTTCGACATGAACGGCAGCTTGTGCAGGTCGTCAATCGATTTTATGTCGTCGGGTGTCACGCCGTGAGCCTGCATCTTTTGACGATAATAAGGCACGTTTTCCCACACGTAACGAATCTGCGCGGGCAACAATTCATTTTGCAAAGCCTTTATCTTTTCGACCGGCATGCATTCGATTTCTTCTTGAAAATACTTTCCCATTCGAACTACCTCTTTCAAACAGTCTGCCGAAAAATTTTTCGACGCTGATAAATTTTTCATTGCAAAAAAAAATCCTGCCAAAAGCAGAATTAAAATTTCTTCAGTCAGTGATTAGGGTGTGTTGGCAAATTCGAAAAGCAGCTGTTAGAAAAACCCTGACCCCTGACCACTTGATAAACTCCGCTCTCAACTTCGAGGGCGGTTTTATTTTGCAAATATATTTTGTACGTGATACAATCGACAAAAATTTTGGAGGCAATTCGATGGTTAAAATAATTTTTTGCGACATGGACGGCACGCTCCTCACGAGTGAAAATAAATTGCCCGAAGGCTTCGATGAGGCAATGGCTGAACTAAAACGCCGCAATGTTATCTTCGCGCCTGCCAGCGGTCGGCAATATTTTTCTCTGCTGAAGTCTTTTGAAAAGTATCGTGACGAATTTTTATTCCTCGCCGAAAACGGAACGCTCGTCATGCACAAGGGCAAAGAAATTTTCAGCAGTCCTCTCGGCTTCGAGGCGGCAAGAAAAGTTTTGGCGGCAAGCGAGAGCTTCGAAAATATTTTGCGCGTCTATTGCGGCAAGAAAGACGCTTACCTCCGCCGCGAACAAGACACGCCCGAATTCCAAGCCGAGCTTAATAAATATTACACGCACAACGGCGTTGTCGACGACTTCAACGAGCTTGATGACATTCCGCTGAAAATTGCCTTCTTCGACCCGACAGGCAACTCCGCGAAAAATATTTACAGCAAGCTCACGCAATTTTATGACGAGTTGCAAGTTGTCTTGAGCTCCGATTATTGGGTTGACGTGATGTCGCCCGGCATTAACAAGGGCGAGGGCGTCAAAAATATTCAGCGCGTCATGAACCTCAAGCCGGAAGAGTGTGCGGCGTTCGGCGATTACCTCAACGATTACGAAATGATGCAGGCAGTCGGCTACGGCTTTGCAATGGCGAATGCTCATCCCGATTTGAAAAAGATTGCCAAGTTCATGACAGAAAGCAACGACGAAGCCGGCGTTATCAACGGAATTCGGCGGCTTATCGTTTACGGGTTGATTTAAATGGTCACGGCGATTTTTCCCGCTGCCGGCTCAAGCAAACGCATGGGCGGCGGCGTCAATAAAAATCTTTTGGAAATTGCGGGCGAACCGATTTTGATTCGGACGTTGAAAACTTTTTCGCAAGTCGAACGAGTGAATTTCTTAATCGTAATCGTTGCCGCTCACGAAGTCGAAACGGTCGAAAAACTTTTGCGCGGGACGAAAGGTCTCAAGTCTTGGGTCGTGACAATCGGCGGAAGCGAACGACAATATTCAATCGCGAACGGCTTGAAACTTTTGCCTGACGACGCGGAAATAATTTTGGTGCACGACGCGGCGCGCCCTTTAATCTCAACGCGAACAATCAATGACGTAATCGACGCGGCAGAAAAATTCGGAGGAGCAATCGCGGCAGTTCCCTCGAAGGACACGATAAAAATTGTCGACGCGGAAGGTTTCGTCAAGCACACGCCTCCTCGCAGTGAACTTGTTGCAGTGCAAACGCCGCAAGGTTTTCGACGCGAAATTTTGTTGCAGGCTTACGAAAAAGCGGCAACGGAAAATTTTTTGGGCACGGACGATTCAAGTTTGGCAGAGCGTCTCGGCGTGAAGATAAAAATTGTGGCAAGCGACTATCAAAACATAAAAATCACGACGCCCGAAGACATGACGATTGCGGAAAGTTTTTTGAGGGATACAAATGGAAAGACAACTTGAATTTGCGCGGGAGCTGCAGGCTTTGGCACAGACCGGGCTTTACTATTGCGAGGATAAATTTTGTCGGGAACGTTACGAGCGAATAAGAGAGATTGCGGCGGAAATGCTTGCCGAACGAACGGACTTGCCTCTTGAGAAGGTCAAAGATTTATTTTGCAACGACGTAGGCTATCAGACGCCGAAGGTCGATACGCGGGCTGCTGTCTTTCGCGACGGAAAAATTTTGCTTGTCCGCGAGGATAATTTTTGGTCAATGCCGGGCGGTTGGTGTGAAGTAAATCTTTCGCCCGCCGAAAATGCAATCAAAGAGGCACGCGAGGAGGCCGGGATTGATTGCGTGATTGAAAAAGTTATCGCCGTGCAAGACCGCGCCAAACACAATCGCCCGCTGTATATCTTTGACGTTGTGAAAATTTTTTATCTGTGCAAGGCGATTGGCGGCGAATTTGTTCCGAACATTGAGACGGATGCGCGAGGATATTTTTCCGAAGACAACTTGCCGCCTTTGGACGTGGCGCGGAATACTCTTGACCAAGTCAAACTTTGTTTCGCGGCGGCTCGTGCAAAGACTTGGGAAACTTTTTTTGATTGAGGCGATTATAAATGATTCGTTTTGGTATCGGCTACGACGTGCACAAGCTCGTGCCGAATCGAAAATTAATTTTGGGCGGCGTGGAAATTCCTCACGAACTCGGACTTGAGGCGCACTCGGACGGCGACGTTTTGATTCATGCGATAATCGATGCGCTGTTGGGAGCGGCGGCACTCGGAGACATAGGACAGCATTTCCCAATGACGGCGGAATTTAAAAACATTTCAAGCGTCGAACTTTTAAAGCGGACTTGCGAATTGCTTGCGGCAAAAAATTTTTCAATCGTCAACGTCGATTCGATAATCGTTGCGCAACGCCCGAAACTCGCGCCGCACATTTTATCCATGCGTGAAAATTTGGCTCAAGTCTTGCAAACGGAATTCGAGGCGGTGAGCGTGAAAGCCAAGACGGAGGAAGGTCTCGGCTTCACGGGCACGGAGCAGGGAATTGCAGCTTATGCAGTGGCAAGTTTGGAAAAATAATCAGCGGTCGAGGTGGCGGCAATGAAATTTTTTTCGCGCATCAAAAAAGATATTCGCGTTATCTTTGAGCGCGACCCTGCGGCAAAGAGCGTCTTGGAGGTCGTTCTTTGCTATTCGGGACTTCATGCGATTTGGTTACACAGAATTTCACACGCCCTCTTCAAACGCGGCTGGATAGTCTCTGCGCGGCTCGTATCAAACTTCTGCAGATTTTTGACGGGCATAGAAATTCATCCCGGCGCGATAATCGGCGACGGACTTTTTATCGACCACGGCACCGGAATTGTTATCGGCGAAACGGCTGAACTCGGCAAAAACGTGACACTCTATCAAGGCGTGACACTCGGCGGCACCGGCAAGGAAAAGGGCAAGCGTCATCCTACAATCGGCAACAATGTCGTGGTGGCGACCGGCGCGAAAGTTCTCGGCTCGTTCAAAGTCGGCGACCATGCAAAAATCGGCGCGGGCTCTGTCGTCTTGAAAGAAGTTCCGCCTCATGCCACTGTCGTCGGAATACCGGGGCGTATCGTCGTCTTGCACGGCATGCGCATCCACAACGAGGAGGAATATCGCGAGGCAGTTGCCGAATTGTGCAGAGCGCGAGGCTACGATATAAACAATCCTCAAATCCGCGCCGAAATGATGGAAGAGCTTGACGTTGATTTGAATCATGACATGTTGCCCGACCCCGAACGCGAAATGATTGAGGTTGCCTTGAGACAAATTCAACGCCTTGAGGCTCGCGTCAACGAATTGGAAGCGGAACTTGCCGCCGCCCGCCAAGAAATTTCCGTCGAAGCCATGCGCACCTCGTCACTTGAAATTTCCTTGAGTGAAAAAAAGAAAGTTAATTTATCAAAGGACGTGACGAAATGAATTTGATTTTGGACATTCACACGCACACGATAGCCAGCGGACACGCTTACGGCACAATTCGCGAAATGGCGCAAGCTGCCTCCGAACGCGGCTTGAAACTTTTGGGCTTCGCCGAACACGGATCTAAAATACCCGGCGCGATTGACCCGTTTTACTTCCGAAACTTTGTTGTCATTCCGCGCACTCTTTACGGCGTCGAAATCCTCCACGGTTGTGAAATCAACGTACTCAACAACGGCACGCTCGATTTGGAACAGGAACTTATCGACAAACTCGACTTCGGCATAGCGGGCATTCACGTTCAGTGCTACGAAAATGTCGGACGCGAAAAAAATACCGATAACCTTCTGTCGTGCATGGCTGACGATAAAATTTTTTTTGTGTCGCACCCCGATGACGACCATACGCCGCTGAATTACAAACGCCTTGTTGACGGCGCGAAGAAATTTCACGTCGCCTTGGAAGTCAATAACAGTTCGTTCGTCAAAGAAGATAAGCGGCTTAATTGTCGCGAAAATTACAGGACGATGCTCGCGTTGTGCGAAAAATTTTCCGTGCCGATAATCGTCAGTTCCGATGCGCACGACCCTTCGGGCGTCGGCGAATTTACTTTAGCTGAAAAATTTTTGCGGGAAATAAATTTCGACGAAACTTTGATTCTGAATACCGATGTCGACAAGCTTAAAAATTTCATTCATTTTTAAGGAGTGTTGAAAATGGAACTTAAGACCGTCCGTAAGGAAATGAATGCCGGCGACTTGAAAGGAATAATCGACCTGCCTAACTACGACGACAATCAGCGCGTGGAAGTTTCCGTTGTGCCTGCCGAACCTGTCGAGGAGCGCAAAAAAATGAGCCCTGAAGAAATTGAGGCAGCACTTAGCAGGCTTACAGGTTGCTTGAAAGGTTTAGTAGATCCGACAAAAGATATGGCATATTGGCGCATGGAAAGGTTGGCGGAAAAACATGGTCTTAAATTTGCTGATTGATTCAAATGTAGTCTTGGATATATTCTTGGAACGTGCGCCCTTTTTTTCTATGAGTGTGCGGGCGATTTCTCTTTCCAAAACCTATGAGAATAAAATCAATCACTTTATCTCGGCGGCGTCCGTCACGGATATTTACTATCTGGCTAAAAAGAATTTGAAAAATCCTTCGGTTGTGCGCGAGCTCTTCAAAATTCTTTTCGATTTTGTTAAAGTCGTTACCGTGACGGACAAGGACATTCACGCTGCCTTTGCTTTGGGGTGGAAAGACTTCGAGGACTCCGTTCAATATTCTGTTGCCAAGTCAAATAATTTTGACGGGATTGTCACGCGGAACATGCAGGGCTTTGACAATGACGAGGTTAAAATTTTTACTCCCGAAGAAATTTGCCAATACGTCGAAGAAAATTTAAAGGAGTGATTGCTTATGATTAAAGTTTACAACACGATGAGCCGCACAAAGGAAATTTTCAAGCCGCTCAAAAAAAATGAGGTCAGTATCTATTGCTGCGGAGTGACGCCTTACAATTCGCCGCATATCGGAAACGCCCGCCCGTTTGTCACGTGGGATGTCATTCGCCGATTTTTTAAGAAGCTCGGCTACACCGTCCGCTACGTTCAAAATTTTACCGACGTTGACGACAAGATTATAAAAGCCGCCAATGAGCAGGGCGTCACGTGGAAGGACGTGGCAGAAAAAAATATCGCGATTTATTTCAAGAGCATGGACGCCCTCAACGTCCGCCGCGCAGATTTTTATCCGAAAGTCTCCGAAACAATGGATGATATTATCGCCATGATTCAAACGCTCGTCGACAAAGGCTTTGCTTACGTCTTGGACAACGGCGATGTTTTTTACAGCGTCGAAAAAATTTCCGGCTACGGCAAATTGAGCGGGCGAAAACTTTCCGACATGATGGCAGGGGCTCGCGTCGAAGTCGATACTCGCAAACGACACCCGATGGATTTTGCCTTGTGGAAGGCTGCCAAACCCGGCGAACCTTTTTGGGAAAGTCCTTGGGGCAAAGGTCGTCCCGGTTGGCATATCGAATGCTCGGCAATGTCCTTGAAATTTTTGGGTGAGAAATTTGATTTTCACGGCGGCGGCTCCGATTTGATTTTCCCGCACCATGAAAACGAAATCGCACAAAGTCAGGCGGCTCTCGGCGATGAAAATTCCTTCGCGCAATATTGGTTGCACAACGGCTTTATCACAATCGGCAACGAAAAGGCAAGCAAGTCCGATAAGAAAATGGTCAGGTCGACGAAAGGCTTTTTCACGGTCGAGGAAATCTTGGCGAAATATCCCGGCGAGGTCGTGAGGCTTTTCCTCTTGCAGACGCACTATCGCAATCCGCTTGAGTTCAGCGAGGCGCGTATCATTGAGGCTCAAGAATTTTTCGGCAAGCTTGCGAAGGCTTATTGGCAACTGGACACTTTGGCTCGGAAAATTCATGCGGGCGAATTCATCAAAGACACGGGCGAAAAAAATTTTGCTATAACGGTCAGTCGGGCGGGCGGTCTCGTCGAAGAGGCGGAACGTTTGCTTGCGAATTTCTATGCGGCAATGGAAGACGACTTCAACACCGCGCTTGCGATAACTCACATGTTCGAATTGGCTAAGGAAATCGGCGGCTACCATAACGACTTCGCCGAAGGAAAAATTTTGCCCGTGACGATTGACGGCGATATTATCCTGCGCGTCCGTGACATTTACCTTGAGATGGCGGAGATTCTCGGGATATTTGAACAGCCCGTGCCCGTCGAAAAGCAAGAGGAAAAATCCGAAGCCCCCGAACTTGTCGACGCCCTTATGAAAATTATTCTTTCGCTCAGGCAAGACGCTCGCGCCGCAAAAAATTGGACGATTGCCGATAAAATTCGCAACGAACTCAAAGCCGCAGGGATTGTCGTCGAGGACACGCCGCAAGGTGCCGTATGGAAACGCCAATAGATTTTCCCGCCGAAGAAATTAAAACTTTATCGCCGCTGGTTTTGGCTCACGTCGGCGACGCGTATTTTCATTTGTATGTTCGGACGCGCCTTCTGCAAATCACGCACAACATAACAAAGTTGCACGACCTCAGCGCGGAAATTGTCTCGGCGACCGCGCAGGCGAAGACCTATCACGCGATAGAAAATTTTTTGTCGGACGAGGAGCGCGATATTTTTCGACGCGGACGAAATGCCAAAAGTCATGCGCCGCGAAAAGCTACCGTTGCCGAATATCATGCAAGCACCGGCTTCGAGGCATTGCTCGGAGAATTATTCTTGAGAAAAAATTTTTCACGCCTCAACGAAATTTGCGAGCTTGCATTCAAGGAGGCTTCGACATGAAAAAAATTTTTATCGCCGCGATTTTTTTGACGGCAATTATAGCGGTGAGCAAACACCCGACCGCATCAAGCCGGTTCCCGCTTCCTATCAACTGAAACGGAGCGATTGACAATGGACGACAATTTAATTTTCGGGCGCAATGCCGTCATGGAGCTTTTGAAGTCCGGGCGCAGCGTCAACAAAATTTTTATCGCGGAGGGCAGTCGTGACGGCTCTGTTCAGAAAATTTTTTCGCTTGCAAAAAATGCAGGCGTTATTGTAGAATTTACAAACCGTGACAAACTCGATAAAATTTGCGGCGGGCGTCATCAAGGCGTGGCGGCATTGGCGGCGGCGAAAAATTATTCGACGGTCGAAGAAATTTTGGAACTTGCAAACGACAAAAGCGAATCGCCTTTTATAATTTTGCTTGACGAATTGGAAGACCCGCAAAATTTCGGCGCGATACTTCGGACGGCAGAGGCGGTCGGCGTTCACGGCGTGATAATCCCGAAGCGTCGAAGTGTTCAGCTCAACGCGACTGTCTTTAAAACTTCGGCGGGCGCGGCGGAATATGTCAAAGTGGCTCAAGTCACGAACGTTGCCCAAACGCTCAAAAATTTGCGCGGGCTCGGCTTGAAGGTCGTCGGTTCTGACATGAACGCGGAAATTGAATTTCGACAAGCTGACTTGACAGGCGGAATTGTCTTGATAATCGGCAACGAGGGCAAAGGCATGCGACGCTTGACGCGAGAGAATTGCGACCGGCTGATAAAAATTCCGATGGTCGGAAAAATCAATTCGCTCAATGCCTCGACGGCGGGCGCGGTGCTCATGTACGAAATTTTTTCACAGAGACAAATAAAATGAAGAAGCGACCGTATTACCTCGTTGACGGCTACAATCTGATTCACGTTTGGCAAGAGATTAACACGGACGTTTTGGCGACGGCGCGTGAATTTTTGATTCGGAGTTTGCACGAGTACGGCGCATACGAAAAAATTGAAATAGCTCTGGTCTTCGATGCCGCACGCAGCGAGGACGAGGAGCGCGTCGAAGTCTACGACGATTTTTTTCGAGTAATTTACAGCGGCTTCAACGAAACGGCGGACAATGTCATTGAGCGGCTATCTTACGAGCTTGTTCAAAAGAAACGCGAGGTGCACGTTGTCAGTTCCGACGCGACGATTGAGACCGTCATTTTGGGCGCGGGAGCCTATCGTCATCCCTCACGAGAATTTTATCGCGCCGTCAAACGAGCCAAGCAACACTTGCGCAAAGAATATCTGGGCAATGTGACTTTGCCTGTTCAACGCAATGAAGTTGGCGACCGACTCGGCGCGGACGTTCTTGCCAAGCTTGAGCAACTTCGGCGCGGAAAATAAAAAATTTTTTTTTGGGAGAGTGATTTATTTATGGCAGTGACAAAAAGAATTTTCCAACTGGCAAAAGAATTCGAACGCGATGAAAAAGAAATCATGGCGTTCCTCACGACGCAGGGAATCAAAGTTTCAAATCGACTAAGCGCGGTCAGCGAAGAAACTTACAACATGTTGAAGGCGAAATTCACGGCACCGCCCGAACCGGAACCCGAACCCGAACCGCCTCCCAAGCCCGAAACGATTGAACAACCTGCCGCCGAACAACCCGCCGCCAAAAAGAAAAAGAAAAAAAATAAAGCCGCGCAACCCGCCGAGCCGCCCGCGCCCGCCGCCGAAGTTCCGGCTCAAGCAGAAGAAGAGCCGCCCGTCAAAGAAGTTTCCGAAGCCAAATTCGATACTTTGGAAAGAAGAACCAAGTCTGCACTTTTCGAGGCGATTAAGGCAGGCAACGAATTTATCAAGAATTATACTACCACTCCGGGGCAAGCAACTTTTATCAGCAAAAAAAACAGACCGTTGATTACGTTGTCGATGGATTCTTGGGCACTTCTTTACGGTCACAAATTCCAATATCCCGACTCCTCGCCCGTGCGCTATTGGGAATCCGTTGCCAAATTGACGACAAGAGCTTTCCAAATGATTAACGCTTTCGGCATGCAAAACAGGGAAGCTTTGGCAAATATGCGCAACGCAATCGCTCCCGTCGGAATGAAATATCAGCCGCGCGAAATTTTTACGGAGGAAGAAAACCGGCTCTTCGAGGAGCAACAGCTTTTGTTGTTCCGTTCGTTCGGACACGGCATGGGGCTCGTCAACGATAATCTTTACGATTTGAAGTTGAAGGCGGAGCGCATGAAGGTTAAGTATGAGCAAATGCCTTTCCTCGAATACGTCACCAATCCTCAAGACGAACTTCGCAGCAATGAGCGCGTGCCGTTCAGTGAGCTGGTTGAGGCAGTGAGTCACAGCTTGCGAGGTATTGCCCGCCGATTCAAATTTTATTCGGACAACACGGAGCGCATAAACAATCTTATCCAAAAATTTTTCGAGTGGCTTGACGGTTATGCAAAGCTCAAGCAAGCGGGAGCCGATGCCGCCAAGTTGGAAAAATATCTTGAACTTGAGAAAAAATTTATCGATATTGCCGAGTTCATGTCGTTCGATAATTTGCTTTCGGGCAGAAAAAATAAGCCGCAACCCTTCGACACAATCCTCGAATTGTTGCATGCTTATCGAGACAATATGGACGACCCCGACGCCGAACGCGATTTCAAATACAAAGTGCGCGGCGTGACCAACATAATTTACAAGCCGAAAGAATTTGTTTTCTTGTATCGATTCGCGGGCTTGGAGCCGCTGAAAGATTATCGCCCGCCCGAAGAAATTGCCGCCGCCGAAAATAATTAGGAATGAGGAATTAGGAATGAGGAATGAAAAAATAATTCCTAATTCCTAATTCCTAATTGAATTCAGCCCCAGAACATGTGTTTCTTCCAAAAGACGATTGCCGCGACGATTGAAGCCATTAACGCTATCATTATGACGATTAAAAATCCAACGGGGTTTTCGGCAAGCGGAACGGGCACATTCATTCCGAAGAAACTGGCTATGACGGTCGGCACCGCAATTATAATCGTCATTGCCGCAAGAAATTTCATGACCATGTTTTGGTTGTTTGAAATTATCGACGAAAAAATATCCGCCATCTGCGAAAGAATTTGGCTGTACATTTCAACCATCTCTCGCGCCTGTTTATTCTCTATGATAACGTCTTCGAGTAAGTCTTCGTCTTCCTCGTAAATTTCCAAAATTCCTTCGAGGGTGCGGCTGTTGCGGAGGCGCATGAGTTTATCAAAGACCGCGTCATTTGAGCGCAACGAGGCATTGAAATATGTTAAACCCTTTTGCAATTCCATAAGCCGCAAAATATCAGAGTTGTGCATTGAGCGGCGCAGTTGCTCTTCGATTTCGTCGGAGAGCTTATTTATTTGCCGCAGGTAGCGCAGATAAAATGTTGCCGAGCGATACAATATTTCAAATAAAAATTGCGTGCGCTTGTAGGTGTGGAAAAGCCTCGCCGTTCGTTGATTGAAACTCGACATGACGGGCGTTTCCTCCAAGCAAACCGTGATTATGTATTGTTTCGTTAAGATGATTGCAAGCGGCAAAGTGTCGTAACTTTCCTCTTCGTAGACTATCGGCACGTTCGTCAATATCATGACGCAGTTGTCTTCCGTATCCAAATGTGAGCGTTCTTCTTCGTCGAGTGCGGCGCGTAAAAAATCCGGCTCCACTTGCGTCAAGGCACTCACTTCGCGCAATTCGTAAGGCGTCGGGTCGACGATGTTTATCCACGCGCCTTTCTGCAACGTCTTGAGCGTCAGCTTGTCCAAATGCCCCGACTCCTGCGATTTATAAATTTCAACCAACGGTATCGCCTCCTTCCGCGCACATTTTACTACATTTCGGCAATCGTTTGAAGGAAAAAATTTTTCGGCGTTTAAGTTTATCGCTTGCACAACTTCAAAATTATTTTCTCCAAAGCCTCGACGCCGGCTCGACCCGTTTTCAATTTGAAGTCTGCTTCCGCCAATTCCACGTAGACTTCCTCCAAAATTTTTTCCGAATAAGTTTTGGCAGTCTCACCGACTTTTTGCGCGATGTACGGATTCATTTCCAAAGGCTCGCCCAATCTTCTGCCCGAAATTCCTTGCGCCATGAAAAATTTCGCTCGCAACAACCGCCGAAGGTGATTCGCCAACAAAGCCGTCATGAGCGGGATTTTGGAAAAATTTTTGGCTTGCGTCCTCAAAAGGTAAATCGATTTTTGAGCTTGCCTCGCGTCGATTGCCTCCGTCAGTGCGAAGTCAGATACTTCCGGCGGTGATAAAAGATTTTTTTTCAAGTCGGCTGCCGTGATTTCCTCGCCCGTCACGTTCAAGACGACCTTTTCAAATTCGTTTTCCAAATGCCACAGCGATATTTGAGGCAACACGCCGATTTGCTCGTTGAAATATCTTCGTGCCTCGCCGCGCATGATTTTTCCGATTGCCTTGAGTTTTTCGTTCAGCCAATCGTCGATTTCCCAAGACCGCAACGGCTCCGCTTCCAATATAAATCCAACTTGCGAAATTATTTTGTAAAGCCTGCGTCGTTTGTCAGCCGCCTTCGCCGTGAAGATTGCGTAATTCGTCGGTTGCATGTCTTTTAAAATTCTTTCGAGGCGTTCGGATTTTTTATCCGCGCTGAAAATCGTCGCGTTCTTGACCAAGACAACATTCTTTGCGCCGAAGAAAGGCGAACTGTCTATCGCGGTGATTATCTCGCCGATTGCGGGCTTGGCGTCGCAGTCAATCGTTAAGAGTTCGGTCGTCTTGTCGATTTCCAGCCGCGAAAAAATTTTTTCCAACGCTTTATCGATAAAATAATTTTCGGTGCCGCTCAACAGATAAACATTTTTCAACCTGCCGTCAAGCGCGCCCATAAATTCTTTGAACTTCAAATTATCACCTCGTTTTAGTGGTCAGTGATCAGTGGTCAGGGGTCAGTGAAAAAATTTTTTCTGATCACTTTGAAAGGAGTATAATAAAATGATTCTTCGCGATGTTCGCGCCGAGATTGACCTCGACGCCCTCCGACATAATTTTACCGAGATTCGCCGCCGCATCAATCCCGATTCAAAACTCTGCGCCGTCGTCAAGGCAAATGCTTACGGGCACGGAGCCGTTGAAGTTTCAAAAGTCGCCGTCAAGTGCGGAGCAGATTTTTTGGCAGTCGCTACCGTCGAGGAAGGTCTTGAACTTCGCAGAGCCGGTTTCAAATTGCCGATTTTGATTTTGAGTTTGATTCCCTCGCAAGCCGCCGAGGTCGTCGTTGAAAATAATTTGACTGCAACCGTCGCCGATTTTGAACTTGCAAAAAAAATTTCCGTCGCCGCCGCCAAACTTGACAAGCCCGCCAAAGTTCACTTGAAAATTGAGACGGGCATGGGAAGAATCGGTGTTGCCGCCGAAGAAGCCGTTGCGCTTGCAAAAAAAATTTCCGCCTTGCCGAGCGTCGAATTGGAAGGAATTTTTTCTCACTTCGCCGACGCCGACTCGCCCGACAGAACTTTTACCAATCGACAGATAAAAATTTTTTCAGACGTCGCAGATAAAATTCGTTCGGCGGGCGTCAACGTAAAAATTTTTCACCTCGCCGAATCCGCCGCAGCTCTCGACATCCCCGAAGCGCATTTCGATATGGTTCGTTCGGGAATTATCAACTACGGGCTTTATCCTTCCGCCGATTTTCCGAAGACGATTGAACTTCGCCCCGTCATGAAACTCGTTGCGCGTATTGTCTACTTGAAAAAAATTTCTGCGGGCACGTCAATCGGTTACGGTCGCGAATTCGTTGCCGAGCATGATTCGCTGATTGCCACGTTGCCGATTGGTTATGCCGACGGCTACATTCGCGCCTACAAAAATTTTCACGTCGAAGTTCGCGGGAAGCTCGCGCCGATTGCCGGAAGAGTTTGCATGGATCAAGTTATGATTGACGTGACGGATATTGACGGCGTGAAAGTCGGTGACGAAGTGATTTTGTTCGGCTCGGATTTGATTTCGATTGACGACGCCGCAAAACATTTGAACACGATTAATTACGAGATAACCTGTTTGGTTTCCGAGCGGGTGCCCAGAATTTTTAATTGACAAGCTGACGTTAAGATTGCGGCTCCTCACTTCGACTTAACGTTCAATGAAATTTAGTTTATTGAAAAACTTTTTCTTTGCTTGCCCAAAGAAAAAGTTACAAAAAGAAAGGGCACCTCGCGGGGGCGTTAATGTCCGCTGAATTTGCCGTTCAAAATTTTTTTAGTTGACAAGAGACCTGAACTTCGCAAAAAATTTTGCCTTCCACAAACGGAATTTAAATTCGGTCAATCCGAAACGCGGCTTGCGAATGTGCACGCGATAAAGTTCGTAGGGATTCGTCGACAAGTTATTCAAGCCCGCCTCGCCCGTGACCGCCGTCAAATAATTTTCCTCGCGCAAAATTTTTTCAAGCTCCGAATCAAATGCGCCGTTGGGATAAGACAAGCTGTAAATCGTCTTCAAGCCGCTCCACTCCAAAAAAATTTTTGATTCGCGGATTTGTCGAAGCTGCATTTCCTTATCCAAAGTCGTCAGCGGCAAATGGTCGGCGGTGTGTGAGCCGATTTCCAATCCGTAATTTTGCATTGCCTTGAGCTCGTCGAGCTTGAGGTAATTTTTTTTTCCGAGTTCGTTGGTTATCACGTAGACGACCGCCGTCATGCCTCGCGCCTTCAACAGCGGGAACATCACCGAAAAATTATCTTCGTAGCCGTCGTCGAAGGTCAAGACAATCGGTTTTTCGGGAAGAGTTGCCTTGCCGTGAACCGCGCGCATAAAATCTTGCAAGGTTATCGTCGTGTAGCCTTGAGCTTGAAGATAATCCAACTGCGCGGCGAATTCGGCGGGCGGCACGTTGTAAACTTCAAAGCCCGGTTCCGGAGGCGCGTCGGTCACTTGATGATATTCCAAAATCGGGAAGCCTTCGGGTTCGGGCAGAAAAAAAATCAACGCGCTCAAAATCGCAAGCACTCCGAAAATCAATCGCAACTCTATCACCTCCGAAAATATTTTATCATGCAAAAAAATCCCGTCGACTTTGACGGGAAAAATTTTTCAATAGCTTAGCCACGTGAAAATGAAAATCGCGATTGAAACGATGCCGTTGCGCATGAAGTAAGCTTGAGTGACTTCGCGATAATCATTCGGGCGAACGATTGCATGTTGATATACGAGAGCCAAAGCCGCAATCGCCACGCCGACGAAATACAATTTGCCCAAGCCGAGCATAAGCCCGACAATCACGAAGCAGAGGATTGACAAGACGTGAAGACCTCTTGCAATTCGCAAGGCACCTGCCGCTCCGTATTTCGTTGCCAAAGAGTGGAGGCGTTGAGATTTATCGAAGCGTTCGTCTTGAGCACCGTAGACCGCGTCGAATGCCCCAATCCACAAAGCGACCGCCGCGCAGAGAATTATCATCGGCAAGGAAATTTTTTCGGTCAAGGCGACCCACGCGCCCGCAGGAGCCATTGCTATTGCCAAACCCAAAAACAAATGACACCACGCGGTAAATCTTTTCGTGAACGGATAAATTATGAAAGGCAACGCCGCGACCGGCAAAAGCTTGAGGCAAATCGGAGGCAACTGCGCGACCGCCGCAACGAGGACAATCATACACAGCAGGATAAAAATTAACGCCTCGCCTTTTGAAATTTCGCCGCGAACCATTGCCCGATAAGACAGGCGCGGTTGAAGTTTGTCGTATTTCAAATCGGCGAGGTTGTCTATCGCGATTGCCGCCCAGCGCGCCGAAGTTATCGCGATTAAAATTAAAACGACCGTCCAAAAATCGGGGTGACCCTCCGCTGCCATGAAGGCACTTGCCAAAGCGAACGGCAAAGAAAAAATCGTGTGAGGCAAAGCGACGTTGTTTGCATGAGCTTTGAGCTTTGAAGTTTTTACATTCCCCATTCCTAATTCCTAATTCCTAAGTCCTAATTGATAAAAAATCACCGTCGGGCAAAAGTTTCCAAGTTTCGTCAGCCCGCGCAGAATTTTTCATGACGCGTTCGATATTTTTGCTGTCGCTGAAGTCGTAAAATTTTTCAGCCTCCTCACGAGACTTGCCGCCCGCAATCTTCCGATTGATAAGCCGCTCACGCAAAAGATACGGTTCCGCCTCAATGAAAACGGAATAATCGCCGAGCACACGAACGTTTGTCCAGCCCGCCTCCTTGAGCAAAAGATAATTACCCTCGATTAAAAGAATGTCATCCTCGACGCTCCAATAATCGGGCAACACGTCATGAATTTTTCTGTCGTAAATGTTCCAATCGGTTCCGTCTTGCCGAGCCTCACGAATTTTTTCAACAAGTAAATCCACGTCGAAAGTTTCGGGCGCGCCTTTAACGTCACGCATCAAAATCTGTTCGCCGTTGCGTTCAATCGTCGTGACGTTCATGTAAGCCGTTGTGTAGTGAAAGCCGTCCATGCCGAGCGCGCGAATTGTATCGACCTCGCCGGAACGTTCGCGGCTGAGTTGTTCCAAAAATTTTGCAAGCGTCGACTTACCGGCTCCGGGCGGCGCAACGAGGAACGCGATAACTTTTCTGTCCATTGTCATTTTTAAATCGGTCAACTCGTGCAGGAACGGCATGAAAATTTCTTCAATCGCCGCCTCGCTGAATTTGACTTCCTGCCAAATTCCGTTGACTTCCATATTGTAAGTAAAAAATTTTTTCTCCATGATTCCTCCTCAAGAAAAATCTCCGCGCTTGACAAGTTCACGAGCCGCCTTGCCCGTCAAGTGTTCAATCGTCATGACGGGAACAACCAAAGCATCCAATCGGGATAATTCTTTTTCACGACGCTGAGCACTTGCCGTCGACGAATATTTATCCGCCAAAAGTTCAAGCCCGCGCAGCTTATCGGGGTCGTCATTGTCCTCGACGATTCTTATCCGCCCGAAGGCAATCGCGCTTGAAAAATAAGTCGTGAACTCTTCGGCAACAACCTCGTGGCGGTCGACGACGCAGAAAGAAACTTTATCGTTGCGGCGGATTGCGTCGAGCTTGTGACCTGTCTTGGCGCAGTGAAAATAAATCTTGTTGCCCTCGACGGCGTAATTAATCGGCAAGGCGTAACCGTAGCCGTCGTCGCCGGAAAGTGCAAGGACTCCGAATTCGCCCTCGCGCAAAATTTTTTCCGCCGTCTCTTGCGATAAGATTTGTTTGCTGCGTCGCATCTCTCTGAACATAAAAATCCTCATTCCTCAAATAAAATCGGAGGCTTCAGGCATTAACGCCTTTGCGAATCAGTTTGGAAATTTTTTCAACTTCTTTGTCCGCGCTGTCAATCTTGGTGACCTCGTAGCGACAATCCGTGAGCATTTTAATCGCCATATCGATTTTCCTCAACGTGAAACCGTCTTCGTCTTCGGCGATTTTCTTCAGCGACTGGCAACAGCTTTTCAAAAGTTCAGTCTTCAACTTCGTGCGATACTTTTTGCGATTGGCGATTTCGGCTATCACGCTTTCAAGTTCCGACATTGCGTTAATCGCCGCCATGAAATCGTACTTCATTTGCGGAGAGAGCGGTGCCTCCATGTCGTCCGCGTCAATAATTATTCCGCTGTCAACTACTTCTTTGAATCTGTCAATCGTCGCCATTTCAATCGCTCCTTTTAATTTTAATCTTGCAATCTTAACGGTCGCGTCTGCGTCTGCTGTCACGAGAATTTTTCAAGTCTTTCAAGTCTTTAATCGTCCGCGATTCGCCGCGAGGTCTGTCGAAAGTTTTCGGTCTGTCGTTGCGCGGGCGGTCAAAAGTTTTCGGTCTGTCATTGCGCGGCTTGGGCGAATCACCTTCAAGCAGAGCGCGGTGGCTTGCATTGATTCTGCCCTTGTCGTCAATCTCGGTGACTTTGACTTTGAGCTTGTCGCCGATTTTAACCGCATCCTCGACCGTCGGGATTCTCTTGTCGGAAAGTTGAGAAATGTGGCAGAGAGCCTCCTTGCCGAAAGAAATTTCAACAAACGCGCCCGTCGGGATAATCCTCGTGACGGTGCCTTCGTAGACTTCGCCGACCGTGACTTCGTGAACAATCTGTTCGATAATTTCAATCGCACGGTCAATGCCTTCGATGTTCTTCGACGTAACGAAAATTTGTCCGTCCTCGTGAATGTCGACTTCAACGCCCGTCTCCTCGATAATTTTGTTGACGACCTTGCCGCCCGTGCCGATAACCTCACGAATCTTATCGACTGCAATTTTAATCGTGCGGACTCGCGGAGCATAAGGTGACAAATCGGGGGCGGGCTCGCTGATAACTTCAAGCATCTTGCCCAAAATAAAACTTCTGCCGCGTTTCGCTTGAGCCAATGCGTCACTCAAAATCTCTCGCGAAATGCCGGCAACTTTTATATCCATTTGAATCGCCGTGACGCCTTCGGTCGTGCCCGCAACTTTGAAGTCCATATCGCCGAGCGCGTCTTCCATGCCTTGAATGTCCGTCAAAATCGTGTGCGCGTCGCCGTCTTTGACGAGACCCATTGCCACACCGCTGACAGGTCGTTTAATCGGAACGCCCGCTTGCATGAGGCTCAAGGTACTTCCGCAAACGCTTCCCATTGAACTTGAGCCGTTGCTTTCCAAAACTTCAGAGACGAGGCGAATCGTATAAGGAAAATCTTCAATCGAGGGAATGACGGGAACAAGAGCGCGTTCCGCCAAAGCACCGTGACCGATTTCACGACGACCGGGACTGCGCGAAGGACGAGCCTCACCGACGCTGTAACCGGGAAAGTTGTAGTGGTGAATGTAATGCTTCGTGTATTCGGGTTCGAGCCCGTCGATAATTTGTTCGTCGCCGATTGAGCCGAGCGTCGTTATCGTCAAGACTTGAGTTTGTCCGCGTGTGAAAAGTCCGGAGCCGTGAGTCCTCGCGAAGAGACCGACCTCGCAACTTATCGGGCGAACTTCCTCAAGCTCACGACCATCGGGGCGAATTTTTTCATGCGTTATCATTTTGCGGACGACTTCTTTTTCCACTTTGTAGAAAACCGCGCCGATGTCTTTTTCGACGTTCGGATAATCTTCGGCGGGAAATTTTTCAAGAAGATTTTCGACGATTTCTTTCTTAACCTCGTCAAGTGCCGCCTCGCGTGCAAGTTTATCGGGGTTGCGAATGACCGTATCGATTTTTTCAGTTGCCGCCTCGCGAACAGCCGCCTCAATTTCTTCGTCGGGGTGAAAGAGCGTGACTTCCGTTTTCTCTTTGCCGACCGCCGCCGCTATTTCCTCTTGGAAGGCGACGATTTTTTTTATCTCCTCGTGCCCGAAAAGAATCGCCTCCAAAACAATTTCTTCCGGCAATTCTTTGACGCCCGCCTCGACCATCATGACCGCATCTTTTGAGCCGGCAACGATTAAATCCATTTCGGAAAGGTCAAGCTGCTCTTTCGTCGGGTTGATGATAAATTCGCCGTCGACTCGCCCGACATGAACACCCGCAATCGGCCCGCCGAAGGGAATATCGCTTACGCACAACGCACAGCTCGCGCCAATCATGCCGGCAATTTCGGGGGCGTTGTCCTCGTCGAAGCAAATCACCGTTGCGATAATCTGAACGTCATTGCGGAAGCCTTCGGGGAAGAGCGGGCGAATCGGTCTGTCAATCAATCGGCTTTTAAGGATTGCACTTGTCGGAGGACGACCTTCGCGCTTGATGAAGCCGCCGGGGATTTTTCCCGCCGAATACATTTTTTCCTCGTAGTCGACGGTCAGCGGAAAGAAGTCGACACCTTCACGAGGCTCTGCAGACATTGTTGCCGCAACCAAAACCGCCGTGTCACCGTAGCGCACGAGGACTGCGCCGTTTGCCTGCTTTGCCATTTTGCCGTGCTCAACGATTAATTTTCTGCCGCCGAGTTCCATTTCAAATGTTTCCAAATTTTTTTCCTCCCAATCATTTTTCACGCGCTAACCTTCGACACAAAAAATTTTTTTCCTGTAGAATTCGGCTTGCTTTTAATCGCCGGCAATGTGATAATCGCGCAGATTGGAGGTTGATAGCTTGAAGAAAAATTTATTCGGAATGACGCTCGCGGAATTGGAAACGGAACTCGCGCCGCTGCCAAAGTTCAGAGCAAAACAAATCGCCGCTCACATTTACAAACACGGCTTGAAAAATTTCGACGACATGAACGACTTGCCGAAAAATTTGCGGGCGGAACTTTCGACGCGTCATGAAATTAAAATCGCCGATATGTTGAAACGCCTCGATTCGGCTGACGGCTTGACGACAAAATTTTTGCTCGGCTTGGCTGACGGCGCGGCTGTCGAAGTCGTCTTGATGCGTCACGATTACGGCACAAGCGTTTGCATTTCAAGCCAAGTCGGTTGCCAAATGGGTTGCAAGTTTTGCGCCTCGACTCTCAAAGGTTTGGAACGGAATTTGACGGCGGCGGAGATGCTCGGCGAAATTTTTTTCGTCAATGAAATTTTGGGCAAGTGCGTTGATTCGGTCGTCGTCATGGGCTCGGGCGAACCGCTTATGAATTACGACGAGTTGATAAAAATGTTGAGGCTCCTTCACGAGGATTATTGCTTGGGCATGAGTTATCGGAAGGTCACGATTTCGACTTGCGGAATTGTTCCCGCCATAAAAAAATTACGCGACGAGAAAATTCCCGTCACGTTATCGATTTCTCTTCACGCGCCCGACGATAAATTACGTTCCGCACTCATGCCGATAAATTCCGCGTTCGGTCTGAAGAGTTTGCTTGAGGCGGGCAACGATTACGCTCAAGCAACGGGGCGGCGCGTCACTTACGAATACATTTTAATCGGCGGCGTCAACGACACGGTGGAACATGCCCGACGCCTCGCAAAAATTTTGAGCGGGCAACTTGCCAACGTCAATCTGATTCCGTTTAATCCCGTCGTCGAAAGAAGTTTCAGCCCGCCGACGAATCACGCCGTCAAAAAATTTTTCCACTTCCTGAACACGCACGGCATAGGCGCAACGATTCGCAAAGAAATGGGCGCAGATGTCAACGCTGCCTGCGGACAACTTCGCGCAAAAAAAATTTGAGGCCGTCATGGATGACGGCCTCGCCGCGACCATTTCGCGTGATGCGAAATACAGCGGCACTCTCGGCTGCGGGTAACCTCAACCTTCGAGCCATGAACGACGAACGCCCCCGCGAGGGGTCTTTTCTTTTTGCTACTTTTTCTTTGGACAAGCAAAGAAAAAGTAGAAGAAAAAATAAAAGTCATTGAAACGCTTAATCGACGTGAGCCGCCGCTCTGAAGCTCAACGATTCTTTGAAAACTTTCTTGCGAGGAAGAAAGTTCATTCCTTCCAAAAGTTGTCGTCGAATAAAATTTTCCCCGCGTCGATTTGATGATTCAAAAGCTCTTCTGCCTTTGCAAGTTGCGGGTCGTCAGCCTCGTCGAGGTTGAGGTCATAGAGCGGGTGAGGAGTCGTCGACGGCGATTTTATTTCAACGTCGGGCGTAATTCCCAAGCCGTCAATGCACTTGCCGCCGGGCGTGTAATATTTTGCAATCGTGAGTTTCAAGCCGTCGTTGTGAGCCATCGGAATCAAAGTTTGCACGGAGCCTTTGCCGTAAGAAGTTTCGCCGACGACCAGAGCCGCCTTTGTGTCTTGCAACGCGCCGCTCAAAAGTTCGGAGGCACTTGCGCTGTTTCTGTCAAGCAGGACGACAATCGGGAACTTCGCCGCCGCCAAGTCCGACGTGTAAACTTCCTTCGAGCCGTCGCGCTTAATCACGGAGGAAATCGTTCCTTTCGGGACAATCTCTTGAGCAATTTCAATGCAACCGTTAATGACGCCGCCGGGGTTTTGTCGCAAGTCGAGAACCAAACCTTTCAAGCCGGTCGTTTCGAGTTCGGCAAGCGTATCTTTGAATTCGTCGCCGGTGTTTTCGCTGAAGTTTGAAATTCTTATGTAGCCGAGCCGATTGTCAATCATCTTGCCGGCAACCGTCTTGACTTTGATATTTTCCCGCGTTAAGTTGTAAGTCATGTCGTCGAAGCCCTCGCGGTGAATCAGAAGTTCGACGGGCGTACCGATTTCACCGCGAATTTTCAAAGCAACTTCGCCGGGAGAAAATTCTTCGACAGGGTGACCGTCCACCGCCAAAATTTCATCGCCCGCAAGCAGCCCCGCCCTTTGACCGGGACTGTCGGGGATAACGTTCATGACTTGCACGCCGCCGTTTTTGAAGCCCATGTAAACTCCTATGCCGCCGAAAGCTCCGCTGGTTTCTGCGCGAAGTTGATTGTAAAGTTGCGGCGCAAGATAAACCGAGTGCGGGTCGCCCAAGGAATTAACCATGCCGCTTATTGCTCCGTCGATTAAAGTTCTTCTGTCGACCTCATGAACGTAATTGCCTTCGATAAATCTCATCGCGAGAAAAAATCTTCCGAGGTCGAATGCGTTGCTTGAGTTGAGACCCAAAAGCAAACATACCAGCCCCAAAGTCAATGCCGCGCTTATAAGTGCCGTTAAAATTATTCCGCCGAAAATTTTTTTCTTCAAGGCGCGACCTCCCTTCTGTCAATCAGGAATTATTTATTTATTTTTCATTACCCATTCCCCATTCCCAATTCCCAATTGAATATAGCAGTTCTTTCTGAAAAAAATATTAAAATTCGTTTGCCGCTCCCTGCCGATTGTGTTAATATGTGCATAATGTTAAGGAGGTTTTGTAATGAAATCAATTTGCGTGATACCCGCGAGGTATTCGTCGACGCGCCTGCCGGGCAAGCCGCTCAAAGATATTTGCGGAGTGCCGATGATTTGTCGCGTGTGGGAACGGGCAAGCCGAGCGAAATCCGTTGCCGAAGTTATCGTTGCCACCGACGACGAAAGAATTTTGCAAGCCGTCGAAAAATATTCGGGGCGGGCAATGATGACTCGCGCCGACCACAAGACCGGCACCGATCGCTTGGCAGAAGTCGCCGAAAAATTTCCCGACGTCGAAGTTATCGTCAACGTTCAAGGTGACGAGCCTTTAATCGAACCCGCTTTGATTGATGAACTCGTCGCGCAATTCGTTGCGGATAAAAATTTGCAAATGGCAACCGTCGCAACCGAACTCCTCGACGCCGACGAAATGAACAATCCCAACAACGTCAAAGTCGTCCTCGACAAGAACAACGACGCGCTTTACTTCTCACGCTCGCTTATACCATATCCTCGCAATGCGGGCAAGTCAAAAATTTTTAAGCACATCGGCATTTACGCCTATCGCAGAAATTTTTTATTGACCTACGCCAAAATGGAACCGACGCCTCTTGAACAAAGCGAATCCCTCGAACAGCTGCGCGCCCTTGAAAACGGATTTAAAATTCGCGTCATAAAATCTTCGTGCCGATTCGTGGGCGTCGATACCGAAGAAGATTTGAAACTCGTCAACGAAATTTATCGGAGGGAGGAATTGTAATGTTTGAGAAATTTTATATCGCCTGCAACGCGGAGAATCATTGGACGCTTGACGCAACACGTGCCGACGACAAAATTATTTTCCTCAAGAATGAATACGAAAAATTTTGGCAGAAGATTTTGCGCGGCGAAAATTTTGCGCTTTCACGTTTTGCCGACGGCGAATTCGGTTTAATGATTGGAAGAAAAATGCATGGCATCGACGGTTGGAATGCTTCGGGGGGGGGGGGGGGATTAATCCGCTCGGTAAGGCTCTCCTCGAATCGCTGAAGATTGACGCGCCGAATTTTTTCTACGGCATCTCTTGTCCTTGTTGCGATTCGGCAGCTTACTATTGGTATCTGCAAAACATAAAAAATTTCAACGTGACATTCTCAAATATTTGGCTGAATGCAAACTTCAAGACGTTCCAAGAAAATTTCGCGGACTTGGAGCGCGACGCCGTTTTGATTACAAATTGGCGAGGCAAGGGCAAAACTTTCGGCAAGCTCAACATTAAGAAACATTACATCGTGAGTGATGATTGCGTTAAATTTTACGAGGAAGATTGCGAGAATTTAATTCGTCAGATAATCGCGGAAGTCGGTCACGAAAAAAATTTACTCTATGTCGTCTCGGCGGGTCCTCTGTCCTGCGTGATTATCGCCGCGCTTTTCAAACACAATCCGGAAAACTGCTACATAGATTTCGGCTCGGCAACAGACCTCATGACGCATGAAAGAATCACGCGCCCTTACATGATTGACGGCAATTCCTACGCCAAGCAAAGTTGTTGGATGTTCGACAGGAACAAAATTAATCTCGACATTGACGTTGTGTTGACTTGCTATAAACGCCCGCAAGTTTTGGCTCAACAGCTCGCCGCGATTAAAAATCAAACTCTCAAGCCGCGAAGAATTTTTCTCTATCAAGACGGCATTGACGGCTATTATAAAATTGAGCTGAACGATAAAATCTTGAGCGAATTCGACGCCTGCAAAATCTCCTCGACAAACGGCGGCGTGTGGAAAAGATTTGAGTTTGCCGAAGAAATTTCCAAGTCGCCTTATGTTTGTCTCTTCGACGACGACACGATACCCGGCGAACGTTGGTTTGAGAATTGTCATATGAACATGATGCAACAGCGCGGCGTCTACGGCACGAACGGCGTCTTGATGACCAAGCCCGAATATTATCCGCAAAAATTTTTTTCAGCCGGTTGGCACTCCCCCAACTCAAAAACCTGCGCAGTAGATTTTGTCGGGCACGCTTGGTTTTTCGAAAGAGAATATTTGACTTGGATGCCCGGTAAATCTTGGCACGGTAAATACAAACTTGTCGGCGAGGATATGACATTATCTTTTGCGGCGGCGGAACACGGCTTCGGAACCTATGTTCCTCAACACCCCACGCAGATTTTATCGCTTTGGGGTTCCATTCCGAAGTTCGGTTGGAAATACGGAATAGACGAGGCGGCGATAAGTCTCAATCCTGCAAATGTGCAAACAATGAGAGCGGCCGTTAAGGAAATTTATTCAGGCGGTTGGAAATGCTTGCTTGAAAAAAATCCCGATTACCTCAATGAAATTTTGAGCGTGTTGGGTCAAAGCACTCTTGCAAAAGATAAAAAAGATTTTGGAATGCTCAAAAACGGCGTGAGAAATTTATTGCCGTTGCTCGGAAGAAAGCCGCCGATATTTTTGGGCGAGAGAAAAACTCAATCGTCGGTTCAAAAACTTTTCGACTTGCAAGCAGAAGATTATTACGTTTTGGAAAATGAACGCGGCGAGATAGAGACGGCAAGATTGTTTAATGAACTTCGACAGGGAGCGATTCACATTTTCTTTACCGACGTTTATGACGAGCTTAAGTCTTTCCTTGAGCAGTGGGGTTTGCGAGAAGGCGTTGACTTTATTGACGGACGCAGTTTGGTTATCGCGACGATTAATTGAATTTGAGGTGACAGCATGAATATCGTTAAAGTTGGAGATATTGAATTCGGCGGCGGAAAGTTGGTCTTGCTTGCCGGACCTTGTGTGCTTGAAGGTTTTGAGCGCAGTTTGAAAATCGGGCGGCGTGCAAAAGAGATTGCCGACAAATTGAACATGCCGTATATTTTTAAAGCGTCGTTCGACAAGGCAAATCGTTCGTCGATAAAAAGTTATCGCGGGCCCGGTCTTGTCGAGGGCTTGAAGATTTTGGATGCGATTAAACGCGAATTGAACGTTCCGATTGTCACAGACATTCACGAAACTTATCAAGCCGCGCAGGCAGCCGAGGTCGCCGACATTTTGCAGATACCCGCGTTTCTTTGCAGGCAGACCGATTTACTTATCGCCGCCGCGAAAACAGGCAAGGTCGTCAACGTCAAGAAAGCTCAATTCCTCTCTGCGCGGGACATGATTAACGTCGTCGAGAAGTTACGCAGTCAAACCGAAAAAATTTTGCTGACCGAACGAGGAACTTCTTTCGGCTACAATAATTTGGTCGTCGACATGCGCGGCTTGCCGATTATGCGCGGTTTCGGTTGCCCCGTGATTTTCGACGGCACTCACAGCGTCCAACTGCCCGGCGGCGCAGGTTCGTCTTCGGGCGGTCAAAGAGAATTCGTTGCTCCTCTTGTCAAAGCGGCTTGTGCGGTCGGTGTCGACGGTTTGTTTTTGGAAGTGCATGACAACCCCGCCGAGGGTCTTTCTGACGGCGCGAATATGATTGCCCTCGACGACTTGGAAAAAATTTTAACGGACGCCATTGCAATTAGGAATGTGGAATTAGGAATGAGGAATTAAAAAGCTAATCTCAATTCCTAATTCCAAATTCCTAATTCCTAATTGATAGAAGGGCGATAAAATGATAAAAGAAAAAGCGATTGAAACTTTGCAAATCGAGGCGGCGGCGATTGAAAACTTGATTCCGCGAATCGACGAAGAATTTATTGCGGCAATCGAAAAAATTTTAAACTGTCGCGGACGTGTCGTCGTGACCGGCATGGGCAAATCGGGTCACATCGGAAGAAAGATTGCAGCAACTCTTGCCTCGACCGGCACGCCGTCATTTTTCATGCACCCCGCCGAAGCTTATCACGGCGATTTGGGAATGCTAACCGAAAAGGATGTTCTGATTGCCATATCGAACAGCGGCGAATCTTCCGAGATTGTAAATATCTTGCCCGTCGTGAGGCGAATCGGCACGGAGATTATCGCCATGAGCGGCAAGAGAAATTCCACGTTGGGAAAGAACTGCGATTATTTTATTGACATCGGCGTAGACCGCGAGGCTTGTCCGCTGGGTTTGGCACCGACTGCCTCGACGACCGCAACTTTGGCAATGGGCGACGCTTTGGCTATGGCACTAATGGCTGAAAAAAATTTTACCTCGAACGACTTCGCGCTGTTCCATCCCGGCGGCGCACTCGGCAGAAAACTTTTATTGAGCGTCGGCGATGTCATGCACAGCGGCAAGGATAATCCGATTGTCAAGGTCGGTGCCACAGCAAAAGACGCTCTCTTTGAAATGACTGCAAAAGGCTTGGGCGCGGTTTCCGTCGTCGACGAGCAAAATAAATTCGTCGGGCTTGTCACTGACGGAATTATTCGTCGTGCCTTGGAAAAAAATCGCAGCTTCATAGACGAGCCCGTCGAACACATCATGTTCAAGGAGCCGTTGATAATCAGCGCGGACAAATTGGCAACGGCAGCTTTATCTGTCATGGAAAAACACAAGCCGCGCCCCGTAACTGTCTTGCCCGTTATCGACGAAAAAAATTTCCCCGTCGGCATGATTCACTTGACGGACTTATTGAGACAAGGTGTGGTTTGAATGAAAATTTCCGGCGACGCTATCGACAGAGCACGGCGCGTTAAGTTGATAATCTTTGACGTGGACGGCGTCTTGACTGACGGCGGAATTTATCACGGCGCGAACGGCGAACTTTTTAAAGCTTTTCATTGCCGCGACGGCTTCGGCATAACTCTTGCTCACTCTTGCGGAATCAATACGGCGATAATCACGGGGCGAACTTCCGCAATGACTTCTTGGCGTGCCTCCGAATTGAAAATTTCTGCCGTCGTTCAAGGGCAAATGAACAAGCGCGATGCTTACAAAAAAATCAAAGCGCAATTCAATTTGACGGACGAGGAAATTTGCTACGTTGCCGATGACGTGATTGACTTGCCCGTCTTTGTTCAAGTCGGTTTTCGTGCGGCGGTCGGCGACGCTTCCGAAGATGTCAAGGAGCGCGCTCATTTCATATCGAACAATTTCGGCGGGCGAGGTGCCGCCAGAGAAATTATAGAATTTATTTTGAAGTCAAAAGGATTTTGGCAGGGGATTATCGAACGCTACACTGCGCCCGAATTCGACGACAAAGAATTGACTGCGCTCAATCAATAGGAGGCTTTTATCGTGATTGAACTTTCCGGCTTGCGCAAATACGTACACGAAGGATTAACACGTCTGGAGGCAGATATAAATTTTACGGACATGGTCTCTCCCTACGCGGAAAAGACAATTTACTTTGAGATTGACAAAGCGCACGGTGATATGCTCGCTGACGACACTTATGACGCTTTTGTGCTCGTGTCGTTGTATCTGGCTATGTATCACAAGCAAGACCTGCACATTTGCGGCAACATATCCAAAAAGCTTTATCAAAATATCAAGTGGTACATTCAAAAAATTTTCTGCGACTTCTCCGATGCTCTGTCGCCCGTGAAATTTATTGTTGACGGTTTTAATCCGCCCAAGCCGCAGGGAAATTTAATCGGCGCGGGAATTTCTTGCGGCGTGGATTCGTTGTCGACGATTTACGATCACTTCATCAACGAGACCGACCCCGATTATCGAATCAACGCGCTGTTTCTTTTCAACAGCGGCACTCACGGCAACTTTGAAGATTCTTCCACGCAAAAATTTTTTCAGGCTCGTTGCAACAGGAACATCAACGCCGCGAACGAACTCGGCTTGCCAGTTTATACAGTCACCTGCAATCTGCACGCCTTCACGCACAAAATTGCCGGAGCGAAAGCCGAATACTTGGCTAAGTTTCCGTTCCTTGCCGGAGCGAAAGCCGGCTATTTAGGGATTTATTCGTGCATCTTCAGCTTGCAGAATTCGATTCGCCGATATTACTTTTCAAACGGTTTGAACTACGAACAAATCAAAAAATTCTCAACGTACTATCACGATTATGATATGCTTGGTTTTTGTGAGCCTTATCTTGTGCCATTGATTCAAACGGAGCGGCTGGAGTTGATTATCGACGGTTGCCAATATCGTCGGCGCGATAAAATTAAAAAAATCGCTGATTGGGACATCGCACAGAAATATTTAAACGTTTGTCTTGACAAAACAGATGACGCCTCGAACTGCAGTGTCTGTCCAAAATGTTTGATGACGCTGATGACGTTGGAGATTTTGGACAAACTTGACGACTACGCCAAAGTTTTTGACATTGGGCAGTACAAGAACGATTCTTTTGGCTATAAAATCCGTTGCCAACAAAATTACGGCAAAAATCCCTTTGAGACGGAAAACGTCGACTTTGCCCGCGAAAATAATTTCCCTATGCCAACGATTGATTAAAAATAATTTCGGAGGAAGAAATGCTTTACAGAACGCTGATGTTGATGAGCAGAATAATACGGCTCTTGCCCTACGATTTGCTTTTGGCTTTGGGAGAGATGTTCGGGCATTTGTATTATCGACTCGTCAAAAAGCAGCGGGAACGGGCGGTCGCGCAGATGATGCCCGCGCTGAATATTTCGGAGGCGGAAGCTCGAAAACTCGTCAAAGAATCTTTCGTGAATTTGGCTCGCAACATGCTCGATATTTTGTACATGCCCAACCTCAACGAAAAAAATTTGTCGGACTACATAGAAATTGACCACTTGGAACGAATGAGAACGGCTCTTTTGGGCGGACAAGGCGTCGTCGTTTTGACGGGTCATATCGGCACATGGGAATGGTTGAGCGCGGCTTTTTCGCTGAACGGAATGCCCGTGACCGCAATCGCCAAACTTCAACCGAATGCCGAATATTCGCGGGTGCTTGACGATTTGCGGGCGACGATTCACGTTGAAATTTTTAATCGCGGAACAAACGAATTGCGGGCTGCGGGACGGGCACTCAAGGACGGAAAAATTTTGGGCTTCCTCGCCGACCAAGACGCCGGGCCCGGCGGAGCCTTCATAAAATTTTTGGGCAAGACCGCCTCGACGCCTTTGGGTCCTGCCGTTTTCGCAAGACGATTCAACGCGCCCGTTTTGCCGGCTTTTATCCTTCGCAAGGAAAACGGACGGCACCTCGTGAAAATCGGAGAGATAATGTACTTCGAAGACACGGGAGACACCGACGCCGACTTATTGCGTTTCACGGAAAAGATGACTAAAATTTTGGAGGAAGTCATTCGCGAAAACCCGACGCAGTGGCTGTGGTTTCAAAAGCGATGGAACACGCCGCCCGAACTGCAAAAAACAAACAAACACCACACGGTGAAGAGTCGAAGAAAGGTTAAAGAGGAATAATCATGAGCACACGAGAAAAAATTTTGGCAGCAACGGTTGTGATTTTTTTTGTGTGCTTGGTCGTGTGGGTCGTGAGGTCGACACCTTCCGCGCCGCCGCCGATAGAAAAAGTCGAGCCGCCGACCGTCATGGAATACGAGGGCAACACCTTGACCGAAGAAAAAGACGGCAAAATAATTTGGGAGCTTACTTGCGACAAAATGCGCGTCGATTCACTTACGCAGGACATGGAGCTTATAAACGTCAGAGGAAAATTTTATGACGACGAGGACATTTGGGACTTGACGGCAAAGCGCGCCATTTACGACCGAACGGAAAGCATTATCTACGTCGAGGGCGAGGTTGTCGTGACGAACAGCGATAACGAAAAACTTTTAAGCGACGAATTGATTTGGTTTTCCGAAGAAGAAATGCTCACGGCAACCGGCAATGTCAGCGTGACCAAAGACGACGGCTCGGAACTCAAAAGCGACGAACTCTCTTGGCTTGCCGCAAAAGAGACGCTCATGGCGACGGGCAATGTTCGTGTGAAAGATAACGACGGCGCAAAACTTGCAAGCGACAAATTGGAATGGTTCACCGCCGAGGAAAAAGTTATCGCCACCGGCAACGTCCGCATTTCAAATGAAGACATGCGAGCCTTCGGCGACCTTGCTTATTCCGAAAATAATTTCAAGAACTTCGGGCTGTTGGGTCACGCGAGAATTTTAAAAGGCGTTAAAGACGACGAATCAATCGATTGAACAGGAGGAAATTTTTCATGAATATCACCTTTTGCAAACCCATTCAAAATTTGTTGCTTAAAATCAACATCACGCCGGAATATTATGAACAACTCAGCGCGCTCCTCAAGATAAAAAGAGTTGTCGGCAAAGATTTTGTCCGTCTCGGCAGACCAAATGACGGCGGCTATATCATGGTCGATAACTTTAATGTATCGGGGGGGGGGGGGAGAATAGCTTATTCTTTCGGAATAAACAGGGATGTTTCATGGGATTTGGACATGGTACAACGCGGCTATGACGTTTTCATGTACGACCCGACGATTAACGCACTCCCTCAAGAAAACGACAAGTTCCATTTCTTCAAAGCAGGTATTTCAGGCATGAAAGAGCCAAGAAGAAGTTTGGACACACTCGACAGTTTTATCCGGGCAAACGGTCACGAAGATAAGACGAACATGATTTTAAAAATGGATGTGGAAGGCGCAGAGTGGGGCTTTCTCTCGCAAGTCTCTTCCGAAACTCTCAGTCGATTCGACCAGATAGCTTTTGAATTCCACAATCTCATTCAGTCTAAGTCGCAAGATTTAATGAATCAAATATATACCTGTCTTTGGAAGCTGAATCAAACTCACTCGTTGGTTCATTTGCACGCGAACAATTATGCGTCTTGTATTGTTTTGGACGATAAATATACATTCCCAAATTGTTTGGAAGTGACTTACGTTAAAACTTCAAACTACGAGCTTGTCGATGATGAGAATATTTTCCTTCCGATACCGCTTGACCAATTGAATAATCCGAATTTACCTGATTTCCATTTGGGCTTTTGGAATAAAAAATATAACAATGTGGTGAAGTAAGATGATTAACCTAAAAAAAATTTGCGCGGGCTTGTTTGCGGCAATGCTTGTAAGCTCGGCGGCAACGGCAGCCGATAAAGACGATTTGCCTTCCGAAGTGAACGCCGACGCAATCGAATACGACATGGAAACGGGCGTCGTGACTGCGGAAGGAAATGTTTTGCTCAAGCACGGCACGACCAAAGCAACGGGACTTCACGCGCTCTTTAACGTCAAGACAAAGGCGGCGCAACTTATCGGCAACGTGATTGTCGTCGACGAGGACATGCGCATAACTTGCGAGGCATTGAAAAGCAACGGTCAAGGACACATGTTGGCGGATGGAAATGTTGTTGCGATTCAAACGCTCATGCCCGACGCAAAATATCCCAACGGAGACAGACGAACTTTCACGGGCGAACACATTGACTTTTTCCCCGACGACAGAAAGCACGTTATCATTCCGACGGGCGGAGTTGCCAAAAGCGAAGTCGAAGGAACTTTCACAGCCGACCACATGGAAGGTTGGATAGACGACGAACGCTATATCGGCACGGGCAATGCGCACCTTATCAGCCAAACGCGGAATTTGGAGGCGGGCGGCGATAAAGTCGATTACGACGGCAAGCAGGAAGGCAAGGCGGTTGTCAGCGGCAATGCTTGGGCGATTCAAGACAATAACACCATTCGCGGCAACCACTTGACGGTTTATCTTGCAGATAACGGAAATTTGAAAGCCGAGCCTCGAATTTCGATGCCCGAAGATTTTAACAAAGACTTTGAATCACCCGCGCAAGTCGAAGAAAAATCTTCCGACGAGACTGTTGTTATCGACCCCGAAAAAAATTCCGACGAGGCGACCGCAAATGAATCTTGAGGCGCGTAATTTGGTTAAGGCGTTCAAAGGGCGGACGGTCGTCAACAAAGTTTCGATAAAAGTCGAAACGGGCGAGATAGTCGGCTTGCTTGGTCCCAACGGCGCGGGCAAGACAACTTCTTTTTACATGATGGTCGGCTTGGAACGCCCCGACGAAGGCGAAGTTTTTATCAACGACGTTGATATTTCCAAGTTGCCGATGTATAAGCGCGCCGAATTGGGAATAAGTTATCTCACGCAAGAGGCGTCGATTTTCCGCAAGCTGACCGTTCGAGAAAATATCATGGCGATTCTTGAGACGCTCAATCTGAACAAAGAAGAACGCCAACAGAAACTCAACGAACTTTTGCGCGAGTTCAGCATTCGGCACGTCGAAAAACGCAAAGGCACTGAACTTTCCGGCGGCGAGCGGCGGCGTGTTGAAATTGCGCGCTGTCTTGCTTTGGAGCCGAAATTTATTTTGCTTGACGAACCTTTTGCCGGCGTCGACCCTTTGGCGGTTGCCGACATTCAAGAAATTATAAAATACCTCAAGAAACGCGGCATGGGCATTTTGATAACCGACCACAACGTCCGCGAGACACTGCATATCGTCGACCGCGCCTATATTCTAAACGAGGGAAAAATTTTGTTGGAAGGCTCTGCAAACGAAATTGCCAACAGCGACATTGCCAAGAAATTTTATCTCGGCACCAACTTCACCTTGTAAAGGAGCGATAAAAATGGCATTGATAACGGTGAACATACAAGACGAGGCATTAAACCGGCTTGAAGATTATACTGAAAAAAAAGACATCAGCGTTTCGGAATTTATTCGCAGAGCAGTGCTTGAAAAACTCGAAGACGAAGAAGACATTCAAGCGGCGGACGCGGCTTATGCGGAATATTTGAAAAACCCCGTGACAATTCCTTTTAAGGAGGCGGCGGCAAAGTGGGCGTAAAAAAATATTCGGTTGTGTTGTCGAAGAAAGCCGAGAAAAAATTTGACAGGCTTGATGCGCCCGTTCGCGACAGAATAAAAAAATGGATTGAAACAAATCTTGAAAGTTGCGAAAAAATTCAATTAGGAATTGGGAATTAGGAATGAGGAATTAAATTCTCAACGTAATCATTCCTAATTCCTAGGGGCTGTTGATAAATTCAAAAGCAGCGGTTGGCGAGTGCCCGGCCGCACATGGACGTGCGGCCGCCGCGACTTAAAACCTGGAAGGTTTTATAGCGGACAAACGCCCTTTTCTTTTGCTACTTTTCTTTTGGGCGTGGCAAAAGAAAAGTAGATTTAAAAATAAAATT